>NZ_AZUN01000001.1:600000-1200000 GCF_000527095.1 Methylomicrobium lacus LW14 | reverse complement strand
TTTCGGCAAGCCGAGCGTATTGGGCATCGTGACCGGCATGGTCGCGGGTCTCGGCACGATCACGCCGGCTTCGGGTTATGTCGGGCCGCTCGGCGCGCTGGTGATCGGGGTCGTGGCTGGCGGGGTCTGTTTCTTTGCGACCCAGTATGTCAAGCGCACGCTGAAGATCGACGACTCGCTGGACGTGTTTCCGGTGCACGGCGTCGGCGGCATCACCGGGTCGTTGTTGACCGGCGTGTTCGCTTCGAGCAGCTTCGGCGGCTTGGGGCTGGCCGAAGGCGTCACGATAGCCGGGCAGGTCGGAGTGCAGGCGCTGGCGATCGGGGTCACGATGGCATGGAGTGGGGTATTCAGTTTCGCCTTGTTGAAGCTGATCGATCAATTCATCGGTCTGCGCGTGACTGCCGATGAAGAAGTTCAGGGTTTGGATCAGGTATTGCACGAGGAAACCGGCTACGTCAACTTATAACCTGACGGCGTTTCGGAGAGATAAAAAGGCGGCTTTTCACAGTCGCCTTTTTTATTGGGAAACGCTATGCTAAGCGGGTGAGTGGCTCAAGGAATCGTATGAAGGCTCGAACCCTATTGATCAAGATTTTGCAAGGATTTGGCGTCGCAGGATGCGTGCTGCTTATTTATGCACTGGCCGGCTTTTATGGCTTGCCTTATCTTGTGAAGTCGAGGGCTCCGGTCCTGCTGAAGGAACTGACCGGCAGGCAGTCTTCGCTCGCAGCGGTCGAGTTGAACCCGTTTTTATTCCTTGTCTCGGCTCAGGGTTTTGAACTGCACGAAGCGAACGGCCAGTCCTTCGTCAGTTTCGAGCGTGTTGCGGCGGACATCGATCTGTGGCGGTCGCTGAGGGAGTCCACGCTGACCCTCGATGACGTGCAGTTGATCAAGCCATATGTGCATCTGGCCAAAGCTAAAAACGGCCAGTTCAATTTCAGCGATCTCTTGCCGGCCAAGCAAGAACCTCCTGCCAGTGAAAGCAAAGCCTTCCCGGTGCAGATCGGCCGTTTGTCGCTTTCCGGCGGCAAATTACTCTGGGAGGATGCACAGCTCAAAAAGCCGGTCCGGGAGGAAATCGATCCGATCGATTTGACCGTGGAACAGTTTTCGCTGACGCAAAATCAGCCTTTTCCGCTGCATCTGACGCTGGCCTTGAAGTCGGGCGGCGCCCTGGATTGGCAAGGCAAGGCCGGCATCGAGCCGTTGTTTTCAGCGGGCCGCATCAAACTGGAACGGCTCAAGTTGCAGAATCTGACCGCGATCGCTCTGCAAGATGCGCTCGGTTTCGATTTGCAGGGCAGTGAAGTGCTGGAGGCGGAATACCGCCTGAACTATTCCCCAGCCAAGGGCCTGGAACTTGAGATTCCTAAAAGCCGCTTCGAATTGAAGGATTTTGTTTACGCATCCGCCGAGCCGCAAAGTCTGGCGGTCAAATCCTCCGCGATCACGCTGGAGTCCGCTTATAAAATCACCCAGGCCGGTCAAAAATGGCAGGTAACGGCCGCAAAAGCCGAAGCCAAGGCGTATGATCTTGGGTTGACCGGCTTTGGCCTCGCGAAGGCGGCGCTGAGCATTCCTGAAATGGCGTTGACTGCGGTTTGTCACACCGGCAATGCCGATGGCCAGTTCAATGTCACGGTTCGGGATGGGCAAGCGACGATCAGCGGCAGCGAGCTTTCGGACGGCTTGCAGGACAAGCCGCTGGTCAAAATCGGCAGGATAGTTGGGGAGGGGATGGCCTTGAATCTGCTCAAGCGGTCTTTTTCCGCCGCGGCGATCAAATCTGAACATGCCGATGTTCAGGCCTGGCTGACCAAGGAAGGGACGCTGAACTATCAGGCGCTGTTGCCGGCTAACGAAAATACGTCAACAGCCGCCAAGGCGAGTCCGGCCGAAAAAACTTCGGAGCCTTGGACGCTTGCGCTCAAGTCGTTCGCCTTGACTGATTCCGGCTTGCATTTCGAAGACCGAAGCCAAAGCAAGCCGGTCGTAGTCGAGGTCAAGCCGATCGATTTCACGCTGCGCGATTTTACCGATAAAAACGGCGCAGCATTGCCGGTGCAGTTGAGTGCAATCTTCAATCAGGACGGGCGCATCAAGCTGGACGGCGATCTCGTGATCGCTCCGTTGTCTGCCCGGCTGAATGTCGATGTGCAGGACATCGGTCTCGATAAGTTTCAAACCTATGTCGACCAATTTGCCCGCCTGGATGTGATCGAGGGCGGTTTGTTCGTGAATGGCAAGCTGGATGCGGCGCTTAAGGACCCTGAAAAACCCGACGTCAAGTTTCACGGACTTGCCGGCGTCGATGAACTGATCACCCGTGATCAACTTCAGAACAAGGATTTCATCAAATGGCAAAAGCTGACCTTGAGCGATATTGACGCCGACCTCGCCGCTAACCGTTATACCGCCAAGCGCCTTCAGATAGAAAAGCCCTATGCACGGATCGTGATCAAAAAGGACAAAACGATCAACGTGAATGAAGTGCTATCGACCGGTAAAGCCGTCAGTAACAAGCCTGCCCCCAACGCAACGTCCAAGAAACAGGATGCCGAGCATGCGCCGCCGTTCTTCAGGCTCGATCAAGTGTTGGTGCATGATGGGGCATCCGATTTTGCCGATCTGTCGCTGATTCTGCCTTTCGCGGCCGAAGTCCAGGAGTTGAACGGCGGCGCCTCGGGCATTTCCTCGGAAAAAAAATCGAAGGTCAAGGTGTCGTTGAAAGGCAATGCCTACGATCTGGCGCCGGTCGATGTCAGCGGCGAAGTCAGTCCTTATCGAGGAGCATACGACGTGGCGGTGAGTTTTCATGGCTTGCCGATGCCGCTGATCAGTCCTTACATGGTGCAATTTGCAGGTTATAAAGTCGAAAAAGGCAAATTGAATCTGGATTTGAAATATAAGGTCGAGCAGGGCGTTCTGACCTCATCGAACACGATTCTGATCGATCAGTTCGAACTCGGCGAGAAGGTCGAAAACCCGAATGCGGTGTCGTTGCCGTTGGAATTGGCGGTCGCCTTGCTGAAGGATGGCGATGGCCGAATCAAATTGGACGTGCCGGTCACCGGCAGCCTGGAAGATCCGAAATTCAGCATTAGGGCGATCATCGCCGATGCGCTGTTGAATGCGTTGAATAAAGTGATTACATCACCTTTCACGGCGATCGCTTCGCTGTTTGACGGCGGTGAAAATCTGGATCATATCGATTTCAGCCCCGGCAAGTCCGAACTGGACAAGGCCCAGTTGGCCAAGCTCGACGGTTCGGCGAAGGCGTTGAAAGAGCGTCCGGCATTGAGCCTCGAAATCAAGGGCGCGGCCTTCGAGGAACAGGATTGGCCGGCTTTGAAGGATGCGGCGCTTTATGACCAGTTAAAACGCTTGAAGGCGGCCGCGATCTCCAAGAAAGGCGGCAAAAAAGTGCGCGCGGAATATGTCGAGCTTTCGGACGACGAATACAAGGACTATCTGGCGCAGATGTTCATCGAGAAATTTCCGCTGCTCGCGGAACGCTCGCTGTTCGGCAAGCCGCAGTTGAAAGACTCGAAGGCGGGTGATTTTTATGAGGTCGCCAGACAAAAGTTGTTCACGATCATCAAGCCGGAAGAGCAGCGTCTGAAAGACCTGGCCGCCAAACGGGCCCAGGTCATCGCGAAGTATGTCGTGCAGCAGGGCGGCATTGTGCCGGAGCGGGTGTTCATTCTCGATACCGCGATCAATCCGGCGCGGGAAGGGCAGGAGATCGTCTCGCGCTTGTCGCTGAAAGCAAATTGACAGGTATGGTTATGTGGCGTACAGTATTTCTGTACAACAATTTCTCCCAAAATGCCCATGACAATCCAAACCACCTATACGCAAGCCCGCGCTAATCTTGCCACCCTGCTGGACGCGGTGACGGATGACCAGGAAGTGGTCATCATTCAACGGCGTGGCGCTGCGGATGTCGCGCTGATTGCCGCCGATGAACTCCAAAGCTTGCTGGAAACCGCGCATCTGTTGCGTTCGCCGGTCAACGCGGAACGCTTATTGGCGGCATTAACGCGCGCGCAACAACAAACCACCCCGACCCAATCAGTCGCTGATTTGCGGGCAGAGGTTGGCCTTGGCTAAAGCCGGAGACCGGGGTAGCGTCTTTCAACCGGAGTTCCGAGAAGACCTTCGCTTTTGGGCGCAGACCAATCATCGGGTGGCCGTAAAGATTTTGGATTTGGCTGAAGCGGTCATGCGAGACCCTTTTGCGGGGATTGGCAAGCCCGAACCATTGAAGCATCTCGCTCCGGGTGCATGGTCGCGCCGTATCACGGAAGAGCATCGCTTGGTCTATTGGGTTACTGACGATCGGGTGGATTTTCTTCAAGCGCGCTATCACTATATTCGATAACGCGTTCCTACGATCAGACTTTCACCGTATTATCCAGGCAGGGCAATTTCCGCGTCGGTCAAATAACAGCCCGGGTCCTCGGCCCAAAAATTGCCGGTCGTCTGCGCGGCCCTGACGCGGGTATTGCCGTTGCAGATCGCCTGATAATCGCAGGTTGCGCAGCGGCCTTCGAGCGGACGCGGCGATTGCTTCAAGCCATCCATCAAGGGATCGTTTCTATCCATCCATATTTCCGAGAACGGACGCTGCCGGATATTGCCCAGGTCGTAATGCCACCAGAACGTATCCGGATGCACATTACCGAGATTGTCTATGTTCGCGACATTGACGCCGGAGGCATTGCCGCCCCATTGTTCGAGTTTGACCTGGATGTGGCCGGCCTGGTCAGGGAAACGCTTTCGGACCCAATGCAGGAAATACACGCCGTCGGCATCGTTGTTGCCGGTTACGAACTCCCGGTCCTTGCCTTCCTGCATCCACCGGTAACAGGTGTCGAACAGCAAATCCATCGCCTCGCGCGTCATCTGGTAGTGCGCGTCGTCCTTGCGGTTGCGGTTGCCGCGGCCGCCGTAGTTCAGGTGCGACAGGTAAAACTTGTCGATGTCGTAGTCGTCCATCAACTGCAGCAAGGCAGGAAAATCCTGCGCGTTATCCTGGGTCAGGGTAAAACGGATGCCGACCTTGATGCCTTTGTTCAGGCACAGTTCGACGCCGCGCAGGGCTTCATCGAACGAGCCTTGCATCCGGCGGAAATTGTCATGCGTTTGCTTGATGCCGTCCAGGCTGACGCCGATGTATTGATAATCGATCGCGGCGATTTCATCGATATTCTGTTCCGAAATGCGAGTGCCGTTGCTCGAAAGCGCGACATAAAAACCCATCGCCTTCGCGCGCCGGGAGATGTCGAAGATGTCCGGGCGCAGCAGCGGCTCGCCGCCGGACAGGATCAGCACCGGCACTTTGAATGCTTTCAGGTCGTCCATCACCGTGAAGACTTCCTGGGTGCTCAGTTCGCCCGGAAAATCGATGTCGGCCGAGGTCGTATAGCAATGCTTGCAGGCCAGGTTGCAGCGGCGGATCAGATTCCAGATCACGACCGGCGCGGCCGGTTTGCGCGCGGGTTTGATCGGTGTCGGGTCGAGCAGTTCCCGCATGAAGTGGCTGAGTCTGAACATGGTGGCTTAATGATAGAGTAATTGCTTTTATATGAAAAAATATCTAATATAAAATATCTATTTTAGATTAATGGTTAATAACATCATGCAGCTTACCGCATCACAACTGCAATCCCATCATAAAGCGCTGATCGATGCGTTGAAACGTGGTGAATCGGTCGAAATCACTTATCATGGCCAATTGTTGGGCGTTGTGCATCCGGCTAAGACGTCGTCAACGATTCAGGAACAGGAAAATGCAATGGCCGATTTTTTCGGTATGCACCGCGATCTGGATATTGCCGGGGTCGAAGACGAGCTGCGCTACATCCGTAAGGGCCGCAGGAATACATTGCGTGATATTTGACACCAATATCCTGATTTATGCGGATCGCGGCGTCGTTTCGGCAAAAGAACTGATCATGAATACGCCGGAGCGGTCCATATCGGCAGTCACTTATATGGAATACGTTCCATTTTGTCGCAATAAACGGGAGCTTGCCGTTTTCGAAAAAATGCTTGATGTTTTGCAATTCAGCATTCATGAAATCGATCAAGCGATTTCCTATCAAGCTCGGCAAATGACCAGGGAGTACGCGCTGAGTCATGGCGTCGAAATGGGCGATGCATTGATCGCGTCCACTGCTATGGCCAATCGAGAAATATTGTGCACCAGCAATATCAAACATTTCGCGCATATTGACGGGCTGATGTTAAAACAATATTCACTCGATTAGGAAAATCATTTGCTCCGAAACCCGGTCTTTTTCAAAATTTTGGTGCTATAGAGCACATCCGAGCCCAGATTATCCTGGCCCAATATGGCCGCAATCTGTCCGATCTGTTGATCGACCTCTTCCTGGCTCCTGCCGTGCACCATCGCAAACAGATTGTAAGGCCATAACGGCAAATGCCGGGGCCGGTGGTAGCAATGGCTGACAAAATCGAGCCGGCCGATCCTTTGCCCAAGCGCGTCGATTTTTTCGTCCGGGACATTCCAGACCGTCATGCCGTTGAAGCGGTAGCCCAGCTTGTAATGGTTCGGCACCGCGCCGATGCGCCTGATCACGCCGAGCTCCTGCATGCGGCGCATGCGTTCGATCACCTGATCGACTGATAATCCCAACTGTTCCGCGATCGCGTGATAGGGCTTGGCGGTCAACGGCAGGCCGGCCTGGGTCGCGCGCATGATGTTTAAATCGATTTCGTCCAGATTCGACATCAGGCTTCCAGTTTCAGGCCGACGAAATATTCGGTGATCTTCGGCATGTTGTAGACGGTCAGGCCGGTTTCGCGCTCGATGCCGGCCAGCGCCTGTTGCAGTTGTTCGGGCGTTTCGGTCGCGAGCACGAACCACATGTTCAGCGCGTGGCTGCGCGCATAATTGTGCGCGACCTCGGGAAACGCGTTCACGATGCCGGTGACTTTCTCGAAGCGATCCTCAGCCACCTGCATCGCGGCCAATGTCAACGCCCCGCCCATCGCTTCGGCGTCATAGAGCGGTCCGAAGCGCGATAGGGTCTGATCTTTTAACAGGTTCTCGAGGCGGTCGAGCAGTTCCTGCTCGCTGAGGCCTAAAGCCTGCGCGGCTTCCTGATAGGGCCTTTCCGAAATCGGAAAGCCCGTCTGTAGCGCATTGATGATACGGCGGTCGATGTTATCCATGGGCGAATTCTGCGGACGGGGCAGGGGCGACAGGCCGGTAAAGCGCGCCGCGCTGTTTGAAACAGCGCCGGCTGAACAGGATTTCCCGGTCGAAGGCTTGCAGGCCGCATTCAGCGCTGAGCTGGTCGAGCTGGGCGAGCACGGTGCCCCGGTCCTTGCCGTGGATCATGCAATACAGGTTATAAGGCCATTCGGATGTGCGCGGGCGCTGATAACACAGGGTCACGAAGGACGAACGGCTGATCCGGTCTCCGAGCGTTTTGACCTGCGCATCCGGAATGTTCCAGACGATCATCGCATTCGCGCGGTAGCCGAGCTGGCGGTGTTTGACGATCACGCCGAGCCGTTTGATCAGGCCGGTCTGTCTCAGCACCGCCAGGCGCTCGATCACTTCGGCTTCGGACATGCCGAGCGCAAGGCCGATGTCATGGTACGGCCGCGGGCTGATCGGCAGGCCGGACTGGATCTCGGTCAGTAATTGAAAATCGCGTGCGTCAAGCATGGGTCAAATCCAGGCGGAAGCCCAAATCGATATGAAAATCGTTAAGCAGCGGCAGGCGTTGCGTCTTGTAACCGGTTTCGCTCTCGATTGCGTCGAGCACCCGTGCCAACTGCTCGGCCGTGGAGGCAACCGCGACGAACCAGAGATTGAAGCGGTTCTCGCGTTCGTAATTATGATTGACTTCGGGATAATGGCTGATGATGTCCGCGGCTCTTTGCAATTCGCTCTCCGGAACCGCCATCGCGACCAGCATGCTGGCGCCGATCTGGTTCGGCGGAATGATCGGTCCGACCCGGCTGATCAACTGACTGTCGCGCAATTCGGTCAACGCGGACAGCACGGCGTCTTCGCTGACGCCGAGCTGATTCGCGATTTCGAGGTAAGGGCGCTCGACCAGCGGGAAATCGCGCTGAAAATCGTTCAACAGGTGCTTATGCAGATCGGTCAACATGCTTATAAGCCGATTTTATGGGCTCTGGCGCTGAAAAAAATGCCGTTTGGTTTCTGTACCGGCAGGCGGGCGACTTCCTGCAACGTCTCGGTATCGTAAACGACGACCTGATTGTCGTCGCGTAGCGCGACCCAGACCTGTTCGCCGCGCGGGGTGAATTCCATGTGCAATACACCCTTGCCCGGCGTCAACAGTTTCGTCAACGACAAGTCCTTCGCGTCGATTACCAGCAGTTGATTGTTGTCCGGAAATGCGAAATTGACCCAGATTTGCCGCGCATCGGGCCGGGCCATCACGAATACCGGTTGCCCCGGCACCGGAATTGCCTTGACCAATTGCCAGGTTTTTTTATCGATCACCAACACTTCATGGCGGCCGATCGCGGGCGCGAGCAGATAGTCGCCAGCCACGGCCCAGCCTTCCAGATGCGGCATCTTATAGACCGGCAATTTCTCGTCGTGCTTGCCGTAATCGGGCAGGATGCGCTTGACGCCGAGTTCCGGCTGCCACAAATCGAGCAAGGCCAGGCCGGGCTCGCCGAACAGTCCCGCGATGTAATAGTGTCCGTCCGGCGCCATCAAGGCGTCATAAGGCTCCTTGCCGATATTCGGATATTTTTGAATGACCGGTTTTCGCGGATTTTTGACATCCGCGGTCCAGATTTCGCCGGCGTCGAACAGGCTGAACACGAAGCGTTGGCCCGGCGCATCGGTCAATCCGACCACTTTCGACAGCTTGCCGTCGGCATAGCTTGCCGGAATGTCTGCGACCAACTCCAAGGTGTCTGCCGAGAAAATCTTCATGCCGCCCGGCGTATAGTTCGATACCGCGATCAGCTTGCCGTCCTGCGAAATCGCCCCGCCGATGCTGTTGCCGGCCTGCACGATGCGCTTGTCGATCTTGTCCTGGAGCAGGTCGATCTTGCTCAAACCGCCGTCGCGGCCGAAAACGTAGGCATAGCGCTGGTCGCGCGAGAACACCACCGAGGCATGCGACAAGTCGCCGAGGCCGCCGACTTTGGCGAGTGCTTTATGGGATGTCGTATTGATAATCACCGCACTGCCGCTTTCGCGTTCGATCACGACGCCGAGATCGCCAGTGGCGCGAAACTCGGCAAAAGCGGACGATGCAACGAAGAAGGAAAGTAAAAAAGCGAGTAGCCGCGTAGGTCGGGCAACGGCTTTATCGTTGCCCGACGTTTGGGTCGCCCGGTGATTAGATGGCATTAGGACAAGCCCAAGGCGGATCGTTCTATTTAAAAACTCAAAAGTCGGGCATAAAAAGCATGCTCGATCTACGCAATTAATAGGCATAAAAAGTAACTCAATCATCCAAGCCAAGCTCTTTGATGACATCAATGAGGTCATGTACGGGTTCTTTACCGTCTCGATAATTTTTAAAAGCAGCGTCCGCTTTCGTTATCGCCTTCTTTTCGGCCAATTTGCCCGATGTTTGGCGGATAATGGTTTTTAATTCGTCGATTTCGAGTGTCGGGTTGCGTTTGTGCAGCATGGAATGGCAGTTTGGACAAACCGGTCTTAAGTCGTTAATGGGATCAACTTGATAGGTTTTGCTAATTTGCGAAACCGGTAGGAGGTGATGAACGTGAATAAAGCCCTTGCCTAATTCACCGTAGGTTTTTTCAAAGTCGAATTCGCAAACCCAGCAAATTGCTTTCCAATGTTTAACGCACAATTCTCTTGCTTTTGAATTTCGTTCGTATGAGTTAACCGTAATTGTGCGCTTAACCCCTTCAAGAAAGCTTTCTGACGTGTCAGTAGGCAACTCTTCTGCGAAGTGTTCATCGCCTGTCAAATTGGATTTTTCCAGCGCCTCAACCAATTCAGGTCGTAGCTGCCAAATAAATTTAGTGCCTTCATCCCACCCATTAAAAAATAAATCCCAAAATTTATATTTCTTATTACTCCTTTCAGTAAAATCTATGTCATAAAGCTTTGAGATTCGGTTAGCGTATCTACCGAGTTCCAAGTTTAATGGGCCGTAATGTGTTCCTAAAATAAGCCCAACTTGACTTGCAGAAGCCTGATGGCTTTCAAATGAATAAAGCGCTTGAAACATAGCAAGATCAAGCTCATTGGTTAATTTACCATTCTGTAAAATTTCCACCCACAGGCTTGATGTTAATTCTGTCGCCATCGCTATTTTCTACAATCGCTTGATGAGGCTATTGTTCGGAATAAACCAAGCACGCGCTTATATCTGCTTCGGTCAACTCAGGGAAATCCTCGATGATTTCGCTATGCGACATGCCGTCGGCCAGCCAGGACAGCACGTCATACACGGTGGTTCTCAGTCCTCTGATGCAAGGTTTTCCGCCTCTTTTGCCGGGCTCCAAGGTAATAATGTCGTGATAATCGGTTTTCATCGAATACGCTCTACGGGATCAACGATATTATTTGTTAAGCAGGAGTCTCACCAGCCACAACGCTTCATCGCGATTCATGAAAGGCTGCCACGGCGGCATCGGCGTGCCCTGGCGGCCGTTCAGAATCGTATCGGCCAGAAAATCATCCGGTTTTCCGGCCAGGGTTTCCGGTAGCAGGGCAGGGCCCATGCCGCCTTTCAAAGTCAGACCATGACACGCTCCGCAATCCTGTTTCAACAGGTCGCGGAGCGCTTGCTGCCGCTCGGCCGAAATCTCGCCGCCCCATGACGGCAATGTCATCAGTAGCAGCGGCAGCAGTTTCCTGATCATGGATTGGCTTTTTGCCGGGCGTAATAGGCCGCGACATTCTCAATGTCATTATCAGACATCGATCCTGCAATCGCGTTCATGATGTCCGATTTGCGGGTCTTGTCCCGATACTGCTTCAACGCCATCTGCAAATACTCGACATCACGTCCGGCCAGCGATGGAAACGGCGCGTCGGCGGACGGCGTTCTGAGGCCGTGGCAATGCGAACAGACCTGGGCCGCGCGCGCCTGGCCTGCATAAATGCTCGCGGCATTCGCATTAGACGCGGCGAAAGTCCCCACCAACAGAGCGCCGGTAATGATCAACGCTCTCATTGCTTGGCTCCTTTCGATTCTTCCGGAGACAGACCGCGGGTGATGTATTTGACGCGGCCGTGCGAGAAGATGCCGGCCGGGCTTTCCATCGGAATCGCGGCGACTTTTTCGAGTGAAGTCGAGTCAAATACCGCCACTTCGTCACCGTTGTAGCCGGCGCTGACGTACAGATATTTGCCGTCGGCGCTGTATTCAGGGAAGTAGGCGTGGCCGCCGACATCCAGCGTCTTGACCACTTCCAGCGTTTTCTTGTCGATCAGCTGAATCGTGCGCGCGCGTTTATCCTTCGAAATGATGTCGACCGCGACATAAGGCGCATTTTGATGCGCGGCCGGCGATTCGGTGCCGCCGGATACCGGCACTTGTTTGACGACTTCCATTTTGTCCAGATCCCAGACGCTGACGACCATCTTGTCGCAGTCGCCGAAGTTGGTGCCGAAGCCCAGGGTGCGGCCGTCGACTTCGACTGCCGCGCCGCCACCGACGTGCGGCACGCAGCCCGCATCGAGCTTCTTGATGATCTTACGTTCTTTCAGGTCGATCGCAGTCACGATGCTGTCGTCATAGGAGGCAACCATCAGCTTGGTGCCATTGTGCGTCAGGAAAGCATCGTGCAGATGGCGGCCGACGTTTTCGATCTTGGTGACCGGGAAATCGTCTTTCAGATCGACGATCCAGACCTGACCGGCATTTTCCAGTGCAATCGCCATGACGTCGGCATACGGCGTACCGATTACCATGCCGGAGTCGGAAGAGACCAGATTGCCGTCAGGATCGACGCCTTCGAGTTCAAACGTTTTCAACGGCTCCAGTGTGTCGGCGTTCAGGATGACCGCATTGTGCGGCACATAGGAGCCGGCCATGATGTATTTGCCGTCGCGAGAGACGCCGAGACCCGGTCCGTTGAAACCGGTCTTGATGCTGCGCACGACCTGCATCGAATACAGATCGACCTTGAAAATTTCGGCGGTGTCGTTCTTCACATAAGCCCAACGCGGATTGACCGGGTTGTAGTCGATGATGTGCGCGGCCGCGTTGGTCGCGATCTCGCCGACTTTCTGATGGGTCTTGCTGTTGATGAAAACCGCTTTCGAGCCTTCGCCGCGGCCGTATTTACCGCGTGCCGCGACGCCGATGATGTCGTCCATGTTGTCGATCGCATAGGTCGGTTTTTCCGGCAGTTTGCTTTCATCGGATACCAGTACCTTCAGCGAGGCTTTGATGTCGTCGATCGTCCACGCCGGGTTATCCAGCTTCGGCGTCGATTGCAGATGCTTGACCAGGCCGCGAATGTCGTCATCGGACAACTTACCGTAGAACGGAGGCATCAGCGTGTCGAAGCTGCCGGCCATCACGATCGTGCGCAGCGCGGTCGGGCTGCGGCCTTTCAGGGTTTCGTTGTTCAAGGCCGGCGCCAGAAAGCCGCCGTGATCGGAGCCGTGGCAGCTTGCGCAACTGTCCTCATAGAGCTTATGGTATTTTTTCGCATCATCGGAGGTCGCCTGTGCGCCGAGCGGAAACAAAATCGCCGCAATGCTAGCGGCGAGTGTGGTCGATAAAAGCAGTTTGGCGGTTTTCATTCTTTATTATTCTCCCAGGGGTGGTATCGAATCGATATTAGCATCAATGAGTAATTAGTTCAAGCCGGATATCGATCATTTGCGCATGGCATCGCTGTTACGGGTTCAACCGCGATAAGGGTAGGGCGGCTTGATGACAGCAAACCGCCTTGCTGCCGGTTTGGTCAGACCATTATATGTAATTTAGCTTCTCGTTTCATGCGTTTGAGCGCATAGGGAAATTTTCCCGTACCACTCGATGTCATTTGAGGGATATGAGGGGGCGAACGAACAATGTCAAAAGTCTTTGCGAGAGGAAATATGGAGCAGGCGATCGGATTCCATTTTAACCACCTGGTAGCATTCACAGGCCCGTGCCTCCAATCCCGGCCTATCCAGAACCGTGATGTGTCCTCGTCTATAGTGAATCAACCCCGCACGTTGCAAATTCCCGGCCGCTTCCGTAACGCCTTCCCGGCGAACGCCCAACATATTGGCAATCAATTCATGGGTCATATTGAGCTGATTCGAAGAGAGCCGATCGAGACTGAGCAATATCCAGCGGCATAACTGCTGGTCCACCGAATGATGCCGGTTGCAGACCGCCGTCTGTGCCATCTGGGTAATGAGCGTCTGGGTGTAGCACAGCAACAAATGATTCAGCGCCCCGTAGCGACGCCCCCCGGAGCGTCCGAATTCCTTCATCAGCATAGACGCATTTAAGCGATAGGCATAGCCTGCGCTTTGCACAACGGCTCGATTAGGCATGCTCAGTCCTCCCATGAAAAGAGGGACGCCGATGAGGCCATCGTTTCCGACAACGGCAATCTCGCTAGATGCGCCATTCTCCATCACGTAAAGTATGGAAACGATGCTGTTGGTTGGAAAATAAGCGTATTGCAACTTTTCCCCCGACTCGTAAATGACTTCACCGAGCGGCATCGGGACCAGGTTCAAATTAGGCAAAAGCCGCTCGAATTCGACAGCGGGCAGGCAGTTGAGAAGATGATTTTGCCGAGGATTCTGTAAGTCATTCATAAACAAGGTTATCAATAGGCTAAAATCTAAAGCCCTCTTCCGAGGGGAGCAAATGAAATCTTTCTACGGCAGGCAAGGGCCAGACGCACGCCGGCGGAGTGTCACCAATGCGGCATCACTTGTGTGATGGCGAGAAGTAAGTCTCAATTCATCCGCATTCAAGGCGCACAAAAAATTGCGAATCGTGCCAGAGTCAGTCGTGCCATACCACTGCGAGTCCAATAACGTGTTGCAACTAACGCATGAAAAACCAAACAAAAAGGATTAAGGATTTGTCGCTTTAATATAATCTTAACAAAATATTAAGAGGTGCACATCTTTTACTATTCAAGCCGCAAAATTGGACGACTTTACTCGACATGAGATGTTGCCACTGGCTGGCTGAGCCGAAGCCGGCGTTAGGGGCGGCTCACAATAGCCGCTACTCCTTGCTAAGCAAAAATTTTTATGTGCGGAACCGTACCGATTTTATTAAGTCTTATCTTTATCTTAAGGCGTGGCGTAAAGCATTTAGCCGTCTTGAGAGATGAGAATTAATTTTGAACAAGGAGACGAGCATGAGCTATTTAGAAAACGAGAGTTATCGTATGGACGAATGTAATCTGAATGATGAAAGTCCGAGTCCGCAACAGGGGGATACAGCTCTACGACTTAGCAACGATTTGGCTATCGAAACGGTTGCGGTGATAGGTCTCGGTTACGTCGGTCTTCCGCTTGTCGTTGAATTGGGTAAACATTTTCGTACGGTTGGGTTTGATATTGCGGAGTCTAAAGTCGAGTCCTGTAAGTAAGGGTGTTGATCCATCGCATGAACTGCCCGATGAGGAAATGCGTGCCGCAATACATGCAGAATATTCCACTGATCCCAGTATCTTGGCTGAAGCGGATATTATCATCGTAGCCGTGCCTACACCGGTTGATGCAGCACATAACCCGGACTTTAGCCCTTTAATAGGCGCAAGCCGATGCGCGGGCCAAAACATGAAGAAAGGCGCGCTGGTGGTTTATGAGTCCACGGTTTATCCAGGTGCAACCGAAGAAGTTTGCATTCCGGTTTTAGCGCGCGAGTCGGGCATGAAATGGAAAGAAGATTTTTTTGTGGGATACTCCCCTGAGCGAATCAATCCCGGTGACCGCGAACATACCTTGACTAAAGTTCTTAAGGTGGTATCGGGCGATACGCCGGCAACACTTGAGAAAGTGGCTGCTTTATATGAAAAAATCGTGGAGCCTGGAGTCCATCGCTGCTCTAGCATCAAGGTGGCTGAAGCGTGCAAGGTGATCGAAAATACCCAGCGCGACCTGAATATTGCTTTAATGAATGAGCTGGCAATCATTTTTGATACGTGTGGCATCGATACGACCGAGGTGTTGCAAGCGGCTGGCACTAAATGGAATTTTTTGAAGTTTAAACCGGGTCTGGTTGGCGGGCATTGTATTGGCGTCGATCCTTATTACTTGACCTATAAAGCCGGGATGCAGGGTTATCATCCGCAAGTCATTCTTGCCGGCAGACGCATCAATGACGGCATGGGTAAGTTTATCGCGGAGCAAACCCTCAAAAGCATGATTGCGTGCGGCAGTTATGTGAAAGGCGCGAGAGTTAATATATTGGGACTGACTTTTAAAGAGAATTGTGCCGATTTACGCAACTCCAAAGTCATGGACATCATTAAGGAGTTAAGAAGCTATGGCGTAGAAGTTTTTGTACATGATCCGTATGCTGATCCTGATGAGGCGATGCAGGAATATGGGGTGCGTTTACTCCCGTGGGAAGACCTGCCAAGAGCGGATGCCATTGTGTCTGCCGTATCTCATAAGCAATTTACATCGTTTTCAGTTGAGGATTTTCAGAAAAAGCTGATTAAGGGGGGCTGTTTTATCGATGTGAAGTCCTTTTTTAATCCAATTGAATTTGAACAAGCAGGGATCAAAGTATGGAGGCTTTAATTGTGTCATTGACGCACGGATAACCTATTATCAATAGATGCTGGCGTTTGTTAGCTCGGGATACTCGCATAGATTTTACCCATGTGGTAGTTTTTCTTGCCCGAATGAATTTCTCACAATAGATTTGGAAAGGAGAAAAATATGAATGCGTTTAGGAGTTTGCCGCAAAAGCGCAGGGATTCCAAGTGTCGTATTGTCATTATCCCGAAAAAAATGAAGAAAGTAATCGATGCACGTGTGAGAAAGAATTTGGATGAGATGTTGTATCAACTGGCAAAGCAAAAAGGCATTACCATACTAGAAGGCCATTTGATGCGAGGCTATGTGCGTATGCATCTGAATGGTCGTCCAAAAATAGCTGTAGCGAGTGAAGTTGGCTATTTGAAAGAAAAGGGGGGGATGGTCATGACCGGGAAATTGAGAGGAAGGCATGAAAGCTTCAACGGAACAGAATTTGAAGAGCAAGGGAGGGGCGTTTCCACGGTAGGTTTGGATGAAGTTGTTGTTAGAGAATATATGCGTGACAAAGAAAACGAAGATGAATATTTTGTGCAATCCAGCTGGATATGAAGGTTCGCGTGCGTGCTTGGAAAAAGGCCGGATCATCACCTCCCTCACTAACCGCGATATGAGTCGGCGCGTGTCGAAACGTTGGATCAACACAACTTGCATCACAGTCTTTAGAGGTCCGCCAGCGCTGACGCTCTGCTCCTTGCTGAATGCCTCCGCGGTAAAAATCGACTCAGCAATCCGGCAGGTTTGCTAAATCGCCGGTCATTTTGCCGGTTCACCGCGATTGGCGATACCGAATGGAATATGCACCATCGGAATATCCAGGCCGCTGGTCGAAAGATGGCTTTTCTGGTCGTCGAAAAAGATGTGAGGCTTGAATACGGTCAGGGTGCAGTCTTTTTTCATTCCGCCCAAAAAACGAATCAGGTTGGTGTGGCGGTCAGCGGACAATTTGATTGGCAAGCGCTGAATGGCCTAAAGCGACGGGAATGCGCTTGGGTTTGCGATTGGGTTTGCGGGTCAATTTTGGCCGCTATTCGAAAGCAACGGTTGAACGGATTTTGCTATGAATTTTTTCGTGCCTTTCGTGGACAATACGTAACATCATCTTGTAAGACGAATTGCTCAAAAACAAAATTGCCGACAAGTTGAGCCGGGGTGTTTTTTTGCGTGTTGGCCTTGTCAAACTGCAACACGATGAGCTGGCGGTAATCGCGGTGGTTGAAGTTAAGTTTCCATAGGATGCCGGACGAGACTTGCCACTGCACACCGTTTTCGCCGCGCAGCAAGGCATTCAGGTCGGTTTTTTGAGGGCCTTCAATTTCTTCGCGCGCGATGAGGCGCGCTGAAGCTTCGGAAGCCGAAGCGGTGGAACGGTTAACAATTACGCGGTTTGGCCATGCCTCAGGGTGGGTATGCAAAGCTGGATTTGGGCTTCGCTCATGAACGGCTTGGGTCTACAAATCGCCAAACAGTCGGGCGACACACGCGCGACAACCGTGCAGGGCGACAATAATACCCAGCGGTGCGGCCAAAGCCAGCGGCAGCACCACAGCTTCAACCGCAAAGCTGATGGGGTAGACACTGTCTTTGAGTATCCACAAGAGCAGCCAAAATAAGCTGGTAAAAGCCAGAGAGAGGGCAAACAACCAAGGCCGTTTCCAGGGCGCGCTTCTGCGCGGCCCCCAGAAGCAGACAAGATTGATCAGCTTGCAATACGGACAGGACTTCGATTTTAAACGGAATGGTTTCATGCGGGCTAAGTTTGCGATCTATTTTAGAGCCATTGTTCGATGTTCGAGAGGGAGAATATGGGGATTAGGCTAGCTTTTATTCTATGCGGTATTTTTGGTGTTCAAAAGGGCGATAAACGTAAAGTCAGGATCATCTTTCAGCGTGCTAGATGATTGCGCAAAAAATAAGGCAGGTTCAAGCTTTCGGCATTGCTGAAACGGTGAGGATGGATTTGCAAAATTTAAAATAGTAAAAAATCAGGTCCTTATTATTTCATGATTTTATTAAATAAAAATTTAGGATTGCATTAATAATTATGCTGCTTGGCCATGCCTCCGAGTGGATGTACAAATCTAGCTTTGTCCTTCGATCATGAACGGCAGGACTTCGGATTTAAACGGAATGGTTTCATGCGGGATAACCTTGCTATTTCGCACGCGCAGATAAAGTTTTTGCGTTTTGGTATCCGGCAAGTCGAGAGAAAAGGCTTAGGATATGGTCATAAACAACTTCCCGATAAAATTTTCCGTTCGTCCTGAGCTTGTCGAAGGATGGACGGAAAATTCCCGGCTCATGCTGTCACCCGTTCATGCTTCGACGAACTCAGCACGAACCGGTGACAGCATTTACGGAAGTTATTTTTGACGGAATCCTTAGCTGCCGTAGATTTTATCTGAAGGCCTCTGGGCGGCGGGGACAAGATCGCCGCCGCGTTATTCCAAATAATCCTGGCCGGACGGTGTGTACAGCCGCACGTGGTAGCTAATAGCTAGTACTCATTCATTGTTGTTATGTCGGCTGGTAGGCCCCAATATATCCAGTTTCAATGTAAATGGAGCTGGGCAATTGGCGAAGAAATACAGAGTGCGGCTAACCGAAGAAGAGCGTAGTTATTTGGAAAGCTTGGTGCATAAAGGAAAAGTGGCAGCCCACAAAAGGCTTCATGCTGAAATATTGCTCAAGGCCGATAGTAGTGCATGGGGTGATCAATGGCAGGATAGCCAAATCAGTGAGGCCTTTGGCATCTCAACGCGAACCGTGGAACGGGTCAGGCAGCGCTTGGTTCAAGAAGGATTAGAGTTGGCCTTAGAACGAGCGAAACCGAGCCGGGTTAGAAACCGTGTGATTGATGGTGAAAACGAAGCCCATTTAGTGGCATTAGCTTGCAGTGATGCGCCGGATGGCTATAGCCGTTGGACATTACGCTTGTTGGGGCAACGTATGGTGGAACTGGGCTACGTGGAAAGCGTATCGCATGAAACGATTCGGCAGACGTTAAAAAAAATGAACTGAAACCCTGGCAAAACAAAGAGTGGTGCATACCCGCCCAAGGGAGTGCGGAATTTGTCTGTGCGATGGAAGATGTGCTGGATGTTTACAAGCGTTCCTACGATGAAGACCATCCACTGGTCTGTATGGATGAAAGCAGCAAACAGCATATTAAAGAGACACGCCAACCGCTACCGGCTAAACCGGGCTCGGTCGAAAAGTACGATACGGAATATGAGCGCAATGGCGTCAGTAATCTGTTTATGTTCTTTGAGCCGTTAGCAGGCAAGCGGCAAGTCGTGGTGACAGATCAAAGGACCGCCGCGCATCAAATACGCAACTTGGTTGATGTTATCCACCCTCACGCCAAGCGCATTACCCTGGTGATGGACAACTTAAATACCCACACCGGCGCATCGCTCTATAAGGCGTTTGCGCCCGAGGAAGCCCGGAGAATTTTGGATAAACTAGACATCTACTACACCCCCAAGCATGGTAGCTGGTTGAATATGGCAGAAATAGAATTGAGCATTTTGTCCCGGCAATGTTTGGAGCGGCGCATTCCAGACCAAGAGACTTTAAAAAAGGAAGTCGCCGCATGGCAAGAACAACGAAATGCTATCGCAAGACCCATGCAATGGCGATTTACTAATGAGGATGCGCGGATAAAATTGAAAAAACTTTACCCGACAGTACAAAAATGACTGGGTACTAGGGATTTGCTCAAAAATAACTTCCCGAAACGCTCCTACGGAAAAGCCCGATAATTCCAACGAGGAAGATGTTTATCAAAAACGATCCTGATGTTTTCGAGGAAATCCGTAGCACATTTTTTCCCGGTCTCATAAACGCCCGCCAACACCTCCACCGTGACCTTCAGTCCGGTGGACGTTCTTGCCTGTTCCATGAACTGCTTGGCAATGGCGAGCGAATGAAAGACGATGCCTTGGCAGGCGCGGGTGATGTGCGGAAACAGGCGATGTTCAATCGGATTATGTTTTGAGCAATACGGCGGATAATGCGCAATGCGAATTTCCAGCCCCAATTGGGTCGCCAGCGCCTGCAACGCTTCCTTGAACACATGGCGATTGGCAGCATTACTGCCGCCGCCATCGCAGAGGATGAGCAACCTGCGCGCTTCGGGATAGTGCCGGTTGCCGTGCCGTTGCCACCATTGGGCAATGCTGGCACAGCACAATTCGCTGGTATCGTGGCTGGTGTTGAGGTGTATCGTGCCTTCGTTCCGCGCTAAATCATAGAGCCCATGCGGGATCAATTTTCCGTTGCCGACGCTAGGAAAATCATGGTCCAGGGTGTCGACCGGCACCTGCGTGTAGGTGTAACCGTCGCGGGCGAAATCGCCCAGCAGTTCTTTCTTTTTGGTATCGATGCTGAGCACCGGATCGCCTGCGCTCAGATACGCGTCTTTGAGCCGGGCGATGTTTTCGAACTGGGCATTGCGGTCAGGGTGAGCCCCCAACGCCTTTTTCTTGCGCGCTTTACGCCGACCTAATTTGTGTTTTTTCAACAGTTTGCGCACCGTGTTCGGGCTGACCGGCGTCGCTTTCGCGCCCAAGCGCCGACTGATTTCGCCACACGACAGATTCGTCCACAAGACGCCTTCGCGCATCGGGTCGCCGGCGGTGAAGTCCGCCAACAGGTCGAGAAAGTGAGTCTCCAACTGCGCCGATTGCTCAAGCGCCGTTTTCCGGCCCCCACCTTTTTTTTCGGACCCGATCCGCTGCCGGGTCATCGGTCGCGTCGAGTTCCAACTGGCCCCGGCGGATGGTCTTGGGGTCCAGGGCAAATAGTCGGGCGATATAATCAATGCCGCCATGCCCCAGCTTGGCGGCTTCTATGCCGGCATAGCGGCGCCTATCTTTCTCGGATAGGCTCGCAAAAAGGCGTTGCATTTTGACTTCTATTGCAGGCTCGTAACCAATCATGTCCTGTTGGGATTTGCGTTGTCGATGGCGTGTTATTATCCGCTAATTCACTTTCATTTAGGGAAGTTGTTTTTGACGAAATCCTAAGTTCGGCAACTTTGAGTCCTGAGTTGCCTGAGGCAACGCCACGCCCTCCCACAAACGCCTCCCCAGTTGTCGATAAAAAATACGAGCGGATAAGCAAACAGCTGCAGGAAAAAATGGCGAAATATCCAGCGGACCAAATGCTCAATGTGATTGTCATGTTAAAGGGTCCTGAAAAGGCCACGACTTTCCAGAAACTGGTAGGCCCATTTCAGGTGAAGCACGAGTTTTCGCTATTTCACGGATTTGCCGCCAAAATGACCACAGCGCAAATTAGGGCGCTTTCAACGGCTCCGCGTGTTTTTGAAATACAAGAGGATGCTGCGGTTAAAGCCTACATAGCTGATGTAAGATCCGATTTTGGTATCAATGCGGCGAGCAGTTTGGCGAGCCCTGCGTTAAGCGGGGCCGGTATTGGTATTTGCGCCATAGATACAGGTGTCGACACAGCGCATCAGCAAACCAACGAGCATGTATTCGCATTTTGTGATGCCACCACGGGAGGATGCAATGTCGCAGCAGACGGAAGTGCGATAACTGCCGGGGAACCTGCGGCTTATGATGATCAAGGTCACGGAACCGCCGTGGTATCGGCTGCGGCCGGCGATGGTAATCCGAATGCAACTTATGCCGGCGTTGCCCGTAATGCCGGTGTTGCTGCGGCCAAAGTTTTAAACTCGAGTGGATCCGGTTCTGATAGCGATGTCATCAAAGGCGTTGAATGGTGTGCCGGTTTGCCTACCGTAAAAGTTTTAAATTTGAGTCTGGGTGAAGTAGATGCCAATACTGCCTCAACCAACGCGTTAACTTTTGCGGTTAATTGCGTCGCGGAGCCGGCTTGGTCTGTTGGAGGAGTAACCTGCGCTTATCCTTCCAGGGCTGCAAAAGTTGTCGTTGCGGCGGCAGGAAATTCGGGGCCGGCGCAATATCAAGTTTTCTCGCCGGGCGAAGCGTTAAAAGCCATTGCAGTTGGAGCCACTTACAATAAAACAGAGGCCGGCGATGCGCTGGCGGCATTTTCAAGCCGTGGGCCCACATGGAATGGGATAATTAAACCCGACTTGGTTGCCCCTGGCGCTAATGTGACTACAGCGAATAGTGGGACCGTAAACGGGTATAGCGGGCGGTTCGGTACCTCCTTTTCGGCCCCCATTGTGACCGGTGTGGTTGCCTTGATGCTGGAAGCCGATCCATCGCTGACGCCCTCTGAAATAAAATCGATCCTTGAAACAACAGCCCGGCACTGGGGCTCCCCGACTAAAAATAATGACTGGGGTGCTGGCCAGATGGATGCCTATAGTGCCATACGGCAAGTTCTAGGTCTTTCACCTGGATCATGGGGATTTTCCGCTCATACCTATTTGACGGGTCATTTAGATCCTGATATCGATAATACGCTGAATGGTGATGAGGAATGGCTGTTTCCTTTCGAACTCAGTAGTCCGAATCTACCGATTGCTGCCACGATGATTATCGGAGGGGATTGGACCTGTGATTGGCAGAATCTGCCTTTTTTTGGCGAAGATTGCGTATCAACAAGCGTGGGGCCTGAGCTTGATATGCAACTGATTAGTTCCGGCGGCACTATCATCGACACGAGCGCTTGCCCTGTTCCTTATTCAGCCGATCCAACTTGCGGCACTGGCAGTTACTCCGGGAATTTATACGGGACCGAGGGGCGGCAGGAAATGCATGTCATAAAGCCCCCGTCTGGAGGTTTTGGTGTCGGCACCTATACGCTGAGAGTTTTTCGAGCTACCGACGCCTACGGAAATTATGACGGTTCTCAACCAGCAGATTTCTTCGTGGAATTACAAAATGCCGCATCGGCTCCTCCTCAGCTTTCTGTGACGATCAACCAAGCCGCCGGTCAAAGCGACCCAAGCAATAGCGCTTCGGTCAACTTTACCGTGGTCTTCAGTCAACCCGTCAGCGACTTTGCTACTGGCGATGTGACGCTCGCCGGCACGGCCGGTGCGACGACGGCGACGGTGACAGGAAGTGGTACTACCTACAACGTAGCGGTGAGCGGAATGACTCAGAGCGGCGCGGTAACCGCCTCGATCAACGCTGGCGCGGCTCATGACAGTGGTGGAAATGCCAATACGGCATCGACAAGCACCGACAACGTAATCAGCTACGATACCACGAGTCCGACCGTGACGATCAATCAAGCGGCCGGTCAAAGCGACCCAACCAGCAGTTCGCCAATCAATTTCGCCGTCGTATTCAGCGAGCCGGTCAGCGGCTTTGCTACGGCCGACGTGGTGCTTGGCGGAACGGCAGGAGCGGCGACGGCGACGGTGACAGGAAGTGGTACGACTTATAACGTAGCGGCGAGTGGAATGAC
This sequence comes from Methylomicrobium lacus LW14, assembly GCF_000527095.1. Classification (NCBI taxonomy): domain Bacteria; kingdom Pseudomonadati; phylum Pseudomonadota; class Gammaproteobacteria; order Methylococcales; family Methylococcaceae; genus Methylomicrobium; species Methylomicrobium lacus. The sequence continues at coordinate 1,176,866 of NZ_AZUN01000001.1, read as the reverse complement.
GCGAACCGGCACCGTGATCGCTTCGATCGCGTCCGGCGTGGCTCAGGATGGCGCAGGAAACGGTAATGCGGCTGCGACCAGTACTGACAACACGGTAAATTATCAGCCAGCGGTAGTGAGCTCGCCTGCAGCCCCAAGTAATCTCTCTGCTGCTGCGGTCTCCCAAACCCAAGTGAATCTTGCTTGGACGGATAACTCCAATAACGAAACACAGTTCAGGATCGAACGATGCACAGGGAGTAAATGCAATTTTTCGTCGCTTTCACTCCTGATTATTTTGCCCAGAATCGACGCCAGCTCTACCGGGAATATTAATTATCAGGACACCAATGCGGTTCGAAATACTCGTTACAAGTACCGGGTACGGGCAGAAAACGCCAGCGGTCCATCGGCATTTTCGAATATTGCATCGGCAACGACGCCCAGATAGAATGAATCGGGAGTGATTCGGTAAGATCCAAGGCATCACGCGCCTCCCGCTTGACCCAAGCTGGAGGTGCGTTGTCAACCTTCAGTCGATTTGCTGGGTTGCAGGAGTGAGAATGGGGGAGGAAAATTTGCCTCGCGTTTCGGACGCGCCTCAATTGCTTTCGGCGCGTTGTTGGGTTTTGACGACTCAATTCCTTCGCTGGCTGGGTGGATTCAAGGCATTCCATTCGAGCGAAATGATGCTGATCACATCAAGCGCAAACGATTAAAGAGCGCGAATGCGTAACGAACAATGAGTCCACAGGCGGTATGAATTTTGTTGGCTAATCGCACATAAAGCGATAAAAATCAATAATTTAGTTGTTGTTGGTGGGCGCATTGTAATCGCGTTACTGCCGCTAAAAGGCAATTTAAACTGCCTATGGAGAAAAAATTGTTAATGACCAATCCCTGATATTTTTAGTAAAATGGCACGATTTCAATTTTATAACGGGATGCGTTCGTACGGATTCATCCCGTTTTGTGCATTTAGAGGTGACGTGTTTGACTAGACCCGCTTTATTGGTTTTGGAGGATGGAACAGTATTTCATGGCGTGTCGATCGGCGTCGACGGCTGTTCGGTAGGCGAAGTCGTATTCAATACCGCGATGACCGGTTATCAGGAAATCCTGAGCGACCCGTCCTATGCCAAACAAATCGTGACGTTGACCTATCCGCATATCGGCAATACCGGCTGTAACAGCGAAGACAACGAGTCTGCGCGTGTGTTCGCGAGTGGTCTGGTGATTCGGGATTTGCCGGTGCTGGCCAGCAACTTCCGTTCCGAGCAGACCTTGCAGCAATATCTTAAGGCCAATCAGGTCGTCGCGATTGCGGATATCGACACTCGCAAACTGACCCGACTGCTTCGTGACAAGGGCGCGCAGCGCGGCGCGATCATCGCCGGCGAAACGGTCGATGTCGAAACCGCGAAAGCCGCGATCGACGGCTTTCCGGGCTTGAAAGGCATGGATTTGGCGAAGGTCGTGTCGGCAACCGAGACTTACGAATGGACCGAAAATACCTGGCAACTCGGCGAGGGGCACACCCAGGCCGAAAATCTGACCAAGCATGTGGTCGCCTATGACTTCGGCATCAAACGCAACATTTTGCGCCTGCTCGCCAATCGCGGCTGCCGGGTCACGGTCGTGCCGGCCGAGACGCCTGCCGAAACCGTGCTGGCGATGAACCCGGACGGCGTGTTCCTGTCGAACGGCCCCGGCGATCCGGAGCCTTGCACCTACGCAATCGAAGCGATCCAAAAAATTCTCGCGACCCAAACGCCGGTATTCGGCATTTGCCTCGGGCATCAGTTGTTGGCCCTGGCCAGTGGCGCGAAAACCGAGAAGATGAAATTCGGCCACCACGGCGCCAATCATCCGGTGCAGGAAACCGCGACCGGACGGGTGATGATCAGCAGCCAGAACCACGGTTTCGCGGTCAATAAGGACAGTCTGCCTGCGCATGTGGTTCCGACCTTCTATTCGCTGTTCGATGGCAGCCTCCAAGGCCTCGCGCGCACCGATTGCCCCGCGTTCAGCTTCCAGGGCCATCCCGAAGCGAGTCCGGGTCCGCACGATGTCGAGTCGTTGTTCGACGCTTTCATCGAATTAATGAATAAATAAATTGCAGGCGGAAGGCTAAAGGCAGGGGATAAACTCATCCTTTCGCTTTTTGCCTTTCGCCTTTAGCCTTAATTGAGAACATGCCAAAAAGAACCGACATAAAATCGATCTTATTACTCGGTGCCGGCCCGATCGTGATCGGCCAGGCCTGCGAATTCGATTATTCAGGCACGCAGGCCTGCAAGGCGCTGCGCGAGGAAGGCTACCGGGTCATCCTGGTCAATTCGAATCCGGCCACTATCATGACCGATCCGGACATGGCCGATGCGATCTATATCGAGCCGATCGACTGGCAAACGGTCGAGAAAATCATTGAAAAGGAGCGCCCGGACGCAATTTTGCCGACCATGGGCGGGCAGACCGCCTTGAACTGCGCGCTCGCCCTGGATGCGAACGGCGTGCTCGAAAAATACGGCGTCGAGATGATCGGCGCGAGCAAGGAGGCGATCAACAAGGCCGAGGACCGCGAGCTGTTCAATCAGGCGATGCGCAAGATCGGTTTCGAAGTCGCCAAGTCGAAGACCGCACATTCGCTCGAAGAAGCGCTGGCCGCGCAGCAGGAAGTCGGCTATCCGACGATCATCCGGCCGTCGTTCACAATGGGCGGCAGCGGCGGCGGCATTGCCTATAACCGCGAAGAATTCATCGAAATCTGCGAACGCGGGCTGGACCTGTCGCCGACCAACGAACTGTTGATCGAGGAGTCGGTGCTCGGCTGGAAAGAGTTCGAGATGGAGGTCGTGCGCGATTCGAAGGACAACTGCATCATCGTCTGCTCGATCGAAAACTTTGATCCGATGGGCGTGCACACCGGCGACTCGATCACGGTTGCGCCCGCGCAAACCCTGACCGACAAGGAATATCAGATTCTGCGGAATGTCTCGGTGGCGGTACTCCGCGAAATCGGCGTCGATACCGGCGGCTCGAACGTGCAGGTTGCGATCAATCCGAAAGACGGCCGCATGGTCGTGATCGAAATGAATCCGCGTGTGTCGCGTTCGTCCGCGCTGGCCTCGAAAGCGACCGGCTTCCCGATCGCGAAGGTTGCCGCGAAACTCGCGGTCGGCTATACGCTCGATGAGCTGAAGAACGAAATCACCGGCGGCAAGACCCCGGCCTCGTTCGAGCCGACGATCGATTATGTGGTCACCAAGGTGCCGCGCTTTACGTTCGAAAAATTTCCTCAGGCCGACGACCGTCTGACTACGCAGATGAAATCGGTCGGCGAGGTGATGGCGATCGGCCGCACCTTCCAGGAATCGCTGCAAAAAGCCTTGCGCGGACTCGAAATCGGCATCAGTGGACTCGATGAAATCATCGACATGCAGGAAGTCGATGCCGCCGAAAATATGCAGCGCGAACTGCGTCATCCGGGTCCGGACCGCCTGCGCTATGTCGCCGATGCGTTCCGCAACGGCATGTCGCTCGAAGACGTGCATGACGCCAGCAAGATCGATCCGTGGTTCCTGGCGCAGGTCGAGGATTTGGTCGTGACCGAAAAGTCGCTGTCGACCAAGACCCTGGCGACGCTGAAAGAAGGCGAACTGTTCCGGCTGAAGCGCAAAGGCTTTTCGGATCAACGCCTGGCCAAACTGCTCGGCGCGACCGAATCGGAAGTGCGCAACGTCCGCCACAAGCTCGGCGTGCGCCCGGTTTTCAAGCGCATCGACTCGTGCGCGGCCGAATTTTCGTCCGACACCGCCTATCTGTATTCGACCTATGAGGAAGAATGCGAGGCGCGCGTTACGGATCGCGAAAAGATCATCATTCTCGGCGGCGGTCCGAACCGGATCGGGCAGGGCATCGAATTCGACTATTGCTGTGTACATGCGGCGTTGGCGTTGCGCGAAGACGGCTACGAGACGATCATGATCAACTGCAATCCTGAGACCGTTTCGACCGACTTCGATACCTCCGACCGGCTGTATTTCGAGTCGTTGACGCTCGAAGACGTGCTCGAGATCGTGCACATCGAAAAGCCGAAGGGCGTGATCGTGCAATACGGCGGGCAAACGCCGCTGAAACTCGCGCGCGCTTTGGAAGCGGCCGGCGTGCCGATCATCGGCACCTCGCCTGACTCGATCGATCTGGCCGAAGACCGCGAACGCTTCCAGAAACTGCTCGAACGCCTCGATCTGAAGCAGCCGCCAAATGCGACCGCGCGTTCGGTCGAACAGGCGTTGAATGCGGCGAAAGAACTGGGTTATCCGCTGGTCGTGCGGCCTTCCTATGTGTTGGGCGGCCGGGCGATGGAGATCGTGTTCAACGAGGAAGGCCTACAACGCTACATGAAAGAGGCGGTCAGCGTGTCGAACGATTCGCCGGTGTTGCTCGACCGTTTCCTCGACGATGCGGTCGAGATGGACGTCGATGCGATCTATGACGGCGAGAACGTGCTGATCGGCGGCCTGATGGAGCATATCGAGCAGGCCGGCATCCATTCGGGCGACTCGGCCTGTTCCTTGCCGCCTTATGAATTGTCGATGGAGTTGCAGGATCGTTTGCGCGAGCAGGTGCGGGCGATGGCCGAGGCCCTGGGCGTTATCGGCCTGATGAATACGCAATTTGCGATTCAGGGCAACGATATCTATGTGCTGGAAGTGAATCCGCGCGCCTCGCGCACCGCGCCGTTCGTGTCGAAGGCGACCGGCTACCCGCTGGCGAAAATCGCCGCGCGCTGCATGGTCGGCAAATCACTGGCCGAGCAGGGCGTCACGAAGGAACGCATCCCGGATTATTATTCGGTTAAGGAAGCGGTATTCCCCTTCGTGAAGTTCCCCGGCGTCGACCCGCTGTTGGGGCCTGAAATGAAATCGACTGGCGAAGTCATGGGCATCGGCAAGACCTTCGGCGAGGCATTCGCGAAGTCGCAACGTGCGACCGGCGTCAAGCTGAATCACAGCGGCAAAGTATTGATCAGTATCCGCGATGCAGACAAGCCGAAATTGCCCGAGATCGCGCGCATGCTGACCGAAAAGAAATATGAAATCGTCGCGACCGGCGGCACCGCGAAGGTGTTGCAGGAGGCGGGCATTGCTTGCGAGGTGGTGTACAAAGTGAATCAGGGCCGCCCGAATACGGTCGACATGATCAAAAACGGCCAGATTCAGATGATCATCAATACCACCGAAGGCAAGAAGGCGATCGCCGATTCGTTTACGATGCGCCGCGAAGCCTTGCAGCACCGGGTCAACTATTACACCACGATGGCCGGCGCGAAAGCGGCCTGCTATGCGTTAGGCGAGTTGGATGCGGGCAGCGTGAACTGCTTGCAGGATTTGCATCGAAGCGTTGCGGATTTGTATTGAATTCCCGAAAAGGAATGTTAAAAATGATTGGAGTTGTAAATTAAATGACTACGAAAGTACCTCTTACCGTGAAAGGCGCGGAAAAACTGCGCGTCGAACTGGAAGAACTGAAAACGGTGACCCGTCCGCGCATCATTCAGGCGATCGCGACCGCGCGCGCGCACGGCGACCTGAAAGAAAACGCCGAATACCACGCCGCGCGCGAACAGCAAAGCTTCGCGGAAGGCCGGATCAAGGAAATCGAAGCCAAATTGTCGAATGCGCAGGTCATCGACGTGACCAAGCTCGATCCGAACGGCAAGGTCGTGTTCGGTGCGACCGTCGAGATCGAGGATATGGATTCAGGAAAAACGGTGACTTACCAGATCGTCGGCGAAGACGAAGCAAATATCAAGGAAGGCCGCATTTCGATCGGTTCGCCGATTGCCAGAGCGCTGATCGGCAAGGAAACCGGCGATGTCGCCACGGTCAAGGCGCCGAGCGGCAATGTCGAATATGAAATTATCTCGATCGAGTATATTTGAGTTTGAAAACAGGGTTCAAGGCGCCGGGATTATCACGCGTCTGCCTTGAACCTTGGGTTTTTTACCAGCGGTTAGTAAAATCCTTTTTGGGCTTGGGCTTGGGCTTTGGCTTTGGCTTTGGCTTGGATTTCTTAATCGGCGCCTCTTTTTTAATCCTTTTCTCGGGATTGGATCTGTATAACACCGCAATTTGTCCGATCATCTGAATCAGTTCGGCGCCGGTCGACGCGATGATTTCCTGACTGATCCTTTGGCGATCTTCCCTTTCGGCGCGTATTCTAACCTTAAGCAATTCGTGGCAGTCGAGCGCGATTTCGATCTCAGCCAGGACCGCGGGCGTCAGTCCCGCCTGGCCGATCATGATGACCGGTTTTTGGCTGTGCGCCTCGGCCCGGAGTTGTTTCTTATCCGTTGAGTTCACTCAATTTTCCTAAACAAAAACGCCTATTCTACACCAAAAATTTTTGCCATGGCCCGAACAAAAAGCAGCAGTCGCTGGATGCAGGAACATTTTGACGATGAATACGTCAAAATGGCACAGAAGCTTGGTTATCGCTCGCGCGCGGTCTTCAAGCTGAAGGAGATACAGGAAAAAGACCATATCCTGAAGCCGGGGATACGTGTCGTCGATTTGGGAGCCGCGCCGGGTGGCTGGTCGCAGTACGCCAAACAACTGCTCGGCAATCAGTGTCAGATCATCGCGCTGGATATTCTGGACATCGAGCCGATCGACGGCGTCGAATTCATTCAGGGCGATTTTCGCGAACAAACGGTATTCGATCAATTGATGGCGGCGCTCGAAGGCAAACGCGTCGATCTGGTGATGTCGGACATGGCGCCGAACATGAGCGGCAGCAAGGGCGTCGATCAGCCGCGCGCGCTGTATCTCGGCGAGTTGGCGCTGGAAATGGCACAAGCCGTGCTGGCCAAAGACGGCACGTTTTTGGTCAAGCTGTTTCAGGGCGAAGGCTTCGAGGCTTATTGCAAACAGGTGCAGCAGTCATTCGCGAAGGTGCTGATTAGAAAGCCGAAGGCCTCGCGTCCCCGCAGCAATGAGGTTTATTTGCTGGCGCGGGGCTTTAAATGACAGAAAACATCCTCATCTCTGTGGAAATGGCAGGAAATTGCGTGGTGAAATGGTTTTTTTGCGATGCGAACACAGGAAATATCGGCGGGTAATGCGCCGCTCTGCTGTTATAATGATACTTGCTTTATTACGAGAGCCCTTAGCGGCCCAGGTCGTGTAAATTGAACGAAATGTTGAAAAATATAATTTTATGGGTGGTCATCGCCGTCGTGCTGATGTCCATTTTTAACAATTTCGGTCCGCAGATGGAAGGCGCGGATTCGACGTTGTCTTATTCGCAGTTCATCGAGGCGGTCAAATCCGGCCAGGTCAGCCAGGTGATGATCGATGAGCAGGTTGTCAAAGGCAAGCTGCAGACCGGCCAGTTATTTAGAACCTATGCGCCGAACGACCCGCACATGGTCGATGACTTGCTGGCTAACGGCGTCGATGTCAAGGCCACGCCGCCTGAACAGCCTTCATTATTGATGCAGTTGCTGGTGTCGTTTGGGCCGATGCTGCTGTTGATTGCGGTCTGGGTCTTTTTCATGCGCCAAATGCAGGGCGGCGGCGCCGGCGCGCGCGGAGCGATGAGCTTCGGCAAGAGCAAGGCGCGCATGCTCGAAGAAGATCAGATCAAGGTGACGTTCGCCGATGTTGCAGGCTGCGACGAAGCGAAGGAAGAAGTCGTCGAGATGGTCGATTTCCTCAGGGATCCCACCAAGTATCAGCGATTAGGCGGCAAAATTCCGCGCGGCGCGTTGATGATTGGTCCTCCAGGCACCGGTAAAACCTTGTTGGCGCGGGCGATTGCCGGCGAAGCCAAGGTCCCGTTTTTCACGATTTCGGGCTCGGATTTCGTCGAAATGTTCGTCGGCGTTGGCGCCTCGCGGGTGCGCGACATGTTCGACCAGGCCAAAAAACATGCGCCCTGCATTATCTTCATCGACGAGATCGATGCGGTCGGCCGTCAGCGCGGCGCCGGTCTCGGCGGCGGCAATGACGAACGCGAGCAGACCCTGAACCAGTTGCTGGTCGAGATGGACGGTTTCGAAGGCAACGAAGGCATCATCGTGATCGCGGCGACCAACCGTCCCGACGTGCTCGACAAGGCCTTGCTGCGTCCTGGCCGCTTCGATCGGCAAATCACCGTTGGTCTTCCGGATGTCAGAGGCCGTGAGCAAATTTTGAAGGTGCATCTGAAAAAAGTACCGACCGACACCGATGTCGAGATCAAATACATCGCGCAAGGCACGCCGGGCTTTTCCGGCGCCGATTTGGCGAATCTGATCAATGAAGCAGCGCTTTTTGCGGCCAGATTTAACAAGCGGGTGGTCAATATGACCGATCTCGAAAAAGCCAAGGACAAGCTGATCATGGGCGCGGAACGGCGCTCGATGGTGATGAACGACAAGGAAAAGAAGATGACCGCGTATCACGAAGCGGGACATGCGATCGTCGGCAGAGTCGTGCCCGAACATGATCCGGTCTACAAGGTCAGCATCATGCCGCGCGGACGTGCCTTGGGCGTAACGATGTTCCTGCCCGAACGCGATCAGTACAGCGCCAGCAAGCAAAAGCTGGACAGCATGATTTCGAGCTTGTACGGCGGTCGTATCGCCGAGGAAATGATCTTCGGTTGGGAGCAGGTCAGCACCGGCGCCTCGAACGACATCGAGCGCGCGACTGAACTGGCCCGGAACATGGTGACCAAATGGGGCTTGTCGCAACGTTTGGGGCCGTTGGCGTACAGCGAGGAAGAAGGCGAAGTGTTTTTAGGACGTTCGGTCACGCAACACAAGACGGTTGCGGAGGAAACTTCGCACACGATCGATGAAGAGATTCGTTCGATCATCGACCGCAACTACGAGCGCGCCGAAAACATCTTGAAGGAAAATATCGATATTCTGCACGCGATGGCCGATGCGTTGATCAAATACGAAACGATCGACAAATATCAGATCGACGATCTGATGGCGCGGAAAACGGTCAGAGAGCCGCAGGGTTGGGACGATTCCACTCCGACTTCGTTTCCTTCGATCGGCGATGCCAATTCGAAAGACGATAAGCTCGGACCTTTGGGCGAAGCCGCCAAACAAAATTAGGCGTCGCTGATCCACTCGATTGAGTGAACAAGGAGAGGCTACTTGCCAGTAGTCTCTCCTTTCTTTTTTGTATAAGTTGACGCTGAATTATTTCCACGCAGGATAATAGAACATGGCTAAAAAATATTTTGGAACCGACGGGATTCGCGGCACGGTCGGCAACTATCCGATTACGCCGGATTTTTTTCTGAAACTGGGCTGGGCCGCCGGCAAGGTTTTCGCCAGCGAAGGTTCCGGTTTCGTGTTGGTGGGCAAGGATACGCGTATTTCCGGCTATATGTTCGAATCGGCGATCGAGTCGGGGCTGACCGCCGCCGGCGTCGGCACCCGCCTGCTGGGGCCGATGCCGACGCCCGGCATCGCCTATCTGACCCGCACGCTACGTGCCAAGGCCGGCATCGTGATCAGCGCCTCGCATAACCCTTACTACGACAATGGCGTGAAGTTCTTTTCGGTGTTGGGCACCAAGTTGCCTGACGAAGTCGAAGAGCAGATCGAGTACTACCTGGATTCACCAATGACCACGGTCGATTCGTCGAGTCTCGGCAAGGCCAAGCGTGTGGTCGATGCGGCCGGGCGCTATATCGAGTTTTGCAAGGCCAGCGTGCCGCCGAGGCTGGATTTCAAGGGACTTAAAATCGTGATCGATTGCGCGCACGGCGCGACCTATCACATTGCGCCGCACGTATTTCGCGAAGTCGGCGCCGACGTGGTCGTGCTCGGCGGTGAGCCGAACGGTCTGAATATCAACGAGCAATGCGGCGCGACACAGCCGAACAACCTTGTGCAGGCCGTGCTCGCGCAGCAGGCCGATCTCGGCATCGCGCTCGATGGCGACGGCGACCGCTTGATCATGGTCGATCATAAGGGGGAAATCGTCGATGGCGACGAGCTGGTTTACATCATCGCCAAATCCCGCTTGCAGGAAGGCCTGCTTTACGGACCGGTAGTCGGCACGCTGATGACCAATCTGGGTATGGAAATCGGCTTGAAGCATTTGGGCGTCAAATTATTGCGCGCGAATGTCGGCGACCGCTATGTGATGGAAATGCTGGTCGAACATGAGGGTCTGCTCGGCGGCGAAGGCTCCGGCCACATCATCTGTCTGGATAGGACCACGACCGGCGACGGCATCATCTCGGCTTTACAGGTGCTGGCCGAAATGCATAACAGCGGGCAAACGCTGTATGAGTTGAAGTCCGGCATGCAAAAATTTCCGCAGGTGCTGGTTAACGTCAAAACCGAGAAAAAGATCAATCCCGATCAGAGCGAGCCGATCCAAAAAGCGCTCAAGGCGGTCGAACAAAAACTCGGCAACGAGGGCAGGGTGCTGCTGCGCGCTTCGGGCACGGAGCCGTTGATACGGGTGATGGTCGAAGGTCGTTATGAAGACACGGTCAATGGCTATGCGAATGAACTCGCCGACGTGGTCAGAAATTCAATGCGGGCTTGAAACCCGGCGCATTTTGCTTTATCATACGCGATTTAGTTCATTGAGGGGAAAATGATGCGTCGGTCTCTGGTTGTTGGCAATTGGAAAATGAATGGCTCGCTCGCCAGCGCAAAATCGCTCGTGCAAGGTATCCTTGCAGGCCTCGGCAACACCGAGGGCGACATTGCGGTTTGTGCACCTTACGTTCAAATTCCGGCCGTCAGTGAACTCGTCAAAGGCACTCATTTGGGGCTTGGCTCGCAAAGCATTGCCGATAAGGCTTCCGGCGCCTACACCGGCGAAATCTCCGCCGCGATGCTGGCTGAGTTCGATGTCCAATATGCGATCGTCGGCCATTCCGAAAGACGCAGCTATTACGGCGACACCAACGAATCGGTCGCTGCGCGTTTCATTCAGGCGCAAACGCAAAACATTATCCCGATTTTGTGCGTCGGCGAAACCTTGGAACAGCGCGAGAAGAACGAAACCTTCGCGGTCATCGATGAGCAATTGGATGCGGTAATCAAAGCCGCCGGCATCGAAGCCTTCAAAGGCGCAGTAATCGCCTACGAACCGGTCTGGGCCATCGGTACCGGCATGACCGCGACCGACGACCAGGCGCAGGAAGTCCACGCTTATATCCGCAATTATTTTGCGAAGCAGAATCAGGACATCGCCGCTAAATTGCAAATTTTGTACGGCGGCAGCTGCAAACCGGATAATGCCAAAGGCCTGTTCGCGATGCCCGACATCGATGGCGGCCTGATCGGCGGCGCATCACTGGATGCCGATTCTTTCCTGAAGATTTATCACTCGATTTAAGAATTTTTTAGACTTTCTATGTATCAGGCTATTATAATAATTCACGTCTTGCTGGGCTTAGGCATCATCGGCCTGGTGCTGATGCAGCAAGGGAAAGGCGCCGACGCAGGGGCAGCTTTCGGAAGCGGTGCATCCGGTTCGGTTTTCGGCGCGCAAGGCGCTGCCTCGTTTCTGTCCAGAACCACTGCGATTCTGGCCACCCTGTTTTTTGCAACTAGCCTGGGTCTTGCCGTATTCAACGGCCACCGCGGCGGCGCAACCGACATCATGAGCGGCGCAGCCAGCGATACAGAAAGCGTGGCATTGCCGCCTGTTGAAGGCGCTAAAGTCGATGCTCCGGTTCCTGCTGCACCTCAGCCGGCAACTGAAGCGGCTCCAGCAGTACCAGCGCCTGTTGCGGCTCCAGCTCCAGCGGAGCAACCGGCAGCAACTGCACCAGCCGTTGAGCCGAAAAAAGAAGCCGCTAAAAAATAAGGCTTCCTGATCCAAAATATTTGCCGACGTGGTGAAATTGGTAGACACGCCAGCTTGAGGGGCTGGTGGAGGCAACTCCGTGAAGGTTCAAGTCCTTTCGTCGGCACCAAATTAAGGTTTTAATAAAACCAAAGAAGTGCAAAAACCCGCAAGCTGCAAGGCTTAGCGGGTTTTTTATTGTCCAACGAAGTACAACGAAATACAGTAACATTCGACAAAAATAACAGTAAGATTTACAGTAACCTTAGAGCAAGCCCAAAAAGTTACTGCATTCATCTCATCCAGATACCAAGGCGGCTTGAGTTTTATCGACAGCATAACCCGTGCCGCCTCGTTTTTTTGGGCTGTTGCGTCAGATTCACCGGTTTTAGCCGTACTAAGGCCAACAACATCCCGATAAAACAATCTAATCGGCACTTGCTCCAGCCCAGATGACCTTTTAGAATTACTCTTAGTCCATCGCTCAATTCCATTTCACCTCCTGCCTGGTCGCAAGAGAGTGAAACCGATTAGCGATGGACTTTCAAACTCCTTATTTGCCCTTCTTGTAAATCAATGGTTTAGGTTTTTTGTCGTGTACAGAGACCCGAGTCTTCAAAAGAGACGCCCCTACTGAAAGCGGAATCAGGTGTGCGTTTAAGATGGCATCCAAGCGTGATGATAACGAAAAGTCAAACCCGGAAGATTGCCGGGTTGGGTCCAGAGTGGCTTCTCCGAGAGCAAGTGTTCCAAAGAAATCCATACATAATTTTATTTTGTGAGGCTTAGGGAAATTATGTATTTCGGGCTCAGGCAAAGAGTGAGAATCGCTAAAGTAGAAATTAAGATAATAGGAATATACTCAATTTTGAGACTGACTTTATTTGCTGGAGCGAGGTGGCTATGATTTTCAGATTCAAGCAAAGGGCAAGAATGGCCAAAGGCGTGCGGCTGAATATCGGCAACAAAGTGATAGGCCTGTCGCTTGGCGGAAGGGGTTGGGCGGTGCATATCTGGTAATATGTGGAGAAGCGCGGCGGGATTCTAGCGATCAAGGCTTTGGCGGCTTTGGCCGGGTGGTTGGCTGAATGTTTATTGCCTTGGCGGTTTTTTGCGAATCGAAATTGTAAATTTATGTGGAATGGTGGGGGTGGAGATGTCGGCAGATATTAACCATGATTTGATAGTCTCTATGCAAGCTGCATACATCGAATGGAAGCGCGGGATACTAGGTAAGTGGGAAATGGATAATGACGTTCTGATAAATCAAGCACGGAGCCTTTGCGCTGCGTTGTTGGTAGAACAGCATATGTTATCCATCGATAACAAAGCGCGGTTTGATCGTCTTGACCTCCTGGCAACGCGCGCTTATCGCCGTTATCAGCGCCGGTTGAATCGCTGCGTTTTATGTTACCAACATCAGATATATGACTGTAAGCGGGACGGGCAGTCTCGATGCAAGAAAACAAATCAAGGGATTAGGGAATCAGCCTCCTCTATTCCTCAAGGCTTCATCGGGGCTACCTCGCTATAAAGATGGCGAAGCAGGAAACAAGCACAAATTTCTTATTCCGATCTTCCTAGCAGGGTATGGATGATCGGACATGCCGCCCCGGTGCTGCCGCATTTCTCCACCAGATTGGACAGGGCCGTTTCCATCGAGATCAAGCCTTCGATACGTTCTCGGATGAGAATAAGCTTTCTAAGAGCGATTTCTTTTGCTTCCCCGCAATGCCGTTCCTCCTCAAGACTTAGTAACTCTGAAATCTCAGCGAGTGAAAAACCCAGTTTTTGGCCTTGCTTAATGTATCGCACTCTCTGCACATCGTGTTCGGAGTAACGCCTAACGCCCTGTGACGGCCTTGCCGGTTCTGCAAGCAGGCCGCGCCGTTGATAAAAGCGAATCGTTTCGATCGTCGCCCCGGATTTTTCCGCCAGTATGCCAATCGTAAAGTTATTTTGTGCCATTGCGCTTGACTCCGTACCTATGTACGGAGTTTATGATAAACGTTCGGAGCTTAAAAAACTTAAATTTATAATAAAAAGTATCTTAGCGATCAATATGCTTTCGCCCACACTGACGAAATATTTTGTGCACATGACACCTTTCGTCATGAACTTTGCAGCCCTCTCGGTAACCGTCGCTTTTAGTGCTATATTGCTGGCACGTTTATTTGGCGGAAAGTCTTCAATTAAGCGCCAAACAATTTTTAGCATTGTCAGCTTTATCGGCATCTGTGTGGCAGCTTATTGGGTTGTATAAGCTATATGGCAAATAGATAATGCACAGGCCATCGTTCGCGATTGCTGGGTTCGAGCCTAAGTCCATCGCGCTGTGTTGGTAAACCAAGCGAACATAGGCAAATCTGGGCTAACCGGCTGATCGGTAGTGTGGCAATAGGGTTTATGAAATAAAAACCCGACGGAGAGGGGAGGTGAACTATTCGTTATTATAGGGGCCCAATAGAAAGCACCCAAAATATATTCCAGTATGAAAAAGCAGAACATAAGGCGGGTAATAAGTAATCTTCATCAAATGAGGTGATAGCCATGTTGAGGATGGTGTTCGAAGTCGTCATGGTTTTGGCGATCGTTTTAGCATTAGTCATGATAACGAGGGTTGCCGCACTGGAAAATAAAAAAATCGGCACCGATGGCGACGATAGCGGCGATAACAGCGCATAATTAACGAATATAAAACACCGATGTGTGGTCGATTCGCTCTTTACAGTGACCCATTTGCTTTAGCTCATCGCTTCAGTGCGGAAGTACCGACAGGCCTGCGCCCGCGATTTAATATCGCACCGACGCAAGCCATTCTAATGATGCGGGAGGAAAGCAATAGAAGGTGCTTCACATTAGCTCACTGGGGGCTGATTCCACGTTGGGCGAAGAACAGGGACATCGGTTATCCCGCTATCAACGCTCGTGCAGACACCATTGCTTATAAGCCAGTATTCCGAGACGCTTATCGGCGCCGGCGCTGCCTGATACCCGTGGACGGGTATTACGCATGGCAAGCTGTGCCGGGTTCAAAAGCTAAGCTGCCCTGGTTTATCGTACTGCGCAGTCGCTTACCGATGGCCTTGGCAGGACTCTGGGAAAGATGGCGGAGTCCGAAGGGGGAATATGTGGAAAGCTGCGCCATGATCGTGACGGAGGCGAACACATTGCTGCGTCCGATTCAAAATCATATGCCGGTGATCCTAGCGCCCGGCCATTGGAATGATTGGCTTGAATCGACAGTCCATGATGTCAAGTTACTTCAAAGCTTTCTGAAACCCTCTCCCGACGACGATATGTCGGCCTGGCAGGTGAGTGCGATGGTCAATAATCAGAGGAACGATTCCGAGGAATGCATTGAGGCGGTGGTGTGATTGTCTATAGAAGTTACGCATTGACGGCTGGCTGAAAATGTGGGTTGAGATACTCCCTCCTGGCATAATATCCACAATAAATGCAGCGATGACTTCGTTGAATGAATCTCGCCAAACGATGGCAATTCCGGATCAGATCCAGGACTTTTAGGCGCTGCAAATGTACATAACCGTAAATCGCCGCGAACAAATGATTTTTGATCGCGTGGCTTCCACGGACTTGAAAATACTCTCTGGTGCCATCATATTTTGCGACAACTTGAGTCGCTAGGTTCAACCGCCGGATACGGAAAACCGCATGTCCGGTGGTGAGGCTCGGCGTTCCCAGGGATCCCCAATTATGGCTATTGCAACGTTTTAATATATTCGATAACCGCCATACGCTCGTCATGGCTTAAATCCGTGCCAAATTCATGGCCTGAATTGCCATTACCCAGAGTAGATGTATCGAGCATAACGCTATGGGCCTCGCGCTTAGTCGAGAAACCTAGGTTAATCGGATCAAATTGTTTACTACCGACATAAAACTTATCAAGACGCTCGGCGGCCGGCAATAGAAGTTCATACATGGATGCGACCGAGCCATTGTGCAGATACGGAGCGGTAAAGGCAACGCCATTCAAAGGGCGTGCTTTGTAAGTTGTCAGTTGTGCAATCGTAGGGCTGAGCGATTCGCGGTAGCCGAGGTATTCAATCGGGCTTCTCAACAAGTCGCCAGTTGTGAAGAACTCCTTGAGAATAGCTGAACCGGAAATATTCAATAATGAAGCCACGGGGACTTTGTTATCAGCACCGACAATCCCCAACGCGTTCACAATGGGTAAAAAAGCTCCGGGTAAAGCGCGACGGGTTGCAAATGCATAGGCAGCCGTTGAGTCAGTTTGCAGCACGCTTAAAGGTGTCTCGAAATTCACTTTCGCAAAGGTAGTACCATATTTGTTGGGCTCGGTTCGCGGTTGTGGATCCTCGGTATGGCAACTCAAACATTTTTCAGCAAAAATGACGTCCCCTTGGTTGGCAAGGCCGGTGTCGATCTTGCCCAGTATTTTTTCCGGCCAGGCAGGTGCATGCAACTTTTTTAACAACTCTTCCAAATCATACAAGTTATTAATGTTTGCGCTGGAACCGACCGAGCCGTCTGAACGAATTTCCGTCTCGGCAAAGACTCCCGTCACTTCACCTACGTTACGGCCAAGAGGGCTATGTACCGACGAATTGTATTGTACCCATTCAAAATCCGGCGTATTCCACAAAAACGGATATTGATTGGGCGCTACCGCAGCGGCGCAGTTCTCCGGTATGTTCAGGGAATAACAGGTAATCTCGTTCGCTATGATGGTAAAGGCATCGGTTCTGCTGGGGCCATGGGGTGTAAGGCCTTTGCTGCGCTCAATACGGCCTTTCCACCAATCGCGATAATGGATAACTTTTGCCGTCAGGTCATTGCGTTGATCATCAGAAGCCAACTTGCCAATAATTTTTTTAGAGAAGCGGGCAAATTTTTGATCATTTTTGAGCGTCGCCTCCAATGAGGCAAGAATGCCATTTTGCAGTTGTTCAAGGTCTATCATGCTTTGTCCGCCATCAATACGAACAGTTGAGCCTTTGTACTTTAATTGACCTGTATGGCAGGCTGCACAGGTAAGGCCTATGGAATCGCCTTTGACAGGATCTACATCCTTAGCCAAACCAACAGGTAATTTATCGGGATTCGTGTCGCTACGTTCATCGACTAAAAACCCCATTTTCCTCAAGTTAGACGCTGCGCTTAATTTTTGGCATCCTTTTTCGACTTCTAAGTTCAGGAACCAATCATAAGGTAACATTCTGGAGCCTTGCGTGGTCTGGTAAAAGGCAGCCCTTTGTTCAACGTCCCAACCCTGCTCTAAATAAGTCACTTTAGACGTTAAGTCTTTTGCGATAACCGTGCTGCTAGCAACCGCTAATACACTGCCAAAAGCAAACAAAGCCAACTTTGCATGATCAGATTTCATGATTGATTTCCAGATAATAAAAAGTTAAAGCTTAAACCAAAAGTCAGTCGACTGGTTAGAAAAATATCAAGCCATTGGTCGTGATTTTTGATAATGCCTCTATTCACACATACCGGCACTTTGGTATGCGGCCCCAGACGATTCGCTCCTGCTACTTTGGATGCTGAATGCTTACTGGAAATGCTGGCGGCGAGAGTGGCGCCAATCCCCGGGTTACGATAGCGATTTCTAAATCCTCGAACTTCCAAGAACGCCGTCGAGACAAAGTATTCGAGATTGTAGCCGCCCCAAGACAGTCCGGTTTCGTCGAGGGTTAAATCTAAGGCTCCGAAAGGCAACTGATAGGCTCCCGGTTTTATTTGTACTTCCACTTCATCCTCATCGCTGTCTTCCGGATTCGCCAGACCCTGTGCAAGCGCTTGGTTATAGAGGTCGTAGGCCAGCCGGTAACGAGGATCAGAAGCCTTGATCTGGACACTTTGACCATCGCCCGGAAACAAGAGTGACCAAGCATAAACCGCCGCCGCCAGGAAGTAGGCATGGTTATCTGTTTCTTGGGCATGCAACAACGACAATTCCGCCAATGCGAACAATTTGTCCTCGTCGCCGGTTGGTTTAAGTTCGGCGTGGAGTTCCGCCAGTACCCTTTCCGGTTCGTTTTCGAACCGATCCATCAGCCCATTTCGCCTGAGCACCGTTTTTGCGGCTTCGGAAGGCTTTCCTGACGATAGCGCATTTTCCGTATTTAATTGATAACCGGTCTGAATGTCTACCGGATCGATGCCCACTGGAGTGGCGCAACCTTCAATGAGTAAGACGATTAGACCTAATAAAGGGAGTCTGAAAAAGGCCGTGAAGGAATGAGTGATTTTGGGGGGAGCGATAGTTTTTGACATAAATGTTGACGGGTAATAATCGAGCCGTTAATGTAAAGTTTTTATGTCTATTTTCTGGTTTTCAGCCACATAGACTCACTTCCAGGCTGCGCAGCGCATCCGACGGTGGCCGGTCAAGACATCGCTGCAACCGAGAGTGGCCTTATCCGGCACTCTCCTTGGCATCCTCCTCTTCATTTTCACGATATACCCAAGCCATAAACAATTGGTAACCCAAGGCCAACATCACCGCGCCCAGAAACAAACCGATAATGCCGCCGGTCGCCATGCCGCCTAGCGCGCCCAATAAAATCACCGGCATGGGGGCGTCCACGCCACGGCCCAACATCAAGGGTTTGAGAATATTGTCGACCATACCGGCAACCAGGGTATAAACAGTAAACATAATCGCCACCGGAGTCGATTCATGGGTGGATAACACATAGACGATGGTCGGCAGTGCAACCAGGGCGGCAGGGATTTGCATGATGCCTAACACCAAGACCAACAAAGCCAAAATTCCGGCGGCGGGAATACCTACCAGGATAAATCCAGCCCCCAGTAACAGGGCTTGAATGCAGGCGATGCCGATGACGCCTTGCGCCACGGCACGGATGGTCGAGGTCGAAAGCGCAACTAAGGCTTCTCCTTCCTCGTCTCCAGCCATTCGCTTGGTAATGGCTTTGGCCGCCGCATGGCCAGATGAGCCGTAAGCCATCCAGATCCCGGCAAGCACCAAGGCAACCAAAAACATCAAAACGCCGGTGCCGGCGCTGGCCGCATAGCCCAGAGCTTGTTTGGTGACTACGGCAATTTTGGGTTCGTATTTCGTTATCACAGCGCCCAGGTCCGAATGCGCTGACGCCCATAGCGCGTATAACTGTTTTCCCACCAGTGGCCATCCGGCGACAGATTCATTGGGCGCGGGGACTTGCAATGTTCCGCTTTGGATTTGTTTCACTAAACCGGTCGTTGAATCCGCGAAGGAAATGGCCAATAACGTGGTGGGGATTAATACGCTCAACAGTATCACCAGCACCAAGGCCGTTGCGGCACGACCGTCTTTACCCCCCATCTTGCGGGCGATTATGGTATGAAGGGGATACAGGGCCACGGCCAAAATCACCGACCATAACATCAAGCCGAAAAACGGTTTGAATATTTGATAGCAATAAACCACTAAAAAACTGATCAATCCGGCACGGATGAATAAGTCAAGCACTTTGTGCGAGATCAGCTTTTCCAACGATTTTTCGGGTAACACCTTGTGTTCGTTGTTCATCAGCCTTCTCCATTTCTCAATCAGTAAAACAGGTCATTAAAATGCAATGGGGTGAGAGTGGAACAAAGTTTTCGTGAGCTCAATAACGAGCAAAAAAAAAGGCAGGAAAGTGTTAACTATTCCTGCCTTGTAAACCCTACATCGAGCCCTTACGCGGGGTTAATGCTCAGCTTGCGGTTTGCCCTCAACTTCCAATTGCACGCGGCGGTTATTGGCGCGGCCTTCTTCGGTATCGTTGGTGTCGATGGGTTGCGTCCAGCCATAACCGCGCGAGGTTACATTGGGCAGGTGGTGGCTGTCGACCAGATAATCCTTAACTGCTTTTGCACGGCGTTCGGACAGGTCCATATTGTGTTCGTAAGATCCGGTTTTACTGGTATGGCCTTGTACTTCAACCCTGGTATCAGGATGCTTTTTGATCGCCTCGGCGACGCTGTCAAGATTCGGATAATATTGGGGTTTAATGATGTCTTTATCGTTGTCGAATTTCACGTCGACTATCCAGCAGCCGTACTTGCCAACATGAATGCCGCTCAAAGAGTTCGGGCATCTGTCATCACAATTATTGACACCGTCGTTGTCTCCATCGAGAGTCGAGCAATCTGCCTCGACGGGCGTAGGTTCCGGAGCAAGGGGCTCGGCCTTGGCAACAGCAGGAGCCGGAGCCGGAGCCGGTTTTTCGCCAAACGGAATGACGAAACCGACATTGACGGTCATGTCATGAAACTCATCCGTGCCGGGCTGGACTTGCGCATTAAAATTGTTGTTGTAACGATAGCGAACATCGCTACGCAGCATAAAATTATCCATCACGTCATAGGTAAAACCAACGCCCGCTTCACCGATGAAGCCTACGCCGCTATCACCCCCGTGGCTGGTATTCATTGCGCCTAAGCCTAAAACGGCATAAGGCGAGAAGGTATCCCGAAAAAGATAATATTGCAGATCTGCGGAACCGCCGGTCAGATCCCAGTTGCCCGAATCGCCGCCAAAACCTTGGTAAAAACCCCTCGCTTCGACATTCAAATGTTCGTCAAGCATTTTACCGAGTCCCATGCCTCCGCCCCAACCATCATCAGCCCTCCGATCGCCGCCGGAATTGATAAAGGTCCCGTAAGGAGCGATATACCATCGATCATCTTGATACTCGTCGGCTTGAACCATTGACAAAAAGCTCATTGCCGATAGCGAGGCAGCAGCCAGAACGTAATTTTTTCGCATAAAACTCTCTCCTGTTAAGCGCCTAGCCAAGAGATAAAATTTCCTCTGTTTAGGGGGAAATGGACAAATATTGGCTAATTATTTCGGTAAATATCAATGTTAACAAAAGACGCCTCATTTAAAAACTTAGTAAAACTACCTATTGATTATTTTGAGTCTTTTGGGAAACTCATGGGATTACAAAGAGAAGTAAGCCCTTTCCAATAAACTGACAAGGGATTTTTCATCACACCTCGTTTGTTGATGGCATAAATGATGCCGGGCTACGCGAATATTTTTTTAAGCGTTTGAAATTTATTATTTTATTTAATTTTAATGTTAACTTTTCGTCACTCAAACAATATAAAGTGTTTCTTTGCTAAGAAACTTAAATAGCTTGTTACTAAACTTATCAAAGATTACAGCCTCTACTCTTGATGTTCATTAATTTGGGGAGATTAGCGTGGAAACAGTGAATTATCCGAATTATTCCGACTTTTTGATATTTAAAATCCTATGAACTATTCAGCCGACAAAAAACAGGCTGAAGATTTTTCCCTGGTGTTGGGGGGGCCGCTCTTTCAGCTTTTTATTCACGCCGGGCTAACGACCGATGCATTGGGTTTGGTCAAGCGCCGATTGATTTTCTTTTCCCTGTTGACCTGGTTGCCGTTGCTGGTGCTTTCGCTGTTGAACGGTGAGGCGCTGGGCGGGGCGATTAAAGTCCCTTTCGTGTATGACGTGGATGTACACGTTCGCTTTCTCTTGGCCTTGCCATTGCTGTTGGTCGCGGAGCTTGCGGTCCATCAGCGAATCAGGCTGGTCGTCCGGCAATTTACCGAGCGCGGGATCGTTCCAGCGCGATCCCTCCTGGAGTTCGAAGCCATTATCGGCTCTGCGATGCGCTTGCGCAATTCGATAGTGATCGAGGTATTGCTGATTGTCCTGGTATTCACGGCAATGCATTACCTCTGGTCAAGTCAGATGGCGCTCGAATCGGCTACCTGGTATGCGGCCATCGTGGATGGGCATCGCCACTATTCCCTGGCAGGGTATTGGTACGCCTATGTCAGCATTCCGATTTTTCAATTCCTCTTAGCGCGCTGGTATTTTCGCATTTTCATCTGGGTGCGGTTCCTGTGGCAGGTTTCCCGACTGGAACTGCATCTCGTGCCGACGCATCCCGACCGGGCCGCAGGACTCGGTTTTCTCGGGGGAAGCGCGGCGGCATTTGTGCCGCTACTGCTGTCTCAAGGCGCTTTGCTGGCGGGTCTGATCTCCAACTACATTTTCTATGAGGGCAAAACACTCTTGGACTTTAAACCGGAGATCGTAGTCGCCGTGATTTTTGTGTTGCTGCTCGTGCTCGGCCCCTTGTGCGTGTTCGCTCCCCGTCTGGCGCAAGCCAAACGGCAGGGTCTGCTTGAATATGGCGCACTGGCGAACCGCTACGTTCGTGAATTTGACGACAAATGGCTGCGCGGCGGAGCATCGCTGGATGAGCCACTGGTCGGCAGCGGCGATATTCAATCCTTGAACGATATGGCGGGCAGCTTTGAGGTCGTACAGACGATGCGACCGTTTCCGTTCAGTAAAACCGCTGTGCTGCAAACCACTATCGCACTACTGGCGCCGTTGCTGCCACTGACATTGACGATGATTTCCCTGGAAGAACTGATTAAGCGTTTGGTGGGGATTTTGTTATGATGCGGGAAAAGAATGAAAAGCACCGAATCGGCGACTTGGCAGTTGGAGAGTAAAAGCATGACTTGGTCTCGCAGTCTTTTAAAACGTCCTCTGAAATACCGGTGCCTGCTGGCGGGTATCGTGCTCAGTCTGCAAGGGTGTGGCAGCTTTGGACCGCCAAGCGTGGATCGCGACCGCTTCGATTACATCAATGCGATATCGAGTTCATGGAAACAGCAAACCCTGCTCAATATCGTCAAGATGCGCTATGCCGATACCCCGGTGTTCCTAGACGTGGGACAGATCATCAGCGGTTACCAGTTACAGGGGGCCTTGACGGTGGGGGCCTCGCTCAATAGCGCAAGCGCAGTGGGCGATATCGTGAACCTGGGGTCCGGGGCAACCTACACCGATCGCCCGACCATCACCTACACTCCTCTGACCGGTGCTCACTTTATGCAAGTCATGATCACGCCGATTCCGCCTCCGAACTTATTAAGGCTTTCTCAGGAAGGCTGGCCCATAGATATGCTTTTACAGATTGGTGCGCAATCGATTAACGGCCTCTCGAATCGCAAAGGCGGAGCGCGAGGCCATGCGGCGGAGCCCGATTTTGTCAGGCTGTTGGCGGCCTTGCAGCGTCTCCAGGGCTCGGGCGTTCTCGGATTGCGGGTGGAAGTGTCCAAGGAATCGAAGCAGGAGGGTACGGTAATGGTCATCAGTCAGAAGGATCTTCCACCCGAAATCCAGGCCGATCGAGATCGGGTCAGGAAGCTGTTAGGGTTGCGGCCGGATCTTCAGGAGTTCAAGGTCGTCAGCGGCACGTTGTCCGGAAAAGATGACACGATCGCTATCCAGACCCGTTCCGGCTTCCATATCCTGAATCTATTGGGTTCAAATGTCGAAGTGCCGCCCGAGCACATTGCGGAAGGCCGTACTTATCCGCAGATTGTGGAGCCGGCAGAAACCCAGTCGCTGTCGCCCTTGATTAAGATTCATGCGGAAAACTCATGCTCGGCTGATGCTTTCGCCGCGGTCAAATATCGCGACTATTGTTATTGGATCGACGACCGCGATTACAGGTCAAAGGGCGTCTTTACCTTCCTGATGATCATCATGACACTGGCGGAAACAGGTGAGAAAGCCCAACCGCCGGTGGTCACGATTCAGGGGAATTGAGTCGTGCAATCGGGCGTGCCGAGGCGAATAATTGGGGGGGATGAAATCATGCGTGCAGTGCATCAGCCTTCCTGTCCGGATGCCCATAGTTGGGTGCCGAAAGCCGTTCTGCTACTCGCCTTGGCCTTGGGTGTGAGCGGCTGCAACTTACTCAAAACGACCCTGGAGTTGCCAGAGAAGGGTATCCGCGCCCTGTTTC
Source organism: Methylomicrobium lacus LW14 (assembly GCF_000527095.1). Taxonomy (NCBI): domain Bacteria; kingdom Pseudomonadati; phylum Pseudomonadota; class Gammaproteobacteria; order Methylococcales; family Methylococcaceae; genus Methylomicrobium; species Methylomicrobium lacus. The sequence continues at coordinate 1,153,270 of NZ_AZUN01000001.1, read as the reverse complement.
GGGAAACCGAGGCGACCGATCCCGTCGAACTGCAATCCCAGTTGCTCCGCATTGCTGACAATTCTATTGAGTCACTCAATCTCGCTATCGGCAAGTTGCAGCGGGAAGATGATAAGGGCACCCGAAGGCGTACTCTTTTGAGGCGCCGTATCAGCGCTACCAATGATATATTGGCCATCGTTACGGGTGCCAATACTTATGCCAACCTCCTCGATATGACCATCCTGGCCAGCTTGAACCGGATGAATGTCGAGGATTATTGGATACCCAAGTTTTACGGCGAATCCGCCAAACCTTATCTGCGCGCCTCGCAAGAGATTGAGAAAGAGATGTGGCGGATCGCCGCGACGGCGCTAAAAAAAGAACAGCTTGTGGAACTGCGCGCCGCGATCAAAACGTGGCACGAGCAACATCCGAATGTGCGTTCACCGAGTGATCTCGGATCGCTTAGCTTTGCGTCCGAAGTCGCACAAACCAACCGCAGTTCCCGCCAAGGCATAACCAGCAGTGTATTCAATCTGCTCTCGATCGACCCCTTGATGGGACTCGACCCCGCCACGCGCGAACTGGCCAACACTCGGCTGTTCGCGGAACGCGGCTTGTTCTTGGCTAGACACATGCCGACCCTGATCCGTTGGGAAACCGAGTTGCTGATATTGCAGACGGCGGAGATGCCGCAGATGGAAAAACTGCTCGGCAGCGCCAGCCAACTGTCCGCATCGGCAGACCGCTTCAGCCAGACCGTGGAGAGTCTGCCGGGATTCATCAGCGCCGAGCGCGAACAGATCGTCCAGGCCCTGGACAAGCACGAACCGGGACTTACCCGTCTCGCCGGACAGACCGAGAAAGCACTGGACGCGGGCAAACAGATGTCCGATGCGTCAACAGCCACCTTGAAGTCTTTTCAAGATGTGGTTCGGCAACTCCAAGCCTGGCCATCGAACCCGAACGCCGAGCCGTTCCGGATCAACGACTACACGGCCGCCGCAGCGCAAATCAACGCCTCCGCGCAAGATTTGGTCAAATTGCTGCAAGCTTTCGATCAGACCCTGGCTTCCGGCCGGATTGACCAACTGTCAACCCGATTGGGCGGGGCGGTCGGGCAAGCACAGGCCAGCGGCAAGGCATTGGTGGACTATACGTTCAGGCAAACCTTGTTTCTGGGTTTGATATTGATAGGTTCCGCTTGTACGATGGGTCTGGCTACGGCGGTTGCTTTTTGGAAGTTAAAGAAGAAATTTACTTGAAGATTTCACCGGGAATCATTTTTCCCCTGAAGACCTGCCAGGATTGAAACCTGGCAGGTCGGGCGCTGAGTGCAAGGAAGCGAGTTTTAAAACAGAACCATCGGTGGAATAGAGGGGTTCGTTTTCACGTTTCGGCGTCGGAACGCGGCTAATCTCACAGCAACGGCGCAATCAGCAAGGCCACAATATTGATCATTTTGATATTGATATTGACGGCGGGGCCGGCCGTATCTTTATAGGGATCGCCGACGGTATCGCCGGTGATCGAGGCCTTATGCGCGGGAGAACCTTTGCCGCCATAGTGCCCCGCCTCGATATATTTTTTGGCGTTGTCGAAAGCGCCTCCCCCCACGGTCATCGAGATCGCAAGATACAGGCCGGAAACAATTGCACCGATCAGCACGCCGCCCAAAGCCTCTTTACCTAAGGTGAATCCCACGATGATCGGAACGCAAACCGGCAATAAAGACGGCACCCACATTTTTTTGAGCGCCGAAATGGTCAGTATATCGACTGCTCGGGAATAATCCGGCTTGGCGGTATAATCCATGATGCCGGGAATTTCCCTAAATTGACGGCGGACTTCATCGACAATATCGCCGGCGGCCTTGCCGACGGCTTCCATGGCCAGTGCGGCAAACACATAGGGAATCAGGGCTCCGAGCAACAAGCCGATAATGACTCTGATATCGCCGAGGTCGCAAACCAGCCCTCCCAGTTGAGTGGTATAGTCAGAAAACAGCACCAGCGCCGCAAACCCCGCAGACCCCATGTCAGCCCCCTTGGTCACCGCTTTCGTGGTGTTGCCGATGGCATCCAGGGCATCGGTAATCTTGCGAATTTCCGGGGGCAGTTTTGCCATTTCGGCGATGCCGCCCGCATTATCGGTAATCGGTCCATAGGCATCCATCGCGACGATCAGACCGGTCAACGACAACATGCCGACCGAAGCAATCGCAATGCCGAACAAACCGGCGAGCTGATAGGTTAGCCACATGCTCGCGCAAATCAGCATCACCGGCGCCGCCGTGGCTTTCATCGACACACTGAGCCCTGCAATCACATTCGTGCCATCACCGGTCGTCGATGCCTTGGCAATGTATCGGACTGGGGCATAGGCGCTGGAAGTATAATAAACGGTCACCGGCATTAAGGCGCCCATTAAACCCAGACCGATCACTGCCGAATAAAAAAGATTCAGAGACGGCACCGTCTTGCCACTGATGATCAGAGTCTCTCCGAGCAGCCATTGCGTGACCGGGTAATAGATCAATATCGTCAAAACGGCACATACGATCATCCCTCGGTACAGGGCGTAGATGATGTTGCCGTCGCGGCCTATCTTGATATAAAAGATGCCGATGATCGAGGTCAGGATCGAGATGCCGACTAACACGAGCGGGTAGAGGGTGATGTTGTGATTGCCTGTTACCAAAAGGCTCGACAGGATCATCGTTGCGATCAGCGAAGCAGTGTATGATTCGAATAAATCAGCTCCCATGCCGGCACAATCGCCTACGTTGTCGCCGACATTATCCGCGATGACGGCCGGATTGCGCGGGTCGTCCTCGGGAATGCCGGCCTCGATTTTACCGACCAGATCGGCGCCGACATCGGCACCTTTGGTAAAAATACCCCCTCCGAGGCGGGCAAATATGGCGATCAAAGAGGCCCCGAAAGCGACTCCAGTCATCGCGTGCAAGGGATCAGGTACATCGTTGAGCCGTAAGATTTCGTAGTAGCCGCTGACGGCCAAAAGCCCGAGGCCTGCAACCAGCATGCCGGTGATGGAGCCACCTCTGATCGCAACCCAAAAGGCCTGATCGGTGCCTTGATAGGCTGCCTGGGCGGTACGGACATTCGCGCGCAGCGAAATATTCATACCGATAAAGCCTGCCATTGCCGAAAGCGCCGCGCCTATAAAGAAACCGCCTGCGGTTTCCCAGTTCAAGAAGAATGCAATTAGCGCGAACAGAATCATGCCAACCGCCGCGATGATCTGGTATTGCCGCGATAAGTAAGCTTTGGCGCCCTCCTGTATGGCGGCGGCAATCGCCTGCATTTGTGCGTTACCGGCCGGTTGTTTATTGATCCACCGAATCGAAATAAAGCCGTATAAAATCGCGCAGAGAGCTGCAACCGTAGCAAAGAACATCATCCAGTGCACCGACAAAAAAACTATGTGATCGATGTACGACCGAAGCATAGTGTGTCTCCTAATAAATTATTACCTCTTTACAGATTTTCATAGCGGCTCAGGTCGAGCAGTCCCGCTTGTAAGCCTCGGTATTTTTTATGCTGTTGATTAAACCAATCCATCTGTTGCCAGATTTCGGGATTGCTGCGGCGTATACCGAATTGACTGTAGAGTGGTTCCAAATCAGCTTCGGACCTGGCGCTTTGAATTTTATTCACAAACTCGCCCAGTCGGTTTTTTTCTACGCTAAAGAAAAAGTTCGGATAGCTGCCGACAAAACCGGGGACGATCGTAATCCTGTCGTTTTCAGGCAGCCTGCGGGAGTCCATGGACACCATTTTCGAGATATTGCTGTAGGCCTTATCGATCAGCAGGGTATAGACCAGGTCTCCTTCTGGATCGCCGGTTTTTACCCGGAGCAGGGACATTTCCGGTAATGCACCCAAATCAAGCCCTTTCAATTTTGCAAGCTGGCGCATTTCGCGATCGACTTGCTGTTGAACGGGAGTGGTACCCGCTCTGATGCAATCCTCTTGCGGACATTGGTTAATGCCATCGACGGGACCAGCCGCCTTGCCCAGTCGCTGTCTGACCTGAGCAAAGAATTCCTTTTTATAATCCGTGGATTGGTATTTTATCCGGGTTGCATGGCCGATGCTGAATAAGGCGTCAGCCGTCCGCAAACCATCCTTACCCAAATACCAACTGTTATAGATCGACTGGCGCTGCATCGCGGGCATAAAACGTAAAAAATTGTCTTCACCATCCTGACGTAAAATATCCATATAGGTCCGGCTTGCGACCTGATGCCCTGCTGTACCATAAACATTAAAACCGGCAACCAATAAATAATGCAGCCGTTCAAAAATCGGATAATCAAGCACCCAGGCCGTTAACGGGGTATCTCCAATAAGGCCTTTCGTCACGGTGGCGCTGTCGAAATGTCTGAAAATGGTCAGCGCCGCATTTTGATTTTCGCCGTCCCCGTCCCAGATATAATTCAGATCAAACCCTTGATCTTTGGGCAGTATCAGATTAATAAACGCATCTTTAATTTTGAGGTATTGCTTGCCGAACTCATCATACTTGGTAAATCCGAACAAGCCGATTTTATCAGCCTCTTCTCCGGGCAAACCCAGAACCTGGTTGTTTTCGGCCAGAGCCTGGGTCACTTTATGGGGATCAATCCAGCCAGGTTGAATAAAGACTACCCAGAAGTGATCCCTGATGCTCTCGGTTGCAATTTCACCACGGCATACAGGGCCTTTGATGAATCCGGTCACAAAATATTCGGCGTCATCGAGCAGGAAGCGATACTTGGATACCAGCGGCAGTTCAATGAATGCCTTGAACGGATTCGCCGCGACTTCGGGGCGATAGGTGGGGAGTGCGGTGACTTGATAATCCGGCTGAAAGAACAGTTCATCATAGCGCTGCATCTTCTGATCGCTTAATTCGTAGACGAAATGAACCTTGTCCACAAGCGTTTCGGTCACCGGCCGTAAACGATAATAAAAAGCGTCCGTGCCTGGATCATCATAAGGCCGTACCGTATTAATTTCTTCGATAGGCTGACCGGGGGCCGTTTTCGAGCGCACCAAGCGAAAGAATTCCTGTTCGGGATGTCCCTGGAAATGAAGATGCCCGATAAACAGATGCTCATAAAGATAACGGGAAACGAGTTGGTGTTTCAGGGTAGGGCCGTTGAAATAATTTTCCCATTTCTCTACCTCCGCGACTGATGGTTTCGGTAAGGGCGGCTGCGGCTCGACTTTTGCTCCCTTCTTGAGCCATCGCAGCAGGGTATCTTCTTCTTTCTGAGACAGGCCGGGCAGCGCGTACGGCATGCCCCATTGGGGATGCTGGTGCTGGTATTTGGGGAATTCTTCTACCGTCGGGCATTGCAGGTCGCGGCTAATGTCAAAATCAAAATCCTTATCCAGTTTTCCTGTATTGGATAGCGGATTCTGGCGTTTTAATTGAATTAATTTGGCCAGGACCGAATTATCCAGATTGGCGGCTGTTGAATCGCGGCGTTCATTTAAAACCGGATAAAAATCTTTCTGTCTCCAGCCCGCCGTATCCGAGGCATCGATAAAAAGCCGGGTGGGAACGGCGGCTTTCAAGCGGGAGATGTCATAAACAATTTGTTTGGTGGCACCTCGGTCAATGCCCTCGCCAGAGCCGAGTTTTAATTGACAAGGCGCATCATAACAACCGTGGCAGACCACGCAGCGCGAGTCCAGTATCGGCTTGACGTCTTGGTAAAATGAGACTTTATTTTGCTGCTGACTCAGGGCCGCGTCCTCTTCAGTCAGCCGCCGTTGTTTAGGTGTAGACGGTCCGTATAAGGCTTCATAATTTTCAGCCTGATATACCAGGGACGCACAGCCGGTAAAAACCAGAAAAAATAGGAGTATGATTGGCTTTTTCATCATTTTTACCTGCTGAGGTTTTAATTTAGCAAACTATATTCCCCCGTTGTTAATTAGAACACTGATTTTTTTATTTTCGATGAAAATTTTTGTTGAAAAGCTTAGCGGGGAGCAGATCTCTTGGACTTGATCTAAGGTCCAATAGCGAGGCCTGTTTGTGCAGGAATATAATGACTGGTTATAGTTTTAAGATTATGGAAACCATTAAAATGAAAAAAGTATCAACTAACCTCTTTTACCTATATTTAGTACTACTAATCACCAGCTGTGCCTCAACCAGCATCACGACAAGCCCGGAATTGGCCCCCGTCACCACAGGCCCGGGTTTGGCGGCGGCCGAACAGTTGCCAAGACCTAACCAGATCTGGGTCTATGACTTTGCGCCGACATCTTCAGCCAATGCCTCCCTGCAAGCTGAAATTGGCAGAGAAATTGCCAGCGGTATAGTCAGCAGCATTCGTCAAATGGGACTGTCGGCTGAGCCGGGTTCGCCGACAACAACGATGCAAATCGACGATATTGTGCTTAAGGGCAATATCGTTTCGGTGGATGAGGGGAGTACAGCGGAGCGTGTCGCAATTGGTTTTGGTTCAGGTGCATCGGAGCTGAATGTGCAGGTTGAAGGCTATCAAGTGACACCTCAAGGGCTAAGAAGAGTGGGAGGCGGTACCGGCGATGCGGCGGGTAGCAAAACCCCAGGCGTTGCGCTGGGGGCCGTCAGTGCAATCGCCACCGGCAATCCTGCCGGGCTGATTATCAACACAGGCATGAAGATTTATGGCGAATCGAGCGGTAGCAGCACAGTCGAAGGCAGAACCCAACAAATTGTTGATGAAATAACTGAAAGATTAAGAACCCGATTTCAGCAGGAAGGTTGGATTCAGTAATGCTGTAAATTGCAAGAGGGGAGGTAACGAATTTGAGGTTTCCGAGTTTATTCGCCAGACTCTCCGTGCTGGCGACTCTGGTAATAACGTCATCTTCGGTATGCGCGACGGACATCGAACCTCGGTCCTATTCCAACATCCCTGTCGGAGTCAATTTTCTGCTCGCCGGATACGCTTATACCAAAGGCAATGTGACGTTTGCCCCATCGGTGCCGATTGAGAACGGTAAGATGGAAATTCACAGTAGCTTTCTTGCCTATGTGCGTTCACTGGATTTATGGGGAAAGTCAGGCAAGGTTGACATCATCCTCCCCCAGGCTTGGTTATCGGGCCAGGCGGATGTCCTGAGGCAGCAAAAAAGCCGGGAAATCTCCGGTTTTGCCGATCCACTCTTTCGTTTGTACTTGAATCTTTACGGCGCTCCGGCTCTGTCGATGAAAGAGTTCGCCAGGTACCGGCAGGACACCATTATCGGCGCCAGTCTTGCGGTATCGCCCCCGGGCGGGCAATACGATCCGCAGAAACTGGTCAATATCGGCACCAATCGCTGGACCATCAAACCCGAAATTGGCCTTTCCAAGGCATGGGGACCATTGATCGGCGAATTCGCTGCCGGGGTGTTCGTCTTTACCGATAACGACCAGCCGTTCCTGGCAAAGACCCAGGAACAGGCACCCCTCTATAACTTTCAAGGGCATCTGATTTACAGTTTCGGGTCGGGCATATGGGGCGCTTTGGACGCCAATTATTACACCGGCGGTCGTGTCACCAGGGACGACAAAACCGCCGATAACCTTCAACAGAATTGGCGTGTCGGGGCCACGCTTTCGTTTCCGCTCAACCAGCAGAATTCGATCAAGATTTCCGGCAATACCGTAGTTCACGCCCGAACCGATAGCTTCTTCGACACGATCGGAATTACCTGGCAGTACCGCTGGGGAGAAGGGCTTTAGCGGGATGGATGTTTACATCAAAGCAGCCTCCGTTTTTAAAAAATACTCCGTCTGAGTGATTTTTTTGAGCGGTCTCTTCAAAGCGACTAAGCCTAAAGTCCAATAGCCGCGGGCAACTGATGTTGGTAGATTACCGATTAGTGTTTTTAAGGTGTCTTAAGCAGTGTTCACAGTCACGGACGGACTGAACAAGGTTGTTATTGATCTCGCGACGGGAACGACCGCGGCCCCACAATCTAGGTCGTGCCCAAGTGATCGGAAGCCGGTGCAAAGGGTCGTTAATTTTATTTTGATACTCATCAAGAGGAGAGGAAACCATGAAAAAATATCGTTGGAGCTTAACACGCTCTGTTCTGTGTGCAATAGCACCGTTGATCATGGTGGGCTGCGCAGAGGAACAAGCGGCAATTCGGCCACAACCCACGGCTGCCGTTATCTCGGCGGAAACGCCAGTGGCCGCAACGGAGCGCGATCCCAAAAAAATACTCATGAGCATGGCCGAGTATCTGGCCAAGACTCCGCGCTTCACCGTGAACCTGGCGGGCAGTTTCGAAGTGCTCCAGGAATCGGGTCAGAAGATCGAATTCGGCGAGAGTCGGAGGATCACCGTGAGCCGGCCCAATGGGCTTAGGGTGGAGGTGGAACATAGCGACGGCGAGAAGCATCTCGTCCTGTACGACGGCAAGACGATCACGACTTTTAGTCCGACGCAGAACGTCTATGCACAAGTTTCCAAACCCGGAGGCATTGACGAGGCGGTCACCTATTTCCTGAAGGATCTGCACATGCGGTTGCCGCTTGCCGCGCTCCTGCTCAGCCGGTTTCCGGCCGAACTCGAAAATCGGACGCAGGCGCTCGACTATGTGGAGAAAGACGTGATTCACGGGACACCGGTCCATCACTTGGCGGGACGTACCGAAACGGTTGATTATCAGGTCTGGGTCCCGGCGGGCGCCCAGCCGTTGCCGCTCCGCGTGGTGCTGACCTACAAGAATGCGGACGGCCAGCCGTCGTTCAGAGCGGTATTTTCCGATTGGAACCTTGCCCCCGCCATTCAGGATAACCTGTTCGTGTTCACGCCACCCGAAGGGGCACGGAAGATTGCCTTCCTCGCACAGTTGCCCCAAGTCGCGCTTGAGGGCCCTAAAAAAACAGAACAAACCGGAGGGAAAAAATGAATACCAAACCCTACTTTATCGTTACGGCTATGACGGCCACGATCGTTTTACTCATAGGATCCGTCGATGATGCTGTCGCCCGTGGGCGTGGAGGCGGCGGGGGCGGAGGCGGTTTCTCCGGTGGCGGCGGGGGAGGCGCAAGGGGTGGCTTCTCCGGTGGAGGCGGTGCTGGCGGCGGCGGGTTTTCCCGTAGCGGCGCCGCCGCAAGCGGCAGCCTCTCGTCCGGCGCGGGACAATACGGATCGAGAGGAGCCGGAACTTCGGCGGCCTCCGCGTCCAGAGCGTCTGGCCGGTCGCAGACCGCTCAGACCGCTTCCACGAACCGTGCGACGACCCAGCAAGGCCGTCAGACGACTTCGACGGCGAATCAGGCCCAGCGGCAGCAATACTCGAATCAAAACGTCGAGGAGCGTCAAGAAGGATACACTGCCAGAACTGACACGCGCCAGGAGGGTTCCACCGATCGGACGCAAGCGAGGCAGCAAACCGCGCAGTCCTACCACGGCGGAGGGTATTACCCGCCACCGTCTGGGCATTACGATGATGACAACTGGGACGATGGCGAAGTCGCCGCCGTCGCGATCGGAGCCGCCGCGCTGGGCGCGATGGGAGGCTACGCGGCTGGCCAGTCGACAACCACAACGGCCCCTTCTACGACCGTCGTCTATGCGCCGCCGCCATCGAGTTCCGCAAGTCTTCCATGCACTCCCAACACGGCTGTGGTTAACGGCGTGACTTATTATCAGTGCGGTTCTTCCTGGTATACCCAGGCATACGGTAATGCGGGTGTCATTTATTCACCTGTAGCTCCGCCGCCCGGATATTAGCCAAGAAACAGGGCGGGCAGTTGCAATATTGATCCTTGGGCCACGATGAGAGTTTACGGCGCGGCCAGCGCTGTTCAATCGGATAGCGGTTAAACCATAACTTACAGAGTAGGAGAATAACCATGAAACACACATCTTTGTCATTCACAATGGGCGCAAGCATCCTGTTACTCACCTCCACATTTTCATCAGGCGTTTCGGCGCTTACGGTTACACCGATGCAGGGGCAAACTCCGGATCAGATCCAAAGGGATCAGGCTGATTGCACTTCAATCGCACAACAGTCTTCCGGTTCGCAAACCCAGCCAGCCGCTCCGACTGGCGGCCGAGCGAAGGGGGCGGCTGCAGGCGCGATGGCGGGTGCGGCAAAGGCCGAGGCGCAAGGGCGGCAACGCGGCGCCTACGGCAATGTGAACGACGACATCAAGCAAGAATACCGTCAAAACGAAGCCAAATCTGCCGCAGCCGCCGGCGTTGTTGTCGGTGGGACCAAACAAAGGCACGATCGCCGCGAGGCCTCTCAACAAAGCGCTACGTCGTCTCAAGCCTTTGATCAAGCTTTTGGTTCATGCATGATGGGGCGGGGTTACAGCGTCCAATGATAGGTCTGTAACTCTATCTTGAGCCGGACGGGGTTGAAAATCCCGTCCTTTAGCAAGGGTTGCCTCCGTCGAACCCTCAAAATCGGCGCTGCTATCGGGTGGGGAGTTAGAAATGCATTTCTGTAAGTTATCGGCGGCTGTGTTACCGATGGTTCTTGCCCAGCTCTCGGCATGTGGCATTACCCACGGCGGGAATGTCGCCGATAAACCCAATCATAGCCATGTAAGCCCGGCTTTGACCGAGAATGTCCTGAACAATGCAACTTACCGGATAGATGAATTGGGCATATTTCGGCTCGCCAACGGCGAGTATCTGCACACGTACGGAGAAGGCATGACGCAGAGACATAAGGTCACTTTGGAGAAAGCGGCTTTCGGCGATCTGGACGGTGACGGACTCAGCGATGCCGCGGTCATTCTGGCATGGCAAAGCGGCGGTTCGGGAACGTTGAAGTATCTCGTAGCGATGCGGAATACCGGCAATGAACCCCGGCAGCAGGATAGCGTTTTACTGGGCGACCGCGTTCGGATCCGCGCGTTGTCGATCGCCGCCGGGGTAGTCAATGTGGAAACAGTCACGTTCGGTCCACGCGATCCGATGTGCTGTCCAACGCGGCAAGCGAAACAAGCCTATAGCCTGCGTGGCGGCAAATGGGCACAAAGTGCTGATGGGGTTGCGGCAAGCGCTTCGAATACAAATATTACCAGCATCGTCTGGAAATGGACGCGTTTTGAGGATACATCGAAAGTGCGCAATTTCGCTATTGACGATCCGAATCAATACACGCTGACTTTACTGCCAAACGGATCCTATCGGATCAAAGCCGATTGTAACCGTATGCAGGGTCAATACAGCCTGCAAGGCCGTCTCATCAGGATAGCGCAGGGGGCGGCGACATTGGCCGAATGTGGAGCGGGATCGCGTTATGCCGAGTATCTGAGGCATTTGAGCGCAGCGGTCAGTTTCGATTTGCCGGGGAGCAAACGCGTGTTGAAGCTGATGACGGATGGGGGGCATCTGGTTTTCGAGCATGGCGGCGAGGTATCCGAGAGCCATGAATATATTAGACCAAAGTCCATTATCTCTGATGCGCCAAACCCGCTAAAGTGACGCCACGATGAATACCGATAAGGCTGTTATAGCCGTCATAGATGATGAGGAGTCCGTTTGCAAAGGCCTTGAGCGGTTGTTGCGTTCCGCCGGGCTTACGGCAAAAACATTCCTTAGCGGCGCCGATTTCCTGCGCTTCCTGGAAACCGGCCGGCCGGACTGCGTCGTGCTCGATCTGAATATGATGCCGATGAACGGCTTTGCGGTTTTGGAACAACTTGCGCTGAATCGTACGAAATTGCCGGTGATTGTAATCACCGGCAATGACAGTGAAGAAGCCTACGAACTCGCCATGAATAACGGCATTGTCGCTTATTTGCGCAAACCGGTTGACGGTCAGGTTTTGCTGGATGCTATCGATGATGCTGTGGGGCGTAGAACGTAAACCTTCGTAAGCAGCATTATCGCGACGGCTTGCGGGTTTTCTATGCAAATCGATAGGATAAGATCCAATGATCGGATTGGAAATTTTAACTGATTGATCTGTATGAATTTGCGTCTGTAAGCAAATACCAACAGAACTTAGCCGGACACAGTATAATGACTCATTAAACTTGGTTAGAATTGTGATGGCCGGAATACCCAATTGCAAAATGCCTATGATGTTTTTTCCGATAGCTCGTTAAAGCGGGTGACATGAATCCGAACTCTTCAACCTGCTCCATGTGCTCCATTCTGGGTGTCAATACAGCGGATTAAAATTATGACTAAAGGCATCACGCTGGTTACCGGAGCCACAGGACATCTGGGCGCCAATTTGGTTCGTCGCCTGCTCGCCGATGGCGAGCAAGTGCGGGTGATGATGCATTCCGTACGCGACAATGGGGCACTCGATGGCCTGGATGTGGAGCGTGTGTTCGCGGACCTTCGTAGCCCTGATGCGGTTTCCGTGGCTGTGCGCGGCTGTACCCGCGTTTACCATTGCGCCGCTCTGGTTTCGACGATCGATGGGAGCGCGGCGCATAAGCGCGAACTATTCGATACCAACGTCCTCGGCACCATCCATGTTCTCCAGGCAGCCAGGCACCATAACGTCGACAAGGTGGTGGTGTCGGGATCGCTGAGCGCCACCGGTTACGAGCCCGATCGTTCCAGCCATGAAGGCATGCCATTCTATCCTTTCGATCGACATCTGCCCTATGGCTTCACCAAGCATCTCACCGAACATGAATGTCTCAAGGCCCATGCCGACGGCCTGAACGTGGTGGTTGCTACTTCCTGCGCGATCATCGGCCCCCACGATTATGCGCCATCTCGGATGGGCCGCGTACTGATTGATTTCGCGCACGGCAATCTGCGCGCCTATATTCCCGGAGGCTTCGAATTCGTATCCGGGCGAGATATTGCCGAAGGGCATGTTTTAGCGATGCGGCATGGACGCTCAGGGCAGAAATATATTATTGGCACAGCCTACGCCAGCGTGGATGATCTGATGGCGCTGTTCCGGGAAGTCACCGGCCGCCCATTGCCTCGGCTGCGGATGCCGCCGTTGCTGATGGCCGCGCTGGCCGAAGTGACCGACAAGACCTGGTATCGGATATTTCCGAACCTGCCTAGGCGTTTCACGCCGGCGGCGGTGCGCTTGCTTCAGATGCGCCGGCAGGCGGACCACGACAAGGCTAAACAAGAATTGGGCTACCAGCCCACCCCATTGTCCCAAGCGGTGCGGGAAGCTTACGAAGATTTCGTGCGCAGGGGCTTAATCGTCCCCGGCAAGTAAAGTACAAACGCATCCCTGCTTAACCGCGAATCGGAGTTCCGAAGATGAACAACACTCAGACAATAACTCCGCCCCCCGCCTTTGCGGAAGCCAAGACTTCCCGGCAAAAGGCACGTGCCGCCGGCATGGACCCTGATCGCTGGTATGTGGTGGAACACGACGGCGTCGTAAAAAAAGGCCAGGTGAAGGAGGTCATTTTCTGGAACACCCCCATTGCCCTTTATCGCGGCGAAGACAACGAACTCGCGGCCGTAGAGAACCGCTGTGCGCACCGCCAGCTCAAGCTCAGCCAGGGCGCGGTGGACAAGTGCAGTTTGCGTTGCGCCTATCATGGCTGGGCCTACAATAGGGAAGGCTGGCTGGAGGATTACTCCCACGACAGCTTCGGCAAGCCGCTGATCAAGAAACAGCTGCGGACTTATCCCGTGCAAGTCCGCTACGGCCTGATCTGGCTTTTCCCTGGCGATCCGGATCGGGCCGCCGAGCACAAGATACCGGAAATACCCGAACTCACCGGGGATAACACGTGGGCCAGCTTTGCCGTGGATTACACTTGGCAGACACATCATTCGATGGTGATGGAGAATATCTGCGATTTCTCCCATGCCTTCCTGCACCGTAAATACAAGCCTTTCATCGACGCCAAACTGACTCATCACGAGGCCGATGACGATCGGGTTTACCTGACTTATGATACCTATATGGCCGGCGGCCGGATTTCCGGGCTTTTCGTTGATCGTAACCGGGTCAATACCCGTTCCATCGAATTGTGCTACGAGTATCCCTACCAATGGACCAACACCGGCGGCAGCATCAAGAACTGGTCGTTTATGCTTCCGATCAACGAGCGGACCACCCGGGTGTTTTTCCTGTTTTATTTCGATGCGCTGACGATTCCGCTGCTTTCGATCAAAACCCCGAAGTGGCTGACTCAGTGGGTGCTGAATATCGCCAAGGCTCTGGTGTTCAAACCGATACTCGATCAAGACGGTGTCGCCCTGGAAGCCGAGATGTTAAGCTATGAAGCCTACTGGAATGCGCCGCCTATAGAACTGAATCCGGTCGTGCCGATGTTCCAGCGTCTCAGCACACGCAAGTGGGAGGCGTATCTGGCCAGAAAGGAGGCGGCTCAAGCTGCTTCAACGAATTGATTTACAACATTTCTGATTAATGAATATCACCCATCGCGCCGCCAAACTCGCCGAATGCTTTGCCCGAAACCCTTGGAAGATCTTGGGATTAGCCTTATCGCTCTCGGTTTTGGCCCTCTGGGCGACAGTGCAGCTCCCGGTCTACACCTCGCGGCAGGCGCTGCTGCCGCAGAACACAGACGTTGCGAAGCGCTTCAACGCTTTCCTGAAAAATTTCGGCGCCGCCTCCGATCTAATGGTCGTATTGGAGGGAGCGCCCCGTAGCGAACTGGAATCCTTTGCCAACGATCTGGCTGCCAAGCTAAGAGCGGAACCCGAGATCGGCCAGGCGACATCCCGTCTTGACATGGCATTTTTCCTGGACCATTCCTACCTACTGATGCCGGCCGAGGGTCTGGACAAGTTGACTGCGATGGCGAAACGGCCCATTCCGGGCGGTGGATTGGAAGAAAATCTGAGCAAAGCGTTGAGTTGGGCCAAAGACCACCCGCCACTGGGCGGGACCGACACCGACCTGCAAACCGCCGAAGCCGGCTTGAACCTGGCGGCGTTTTTCCTGGAAGAGTGGCAGCGCTGGCTGTCCGCCGAATCAGCGCCCGCCGCTTTGGACTGGAGCCGGCTGCTGGCCAAAAACGGGGCAGGGGGCATGGCCGATGGCTATTTTGCCTCGCGCGACGGGAAGATGCTGTTTTTGTTCGTCCACCCGAAAAATGCTTCCGGGGATTTCGAGTATCTTGGCCCCTTCGTCGAGAAGGTCAAGCAGGTGTCGGCGGCATTGTCAGGACAAGCCAAAGCCGCAGGCCACATTCCTCCTACCGTGGGTCTGACCGGGTTACCCGCCATAGAGTATGAGGAATACGTCAATATCCGCAAGGATATTACCCTGGTGATATTCACCTCCGCAGGCCTGATAGCCGCATTGATCTTGTTGGTGGTCCGCAGCGTACGCTGGGCTGTGCTGATTTTCATCCCTATGGGACTCGGCGTGCTGTGGAGTTTGGGGCTGGCCCTGGTCACCGTCGGCCATCTGACCATCATCACCGCCGCCTTCATCGCGATCCTGTTCGGTTTGGGGGCGGACTACGGCATCTTCACCTCCTCGCGCATCGCCGAGGAGCGACGGGCTGGCAAGCCTTTGGTGGAAGCCATCGGAGCCGGCATTGGCTCATCCTTTATCGCGGTGCTGACGGCGGGCGGTGCTTCGTTGCTGATTTTCGGCGCCCTGGCCACGGTCGACTTCCCCGGTTTCGCCGAACTGGGCCTGGTGGCGGCCAAAGGCGTGCTAATGATCCTGATCAGCACCTGGATGGTCCAGCCTGCGCTTTACGCCTTGCTGCCGCCTAAATTGAAAGAGATTAACTCGGCAATCACGCAGACAGTTCCGGCAGGACTTGGGAAATACAGTGGCAGGTTCCCCAAGCCTGCCGCAGTGGCTCTGGTGATTCTGGCCATAGGCTGCGCTGTCTTCGGCGGAGTCAAGGGTCTCGGTATCCCCTTCGACTACGACCTGCTGGGCATGTTGCCTAAAGATTCCCAGGCGGCCTATTATCAACGCCGCATGGTGGCGGAGAGCGACTACCAGGCTGAAGTCATCATTTTCACAGCCAAGGACATGGCCGAGGCCCGGCGGATTACCCGTGAAGCGGGCAAGCTCAACACGATTGCCCAGGCGCAGTCGTTGACCAGTCTGTTTCCTGAGGACAGCGGCGAACGTCTCCACAAAGCCGTGAGCATCGGCGAGTCGTTCGCCCGGACAGACTACTCCAGGCAGGTCGCTGCACTCGACCGGGCGGGCTTGTCCGAAAAATCATTTGAGTTATTGCGGGCAGTGCTCGAAAACAGCACCCCCATTATCGACGAAGCCCAGGAGCAGGCATTTTCCGCCGGACATTCCAAACTGGTCGAGAGTTTGGAGAATGTGCGCGGACAGCTTTCAGACATTTCAGCCAAACTCGCCGCCGATGGCGAACAGGGCAGGGTGCGCACCGAGAGCTTCTTGCGCGCCTTACTGTCCGGTGCGGATACCGGGCTCAAAGTCATCGACACTTGGCGGCAGGCCCAGCCACTTTCCCCTGAACAGTTGCCACCCGCCCTGCGCGACCGCTTCTTTGGCGCAGACGGCAGCATTGCGGTCTATGCTTTCCCGGCAAAAACCGTGTACGATCCCGCCAACCTCGACGCATTAATAAAAGACGTATATAGCATCTCGCCCGACGCGACCGGTTTTCCGACCACGCACCAGGTGTTTTCCAAGGCTGTGGTGGACGGTTTCACTCGCGGTACGCAGTTGGCCCTGGTGCTGTGCCTGCTCTGGATTATGGCGGCGACGCGCAGCGTGCGCGGCTTCGCGCTGGCGGCGCTGCCCTTGCTGATCGGCGGCGGCTGGATGCTGGGGCTTATGGCCCTGGGCGGCATTCGCTACAATTTCGCGAATATCGTCGCCTTGCCTCTCGTGATTGCGTTGGCGGTGGATTACGGCGTGTGGTTCAGCTATCGCTGGAGCGAATTGAAGGGCCACTCACCCTTAGAAGTCAGCCTGGCCGCCGGCAAGGTGATCGGACTGGCCGCGGGCACCGAGTTGGCCGGCTTAGGCGCCATCACCCTGGCCAGCTACCAGGGGGTGTCCTCACTGGGCATCAGCATCACCCTCGGATTGGTGTGCTGTCTGACCGCAACCCTTATCGTGGCCCCGGCCATCGGCCAATTATTGGATTCCAGGAGAAAACCATAATGCGAAAAACCTGTCTTATTATTGCCAGCCTATTGGCTTCCATCACCGCAAACGCCGCGCCCAATCCCGAAATGATCGTGGTGTGCTATCCCGGCGGCCTCGTTAATGTCAAGGACGCCAACGAGGCGATGAGTTCGATGCTGCGGGTAGTGGAGCGCGTCGGCCAGTGGCAGCAGAATAGCTTCATCAGCTTGTTTACCGCAAAATCGGACGAATGCAGACAACGGATGGCCGAAAAGCATCCCAAGTTCGCGATCACCTCTTTGGGTCTTTATCTGGAACTGCGCAGCCAACACAACTTGGTGCCGGTGGTCCAGCCCAAGATCAAAGGCCTGACCAAAGAGCGTTACCGGGTGATGGTGCAGAAGGGAAAGTACAAGAGCCTGGACGAGCTGAAAGGCAAATCCCTCGGCGGCACGGTATTGGAAGAACAATCCTACATCGGCAAGATCGTTTTTGCCGGGAAATATGATCCTGCCAGTTTCTTTGTGCTAAAAAAATCCAATCAAGCCATCCGTGCGTTGCGCGCATTGGACAAAGGGGAACTGGATGCCGTCATTTTGAACGAGCAGCAATTCGGCGGACTCGGTTCGCTGCATTTGGAGAAGCCGCTTGAAGCGGTCTTCACGTCCGAGGAAATCCCGCTGATGGGCGTGGTGGCCAACAGTACTATCACGACCGCGGAAGAACGCGCCCGCTTCAGCAAGGCGCTGGAGGGGATGTGTGCCGATACCGAAGGCAAAAAATTGTGCGAGCTGTTCGGAGTCGAGGCCTTCGCCGCCGTGGACCCGGCTGTGTTCGAACCGATGATCAAGCTGTGGGATAAGGGGAGTTAAGATTTTGCGTCACACACGATTTTTTGCGGCCGTTTCGATGCTGGCATTTGTTACGGGCTGCGCCGGGCTCCAGAGCGATCATGTTCGATTCGATCGGCATTCCGATTGCCCCAAGCAGACGGCAGATAAGATCTCCGCCAAACAAAGCCTGCTCGGCCCATTGAGCGACACCCATACCCTGGAATGTGCGCTGACTGTTCTGCGCGACAGCCAGGATATTGCGCTGCTGCGGACCTCGCTAGGCAGCCGCCTTTGCCTGCATCTGGCCGAGCGCGAAACTAACCCGGAAAAACGCGAAAAGCTGGCCGCCGAAGGCGTGGAGCTTGCCGAAACCGCCCTGACGCATAAGGGCGACGAGGAGGGGGCAGTGCATTATTATCTGGCGGCCAACCTTGGCCTGGCGGTGCGCGAACACATCACCGTGGCCATGAAGAACCTGGGTCGGCTCGAAAGCGAGATGAAACAGGCGCTGGCCTTGACTCCGGATATCGACGACGGCGGTCCGATACGTCTTTTGGGCGCGCTCTATCTGAAAGCCCCGGCTTGGCCCAATGGCATTGGCGATCTCGACAAGGCGCTGGAACTGCTGGAAAAGGCGGTCAAGGAACATCCAGGGCATCCGCTGAATCATCTGTTTTATGCCCAGGCACTGTGGGGTGATGGCGACGAGACTTTTCTTACCCAGGTAAAAGCCGAATTTGCGCAGGGCGAGAAGCTGTTGGCCGAAGGCAATTGGGGACACAACAAAGCGGCTTGGCAAAAGGAATTCGACGCGTTTCGGCAGGAACTTGGAAATGCCGCTTCGGCACACCCGTAACGATTGCCGCAAATCCTGAATCATTTGATTTCGCTGATGGTTCGACAGGCTCACCACAAGCCTTGGGCGGGCGAGTGCTTGAAACGGCCATGCCAGAGTTAATCAATGGCATTGGCCCATGTCACCGCAAAGGCGCTTAAAAGACTTGAGCATTTTGTCTTTCAGTAACTTTCGACCGATGATGTGTTTGACATCGCTGGCTATGCCCGCCACCTGGTCGGTATAGCTGTGCACCTGCTGAAAGACGACCGTACCGTCGCGATAGGGCAGGCAGCCGGTTATCCACTGGCTGGAATTGTAGGAATGCGGCGCATAGAATTCACGGGTCAACACCAAGAGGCCGCCGTTCCAATCCATACTGATGCGGTGTCTCAGGATGACCGCCGGACGGCTTTCGACTTTTTTTTCGACCCAGGGGAAGGCTTCGATCGCTCCGGTCGGCAAAGGTTTTGGGTACTCGATCCATGCCTTGTGCAAGGCGGGAAAGTAACGCGCCAGGATGACGCTGGCGTTGGCGGCCTGACGGAGTTCCAAGGAAGGCTTGGAATCCGGGCCATCCTCCCGAACATAAGGCGCTATCGCAGATGTTCCCCCGCGCCGATAAGCTTTGAAGCGCCGGAACAGAATCTCCCGGTAGTGCTGTAAGACCGCGCCTTCAAAGAAATTATGGGTTTGCTTGAGCGTTTTTAGACTGTCGATCTCGGCGGCGGACAGATTGAATTCGTCGCCCGGTTCGGCATCCGATAAGGCTTCGGCTTCTTCTCTGGACAGGACGACGGGGGCCAAGGAAGCTGAACCGAGGTGCTCTTTCAACAATCCGTACGCCGTGATATCAACGTCTAGCGGATCAGGGTTTTGCTGCCGTAAATGTTCGGCTACCTTGACTAAAGGAAGAGGCAGAAGCCAAGCGATGCCCGCCGCAATCTCATCGTCACTGCCTTCGTTTAAGGCATAAGCGACGGGTTGGCCTTGCGCTAGTTCGGCAATCTGCCCTTGATCCATCCCCAACACGCCCAACACCTCCTCGGTTTTGGGCGGGTCGGCGAATGCGGGAGTTCCGGGTAGGATAGAACTGATGCCCAGAAGCCACGCGAGGACGACGGCATGATTCGGTTTTTGTTGCATCGGGCGTCCCCTGGCGGCAAGCAGTTGCGGGTAGATAGCCAATTCGGCTGATTCACGGAGTTTAAAATAAAATTTGCTAATTTGGCGTCGAAACCATATCAGATACTTAGAGTCTGCTCAGTAAATCAGCCGGCGTAACTCCTAGGGCGATTACACAGGTCGAACCTGAAGTGAAGAAGAAAATAACCATTTCCGGGCCTGTTTAAACAGTCCTATAAAACCGGCGTAGCCGATTTTACCAAGGACAAAAAAGATCCTTTGCAGGATCAGCAGATTCATCACCAAGAAGATGCTGTTGATCCAGGCGAATGAGGTATCTGCCCGTTTGGCCCGGATGCAATTGAGCCGATAGCCGTTCTTGCCCTGGCCAAATTTGCCTTCAATGGGGATGCGTTGCAAATAGTCGTTTCTGCGCTGGGCTTTCTGCTGTTTTAGCTGCTCTCGGTTGGCGTCCGTCATTTGTTTCGGACGCCCGAGCGGCTTGCCGGCAAAGTGTATGCCGCGTTGCTTGAGATCATCGCGATTTGCGCGCGTTCCGTACAGTGAATCAGCCAATACGCGCTCCGGATAGTGTCCGTGCCGGGTGCGGTAGGCTTCGACTTGAGAGACCAAATCCAGCCCTTCATGAAAGGCATCCCAGCGCAGAGGGTCAACATGGGCCAAGCCGTCACCGGTCAGGCTGACATTGAGTTTGGCGCCAAACTCAACCGGCTTATCTTGTTTGCCCCGCACGATCGGCCGCACATAAGGCTGGCTGATGCTGACGATACGATGATCGCAGCAGCGTGCCTGGGCTTGGTATATCTCCCATTGCTGTTGATACAGCTGCTGAATCACCCAATTTGCCTTGCGGGGCCGGTTCAACTGGCTGAGGCGCCGGTGCCTCTGGCTCAATCGAAGGCTGCTCATCCAGGCTTTCGGGTGGTGGGGTTGGAGAAGGCGGTTGCTGCGGCGGTCCGGGCTGGCGTTTTTTCTTTTCACTCTCATGCGCGTCAATGACGGCGCGATGGAATGCAGCAAAGACCGCGGCTCCCATGCGTTTGCGGATGTCTACGAATAACGAGGGTGCAAACGGTTCGGCCTGTTGATAATCCGGCAGGCCGACAAAGTATTGCAGATACGGATTTTCCTGGATTTGCTGCACGGTCTCCATGTCGGAAAGACACAGCTTGTGTTTGATGATCACGGTGCCGATCACTAAGCGCGCGTCTAATGACTCGTTTTTCGTGCACTATTATACCTAAAAAATGGCTTATTTAATATTATTATCTAATGAGTTATAATATCCGAGTAGACTCTAATTAATTTTTTATTCTAAGATTTAAACCACCAGCTTTAGCCAGTAAACTTTGGCTGAAATAATGAAGGATAGGGGCTATGGAATATAGATATGACAGCCATATAGTATTTCAGATCGAGTATCATTTTGTTTTGGTGGCCAAATACCACTATGAAGGTCTTGCGAGGCGAAGTAGCGGATCTGGTCAGGGGGCAGGCAGACCTGTGAATCATTGAAATTCGAATATTCCGGGGTGTGGTGAGCAAAAATCATGTGCATATTTTAGTCAATGCACCACCGACGATAGCGGCGAGTGAAATTATTCCGCTTGAAGAATTCCCGCATTTGAAAAATGCGTTAGGGGCAACACTTTTGGGCGCGAGGTTATTTTTGCGCCACAGTTTGGCAGATGATGGAAGAGATGATTAAACAGTATTTGGAGCATCATTTTGAACCCAAGCCAAATGATGATTTTAAAATGTAACCCGATTAAGACGCGTCGTTCAGCAGACGCGTATCCGGACTTTCATTCCGTTACTCGAACTCACCGGTTTTTAGCCGGTGGATGTTAATTATTTTAAGCCCGTAGAATTCAGAAATTATGCATAAAGATCAGGTATTTAAAGAAAAAATACAAAAAGTTTCGGATTTTGAATTCGGTGCAACTGTTGCCAGTGTATTTGATGACATGGTGAACAGGTCGGTGCCTTTTTACGGAGAAATCCAGCGTATGATGGCAGAACAAGCGGCTGATTATGTCAAGTCAGGCACAGATGTTTATGATTTGGGATGCGCTACTGGAACGACATTAATCGGCATGAATACTTCAATAGAGGAGGATATTCGTTTTATTGGTATTGATGACTCTTCCGAAATGTTAGCTAAATGTCAAACCAAGCTGGAAGAGGCTGGGTTAAAGCGGCCTTTCGAATTACGCGTTGCAGACTTAAATGAAAGCCTAGAAATTTCTAACGCTTCGGTAATAATTTCGTGCCTGACTTTACAATTTGTACGTCCCATCAATCGAAAAAAATTGTTGAAATGTATTTTTGATGGACTGTACAGTGGTGGTGCATTAATTCTGGTGGAAAAAATATTGGCGGAAGACAGCGCTTTTAACCGCGACTTTATTAAATATTATTATAATTATAAGCGGCGTAATGATTATAGTGAGATGGAAATATCACAAAAGCGCGAAGCTTTGGAAAATATTCTTATCCCATATAAACTCAGTGAAAATATTACTTTATTGACGGAAATCGGTTTCGCGCATTGCGAAGTGTTTTTCAAATGGTATAATTTTGTCGGGCTACTTGCGGTGAAGAAATAATGATGATTCAAATAGGGAATTTCTTTTTTAAATATAGAAACTGGGTGTTTATTCCTCTGTATTTAGCGCTCTTTATACCGTCTCCTGAGCTAGTAACTATTGAACACCATAATTGGGTGATGTGGACAGGATTATTTATCACTATTTTGGGACAAGGAGTTCGATGTGCAACCATTGGTTTGGCATATATTGAGCGCGGTGGTAAAGACAAAAAAGTCTATGCATCGAATTTAGTGACGGAAGGGGTTTTTGATCACTGTCGGAATCCATTATATGTAGGGAATATCCTCAAATTGATCGGCATTGGCATACTGGCTAATTCATTGCTTTACATTGCGGTTTTTATCCCCGCATTTTTGTTTATCTATCAGTCTATTGTTCTGGCCGAAGAAAATTTTCTACGTAGTAAATTCGGCAAGGAATTCGACGCTTATTGTCAGCGCGCAAATCGCTGGATTCCAAGGTTCTCGGGTCTGTTTTCGACATTTAACAGCATGAATTTCAGGTGGCAGCGTCCTGTGGTAAAGGAAAACTCCTCCGTTTACGTATGGTTAATCGGTATTGTGTTGGTCTTATTATACAAGTACCCAGAACTTACTAGCCATGAAGTGCAATTACGTAACCAATTATTAATGGGTATATTATCGATACTTACAGTTATTTATTTGGGTATCCGCTATCTGAAAAAATCTGGAAAACTCCAAGGTCTGTAATATTAAATAGTTAATATTTTTTATGTGGAGGATTCCGATATGGTCCTATAGTTATGTTAGCCTGACAAAGTTACCTATACCGATGCCAATGTCGATAAGCCAAATAAAATATCGTTGCCAAAAATAGCCAGGCTGCGATTAAAGGCCCAACCAAACCATCGTAACTACTAACTAAATACAAATACGGCGAGCTATAGTTGGTATTAAAAAAATCTTTACTGAGTTTAATCTGCAATACCCAACTGGCATGAAACCCAATACATAAACCTAAGCTCTGTTTTATTTGCGTACGGACTACACTTAAGAAAATTCCCACCATAAACAAGCCCAAAAACGCGGGAAGTACCGCCGGGTTCGTCCATGCCCTAATGGCTTCACCAAATAACATAAAACTGGTTTTCAATGTGATATATTGATAGGGGATTTTGGTCGAAGTTTCTAAAAAATGCAAAGAGCCATAGTAGGTTGAACCTATTACAATTGCAGCCCATGTCGCCATTTTTTGCCGTAATCCTGTCAGCAATACACCACGAAATATAGGCTCTTCCACACAAGATATTAATAAGGCTAAAAATAGAGAAATACTGGTTTTTCTCACAACCATTTCCAGGGTCCATGTCTTAGTTTGATCAAACACATGTACTTCTAAGAAATACAACAGCCACAAAACTGGCAGCAAGGTCATAACTCCAAAAGCTAATCCTTTAATTAGCTGCTTAAAAAAAGTGCTCGTAGGGGAAAATCCCAATTCTGTCCAGCTTAGTTTCAAATAGGTACGTAACGGGAAAATGCTTAAAACCAGCAGTACCTGGGTAAGTTTTTTAATCATTTTACTTAGCGGCCATACATCACCAATTGCCATTAATATGAAATAGCTGAGTACACAGGAAATCGTAGCCAGTGAAAATAAAATGGCGAGAGGAGTTAGGGCAGCAATAAAATAGCCAATAAGTAATGATTTACGCAAAATTCCCCCATAACATTTGCAAGTCAGTTAAAGATACTAGGGTTGTGATTTCCGTTATTATAATTTTTTTTGTCTAACTTAGCGATTTATGAAGGCAATAAAGCCAGGCTTGTGTCGATTATAGATATGATTGCGTCAGATCAAAATCTGGTCTGTAGTGAAAGTCGTGGCCTATTTCGAGATTGTAGGCGACAGCCTCTGGTTCTTGTGGTATTTGAAGATAAACAGGTTTTTTCCATCTGTTTATTTGCGATTGGAATGATTTTGGGATGCTAAAAGGCGCTGCATTCAAGCGATTGCCAAGCGCCTTGGGCGACTGACGGAAATGAGTTTGCCCGATTTGAGTTTTTGACGTAGGCTGAGCGGGGTTATTTGCGTTGGCTGGGCGGAGTCGAAGCCAACAGTTCGCTTCGACTCCGCCCAGCCAACGATATATTTGCAATAGACTATCGGCTCATTCTTTCTCAAAAATCGCCTGAGTCCCTCAATTTAATCCTGACTGGCCGACTTGCCTTTTTTCGAGGTCGATGACATGCGTTTTTTGCTCTTCGCGGCCTTCTTGACCTCCGTTGAGGATTTTCCGGAGTGGTCGCTGAGTTTCGAGATGTTCAACCGCTGTCCCGCGACCCGGATATTCTTCAATTCCTGGAACAGTTCCTTCGGCATGCCGGACGGCAGTTCGACCGTGCTGTAATCGTCCTCGATCTTGATCCGCGCGATATGTTCGCCGTCCAATCCGGTTTCGTTCGCGATCGCGCCGACGATGTTGCCGGGCTTCACCCCGTGACTGTGGCCGACTTCAATCCGGTACATTTCCATGTCGATGCCGGACACCGTGTCGGTGCGCTTGCCTTTACGCTCGCGTTTCGGGCTCTCATCGGAGCGCGGCGCGAAATCTTCCCGGTGTTCCTTCGGTTTTTTCGGCGGTTGCTGCATCAACAGCGGCACGTCGCCCTGAACCAGCTTGGCCAGCGCGGCGGCGATTTCGATGGCGCTGACATTGTGCTCCACCTGGTATTGCTCGAGCAGTTGGCTGTAGAAGCTCAATTCCTCGGCCGCCAGCGTGTCGGTGATGTTTTGCTTGAAACGCGCGATGCGTTTGTTGTTGATCACCTCGGTCGAAGGCAGGTCCATCTGCTCGACCTTTTGCTTGGTCGCTTTTTCGATGTTGCCGAGCAGTTTCCTCTCGCGCGGCGCGACAAACAGGATCGCATCGCCGGTACGGCCCGCGCGGCCGGTCCGGCCGATACGGTGAACGTAAGATTCGGTGTCATACGGAATGTCGTAGTTGACCACGTGCGTGATTCGGTCCACGTCCAGGCCGCGCGCGGCCACGTCGGTCGCGATCAGGATGTCCAGCTTGCCGGATTTCAGATTCGCGATCGCGCGCTCACGCAACGCCTGCGACATGTCGCCGTTGATTGCGGCGGCCGAAAAGCCGCGCGCTTCGAGTCTTTCGGCCAATTCGACGGTTGCGGTTTTGGTTCTGACGAAAATGATCATGCCGTCGAAGGTTTCGGCTTCGAGGATGCGGGTCAGGGCGTCCAGTTTGTGCAGGCCGCTGACCACCCAAAAGCGCTGGCGGATGTTTTCGGCCGAGGCGGTGGTGACTTTGATCGTGACTTGTTCAGGTTCGGTCAGGTATTTTTGCGCGATCTTGCGGATCGGCGACGGCATCGTTGCCGAAAACAGTGCGATCTGGCGGTTTTTCGGGGTTTGGTCGAGGATCCATTCGACATCGTCGATAAAGCCCATGCGCAGCATTTCGTCCGCTTCATCGAGCACCAGTACGCTCAACTTATCCAGTTTCAGCGTGCCTCTCCGCATGTGATCCATCACCCGGCCCGGCGTGCCGACGACCACATGTGCGCCGCGGCTGAGCTGACGCAATTGCGAGCTATAATCCTGGCCGCCGTAAATCGGCAGTACATGAAAGCCTTTCAGATGCGCCGCATAGCGCTGAAACGCCTCGGCGACCTGGATCGCCAGTTCACGGGTCGGCGCGAGCACCAGAACCTGCGGGTCTTTTTGTCTGAGATCAATGCGGGACAGAATAGGCAATGCGAACGCGGCGGTCTTGCCGGTACCGGTTTGCGCCTGTCCGAGTACATCCTTGCCTTGCAGCATAAAGGGGATCACTTGCGCCTGAATCGGCGAGGGATTTTCATAACCGACATCCTTCAGCGCTTTTAGCACCGGCTCGATAAGCGCTAAATCCTGGAATGAGGGTGATGAAGGAACAGCTTGGGTCATGAATTTACCTGTACAAGGAGAGGGGCGTTGCCGCCAAGAAATGTCTATATAACCGCTCATTCTATAACAATTTTAAATTGCTTGCAGCATTTCAATGATTTGCGTCTTTGGCGGCGCCGATAATTACCAGCTGAGTTTTGCCGAGTTGCTTGGTATAATGGGCAAATATTCATAATATCCATATTTACCGAGGGAGTTCATGATTCAAGGTAGTATCGTAGCGCTGGTCACACCGATGTTTGATAACGGCGCGGTTGACAAGGAAAGCCTGAAAAAATTAGTCGAGTTTCATATCGAGGAGGGCACCGATGCGCTTGTCGCGGTCGGCACCACCGGCGAATCGGCAACCCTAAATGAAGACGAGCATTGCGATGTCATGGCCTCGGTGGTCGCCTATGTCGATGGGCGAATCCCGGTGATTGCCGGCACCGGCGCCAATTCGACGAGCGAAGCGATTCACCTGACCCGCCGCGCGAAGGAGATCGGCGCCGATGCCTGCCTGCTGGTCACGCCTTACTATAACAAGCCGACTCAGGAAGGTTTGTTTCTGCATTATCAGGCGATCAACGACGCGGTCGATATTCCGCAAATCCTTTACAACGTGCCCGGCAGAACCGCCTGCGACATGTTGCCGGAAACGGTCGGCCGCCTGTCCAAATTCACAAACATCGTCGGCGTCAAAGAAGCGACCGGCGACTTGTCCCGCGTCCAAAAAATCCGCGCTCTGTGCGGCGATGATTTCGCGCTTTACACCGGCGACGATGCGACCAGCCGCGAATTTTGCCTGTTGGGCGGCAACGGCAGCATCACCGTAACCGGCAACGTCGCGCCGAAACTGGTCCATCAAATGCTTGCGGCCGCGATGGCCGGCGATGCCGAGACCGCGCTCGCGATCGACGAGAAATTGACCGGCCTGCACAAGGCCTTGTTCATCCAGTCCAATCCGATTCCGGTCAAATGGGCGGTCGCCGAAATGGGACTGATGCCGCGCGGCATTCGCCTGCCCCTGACCTGGCTGACCCCGGATTGCTTTGAGACCGTGCGCGCCGCGATGCGCCAAGCCGGAGTCATTTAACCCACGATGAATCATCGTAGAAAGCAACTTTTGCTGATCACGGCGGCAACGCTGAATCTATCGGCGTGCGGCTATATCCAGAGCCTGTTTCCGGACAAGGAAAAGGACTACCAATACACGACCGAAATTCCGCCGCTGGTCCTGCCCGATGACTTAAAAGCCGGCGCTGCCGCCGATGCCGTCGAAGAGCCTTCGTTGCAGAAGGCCGAACCGGTAAAAGAGGAAAATCAGCCTGCCTCAGCCGAGACCGAGCCGGCGGAGACGGCTCCGGAGGCGGCCGAGGACACCGAAACAGCCGGCGCGGAAGCCAAGAGCGATCACCCCGAAGCCGAGCCCGAAGCATCCGAACAAGCCGTGCCGGAAGCACACTCCGAAGCCAAGTCTGAAGCCACGGATGCAAAAAAGGACTCCCAACAGGAAGGCACGCCGGTCGAACTGGTGCGTTTCTCGGATGGCGAGCGCCGCCTGAGAATCGCGAGTTCGCCCAACAAGGCCTGGCACCTGGTCAGCAAGGCGCTGAGCCGAAATTCGATCGAGGTGACCCAGCGCGATCAGGATCAGAAGCTGTTTTATGTTCAGTACCATCCCGAGGCGAGAAAAGCCGAGGACGGGTCGCTTCTGGATGAGGCCATCTTTCTGTTCAAGGGATTCGAGGTGAACGAACAGGAATATTTGCTGAAGTTGATCGCTGTCGATGACAAGACCGACCTTGCGGTCACCGACAAGGATTTGAATCCGGTCAGCGATGAGGCCGCGGTCAAGCTGTTACGGCTGTTGGGCGGCACCATTCAAGGCAAATAGGATTCCGTAGATACGGGTCTTTTATTTTTTCGGGGAGAGGAAACGGCTTCATGCCCGTTACCGTGAAAAATTCCTTTCAAGGGTGGATGCGCTAGGCTTTCCACTCGCTTTTTAATTTCAGACTATCGATTCATGTTAATTATCCCAGGTCCTGTTGCACTTTCCGACTTCCGTATCACCAAACTATTGGCCGATTTAAAGGCCGTCGAAACGGCTATTCAAGCCGTGTCGGCGCGCTTCGTGCATTTCGTCGATCAGCAAGGCGATTTGGGGGCCAGCGAATACGCCATTCTGCAGCAGCTGTTGGATTACGGCTCAGGCCCTGCCGAAGCGGCCGGCGCTGGCATTCGCCTGCTGGTCGTGCCGCGTCCCGGCACGATCTCGCCGTGGTCCAGCAAGGCGACCGAAATCGCGCAGCGCTGCGGCCTTGCCGTCGTCAACCGGATCGAGCGCGGCATCGAATATACTCTCCAAGCCGGAGCGCCGTTGGCCGAGGCGACACAACGGCAATTGGCGGCCTTGCTGCATGACCGGATGACACAGAGCGTTGTTTTCGGCGACAGCGCCCCGGATTTATTCAGCCAGCACGCGCCGCAGCCGTTGCAGCGCGTCGCGATCATCGAGCAGGGCAAACCGGCATTGCTGCAGGCCAATCAGAGCCTGGGCCTGGCCTTGTCGGACGATGAAATCGACTATCTGGTCTCCGCCTTCGAAGGCCTGGGCCGGAATCCGACCGATGTCGAACTGATGATGTTTGCGCAGGCGAACTCCGAGCATTGCCGGCACAAGATCTTCAATGCGAACTGGACGATAGACGGCGTCCAGGAAGGCAAGACCCTGTTTGGCATGATCCGCAATACGGCGCAAAAGAATCCGGACGGCATCCTGTCCGCCTACAGCGATAATGCGTCGGTGATCGAGGGTTTCCACAACCGGGTTTTCCGCCGCGATCCAGTGAGCGGTCTTTACGATTATATCGAGGAAGACGCGCACATCCTGATGAAGGTCGAAACGCACAATCACCCGACCGCGATTTCGCCGCATCCAGGCGCCGCGACCGGCTCCGGCGGCGAGATTCGCGACGAAGGCGCGACCGGCCGCGGCTCGACCCCGAAAGCCGGCCTGAGCGGGTTTTCGGTGTCGCACCTGAAAATTCCGGGTTATCAACAGCCGTGGGAAGAAGATCACGGCAAGCCGTCGCGGATCGCCTCAGCGCTCGACATCATGCTCGAAGGCCCGATCGGCGGCGCCGCATTCAACAACGAATTCGGCCGGCCGAATCTGGCCGGTTATTTCCGCAGCTACGAACAAACGGCGCCGGGCGCGGATAAAAACAGCTATCGCGGCTATCACAAACCGATCATGATCGCCGGCGGCCTGGGTTCGATCCGGCCGATGCTGGTCAACAAGCAGCCGATACCGGCGGGCTCCTTGATCATCATCCTCGGGGGACCTGCGATGCTGATCGGCCTCGGCGGCGGCGCGGCTTCATCATTAGCCTCGGGCGAAAGCTCCGAAGATCTCGACTTCGCCTCGGTGCAGCGCGAAAACCCCGAAATGCAGCGCCGTTGCCAGGAAGTGATCAACCACTGCAATGCGCTCGGCAATGATTCACCGATCGTCTCGATTCATGACATCGGCGCGGGCGGGCTGTCGAATGCGGTGCCCGAAATCATCCACGACTGCGAGCGCGGCGGCCGTTTCGAACTGCGCAAGGTGAACAACGCGGACATCGGCATGTCGCCGATGCAGATCTGGTGCAACGAGGCGCAGGAGCGCTATGTCGTCGCGATCAGGCCCGAATCGCTCGAACAATTCCAGGCCTTCTGCGAACGCGAGCATTGCTTGTATGCGGTGATCGGTGTCGCGACCGACGAAGAGCAACTGCGGCTCGACGACAATCTGCTCGGCGACGCGCCGGTCGATCTGCCGATGTCGGTGCTGTTCGGCAAGCCGCCCAAGATGCACCGCGATGTGCAGCGGCAGCAGGCCGCTTTGCAGGCAGTCGATTTGAGCGGCATCGAGATCGGTGAAGCCGTCAAGCGCGTGCTGTCGTTTCCGGCGGTCGCGGACAAAAGCTTTTTGATCCATATCGGCGACCGTTCGGTAACCGGTTTAGTCGCCCGCGACCAAATGGTCGGGCCCTGGCAGGTGCCGGTCGCCGATGTCGCGGTGACCGCGGCAGGCTTTCATGCACACACCGGTGAGGCGATGGCGATGGGCGAGCGGACGCCGCTCGCGGTGATCGACGCGCCGGCTTCCGGCCGCATGGCGATCGGCGAGGCGATCACCAATATCGCGGCGGCGCCGATCGCTAAGCTCAGCGACATCAAACTGTCCGCGAACTGGATGGCGGCGGCCGGCTTTCCGGGCGAAGATGCGGCGTTGTTCGACACGGTCGAGGCGGTCGGCATGGAACTCTGCCCGGCCTTGGGCATCGCGATTCCGGTCGGCAAGGATTCGTTGTCGATGAAAACGGTCTGGAAGGACCGGGACGGCGAAAAAACGATGACCGCGCCGCTGTCGCTGATCATTACCGCGTTTGCGCCGGTTACCGACATCGAGAGGACCTTGACGCCGCAATTGTGGAGCAATCAGCATGGCACGGTGTTGATCTTGATCGATCTCGGCCAAGGCAAAAACCGCCTCGGCGGTTCGGTGCTGGCGCAGGTTTACCGGC
Organism: Methylomicrobium lacus LW14; assembly: GCF_000527095.1. Taxonomy (NCBI): domain Bacteria; kingdom Pseudomonadati; phylum Pseudomonadota; class Gammaproteobacteria; order Methylococcales; family Methylococcaceae; genus Methylomicrobium; species Methylomicrobium lacus. The sequence goes on along the minus strand of NZ_AZUN01000001.1, from coordinate 1,122,355 downwards.
AGCTCGGCGATACGAGTCCGGACCTTGACGACCCGGCCTTGCTGAAAGCGTTTTTCGCGGCGATCCAAAGCCTGAATGCTCAGGGTAAACTTCTGGCCTACCATGACCGCGCGGACGGCGGCCTCCTCGCCACGGTCGCGGAAATGATCTTCGCCAGCCGGATCGGCGCGGAGCTGATTCTGGATGATCTCGGCGACTTGTTGCCGGCCTTGTTCAACGAAGAATTGGGCGCGGTGATCCAGGTCCGGGCCAGCGAAGCGGACGATGTGCTGTCCATCTTGAAACAGGCCGGCCTAGGTGAGGTCAGCCACCTGATCGGCCGCGTCGTCGAACGCCAGCAATTGACCGTGATCCATGACGGCCGCGTCGCGTATAACGCCACGCGCGCCGACATGCAGGCGCATTGGTCCGAGCTCAGCTATAGAATGCAGGCGCTGCGCGATAACCCGGATTGCGCCAAACAACAGTTCGAACGCATTCGTGACGACAACGATCCGGGGCTGAACGTGAAGTTGACCTTCGACGTGAATGCCGATGTCGCGGCGCCTTTCATCGCTTCCTCCGCGAAGCCGAAAGTCGCTATCCTCAGGGAGCAGGGCGTCAACGGCCATGTCGAGATGGCGGCCGCGTTCGACCGCGCCGGCTTCGCGAGCATCGACGTGCACATGAGCGACATCATCTCGGGACGCGCCGATTTGTCCGCTTTCAAAGGCCTTGTCGCTTGCGGCGGCTTCTCCTACGGCGACGTGCTCGGCGCGGGCGGCGGCTGGGCCAAGTCGATCCTATTCAATCCCCGCGCGCGCGATCAATTCGAAGCGTTTTTCAACCGGCAGGATACTTTCGGCCTGGGCGTCTGCAACGGCTGTCAAATGATGTCCGGCTTGAAGGACATTATTCCCGGCGCGGAATTGTGGCCGCGCTTCCTGCGCAACCGTTCCGAGCAATTCGAGGCGCGGGTCGCCTTGGTCGAAGTGCAGCCGTCGCCGTCGATCTTCTTTAGCGGCATGGCAGGTTCGAGAATGCCGGTGGCGATCGCGCACGGCGAAGGCCGCGCCGAGTTTGCGAACGGCCATGCCAAGGCGCTTGCGGCGCAAATCGTCGCCTTGTCCTACGTCGACAACACCGGCGCCTTGACCGAAAGCTTTCCGGCCAATCCGAACGGCTCGCCGCTCGGCATTACCGGGCTGACGACCCTGGATGGCCGCTTCACGATCATGATGCCGCATCCCGAGCGCTGCTTCAGGGCGGTCCAGAACTCCTGGCATCCGGACGACTGGAACGAATACGGCGCCTGGATGCGGATATTCAGGAACGCCAGAGTCAATGTCGGTTAAAATGAGATCGGCTTGGTCATGATTTAATTAATGGTCGCGGCGGCCGTTCGGCCGCCTTGCTCCATTCGATTCGGGAGAGGGTTATGGATGCTTCAGCTAAGTGGAACTATCTAAAGATTCTGGGACTGACCGCTTTGGCGGCCATCGTGTTTTTCCCGGATGTCTTTTTCGATTTGACCACTACTAGTCTGCATTACTTGTTCGAATGGTTGCTTGAACTCTCCCATCTGTTGTTCGAGGGGCTCGAATCGGTGCTGGATCATCTGATCGAGGGCCTTTTCGAAACCGATTTACACTCGACGCAAACGATCGTGTTTTACATCATAGTGGCGATCTTTGCTTATCCCTTGTATTGGCTGGGGCGTTCTTTCTACCGCACCTTTCGCCGATGCCAAGAGGCATGGCAGCACTTATGGGCCGAGCATCAATTCAACCCGATTGAATATTGGCGGGGCCTAAGCCTTTTTGGAAAAATCAAACTGGTCTTGATTCCTTCGGCGGTCATCTATCTGTATGTGATGTTTTTCGTTTGACCGGCGTAAAGACCGGTTTCATAGAGCCGATGGATCGATAGAGTATCCGGATGCCGAACAAAACTGCCAGCAGCACCGCGAATATCAAGGGATTCGTCAGGTCTTTCTTGACCAGCCAGGCATAATGCACCACGCCGCCGATCGCGCTCAGATAAACCAGGCGATGCAGCCAGCGCCAGCGTTTGCCGCCCAGGCGTTTGATCATGCGGTCGGTCGAGGTCAGCGCCAACGGGATCATCAACACAAAGGCCGGAAAGCCGACCGTAATGTAGGGACGTTTGACGATGTCGGCGGCGATCGCGCTCCAGTCGAAAAACTGGTCCAAAACCAGATAAGTCAAAAAATGCAGGCTGCCGTAAAAGAACGCAAAGAGGCCGAGCATTCGCCGTATTCGGATCGGCCAGTTCCATTTGAACAGCAGCCGGAGCGGCGTCGCCGTCAGCGACACCAGCAACAGAGTTAAAGTCCAATAGCCGGTGGTCCGGGTGATTTTTTCGATCGGATTCGCGCCCAACGCGTCGAGACAAGCGCCGATCACCAACTTGATCAACGGCAGCAACGCCAGGAAAAATACGCCGGTTTTTATCCAGGCCAAGCGTTTAGTGTGCAAGTTTTTATCAGTCATGCCTGTTAGAAATATTTTTTCAGGTCCATGCCGGCATACAGGTGCGCGACTTGTTCGGCATAACCGTTGAACGGCAATGTCGGGCGCTTGAGGAAGTCGCCGATGCGCCTCTCCTTGGCCTGGCTCCAGCGCAGATGCTCCACGTCCGGATTGACGTTCGAATAAAAGCCATATTCATTCGGGCCGGCCTCGGTCCAGCTGGATACGGGTTGCGTTTCGACGAAGCGGATTTTGACGATAGATTTGGCGCTTTTGAAGCCGTATTTCCAGGGCACCACGATGCGTACCGGCGCGCCGTTCTGATTGGGCAAGACTTCGCCGTACAGGCCGACCGTCAGCAGGGTCAAAAGATGCATCGCCTCGTCCATGCGCAAGCCTTCCCGGTAAGGCCAGTTCAGCACGGGCGAACGTTGCCCCGGCATTTGCGCGGGATCATGCAGGCTGATGAATTCAACGAACTTGGCTTTGCCGGTCGGCTCGACCCGCTTGATCAGCTCGGCTAAGGGAAAGCCGATCCAGGGCACCACCATCGACCAGGCTTCGACGCAGCGCAGCCGGTAAATCCGCTCTTCCAAGGGCGCCATTTTCAGGATTTGGTCGATATCGAAAGTCACCGGTTTACGGACTTCGCCTTCGACCGTAATCGTCCAGGGCCGCGTTTTCAAACTGCCCGCATAGGCCGCAGGATCGTCCTTGCCGGTGCCGAATTCATAGAAATTATTGTATTGCGTGACCTTGTCATAAGGCGTCAGCTCTTCCTTTTCGGCGAAATTTAAAGACTTGGCGGCCGTGAGTTTTTCGCCGGCTAACAGCTGTCCCGGCCACAGCGCGGCGGCGGCCACTCCCGCAGTCAGTTGCATGAACTGACGCCGAGCCTGATAGATGTCGCGTGGAGTGATCTCGGAGGACTTTATTTTTGGCGTCGAGAAGTTCATTGCTTTAGTCTCCTGCGGTTTGGGATTGAATCATTGTAGCGAGATGCCGTTCGAGTTCAATCAATTTCCGATAGGGACGGAGATTTATTTCATCATTCGGCTGCGTGCGTTCGGATGTCTCTTCGTGCTGCTCTTGCGCGGATTTATAATCTATTACTATATAATAGATTCTTTATAGCGTGCAGCTATACTATCCTCGAAATCGATTCCAGGTTGTTGTCCGGCGCGGCTGAACTGCGGCCATCAGATTCTGCGACAACTTGAGTCGCTAGGTTCAACCGCCGGATGCGGAAAACCGCATGTCCGGTGGTGCGGGAGAGGTGATGGACGCAATCCCGTCACCCCGATTCGATCGGTCCTCGCAAATGATACGCGAAGCGTATCCCACTGGATTAAAGAAAAATGCCGGAGGGTAGGGCGGATTCGCCGAAGGCAATGAAGGCAATCCGCCATTTCGAAGGCTCTGTCCGGTCCCTGCGGATTGAAGTTGAACGATCAACGCTGCAGTAAGCGAAAACACCAAACTCTGCGACATGATCAAATCTCCAGACAAAAAAAATCCGGCGTGAAGCCGGATTTGAAAGGAGGATTTATTGCTAATTGGCTTAAGCAATGGTCAATATAATATATGAATATACTAATATATGGAATGTGACATATTGTCGCGCGTGTCAGGTAGTCGTAGAACATTTCGAATTCAGAAATAGGCTTCTCTAAAATGGCCCGGTCAATGGCAACCGAGAAATAGGAAGTTATTTTTGAGCAAATCCTAAGGTCCTGCTACGGCAGTATACAGGTGCCATCACCACCGTCGCGGACATAATAGTCGATGGATACATAGCCGTTGGCTGCAGAGATAACATTCGGGCCGGCGCTCAGAAACACAGGCGTATGGGGGCGGGTTGAACTGAGCTGTGTCAGCGCGACGCCATTGACGGAAACATTGAGTATGTAATTGCCATTATCAACCAGGTGAACATACGGTTGCGCCAGACCGGTGGCTGGGTTCAATGCACAACCGGGTGTCACTGTCGCGTATGACTTATCACTTGCGGCGTATTCGAGTGTGCCGTCGGCGCTGAACGTATTGCCAGAGGTGTCTGGAAGGTCACACATACCTGGCTGTACATTGAACGCATAGCTATCGGCTGTTTTTTTACTTAGCGCCACAACTACCGTGTTGTCACCATCGGCGAGCCATACTTTGGCGGCCGGATTATCGGCTGTGACAGTTGCCATTGGTTTTTGGTTGAGCGACACGCTGGCGCTTGCCTTAATGGTCGGGTTATACAGACCAGCTTCTACTACCGGCGATAACATGCTTTTGGTTGGGTCGGCGGGGTCGGCGGCGCATGTCACCATGCTTGATGCGTATGTTTTGCCGCTTGCTCCGACTTGCTCGGTAGTAGCCGCCCAAACCGACGCGTTTAGTGCCATAACAGCCACAGATGCGGTTATTCCCGAGGATAAGATTTTTTTGCTTTGCATACTGAAACACGCTCTTTTATGGAAAAGTATTCAATGGAACCGTGAAGCCGTGACTGTAAAGCCCAGCTTTATTTCCCTATAAAATTTAATTTATCTTATGAAGTTAAATTCAACCTTAAAAAACTTAAGGTAAATTAGGCTGGATTAGCAACATCATTCAGTCGGGCAATCAGCTCGTCATGCGCATCCTTAAACACCGTGAAAACGGTGCGTAATGAGGCTTTCAATCGGATTCTTTGAGACAACATGGCATTCCCTGTTTGGAAAAGTAGTATATTTCCTATTATCTGACAATAGAATCTTATTAAAGCAAGCTTTCTCCCAATCAATTATTCGTGATTTTATCCGCACCGGCTCGCAATCCATTTTCGCGGGCTCACTTTAAATGCAACTGTAGGACGAGCCAGATTTCGTCTCATTTAGGTCTAGGCTTTCATGCCGGAATGCCTCAATAATCTAAATTTAACCCTATTGATACACGAAAGATGTCTCAGTGGCCCGTCCCGTAAAGGTACACTCCAAAGAAACGCTATTTTTCGCGCCCGCGAAAGAGGCCGCTAGCGAAGTGTTTTCGATAGAATAATAGGAAATATTTGGTCTGAATATGGAGGAAATTGAGCATGATGAACTTGAGCACCAGTAGTCAGACGCATATTCCACATGGTTTCGAGAGTCGCCTCGGGTTGATGTAAAACCATAGTCAGTTGTATTTTCGGTCTCCAAAGTACGTTCTTTAAGTGAGCGCCGTGATAATCCGCAGAGCGTGTAAGCATTACCGTGAGAGCTAGTCCTTTTTCTGTGCACTTCAGATCGGTTTCTACCTGATGTGAATCCATAGAACCCAGCACGGGGCCTAGAGCAACGACGACTAATTTTTTTATTCCTTTTGGTGTTGAAGTCGGTAGTGATGCGGCTACTGTTTCTATTGAGGGCTTTTTGGGCGGCGCATCGACAAATATCTCCATCTCTGATTCCGCTGAGATATTGATTGATTGGTAAGCGTCCAACCCTACCACATAGCGAGGTTGATGGGGGCGTGATTTAATGTGATTTGCCGAAAGGCAGTAATTCGTCGATACGGCTGTTAGGCCAGGTAGGCAGTTTTTCGAGGGTGTCTTTTAGCCAGGCCAAAGGATCGAGGCCGTTGAGCTTGGCCGTGCCGAGCAAGGTTTGAATCACAGCCGCGCGTTTTCCGGCGCGTTCCGAGCCGGCAAAGAGCCAGTTCTTTTTACCCAAAGCGATAGGTCGGATGCTGTTTTCAATCGGGTTGTTGTCGATTGGCAGATCGCCGGTTTCAGCATAGCGTGTGAGAGCGATCCAGCGTTTCAAGCTGTAGTCGATGGCTTTAGCGGTCGCGGTATTGGGCGCGGCGTGGGTTCGGGTGCGTTGCAGCCAGTCGTGCAGGCCGGCCAGTGCCGGCCGGCTTTTCTCGGCACGCAGGCGTTGGCGTTCCGCTGAACTCAGGCTTTGGCCTTCGGCTTCAATCGCATACAGCACCGCGATGCGCTGTAAGGCTTCTTGCGCAATCGGGCTCTGGCTGGCCTGGAACAGGTCGAAGAATTTCCGCCGCGCATGCGCCCAACACGCCAGTTCGATACATGGCTCAAGCCGAAGTCGAGTTTCGGGATGGGCGCGGGCGGCCGCAAACAAGGCTTTATAGCCGGCGTAGTCGTCGACCACGAGATGGCCTTGCCAATCGCCTAGAAACTGCCCGGCATGCCGGCCGCTGCGACCGGCTTGATAGTCGAAGACGATGATCTTGGGCCCCGGTTGTAGGTCATTGCTGCGGTAGGCCCACAGGTAGGCTTTCTTGGTTTTGCCGTTGCCGGGATCCAGTTGCGGCACCGGCGTTTCATCGGCATGAAGACTCGGCCGTTGTTGAAGATGCCAGGCCAGGCGATCCGCCAAAGGTTCCAAGGCGACGCCGAGACGTCCGACCCAGTCGGCCAGGGTGGAACGGGACAAGATCACGCCGTCGCGGGCGGCGATCTGCTCCAAGCGGTAGAGCGGCAGATGGTCCTGGAATTTGCTGATCATCACCCAGCTCAACAAGCCGACCGCCGCCAGACCGCCATCGATCACCGCCGGCGGAATCGACGCCGCCGTCACGGTCTCGCAGCTCCGGCAGGCATATTGCGGGCGGATATGGCGATGGACGAAGAACTTCGCCGGCTCGACATCCAGTTGCTCGGTCACATCTTCGCCGATCTTGACCAACTCCCGGCCGCAGTGCCCGCAGGTGCAGGATTCGGGTTCGTGGCGGTGTTCGATGCGCGGCAAGTGAGACGGTAACGGTTGCCGGCCGGCGCGCAGGCGTTTGGGGCGGACCACCGTGGTACAAGGACTGGCATCTTGCAGTTGCTCGACTTCCGCGTCGATGGCCGAAATATCCGTGTTCCAGGTTTCCTCGAACACATCCCGCTGCAGCGGGGCCAAGGCTTCGCTCTTGGTGCTGAAACGGATGCGCTTGTAATACGCCAACTCGTGGGTCAGCGCGGCGATTTTGACGTCTTTGCTCTGAATGGCTTTGGCATCCCGCTCAGCCTGCTCGATCAGCGCTTGAATCAATGCGGCTACTTCGGTTTTTGCCGAAGGCTCCAGGTTCAACTGATCGAGTTTGGCGAGGGGATTCATGGCCGTTATTATACTGCATAAACCCACTGAACGCCTTGATTTTACTAGGTTTCAATACCGTACCTTACACCCGCCATTCTGTTGACGGTTGTGCCGATAGCCGTTGCCAATCGACACCAGCCACAAGCCACTGCCACTGGGCCTGACTGAGCGCAAAGACCGGGTCAGAGGCTTTGGGCCAAACAAAACTGCCTCGATGCAACCGCCGCTGGCACAGCCAAACCCCATTGCCGTCCCACAGCAACAGGCGCAAGCGGTTGCCGGCACGGTTGCGGAAGATGAAGGCCGATCCGCAGCCAGGCGGGTGCCCCAGGCTTTGCTGGACGATTGCGGTTAAGCCATCCAGGCCGCGCCGCATATCGACCGGCGCCACCGCCAGCCAGATCTGTGCCGGACTCGCAATCAAGCCAGGCATCGCAACAACTCAGCCACCCAGCGCGCTGATACGGTAGCGGACAACTCCAGGCGGTGACCTTGGGCATGCGTGAAGACAATCGCGGCAGGCGCAGACGGCTGAACATGCACCGGTATTAAGGCTGCCGACTCTGGCTGGGGCAATTTGCGATAGTCGCTCAAACGCGCCGTGAAGGTACGGACATTGAGTTGCCGCTCGGCGCAATACGCGGCTTGTGATAGCCCGCTACGTTGCCACGCTTCAATATGCTGACGCCATTTCGCTGTGATAGCCATGCCAAAACTCCTGACAAAAAAAGGACAGGATGCAACAGACGAAAATTATTTTATAGGCGGTACGGTTGAACGCTTACATTGATTGCACCTCCGCCTTGACACATGCTTTTATGGCTTCTTGGGCATTTGCGTTAGCTTCGAAGAGACTTAGGCAGCAAATGAAAGCTACCGTTGGGAACCTAAATCTACATTTCATAATATGCACCCAAATGTAAAGGAGATAACAACAATACGCTTGATCCGAGAGTTGCGTGAAAAAATGCTGCGTGCCGGGTTACCCGTTTAATGTCCACTGCTGAACCGGAATAGTTGCAGGCAATGTGAGCCCGAAGAAATCGATTGCAAGCCCATGCGGATAAATGCAAGCTCAGTTGCATTTAATGCGAGCCGGGACGGATTTTCAGCGGCAGTTATTTTGAGCTGAAAAACGTGATAATTGCAAGCCCGGCCTTTTTCAAACGCAAGCCGTTACACATAACGGCATTAGGGTAGGGCAAATAGGATGAATACCCTGCCCGATAAACAGCTACCGAGAAATCAACACTTCATTAAATTGAATCACCGGCTCGATATCGGTGTAGTTCGGCATATCGCCCTGAAGCACGTCGGCGTGAGGCGTGAAAGCCGCGATGAAATCTTCAAGCGAGTCGAACAGGAAATGGCACATCGCGACATAGGCGGCTTCGCTGCCAGGAATGAGGCCGCCGAGGCCCTGTTCCACGGAAACCCCTTTGAAGCCCGGATGCGCGCCCAAGAGGTCAATGGACATCGGCATGTGCGTTTCGACATAGTATCTCAGATCGAACCGGTTGCCCGGATTGTTTGGGTAGAGGATGCTGATTTTTATCATTGTTATGGGCTGTTTATTGGGATAAATGCTTGCTGATCACGGATGGCAGTTGCTTGGGCGATTTAATGCGTAATTGCTTATTGACATTGAAGCGTCCGAATACCACTTCAATATCATTGGCCGTCACTCCAAATTCTTTTGCCAGGAATCGAACCATATGGTCGGTTGCCCGGCCGCCAACCGGCGCGGCGGTGACGCTCACTTTGAGTTGATGGCCTTTGGGCTTGCCGATGGCATCCTTGTTTGCGCTCGGCGTGCCGAGAATATTCAGTACCAGGATGTCGCCATCCCAGGCGCAAAAAGAGTCCATTGCCAGGCCTTTGCGCCCCGAATTGCCTTCGGACTTTGCTTCAGACTTTGATTTTGTTTTTTTCGGTTTTGCCACGGAGTTCGGGGTGTGTAGAAATAAAATTTCGGAGGGACTTGAGTTGGTCCCGCAGGGCGCGAAGTAGGGCACGCTTCGCCTACTATTTTCAAAAGTTCCTCCGCTTTACGGACTTAGTCTTTTTTGTTTTTTCAAAAGTTTCGTTAAATCAGGCCACAAAAGGCACGCGATGCGTATGCTTCATTGCAATAAAATAGCAGGGCGGATTCGCCGAAGGCAATCCGCCATTTCGAAGCCTGTCTCCGTTCTCGGCGGATTGCTGGTGCGAATCGGTCTTACAGTCCTAGTCTTTAAGTTCTGCCTGACTTGGCAACAATACTTATTTTCCCGTCACCTTCCAAGTAGCACTCCTTTACCTCCGTAATTTCTTCGATTCCTTGCTCTCTTAATTGGCTCATGAGCTCTTCTTTCGTTATCATTTCCTTCTGCAAGTTTCGCCGCATTAACACACCATTCTCTATCAGTAAAAGTGGCTTCGGTCTGACTAATCCTTGAAACGCAGGGAATTTATACGCCAACCAATCCAGGGCATAGTTCCAGAAAAAAATTGTTCCGACAAGTACTATTCCTTCCGTGATCGACTCATATTTACTGCCCAAAGCATTTTGGGCGGCATCTGCTATCAGCACCACCACAAGCAGATCTGCTATTCCGATAGAACCTGTATCACGGCGAAGAAGACGCAAAAAGAAAAATAACACAAGATAGATGATAGTACCTCTTATCACTATCTCTATCAGACTTAAAGTTGGAATGAAGATTGAGGTCCAATCTATTTCATGCATATTTATATATCTCCTGATTTGGTCTTCTGATGCCTAACGTCGAGCTGACGGGACGAAGCAAGCAAAGCATCCATCCGACATAGTGCAGTGGCGATAATCTGACACGACAACCTCCGAAAAAATATATTGCGACGGTACGAAACGTTGTAGGGTACGCAAAGCGTACCCTACAACGTTTCTGTAGACAGCCCCAAAATACGCGATGAGGATGCTACATGGCAAAAAAATATTAGGATGGGCGGTTTCGCCGAAGGCAATCCGCCATTTCGAAGCCTGTCTCCGTTCCCGGCGGATTGCTGGCGCGAATCCGCCCTACGGTCCTGGCCCCTAAGCGGTCATCCCCTATTTTCCTCAGACTCATTACGAACATGATTATTAGCTATTAAGTCTTCATAACGAGCTTTTAAAAGTGTGTAATCTTTTACCAAGTTTGAATACTTTTCTTCGCTCTCTGTGAGTTGCATTTTTAATGCGTCGTAGTCCGCCAATTTCTCCATCTTTTCTCTATTTTGAAGAGCACGCTTTTCTTTTTGATTAAGCTGTCGGTCTCTGATAGCTTTTGCTTCCTCTTCAAGTTGAAAATCTGATTTGATAAGCGTCGGATCTCTACGTGATAGCCTATAGCTATTCATTTCATAAGACCAAGCTATGGAATGAGGAATCTTGCCATCAAAGAAAGAAATAACATTTTTTATCTGTTTTTCTCCATTCAAACCAGATTCTTTTAACTTATTGCAAAGGTTTGTAATAATCTGAACACAGGCATTTTTTTCAACATCACTATCTACGCCTTGATAGCGAATTAATATATCATTGCAAATTGCCAAGATTGAACTTGAATTGATCGAAATATAAATTAAAGAATCAATTTTTTTTGAAATTGAGTTAAAACCATTTATTTTGGCTTTCATAAAGTCGTCCTACGAGGCTAATGAAAACACATAGGAGGTGCAATTACGCTACGGTAATCGCACCTACGGCCCTACGGCCCTGTGGTCCCTCAAAAAAGTACACGGTACGCTTCCATAATAATTGGCTGTTGTTGCAGTTAGTTTCAGGGAATCAATCGCGATTGACGGGCTTTATACCTCATCCCATCGATGGTTCTTTCCAAAATCCACCTGCAAATCCTTCTCTTGAGTAAATTTTTAACGGCATTTCTGATTTATAAAAGCGACCATCTAAATCGCTGTATTCAACTCTTATTTCAATTTGAGCGCCATTCACCATCCAGTTTTCATCGGTATCATTTCTAGTTATCGCCCCGAAGCATGTTGAAAGTTCTTCCCCATTGCGCAAAATTGGGATTATGGCAGATTCTTGAAAACAATCGAGTATCATTTTCTTTCGTTTTGCTTGTGCAGTCGGTTTTATTAATCTCAAAATATCGTTTTCTGACGCTATTAGGCGCACGTTAGTTGCTGGCCGATTACCTGTGTTAGAAATCACTAAGTTTAATGCAGTTGAAATGTTTCCCTTAGCATGATCACTAACAAATGCCGTAATAATAGGTCTGTTAGACTGTAACCACGATTTTCTAGAAAAATAAAGTGATGCTAACGAAATAGCAATAGCAATAAACGGTACTGAGCTTAGAAAATCACCCACACTTACTCTCCCCACAATTCAAACAAGTCATACACCCGTCCATCATCACCATCGCCTTGGTGCTGCATTTATTGCAGAGCACGGCCTTTTCAGGGAAAGCTTGGCCTTCGGACGTTCCATGCAGCTCTTCAAACTCGCGGCGTTTCTCGTCGAGCAGCTTTTTCTGGTGGTCGGTCATCGCTTCCGGCTTGATCATGCCGATGTGCTTCATGTGCGCTTCGATCGCATGGCCGATTTCGGCGACCAGCGACGGCATGAATACGCCGCCTTTCTTGAAATAGCCGCCGCGCGGGTCGAACACCGCTTTCAGCTCTTCGACCAGGAAGCAGGCGTCGCCGCCTTTCCGGAACACCGCCGAGATAACCCGCGTCAACGCCAGAACCCACTGGAAATGCTCCATGTTCTTCGAGTTGATGAAGATTTCGTACGGGCGGCGCTCTTCGTATTCGGTGCCCTGGTTCAGGATCATATCGTTGATCGTGATGTACAGCGCATGCTCGGACTGCGGGGTCTTGATCTTATAGGTCGAGCCGACCAGAACTTCCGGGCGCTCGACGTTTTCGTGCATCTGTTCCAGGTCTTTATGTTTCGTCTCGACTACGGCCTGTGCGGCGGCGGCTTTGTCTTCTTGGGTCAGCACCTTGTAGCCGACGATTTTTTTGCTGATTTTATGTGTCATGTCGGGTTCCTCAATCAAAACTTGCCGTAGTAGCCTTCTTTCAACGCATCGAACAGGTTCGCGGCGGTGTGGATTTCACCGTCGTACTCGATTTCCTCGTTGCCTTTGAATTCGACGACATGGCCGTCTTCGAGCGTGAACTGGTAGGTGGTGTTTTCCAGGTCCTTTTCCTTGACCAACACGCCCTGGAACACTTCCGGATTGAAGCGGAAGGTCGTGCAGCCTTTCAGGCCTTTTTCATATGCATATTCGTAGATCGACTTGAAATCCTCGTAAGGGTAGTCGGTCGGCACGTTCGCGGTTTTCGAGATCGACGAATCGATCCACTTTTGCGCGGCGGCCTGGATATCGACATGCTGCTTCGGCGTGACGTCGTCGGCGGCGATGAAATATTCCGGCAGTTGCTGGCTCGGATCGTCGCTGTACGGCATCGCGTCCGGGTTGACCATCTCGCGGTAGGCCAGCAGCTCGAACGAATACACGTCGACCTTTTCCTTCGATTTTTTGCCGGCACGGATCACGTTGCGCGAATAGTGATGCGCGAAGCTCGGCTCGATGCCGTTGCTGGCGTTGTTCGCGAGCGACAGCGAAATGGTGCCGGTCGGCGCGATCGAGCTGTGATGGGTGAAGCGGCAGCCGGTTTGCGCGATTTCGGCGACCAGGCCGGGTTCTACGTCGGCCAGTTGCTGCATGTAGCGGCTGTATTTCGCGTGCAGCACCTTGCCGGGAATCGTGTCGCCGATCTTGTAACCGTCCGCGATCATTTCCGGGCGCTTGTGCAGCATTTCGCCGGTTACCTTGAACGTCTGCTCCATGATCGGCGCCGGTCCTTTTTCCTTCGCCAGCGCCAGGCCTTCCTTCCAGCCTTCGACGGCCAGCACCTTGGTGACTTCTTCGGTAAAGCGCAGCGATTCGGCGTCGCCGTATTTCATGCCGAGCAGGGTGACTGTGGAACCTAGGCCCAGGTAGCCCATGCCGTGGCGGCGCTTGCTGAAGATTTCATCGCGCTGCTTGGACAAGGGCAGGCCGTTGATTTCGACCACGTTGTCGAGCATGCGGGTAAAGATGCGCACGGTCTTGCGGTAAGTGTCCCAGTCGAAATGCGCCTCGCCGGTGAACGGCTTGACCACGAAGCGGGTCAGGTTGATCGAGCCGAGCAGGCAGCTGCCGTAAGGGGGCAGGGGCTGTTCGCCGCACGGGTTGGTCGCGCGGATGTTCTCGCAGAACCAGTTGTTGTTCATCTCGTTGACCTTGTCGATCAGGATGAAGCCGGGTTCGGCATAATCATAAGTCGAGCTCATGATGATGTCCCACAAACGGCGCGCAGGCATCGTCTTGGTGATCCGGCAGGCGACCAGGCCGTCGTTGTTCACGATATAGCCGTCCTTGCCGGGCAGGTCGCGCCAGAGGACCTGCTTGCTGTCGCTCAAATCCAGCTTGTCGGTCTTGACTTCCTTCTCGGTGATCGGAAACGACAACGGCCAAGGCTTGTCGTTTTTGACTGCTTCGACGAATTCTTTGGTGATCAAGAGCGACAGGTTGAATTGGCGCAACCGGCCGTCTTCGCGTTTGGCGCGGATGAATTCGACCACGTCGGGGTGGCCGACATCGAAGGTCGCCATTTGCGCGCCGCGGCGGCCGCCGGCGGAGGAGACGGTGAAGCACATCTTGTCATAGATGTCCATGAACGACAAAGGCCCCGAGGTATAGGCGCCGGCGCCGGAGACATAGGCGTTTTTCGGGCGCAGGGTAGAAAACTCGTAGCCGATGCCGCAGCCGGCCTTCAACGTCAGACCGGCTTCGTGCACCTTGGCCAGAATGTCGTCCATCGAATCGCCGATGGTGCCGGACACGGTGCAGTTGATCGTGGAAGTCGCCGGTTTGTGTTCCAAGGCACCTGCATTCGACACGATCCGGCCGGCCGGGATTGCGCCTTGACGCAACGCCCACAGGAATTCCTTGAAGTATTTTTCCTGTTTCGGCTTGCCGACTTCGACTTCGGACAAGGCTTTCGCGACCCGCTGATAGGTCTCGTCCATCGTCGCATCGATTGCCGCGCCTTCTTTGGTTTTCAGGCGGTATTTGGTGTCCCATATGTCGAGCGAGGCATCCTGAAAAGGAATTTCGGTCACGGTGTTGGGGATGACATGAAGAAGTGCGGTCATGGCGATCTCTCTGCTAAGGCGTGGGTGAATGGTGTAAAATGACGTTAAATCAGCAATTTAGGTGGCGGGTGGATTGCTGGTTAAATGTCTATATGTGGATAGTTGAGATTATATTAACACAACATATAGTGCTTAAAAGCAAAAAGAATCCAAAGTTAGAAAACACCGCGACAGAAAAAAACGAGCCCTAAAAAAAGGCTTTTAGAATCAAGGAGAGAGTGGAAACAGCTCGGATTCGGCTGAGATAAAAAACCATTTTTGCCTCCGCCGCCGGGGAAAAATTACCGCAGCGGCTGCGCTTCGAAAGAAGAAATCTTGATAAAGGGCTTGCAATAAAATTTCATTCGGTTATCATATTTAGATCACGGAGAGATGGCTGAGTGGTTTAAGGCAGCGGTCTTGAAAACCGTCGTGGGTTTGTAGCCCACCCAGAGTTCGAATCTCTGTCTCTCCGCCATTCATCTTATAAAAATCAATAACTTAGTTTGGTTTTTAGCATTCTACACCCCCAGTTTACCCACTAAGCGGCGCCGGATTTCGGCGGACAATGCCGGATAATCTATCCGCAATCATTGCAGTTCACTTTGAGCGCAAGCGTTGATTTCTGCCGCGAATTGTTATTCTTCTATTCCCGGTAACACCCCTTTTTTTATCCTTGGCAATTGCGACAGATCAGACTGATCGTCTGCTATTTTTGCTAGCCTTCCATGACGTTGCCTGCCTGTTTGGATGTGCCGTCAAGCGCTTGGGATTCCGGCAAAAATAACTTCCCTAAATGCTGTCACCCGTTCGTGCTGAGTTCGTCGAAGCATGAACGGGTGACAGCATGAGCCGGGAATTTTCCGTCCATCCTTCGACCGATTCGACGAGCTCACGGCAGGCAAGCTCAGGACGAACGGAAAATTTTATCGGGAAGTTATTTATAACCATATACTTGGCTTATCTAAGGTAGATGCAAACCGCACCATCTACTTGATGGATGGATATTCACGCTATCCATTCCCGATCTTTCCTTAAACCATTGTCCCAATATTTTGTCTTAAGGGATTGTCCTATTTGAGGGGAGCTTGTTCCCTTCCATCCTAAGAACCTCACGGATATAACAATAAAATCGGCAAGGAGAAAATTATAACTTAACGATACATACAGAAGTGAGCATTATGAAAACGAAATTAGTCGTCATTGTTCAACCGACCAACAAAGGTTTAGCAAAAGATTTTTCAGCTTATTGTCCGGATATTCCCGGCAGCATAGCCCATGGCCTGACTGAAGAAAAAGCCCTGGCCGCCCTGAAAGAAACCCTCGCTCATCAAATACAA
Source organism: Methylomicrobium lacus LW14 (assembly GCF_000527095.1). Classification (NCBI taxonomy): domain Bacteria; kingdom Pseudomonadati; phylum Pseudomonadota; class Gammaproteobacteria; order Methylococcales; family Methylococcaceae; genus Methylomicrobium; species Methylomicrobium lacus. The sequence goes on along the minus strand of NZ_AZUN01000001.1, from coordinate 1,106,325 downwards.
AATATTGAAGATCTCGGATTAGAACCGCCGAAGCACATTCGCAAGGTAAAAATCTTAGAAGTTGAAACGATCGAAACAGAACGGAATGTTTCGCATTTTGCACAATTAAGTCGCGTACATTAGCACGATAGGATGTAAGCGTTCAACCGTACCGCCTATAAAATAATTTTCGTCTGTTGCATCCTGTCCTTTTTTTGTCAGGAGTTTTGGCATGGCTATCACAGCGAAATGGCGTCAGCATATTGAAGCGTGGCAACGTAGCGGGCTATCACAAGCCGCGTATTGCGCCGAGCGGCAACTCAATGTCCGTACCTTCACGGCGCGTTTGAGCGACTATCGCAAATTGCCCCAGCCAGAGTCGGCAGCCTTAATACCGGTGCATGTTCAGCCGTCTGCGCCTGCCGCGATTGTCTTCACGCATGCCCAAGGTCACCGCCTGGAGTTGTCCGCTACCGTATCAGCGCGCTGGGTGGCTGAGTTGTTGCGATGCCTGGCTTGATTGCGAGTCCGGCACAGATCTGGCTGGCGGTGGCGCCGGTCGATATGCGGCGCGGCCTGGATGGCTTAACCGCAATCGTCCAGCAAAGCCTGGGGCACCCGCCTGGCTGCGGATCGGCCTTCATCTTCCGCAACCGTGCCGGCAACCGCTTGCGCCTGTTGCTGTGGGACGGCAATGGGGTTTGGCTGTGCCAGCGGCGGTTGCATCGAGGCAGTTTTGTTTGGCCCAAAGCCTCTGACCCGGTCTTTGCGCTCAGTCAGGCCCAGTGGCAGTGGCTTGTGGCTGGTGTCGATTGGCAACGGCTATCGGCACAACCGTCAACAGAATGGCGGGTGTAAGGTACGGTATTGAAACCTAGTAAAATCAAGGCGTTCAGTGGGTTTATGCAGTATAATAACGGCCATGAATCCCCTCGCCAAACTCGATCAGTTGAACCTGGAGCCTTCGGCAAAAACCGAAGTAGCCGCATTGATTCAAGCGCTGATCGAGCAGGCTGAGCGGGATGCCAAAGCCATTCAGAGCAAAGACGTCAAAATCGCCGCGCTGACCCACGAGTTGGCGTATTACAAGCGCATCCGTTTCAGCACCAAGAGCGAAGCCTTGGCCCCGCTGCAGCGGGATGTGTTCGAGGAAACCTGGAACACGGATATTTCGGCCATCGACGCGGAAGTCGAGCAACTGCAAGATGCCAGTCCTTGTACCACGGTGGTCCGCCCCAAACGCCTGCGCGCCGGCCGGCAACCGTTACCGTCTCACTTGCCGCGCATCGAACACCGCCACGAACCCGAATCCTGCACCTGCGGGCACTGCGGCCGGGAGTTGGTCAAGATCGGCGAAGATGTGACCGAGCAACTGGATGTCGAGCCGGCGAAGTTCTTCGTCCATCGCCATATCCGCCCGCAATATGCCTGCCGGAGCTGCGAGACCGTGACGGCGGCGTCGATTCCGCCGGCGGTGATCGATGGCGGTCTGGCGGCGGTCGGCTTGTTGAGCTGGGTGATGATCAGCAAATTCCAGGACCATCTGCCGCTCTACCGCTTGGAGCAGATCGCCGCCCGCGACGGCGTGATCTTGTCCCGTTCCACCCTGGCCGACTGGGTCGGACGTCTCGGCGTCGCCTTGGAACCTTTGGCGGATCGCCTGGCCTGGCATCTTCAACAACGGTCGAGTCTTCATGCCGATGAAACGCCGGTGCCGCAACTGGATCCCGGCAACGGCAAAACCAAGAAAGCCTATTTGTGGGCGTATCGCAGCAATGACCTACAACCGGGGCCCAAGATCCTCGTCTTCGACTATCAAGCCGGTCGCAGCGGCCGGCATGCCGGGCAGTTTCTAGGCGATTGGCAAGGCCATCTCGTGGTCGACGACTACGCCGGCTATAAAGCCTTGTTTGCGGCCGCCCGCGCCCATCCCGAAACTCGACTTCGGCTTGAGCCATGTATCGAACTGGCGTGTTGGGCGCATGCGCGGCGGAAATTCTTCGACCTGTTCCAGGCCAGCCAGAGCCCGATTGCGCAAGAAGCCTTACAGCGCATCGCGGTGCTGTATGCGATTGAAGCCGAAGGCCAAAGCCTGAGTTCAGCGGAACGCCAACGCCTGCGTGCCGAGAAAAGCCGGCCGGCACTGGCCGGCCTGCACGACTGGCTGCAACGCACCCGAACCCACGCCGCGCCCAATACCGCGACCGCTAAAGCCATCGACTACAGCTTGAAACGCTGGATCGCTCTCACACGCTATGCTGAAACCGGCGATCTGCCAATCGACAACAACCCGATTGAAAACAGCATCCGACCTATCGCTTTGGGTAAAAAGAACTGGCTCTTTGCCGGCTCGGAACGCGCCGGAAAACGCGCGGCTGTGATTCAAACCTTGCTCGGCACGGCCAAGCTCAACGGCCTCGATCCTTTGGCCTGGCTAAAAGACACCCTCGAAAAACTGCCTACCTGGCCTAACAGCCGTATCGACGAACTACTGCCTTTCGGCAAATCACATTAAATCACGCCCCCATCAACCTCGCTATGTGGTAGGGTTGGACGCTTACGATAGGATGGACTGAGGTACGAGAGGCTCATCAATCACGAACGATGGGCTTTCTTCGTCAGAAATCCCTATATGGCCCTGGTCAGATTTCAACCGGCGCCAACAGGCCGAACAAAGCCGATGCAGAAAAGCCTTGACCGGTTTTCAGGGCTATGTAACACCAGTAATCAGGTGAAAACTTGTTTAGGGGCTTACGCCAAATCAGATCGTCATAGCGGCAAAGTCGCGTTTGGTTTTTTTCAAGAAATTAATTATCTGCGTCATCCCCCAATTCCAACCACATCGCGTTGATGATCGCCAACGCACAAGCCAGGCCTACGCCTAAAATCCACGCGAAATACCACATGCTACGCCTCCCTTAATACAGTGTATGTTCATTGCTGCGAATCTGCTCGACCGTCACCTTGCCGCGCAGCACCTTGTAAACCCATATCGTATAAGCCAAGACGACCGGCATCAGCACCACCGTGGCAGCGAACAATAATTGAAGCGTGTACTGGCTCGCGCTCGCGTTCCAGACGGTCAAGCTGCTGCTCGGATGCGTACTCGACGGCATCATGAACGGAAACATTGAGCCGCCCGCGGTCACGACCGCGGCGATCACGATCAGGCTGCTGACGAGGAAAGCCGTCCCGTGATGACGCCCGGCACTCAATTTGACGGCCAGCCACGCACCGATCAGCGCGATAAGCGGGGCAAGCATCAATGCCGGATAGTGCCGGTAATTATCCAGCCACAAACCCGGTGCCTTGTCGACCGTTTTCGCCAATGGATTGGTAACGGCGGCAGGGTCGACGCTGGATACGATTTTGTAGCCGTCCACGCCCAGACCGACCCAAATGCCGGCCAGTACAAAACCGATCGCGAATGCCGGGCTGCTCCAGCGAATGACCCTGAGGGCGCGCTTTGCCAATTCGCCTTCGGTACGCCAATGCAAAAGCACCGCGCCATGCAAGGTAAACAGCACGACGCCGGTCACTGCGCAAAGCAGCGCGAACGGCTGAAATAAATCCCAAAAACCGCCTGAATAAAGGGAGCGAAGATCGCCGTCCAGCTGAAACGGCAGGCCCATGATCAAATTGCCGGCCGCGAGACTCAAGACGGTCGCCGGCACCAAGCCGCCGACAAACAAAGCCCAGTCCCAGGCGCTGCGCCAGCGCGGATCGGCGATCTTGCTGCGGTAATCGAAGCCGGCCGGACGCAGGAACAACGCGAACAACAGTACCAAGAGGCCGGTATAAAGTCCGGAGAAAAACGACGCATAGACCAGTGACCAGGCGCCGAAGCTGATGCCGCCGAGCGTGACCAGCCAGGTCTGGCTGCCTTCCCAGGTTGGCCCGACCGTATTCAGCAGGACCCGGCGCTCGTCATCGCTCTTGCCCAAAAACGGCAGCAGGATGCCGATGCCGAAATCGGCGCCGTCCAGCACCGCAAAACCGCACACAAGAAAGACCAGGATCGCCCACCAGATGATTCGCAGAGTTTCAAAATCAAACATGGCTGATCTCCTCGCGTTCAAAATGATAGCGTCCGGTATGCAGGCTGCTCGGTCCCAGGCGCACATACTTGATCATCAAAATCAGCTCGATCACCAGCAGCACCGTATAAAAAAGACCGAAACCCGCCAGGCTCAGATACAGTTGATCGACGCTGAGGCTGGAACTGCTCAAATGGGTCGGCAAAATCTCGGCGATGGTCCAGGGCTGCCGGCCGTATTCGGCAACCACCCAGCCCAGTTCGGAAGCGAGCCACGGCAGCGGAATGCCGTAAAAGGCCAGACGCAAGAGCCAGCGCTTGCTGTGCGCGCTGCGCTTGGCGTTGAAATAAAACGCCGCCGCAAAGATGAACAGCATAGCCACGCCGCACAGCACCATGCCGCGGAAACTCCAGAAGATCGGCGCGACTCTCGGCACCGAATGGCGGGTCGCGGCCTCGATCTGTTCTACTGTCGCATCGGTTACGTTCGGTGCATAGCGCTTCAGCAGCAGGCCGTAACCCAGATTGGCCTTATGCGCCTCGAAAAGCGCTTTCGCAGGCGCATTGGTCTTGTCCTGGCGAATCAGTTGCAGATTTTCGTAAGCGATCATGCCGCTTTTGATCCTTTCCCGGTTGTTGTTCAGGATATCCTTCAGTCCGTGCACCGGCTCATCGATCGAGCGCGTCGCTATCATGCCCATCACCCACGGAAATTTGACCGCATAATCGGTGCGCATCGCTTCTTCGTCCGGAAAGCCGAATAGAGTGAACGACGCCGGTGGCGGCTCGGTTTCCCATTCGGCTTCGATCGCGGCCAGCTTGACCTTTTGCACCTCGCCGACGGTATAGCCGCTTTCATCGCCGAGCACGATCACCGACAGCACCGAAGCCAGGCCGAAACCGGCCGCAATCCGGAAAGAGCGCCTGGCAAAGGCCACATCGCGGCCTTGCAACAGATACCAGGCGCTGATCCCGAGCACGAACATAGAGCCGGTCACATAGCCGGCCGCGACCGTATGCACGAACTTGACCTGCGCAATCGGATTGAAAAACAGATCGGCGAAACTGGTTAGTTCCATCCGCATCGTCTCGTAGTTGAATTCGGCGCCGACCGGATGCTGCATCCAGCCGTTCGCGATCAAAATCCACAACGCCGACAGGCTGGTGCCGAGCGCCAGCAGCCAAGTCGTCAGCAGATGCTGCTCCTTGCTAAGGCGCTCCCAGCCGAAAAAGAACAGGCCAACGAAAGTCGATTCGAGAAAGAACGCCATCATGCCTTCAATTGCCAGCGGTACGCCGAAAATATCGCCGACATAATGCGAGTAATAGGCCCAGTTGGTGCCGAATTGAAACTCCAGCGTCAGGCCGGTCGTTACGCCCATCGCGAAATTGATACCGAACAGCTTGCCCCAGAAGCGCGTCATGTCCTTGTAAATCGGCTTGTCGGTCATCACATAGACCGATTCCATGATCGCGAGCAAAAACGATAGCCCCAGGGTTAGAGGCACAAATAAAAAATGATACAGCGCGGTTAGGGCGAATTGCAGCCGCGACAACTCGACGACTTCATCGGTAATCATTAAGGCTTCTCCTGATTGATTTGCGCTGGAATGACCGGTTGCTGTGCACCGAAAATTTTTCCGGCGACGACCTGCTCATTCATCGTTTGTTTATTTCCAGCAAATAGAAACCACCATAGCGCGCCGAGCAGGATAAACTTAACCAACAAAGCGATGGTTATTTCCCGGCTATACGCAGAACGGAAAGTCATTGGTGTTTTAATGAACCCTAAAAATGATTCATCGCGTTTCTTGCTCATGATCATGCTGTTCACTATTCGCGCCTTACAATAACATTCCGACTCTGGAATTGACTAAGGGTTCGACGTATTCAGGTAAATTAATGAATCGGCTTATGATTTTTGCGTTACTGCCAAAAATGGGTGAAGGCGCAGATCCGCAAGGTTCACGGATTCTCAAAGGAAAGCGATTGTCCGCTCAATTCAGGTTTATACGGTATGGCACTGGCGACCTATGGCCGGCCACATTCATGCGTTGCTCTGGATCGCCGGCCATGCCGAACCCTCGCTATGGCAATAAAACGTCGCGTAGTATGGAATGATCGACCGCAAATGGGCGATGCGGCTACAAAAACGAAATCCACTCTGAACTGGTTTTCTTGTCCTGCATTCTGTGGGGGTTCACGGGGAGTGGTCTGGATTTTTCACTCACCGGCACCAATGCCGGTATGTCAATGAATCCTGTTGTGCTTCGTTGGACATAAAAAAACCCGCTAAGCCTTGCGACTCGCGGGTTTTTGAACTTCAGCCCACCGGTCGGCACTTGGGCTGCAATAAGGAATCCCTGCGCAAATACTTTCCTCAAAAAACCGAGCACATCCTGTTCGCCGAAAGCAAAAAGAAGCTGCCGTTCGCCTTCGAGCCGATCCGCTGCTACCTGGACGAGGCCCGGATCGCGCCGCCGGCGTGACTCGCAAACAAATTGACCAAGCCTGCGGCTGCCAAATGTCCGGACATTGGTTCGATCGCTCGCAATGGAGCTTCACGAGCCAGGCACATTACCGGACGATGGACTGCTTGTTCGGTGGCACCTTAAAGCCCTACGAGCAGCTGAAAGCGGAATACAAAGCCATCAAACAGAAAACCCGGCATTTCGCGGTGACCAAACACGTGCCCCTATACCAACGTTTGGGACTTCAAGCCGGTGCCATGGTATCCGGACAAACATCCCTGCGATAAACCGCTGGATCTGATGCACCATATTATCGAGGCCAGTTCCAGGCCCGGCGATACGGTGCTGGACACCTTCGCCGGCAGCGGCTCGACGGCGATCGCTTGCCGGGAGTTGGGGCGGGAATTTGTGGGGTGTGAGATGGTGGAAGTGGAGTTTGAAGGAGCAGTTAAGCGATTAAATGATCAGTCTGAAAACTCGAATATCAATCTCTGCCTAGGTGCAATGATTTGATCTTTATCATGGATGGTATTAGGCGATTTTCTTCGAGCACCGTTTTGGGAGATAACTTCCACTTCTTTCAGCTCGATTAAGTGGCCTATTGCTCCTCTATAAATTTCTGCCGAAGCAGGAGAATAATTACAGGTCGTAGCAAAAAGCTCACCAAATGAAATCCCCTCATCTCGTGCATATACAAGATGAGGAATTTCATGTGATAAAGCATCAATACTGGCCTCTTGAGCTGGATCATCAAAACAAAAACCAAGCTCCATTTGGCCAGTATAAGTGCTATCCCTTTCCGGTAAGTAACCCAGCATTTGAAACATATCTAAGCCTGGATCTCCATAGTGGATAAAGTAATTATTCTTTTGCCAATGGATTTGCGTCATCACGTCCCGGGCTCGATGATGCTGCGATAAATGCACTAGCCAATAATCGCCATGTCCATTTGATGATCGAATAAAAAAAGGCGTGAAATAGCGTGCGCCACAATTTTTGACAAGCTCTGGATAGAGGCAACTTTGAATAAAAAGCCGCCAGTCTTTTTCTGATTGTTTGATATCATTTATTGAACGCCCGCGAAGCGCATTTGGAATTCCGATTTTATCGAGCAAATTTTGTGTTAAAGCCTTGTCACTTGCATAGGTTAAAAATGCATCAACGTTAAAATTAAAGATGACTTCCGCACCAGGAAGTGAACGGAGTATTTTTCTTATATGATTGGTTGGTACGTCAGAATAGCCATATTGATCAAGCAGAAAAATAGCCCTCTTAGCTCGAATACTTTTTTTACTTACAAATTCGATAATGCTACAAGTCTGAGAATCGAAGGTCGCTTGATTAATGAATATCGATTTATCAATTAAACTCCCATAGCCTTTATCTATTAAAACTTTCTTTAAACAACTGCAAGCGGACTTATCGCTATCGACAAAAAAATAATCGACTTTTAGGTTAATCTTTTTACGGCGTTCCTTATTGATTAAGAATTCAGCTTCTTTAATCGCCTCCAACATAACAATGGGCGAGCCATAAACAAGCTGGTTTGTCGCACTATGTTTATAAATACCGCCTCCTGAAAAGCCATCAACTAAAGTTAACTTTAGCTCTTCCTGATAAGGCGTGGAAATTAAGGTTTGTACATAATTGACTAAGTATGCTCTGAGAATTTCGTGCTTTGCTAGGCTATGTTGATCTATATCAGCGGGTGAATTTGGGTCCCATTCATAGTGTTTTTTCGCCATCTTAACCCTTAAAAATTAATAGGCATTTCATTAAAAACTTGGCCATTCAGCATGCGGCCATTTGCTTTTTTAGCACGTTTTTTACCGTCAACGCCCCATCCGCCCCACTGTTTAAAGAAAAAAGCAGCCCCTACATCATCGGCTTGCCTCTTTACATTTTCGACCCATTCAGGCTTCATGGGCCGTGCTCTTGATCCGGATTCTCCTCCGACGATAACCCAATGGATACCTGTCAAGTTAATTTCGCCTAAATCCTCAAGTAAAGGCTCAACTGATAGAAACCGAGTCTTCACATCGACTTGCCGCAGATAATCAATGCGTGGCACACCATATTGACGATCCTCAACCGAGACTCCTAACCAAACATTGCTAGGGCAAGCACGATTTCGAAAATACGCTGGTAAGCGGTCTGCTCGTTTAGTGAGAATCTGATATGTGTGTTGTGGCGTTTGCTCTATCACTGAAAATACCTGATCAAGGAATTGATCCGGAATGCCCTCGTGAAACAGGTCGCTCATGGAGTTTACGAAATAGAGAGTTGGCTTTTTGCGACGTAGTGGCTGTGCAAGCCTTTCATGCACAAGCGATAATTGGAAGCCATTCTCATAGCCTCGAACTCTCATGGCTTGCAGCCTGCTGGCCATAACTTCAGCGTAGCAGTGCTTGCAGCCCGGGGAAATCTTCGTGCAACCGGTCGTCGGATTCCACGTTTGTTCTGTCCATTCTATTTGTGATTTAGTAGCCATATATACACCTCCGTTGCAATTTTAGCCCGTGTAGGGCTCAATGCGAAACATATTGCGCCGAATGTTCAACAATGTCGGCGCATTACGGCTATCGACTATTGCGCCCTACGGTCCTTCGATCTCGAACGATGGGCTTCCTTCTTCAACCCATCCTACGGCTCTATACGTACTCCCGGAAAGGCAGATCAGCAATTAATGCCTGACCGGGGCTCGCTAACCAATGCCAAAGCTGATTCTGAGTAAGCTTGCCTTCGCAGATCCGTAGCAACGCTTCACCAAGATCATGACTTTCTACAACACTTAACCGGCCGCAGGCAGCAATTACCAGCGGTACGCTTGGATCAACACCCGGATGGCACAAGGTGACGCAGAAAGTGTCTCTGTGTCCGTGAATTTCCGAAGCGCCAAGAACCTCTGTTGCTCCGTTGTAGTCAACAAGGTTATCGCCTTGCTTAGATTTCAGTTCAATGATAAGCGCAGGTGAATCTGCGAGAAGAACCAGATAGTCGGGTGCGCCGGTTTTTTTTCTATCGTCAAGTCTTTCAAATTGGATATTTAAAACATTCAAAATATCTTCAAACACTCGCTCAAACTCGGTACCTTTCTTATTGTAATAAGCTCCTACTAATGCAATATTTGCACAACTTCTAGCTCTTTTTAGGTGCTTTTCAGCCGTGCGTTTTCGTTGATTTAGTTTCCAGTCTCGACAGGCTTCTTGAAGCCAATTTGCTTTATTATGTGGAGTCGGTTTCACCTTTTTGAAGGCTTTTAGTCGTGCGTCCCTGGCCTCTGGCGTATTTAACACAACATACTCGGGGGTCGAATATCCCAACTTGCGCAGCAAGATAATTTCATGGCGGAATAGTCTGAAGTTAGCATCGGGCGTATTTAGACTTGTTAGCCATAAAGCATCGTCCGGCAATCCTTCCGCTACCCTAATGCCAAGTCTTTGGATTACTCGTGGTAGCTTCTTGAGCAGTTCAATTTTATCATCAGCATTACGAAGCACTTTGGGCCTGCAGGAATTATGTACGGATAGATCCGCTGAGGCGGTGATAATTGCTGAAAATCCTTGTAAAGCCCAGACGAGATTTCGGAACATTTCCCTTAGCATTCCCGCACTCAAGTTAGGAAGATTTTTTTCCAAGTTTACAACTTCAGCTCCCTCGACCCAATCCATGCTCAATTTCGCAGCATTTATCGGAATAATGTCAGCGCGCCAAACGGGTTCGGGCAAGTCATCACGGAATATATCTGCATCAAATAAGCATTCTCTATCAAGTGGCCATGGTAAAAAGCGAGTTGCCGGTTTTAGATTGAATCGCCTGAATTCTGGCGAAGAAAAACAGGAACAGAAAAGCAAGTATGCGAAACGATACATATCTCCAGGATTGTCTGGCTTAGGTAAGTATTGAACAAGCCGCTCAACTTTAGCTACAACATAATTCAGCAGAAAAACTCCCGTTTCGGGCAATAATCCGCTAAACCCGATAGCTTTGCCCACCGGAGTGACAGATAATGCCCCTGTACTGGTCTCAAGGAGCAACCCCTCATCAAGCAATTCTTCAATGGCAGCAGATAACTGTATAGGCCATCTTGAGAAATTTGTACTATTTCTGTCTTGTTCCCGTAAAGCGCTTAATGTTGTGCATATCAATTTTTCCAGACTGTTCCTTGAGTTGCACAGCCCAGATGCCACAAGCTGAAGAGCAAGCTGATTAAATCGCTGTGGCGTAACTCGCGATTCAAGCGATGGCATTGCACCTAAATTAAGGTACTCCTTAGCGTTATACATTTCAGTCGGGCTATTAGCTAAGAATATGACACGCCCCTGTTCGTGTTCAAATCCCATTCGTCCTACGCGACCTGCCATGTTGTGAAATTCTGAGGTTTCAATCGGAAAATAAGCGCGTTTATCACTATCCCATCGCTTCCAATCTGAAAAAATAGCTGCACCCAATGGAAAATTTACTCCTGCAGCTAAGGTGGAGGTGGCGAATACAACATCCACTTTGCCATCTAATAAATGTTGTTCTACCACATGACGTTCTTCGTCCACTAAGTCTGCGCTATGTATTGCAACTCGGTGAGCTATAGTTCTAGCCAAAAAGGTATTCGCGGAAGTTTCAGGTAGCTCGTCAAAAACGATGGATAGTTGGATCGGTCCGCCATTCGAGAGCTGGGGAAGAAGCCGCTCCGCGAGAATGTACATATCCTGTTTTTTCATACAGAATACGATAATTGGCACAGGTTTATCCTTCTGGCTAAGAAGAGAATTCAATATCGATACCGGCTCAAGATTTACTCCTGCTGGACGCGGCAAATTTTCTTGAATGTTTTCCGGTTGCTCCGATGTAACGGCAGTAATTCCGTTGTGACTCCAGCATTCATAACGTAAATGCTTTTCTCTGGCATGTTGAGTCACTAAAGTTACCTCCAGCCAGCTTGCAAGATCGTTCGCGTCTCTTGGCTCTAAAACAGCCGAGAGTCCGACAAACTGTTTCCAGCCAGCATTACGAATCATCGTCAAAAGAATCTCGACGTTTTGCCCTCTGGATTTATCACCGATAAGCTGAATCTCGTCACATACCACAACAGTCTTTCCCATATCTGTAGGAACGCCTGATGCTGATAGCAATGCCAAGTATTTCTCATAAGTGGCAACCAGCAGAGGCACACTTAGAGGGTCGGTCGGAGCATCGCCTTCCGCATTTATGACATAGTCGCCAGTAGCGATAACAAGAGCGGAGCTATTACCATCTAAAAACTTATCGAGCAATAAGGATTTGAAGTCATCGAATTTTTGTTTGGCTAAAGCTCTGTGAGTTACTAAATAAACCGTATTGCAACCAGTCTCAATGCCATTGGCTATTGCCCAAACTGCGATTTGAGTTTTACCTGTAGATGTAGGAGAAACAACAAGAATACTTTCACCACGACCCACTCCTGCATCAAGTGCTGCGTATTGGGCATCTGTTAAGGCAGGCTTTTCTCCCGCTTTGAAAACAAGATGATTTACAACTGGTTCCGAAAGGCAGTGATGCTCTGGAAATTGGTATTTCATAAAGTTAGCTTTCCAAAAAATAATTGGGTAATTTCGATTAGTAAAATTTCATCCGGTTGTCTTTGATCGATTGTGTTGAAAAGTCCATCTGGACAAAAAGCGCCTTTAACAATCGACCTAAAAGTAATTAACCTACCCACGCTTCCGCAAAAAACGGAAGCCGGGAATGCAACCCCGCAACACAACCAACAGATGCCAGCGCATCATGCGCTATTTTTTTGCCTGTCGATTTCTGTTCCCGAAATCCGTTTCGGTAACATCATCATGGAGGGCTGGCATGGGCCGCCGCAAGGCGGGCCGCTTCTGTTGGGGCGGTAGTTGCATCCCGTGTCAGTCCTCCACCCAAAATGCAACGTCAAGTGGAGGTCTTCAACTACCAACAGGAGACACTCATGTCACACGACTTGAAAACCCTCGCCAACCCGTTCCAGTTTGCTGATTCAGATATCCGTAACGCAACCGATGAAAACGGTGAAGTCTGGTTCTGCGCCAAAGACGTCTGCGCCGTACTCGATATTTCTTGGCCAAGCATGACCCTCGAAAACATGCCGGAAAACTGGTTTATGGTGATAAATCTCATCAACATAAAAGGCGAAAGAGACGCCTATTTCATCAACGAAGCCGGCCTCTACCACCTGATTTTCCGTTCCAATAAACCCAAGGCCAAAGAGTTCGCCAATTGGGTGTGCGAAACCGTGCTGCCAGAAATCCGCAAGACCGGGTTCTTCGGTGCGATCGAGATCAAGGATAAGATCAACGTCGCCAAGCAGATCGACGTGCTGTCGCTGCAAATCATCAAGACCAAGAATGCCTTCCGCCGCAAGCTGCTGCAGGACCAGCTCCGCCGGCTATGCAACATCGTCAATCAGCCCATTCCTCCCACCGACTGGATCGCGCTCGAGCACGACCAGGTCGATCTGTTCGCAGCGAACGGAGGTGCGGCATGAGCACTCCAGCGGCATTTTACAGCCAGGTCATGGACACGATGGAGCGCATGACCGATCAAATCCTGGCTTTGCAAGCGTTAAGCGGCTTGCTGGCCGGCTGCCAACGCAACGAAGTGGCGCCGGCCGAACTGACTTATTTGCTGGATCCCATTATCGACAAGCAAAAAGCCTTGGTCGACGAACTGATGGACACGGAAAAGCCTGTCGCTCATTCCCCTTCCAGGCCAAGCCATAAATCCAAACCTGTTCTTGTTGCTGGCAACAAGTAATAGGGCACGCGCAACCACAAAAAACCGGCTTAACCGCCGGTTTTTTTTTGCGTCGCTACACAGCTAAACGCCTGCTTAACTTCTTAAGTTAATAAACGGATTTTCACTGAATTCAGGCGCCCAAGTCAACCGATTCTTATTGTTAAGCATGGTATAAGCCATGTCGACCGCCAAGCCTACGCCCATCATGCGCCGACACCGGGAAAAATTCACTCCTCCTCGCCCGCGCGACTTTTGCGAAAAATTTTATCCGAAAGGGAAGGGTGCTTGAAAAACGCCTGCTGAGATTGGCGTCAAGGAGAGAAAAAAGGGGAATGTCAACAGCCATTTCGCAGCCATTTTGTATATGTACATAGAAAAACTTCCTTGTTTTTCAATGATTTAAATGGTGGAGGCGGCGGGAATTGAACCCGCGTCCGCAAGTACTCCGCCGTAAGGTCTACATGCTTGTCCCGCGCTTTTGATTTAACTGCCAGCTACCCGTCGGGCCAAGAAAACTGTCAGCGATTCCGTAAGGTTTTAGCGCCGCCACACCGGACGGATTTTGGCGCGATCTTATGTGAATGACCTCTGAGCGTCCCGCTTGTCCCGAAGGACATTAAGAACTCTGCCCGCATAAGCACAGACAGTCAGAGGAATGGAGGCTGTTTTTAGGCAGCGAGAGCCATTGAGTAGTTTTCGTCGTTTGCGAATACTTTTTTTCTGTAGGATTTACGAGGTGTACAGTCCTCGGCATGCACTTAAGGTTTCGCTACCCACGTCGAAGCCAGGTCGCCCCCTTAACTATTACATATCGATAAGATATGGTTTCTTTCAAAAAATTCAATTCCTTGAAAAATTTTCTTAACGGGTTTTTTTCGATTCCGTTGCGCTTTTGCAAAATGTCACGGCAAAGTCGGAAGCACCGTAAAAGAGGCATTATACATCATAAGGCAAAATATCCCTATAGCCTTCTCGAATGAGTCGATGCGAGGTGGGAGCGGTTGGCAACCGCGACTTAAGACCGTATTCGCAGGACTCCCACGATTGCGCTTAAAAAGCGTTCCCACATGATGAGATGCATCCTTGCCCATGAAATGCACGCGGTGAGAGCCTCATCATTATAAATTTGTAATAATCTTCTTGACGAATCTCAGGGATGCTGTAAAATGCCGGCTTCTAACGCGGAGCGGTAGTTCAGTTGGTTAGAATACCGGCCTGTCACGTCGGTGGTCGCGGGTTCGAGCCCCGTCCGCTCCGCCATCTCTCTTCTTCTATTGGGTGGGCATTTTGCTCCCCCTCTCCTTTTTTTCTGTTAAGCAGTCATTTTTATTCCGGCAATGTCTTCGGATAAAGAATATCGATCAGCTTGGCGCAATTCGTTTCCAGTTCATTCCAGTCCTTGGGCATTTCGAGTCTTGCCAGGGCCGCTGTCGGCAGTAGTTTTTCGGCATCGGGCAGATTGTCTTCGCCGATCAGATCAGTCAAGAGTTCTTCGAAGTCCGGATTGTGTCCGACCAACAGGATGTGCTTTGTCGTGGCCGGACATTCGGCCAGCACTTGTTTGATGGCGTCAATGCCTTGGAAGTAGAGGCGGGGCTCCTGTGTCGGCTGATCATGCAAACCGAGCGCGTCGGAGACCAGTTGCGCGGTGTTCAGCGCGCGGCGGGCAGGCGAGGTGATGACCAAATCCAGACGCGAGTGATGCTCGTGCAACCACTCGCCAAGGTGTTGTGCAGCGCGTCTGCCGCGGGGTTTCAACGGGCGGTCAATATCGGCGCATGCCGCCTCGCGGTCCGATTTGCCATGACGCAGTAACCATAATTCTCTCATCGTTTTTACCCTTTAAAATATAGATTCTTGCAATTTTATCGGCCATTTAAGGTCTAATGGTAGGTTATGCCGGCCCGGTTTAGGCGTTTGCCTATGGCTGGCGGCGTCATTAAACTGTCATACAACGCTGGCAGTATAAGGGATTTATGCATTTTATCTCAAAACTGTTTCCGGGAACGATTAGGCAATGATGGACTTACGATACGAACTACCCGTGGGCCTGGCCGTCGATAAACTGATGGAGTCTCTCGGCAGGTTTGCCGACGTGCAGTTGGTTTTGCAGGAATATTGCCTGCGCACCTATTATGACAGCTTTGACTGGCGCCTGTACCAGAACGGCATTTTGTGCGAATTTAACCGTTCCAAAACAACTTCCGATCTGGTGTTGAAAAATTTGCAGAACGGCCGGATGTTTGCGACGCTGGAAACCTCCGAAGCGCCTTCGCGAAATAGCCGCTTCAAAGCGGGCAAGGTGCGCACCACGCTGGAATCGTATCTGGAACAGCGCGCGCTGTTGCCGGTTTGCACGCTCGAATACGAAGCCTATCATTTATTATTGCGCAATCAAGATCAGCAGATCATCCTGCGACTGTTGCTCGAAGACTATGACCTGTTGAACGGCCAGCTGTCGTTTCAGACGGTCAGAGGCTTTCTGAAAACCGCGGAACAGATCGCCACGGCCCTGACCGAGGAACTCGGCATCAGGGTGCTCGATCGTCCGGTGCTGGAACTGGCGCTGGGCCTGGAAGGGCGCAAGCCGAACGATTACTCGTCCAAACTCAAAATCGTTCTCGATCCGGTCATGCGCTCCGATCTGGCCGGCAAACTGATCTTCAGCACCTTGCTGAAAACGATCAAGGCGAACGAGCAGGGCGTGATTGCCGATCTGGATGCCGAGTTCCTGCACGATTTTAGGGTCGCGGTGCGCCGTACCCGTACCGGCCTCAGCCAGCTCAAGGGCGTGCTGCCGAGCGATGTAAACTCTTATTTTACGGACTTTTTCTCCTGGCTGGGGCAAGTCACCACGCCGACACGCGATCTCGATGTTTACCTGGCTAAATTCGAAACCTACAAACAGCAGCTGCCTGCGGATTTACATGCCGATCTCGAGCCGTTTTTGACTTTGTTGCAGGACAAGAAGCTGAAAAACCAGCAGGATCTGGCCGACAAGTTGCGATCCCCGAAATTCCGGAAAGCATTGGTCGAATGGGAGCAATGCCTGAAAAGCCAGGCCTATCCGAAATTGGCGAAAATGAGCCACATGGATATCAAAACGCTGGCCGACCGCCGGATTTGGAAGACCTACCGCCGCATCCTGGAGGAAGGCGGCGCGATTACGATCCATTCGGCGCCAGGGGATTTGCACGAACTGCGCAAGACCTGTAAAAAATTGCGCTATCTGATCGAGTTTTTCCAGAGCCTATACCCCAAGCTGCAAATCAAAAAGCTGATCACGCAGCTCAAAGGGCTGCAGGATGTGCTCGGCGACTTTCAGGATTTCGAAGTGCAGATGGACTTTATCGATCAATGCGCCAAGGATACAGAGAACGCGCTGCCTTCGCCGACCATCAATGCCCTGGACGAGTTGATCCGCCAACTGGCGGCGCAAAAAGCGCGCGCTCGCAAGCATTACCAGCCGGCCTTCGAAGAGTTCGCGATGGCGAAGAGTCATGCCTTGTTCAAGTCGTTGTTTGCGACGCATCGTTAGCATGCGCTAGCCATGTGGGAGCGCTTTTTAAGCGATTGCCCTGCGAACACGGCCTTTAGTCGCGGTTGCAAACCGCTCCCACCTCGCTTCGACCCATTTCGGAAAATTATTTTTGACCGAATGCTTTCTTACCCAAAGGTTGTTTTAAGCCCGTAGCAAAGCCACGACATGCGCGGCGACGCTCTTCGCCAGAGCCTCCAGGTTGTAGCCGCCTTCCAAAGCCGAAATCAGCCGCTTGCCGCAGAATTCGGCCGCGATTCCGGTCAACTCCTCGGTAATCCAGCGATAATCATCCTCGACCAATGCAATGTCCGCGAGCGGGTCGTCGCGGTGGGCGTCGAAGCCTGCCGAAACCAGCAGCAATTCGGGTTTGAATTTGCGCAAGGCGGGCAGGGCGATCGTGCTGATCTTGCGGCGAAATTCGGCGCCGTCGGTGCCCGCGTTCAGAGGGATATTCACGATATTGCCGACGCCGGTCTCGCTGGGGTAACCGGTGCCCGGATAATGGGGCATTTCATGCGTCGATACATAGAGTACCTCGGCCTGGTGGGCGAACGCGGCTTGAGTGCCGTTGCCGTGATGTACGTCGAAATCGACGATCGCGACGCGCTTAAGGTGATGCCGTGTCCTCGCATATTCGGCGGCGATCGCGATGTTGTTTAAGAGACAGAAGCCCATCGCGCGATTCGGCTCGGCATGATGGCCGGGCGGGCGCACCGCGCAAAAGGCGTTATTCGCCTTGCCGGCCATGACCTGATCGACCGCGTCGCAGACCGCGCCGACCGCGCGCAAGGCCGCGTTCGCGCTGCCGTGCGAGAGATAGGTGTCCGCATCGATGTATTGATGGCTGCCTTCGGCAATCGGGCGTAAAGTGCGGTCGATATGCGCCTGGCTATGAATCAGCCGCGCCTGATCCTTTTGCGCGGGGCCCAGCGGCGGCGATGTTCTGACTAGGTTGGCGAACTCGGGCGCCTGCAGCGCCTTTTCGATGCGGCGCAGGCGATCAGGCGATTCCGGATGACTGAAATGCGGTTGGTGCTTCAGAAAGTCTTCGTGGTAATAATAGAGTGTCGTCATAAGCCCTCGGTAGTCTGCAAGGCGGTGCAGTCGCGATGGTGCAGGACTTCATCGCAGTCATTCACTCATGTAGAATAACGGTTTTTATCAAAATAAAGCAAGAGGCGCCGAATGGCCTGGATATTGTTGTTTTCCGCGGGAATTGCGGAGATTATTTTTGCGTTGAGCCTGAAATTCAACGAAGGCTTTACCAAATTGTGGCCGAGCGTCGTGACTTGCGTCGCCGGCTTGTTCAGTTTTTATCTGCTGATGCTGGCGATCAAGACCTTGCCGCTGGGCACGGCTTATGCGGTCTGGACCGGCATGGGCGCGGTCGGCGTCGCGATCTTGGGTATTTTATTGTTCAAGGAATCGGCCGATGTCTGCCGGATCATGTCGATTTCACTGGTCATCATGGGCATCATCGGTCTTAAATTGACCGAAACACATTAATGCTGCATTTGATTTCGGCTTCGCCGATCACCGCGGCGGTATTGGAGCGGATCGATTCCGGCAGCAGCATCGTGTTTCTGGAAAACGCGGTGCTGGGGATTTTGCGCAATGGCCAGTTAGCCGGTCGTCTGACAGGGATGTTGGCCGACCACCATTTATATGCGCTGTCCGCCGATTTGATGATCCGCGGCATCGAGGCCGATCAAATCGTAGGTGGCATCGAAGTGATCGATTATACCGGTCTGGTCGAGCTGACCGTCGCGCATCCCTTGATTCAATCATGGAGTTGAAGGTGAACGATGTCGTGTTGGCGACGACCGATCAGGGTTTTCTGGTCAATGCGGCCGACTGGAACGAGGTGGTCGCGGAAAAGCTCGCCGAGGCGAACCGGATCGAGCTGAGTCCCGCGCATTGGGAGATCATCCTCTTTATCCGGGATTATTACCGGCAGTTCAAGCATCTGCCGAATGCTCGGGTGTTCACGAAGGCGATCGCGAAGGCGCTCGGCGAGGACAAGGGCAATAGCCGCTATCTGCATCAATTGTTTCCGGACGGGCCCTTGAAATATGCCTGCAAACTGGCGGGACTGCCGAAGCCGCCGACCTGTTTGTAGTCGAGGTGTCCGGGGGGGCGGGGACGGGATATTTATTCAGTCCGAAACGTTTGGCACGGGGTTTTAAAACCCCGTGCCGCTCAGTAAACCGGGCTTAAAAATCCTGCTTGAAGCGATGAATCATCCGCCGTTCCTTTTTGTTCGGCCGGTGCTCCGGGCCGTTGTGGGGCATCAGCGCGCGCATTTCGCGCTGCTCGATGATTTGTAGCTGGCGCTTGGCGTGACTTTCGGGATCTTCTTCGTACAGCTGCACCGCATCCTTGGCGGGGCGGCGCTGTGCGGAGAGCGCGGTGATCGTGATTTCCCAGTGCAGATTATCCTTGGTGATCGACAAGCGCGTGCCCGGCTTCACTTCCTTGCCGGGCTTTACGCGTTGTTCATTCACATGCACCTTGCCGCCGGCGATCGCTTCCTGGGCGAGGCCGCGCGTTTTGAAAAAACGCGCGGCCCACAGCCATTTATCGAGGCGGATGCTGTCGAGTTCGGCGGGCAATTATTGCACCATGTGTTTTTTCAATTCTTTCGGCAGCGAGAACACGACTTTTTCTTCGATGCCCGGCAGTTCGGCCGTCGATTTGCCGCCCCATTGCTTGAGCTGGTTGATCACTTCCTGCACCAGCACTTCCGGCGCGGAGGCGCCGGCGGTCACGCCGACGACGTCGATACCCTCGAACCATGCCTGCTTCATGTCGTGCGCGGTATCGATCAGGTAGGCCGGCTTGCCGAGCTGTTCGGCGATTTCGCGCAGACGGTTCGAGTTCGAGCTGTTCGGCGAGCCGACGACCAGGATCACATCGGCTTTTTTGGCCATGTCCTGGACCGCATCCTGACGGTTTTGCGTCGCATAGCAAATGTCGTCCTTTTTCTGTTCCTTGATGCCGGTGAAGCGCGCCTTCAACGCATCGACCATGATCTTGGTGTCGGTCATCGACAGCGTCGTTTGCGTGACATAGGCCAGATTGTCCGGATTGTTCACTTGCAGAGTCGCGACGTCTTCCGGCGTTTCGACCAGATAAATGCCGCCGTTTTCGGTGCATTTTTCATACTGGCCCATCGTGCCTTCGACTTCCGGATGGCCGGCGTGGCCGATCAGGATCACTTCGCGGTCCGATTTGGCGTGCTTGGCGACCTGGATATGCACCTTGGTGACCAGAGGGCAGGTTGCATCGAAAACGGTCAGTTTGCGTTCCTCGGCTTCTTTTTGCACCTGCTTGGAGACGCCGTGCGCGCTGAAAACGAGGGTAGAGCCGACCGGCACGTCGTTCAAATCTTCGATGAATACAGCGCCTTTCGCTTTCAGGCCGTCGACGACGGTGCGGTTGTGCACGACTTCGTGGCGCACATAGATCGGCGCGCCGAAGGTTTCGAGCGCCTGATCGACGATTTCGATGGCCCGGTCGACGCCGGCGCAGAATCCACGGGGGTTAGCGAGTACGATTTGCATATCTTGACTTCTGTAGTGGGTAAATATCGGTTTATTTTAACTCAACAATCGGTCCGAGACGACGATTCCATCATGATCGGCGTATAAAAAATGATCTTTTTTGAAATTGACGCCGGCAAAAGTGATCGGTAGATCATGGTCGCCTTGGTTTCTCTGATGGCTCTGCAAAGGGTGCGCGTGCAGCGCGCGGATGCCGATCGGGAGTTCCGCGAGCCGCGCGGTGTCGCGGACGCAGCCGTAAATTAGCAGGCCTTGCCAGCCGTTGTCGACTGCAAGGCTGGCCAGTTCGAAATCGATCAGCGCGCAGCGGTGCGAGCCTCCGCCGTCGACGACCAGCACGCGGCCTTCGGCTTTTTCCTGCAAAACGGTTTTGATCTGCACATTGTCCTCGAAGGCTTTCAATGTGCTGATGCGCCCCCAAAATACGGGATGCGCGCCGTAGGATTTGAACAACGGTTCGACGATCTGAAAATGCGCTTCCTGAGCATAGGCGTCGCAGAGACGGGCGGTGGCAAGGGTCATCAATTAAACTCCGGTCGGCTTCGTTTCGGTACGGGCTATGTTATAGTCTATCGGAAGCCTGGAGGCAATTAAATAGCTGATGTTAAACACGATAAATATCCACGAAAAATCCGAAAAGCACAAAAAAATGGATTTCGTGCCTTTCGTGTTTTTCGTGGACAATACGTAACATCATTTAATACAAGGGTTATCTTATGTGGATCATAGTATTCATTGTCGCGCTGCTGTTTGTGTTGGGCAGCGCGTTGCTGTTATTGCGTTCGGCGAAGATTCCGAAAATCCCCGATCATGTCAAAGCCAAGCCTTACCAAGACGAGGACGACGATGGGTGAGCAACGGTGTCTGTGGGAGCGACGCCCACGTCGCGACTAGAGTTGCTTAATTCGTGGTGTGGACATCGCCTCCACGAAAATTTTCGACTTTTTAGTGCGACCGCAGCGTAAAGGTGACCGGGCCGTCGTTGATCAGCGCCACCTGCATGTCGGCGCCGAAGCGGCCGAATTGTACGGATGGATAGACGGTTAACGCCAGCGCTTGCAGATAGCCGAACAGCTTCTGGCCGTGTTCGGGCGGCGCGGCCGAAGTGAAACTCGGTCGGTTGCCTTTTTGCGTATCTGCGGCTAAGGTAAACTGCGGCACCAGCAGCAGGCCGCCGTCGATGTCGCGCAGGCTCAGGTTCATCTTGCCCGCCGCGTCCGGAAAAATCCGGTAATTGATGATGCGTTCGAGCAGACGCTCGGCGTGTTTTTCGCCGTCTTCCTTTTCGACCGCGACCAGTGCCATGATGCCGGTATCGATCTTGCCGATGATTTGATGGTCTACCGCGACATGGGCGGTCGTGACGCGCTGGATGATGGTGATCATGGATGAGTCTTCAGGTGGATAGGCTAAAATAAGCGAGGGTTTGGGGCGATTTATGACGCCTGTTTTTTTCGCCTGTTAAGGACATTTATGCGGCGTATTGTAGCGCTTTTATTGTTCAGTTTGGCCTATGGGGCCAACGCGGATATTTACGGCTGGCGGGACAACGCCGGCAGCCCCCATTATTCCGACCGCCCGCAGACCGCTTCGGCGAAAGTGCTCGACATCAAGCCCGGCTATGGCTTTTATACGGTCAAAAAGGTGTTTGACGGCGATACGCTGGTGCTCGAAGACGGCCGCAAGGTCAGGCTGCTCGGCGTCAATACGCCGGAGATCGCGCATCGCAATCAGCCGGAACAGGCGGGCGGCGAGGAGGCGAAGCGCTGGCTGACCGGCAAACTGCAAAACCGCAAGGTTAGGATCGAGACGGATGCCGAAGCGGCCGATAAATACGGCCGGACGCTCGCGCATGTGTTTACCGACAGAAAGGAGCATATCAATCTGCAACTGGTCGAACAGGGCCTGGCGGCGGTCAATATCTATCCGCCGAATCTGCTCTATGTCCTGAAGCTGGTCAAGGCCGAGCAGGGAGCCCAGAAAAAGCGCTTGGGGATCTGGGGCCGGCCGGAATACGATCCGATCCCGGTCGAGCGTTTGCCCGCTTCCGGCCATTCGGGATGGACAAGGATCAAAGGCCGAATCACTGATTTGCGCAGCAGCCGGAAGTTTGTGTATCTGAAATTTTCCGAAAAATTTGAAGCCAGAATAGAAAAAAAGGAATTGCCTCTGTTTCCGGATTTAAGCCGTTTTCCGGGCCAATTCGTCGAGGTGCGCGGCTGGCTGAACAAAAACAAGGGCGGTTATTCGATGCTGATCCGCCATCCGAGCGCGATCATCTCTGAATAGCGGAATTGATTCAAGCAATCGCAAGCGCCGCCGGCATGAAAAACTCGTTGACCAGCAGCGGCTGGTGCATGATCGCATAAACGGTTCTTCGGCCCCAGACTGGCGCCTGGATCGCGCCCCATTCCAATGCCGCCTGGCTCCAGGCGGCCGGTTTCAGCAGCGCGACCTGGAACTCCCGCCGTTCGAGGTCGGGATATGAAAAAATCACTTCGCCGAGCGGGCGGGTGCCGAGATGCGAGAGATTCCGGTGCGCGCACCGGATCGTGGCTTCCGGCAGGATCGTGCGGGCCAGGATTAGCGGCACGCCGTCTGCATGCAGCATCACTTCGCGGGTCAGGCAATAACGGTGCTCCGCTTGATTCAGCAGTTTGCGTTCGCTCAGGAAGGGCGTCAGCCAGCGGTGGTATAGAATCTTGACCTTGACCGCACTGCCGTAATAGCCGCGCAGACGCCGGGTTAGCGAACCGGATTCGTAGGTCCAGGAGGCCACGCTTTCAGGCAGGGTGTGGCGGAGGCCGGGACGGTTTTCACGCCAGGTGGGTTCGCGGGTCAATAACAGGCTTTGGGTCGACAAACGGGATTAAACCTCGGCATAAGCGGTGGAAGCCCCGAGCCAGCGGTCGCACAGGGGCTGGATGGCGTCAGGTGCTTCCCTGAAGAACTGTTCGCCGATTTGCTGGATATTATCCAGTAAATCGGCATCCCTGGACAAATCGGCGATCTTGAAATGCACCGCGCCGGTCTGGCGCGTGCCGAGCACTTCGCCGGGGCCGCGCAGCTGTAAATCCTTCTCCGCAATCACGAAGCCGTCGTTGCTGTCGCGCAAGATGCCGAGCCTTTGGCGCGCCATCTCCGACAACGGCGCCTGGTACATCAACAGGCAATAGCTATCGCTGTCGCCGCGGCCGACGCGTCCGCGCAACTGATGCAGCTGCGACAGGCCGAGCCGCTCCGGGTTCTCGATGATCATCAACCCGGCGTTCGGCACATCGACGCCGACCTCGATCACCGTCGTCGCGACCAAGAGGTCGATTTGATGCTGCTTGAAGGCCTGCATGATCGCGTCTTTCTCGGCCGCTTTCATGCGTCCGTGGATCAGCGCGATCCTGACCGCGGGCAGCGCTTCGCCCAAGAGTTCGGCGGTTTTTTCGGCCGCTTCGCATTGCAGCGCTTCCGATTCCTCGATCAGGGTACAGACCCAATAGGCCTGCTTCTTTTGCGCGACCCAGCCCGAGATTTTGGCGATCACCTCGCCGCGGCGGTCGGCCGGAATCACGCTGGTCACGATCGGTTTGCGGCCTGGCGGCAGTTCGTCGATGACCGAAATATCGAGGTCGGAATATTGCAGCATCGCCAGGGTGCGCGGAATCGGCGTCGCGGTCATCACCAGCTGATGCGGGCGGATGCCCGACTGGCGGCCTTTTTCGCGCAGCGCGAGGCGCTGGTGCACGCCGAAGCGGTGCTGTTCGTCGATCACGCAGAGGCCGAGGTGAGCAAATTCGACGCCGTCCTGAAACAAGGCGTGCGTGCCGATCGCGATCGGCGCCGAGCCGTCTTTCAGCGCGGCCAGGATCTCGCCACGTTGTTTGCCTTTCAACTGCCCAGTCAACAGCACGACTTTGGTTTCGAAATGGCTGAACCAGTGGCTGAAATTACGGTAATGCTGTTCGGCCAGGAGTTCGGTCGGCGCCATCACCGCGGCCTGATAACCCGAGCTGATCGCGAGCAGCGCCGCATAGGCCGCGACGACCGTTTTGCCGGAGCCGACATCGCCTTGTACGAGCCGCATCATCGGCTGGGTCTTGCGGCAATTGTCGGCGATTTCGCCGATCACGCGCCGCTGGGCGCCGGTCAACGGGAAGGGCAGGCGGCGGATGAAATGGTCGGCGGCGGCCGGGTCGCCGGCCAGAATAGGCGCCTCGCAGGATTGGTTCAGGCTTTTGGCCTGTCTCAGGCTCAGATAGTGGGTCAGCAATTCTTCGAACGCGAGCCGTTTCAATGCCGGATGACTGCCATTTTGCAGCGCGGCAGAGGCGCCCGGCTCGCCGGGCGTATGCAGGGTTTGAATCGCCTGCTGCAAAGCAGGAAAGCGCAGCTGTTGCAATAGCCGTTCGGGCAGCCAGTCGATCAACAGGCGGCTGTCGTGCATGCACAGCGCGAGCGCCTGTTTGACCGCCTTCCTGATCGTGTTTTGAGTCAAACCTTCGGTCAGCGGGTAGACCGGCGTCAGGCGGCTGTCGAGCGCGAAATGGTCCGCATCGGCGATGATCTGGTAATCGGGATGCGTCATCTCCAGGCCGGCGTAACCGTAGCGCGCTTCGCCGAAGCAGCTGACCAGCGCGCCGGGCGCGAAGGCATGGAACTGGCTGGCCGAGTAATGGAAGAATTTTAACGAGATGAAACCGGTATCGTCGGCAATCCGGACGATCAGGCTCTTGCGTCCGCGCGGCAGGATGTCCGCAAATTCGACCTTGCCGGCGATCATCGCGGTCATGCCCGCTGCGAGCGAGCCGATCGGCGTCAGACGGGTGCGGTCTTCATAACGTACAGGAAGATGGAACAACAGGTCCTGAATCACGCGGATGCCGAGTTTTTCGAAACGCCGCGCGGTTTGCGCGCCGATTCCCGCAAGTGCGGAAACCGGTTGCTGCAGCCGGTTCATCGTTCAGGACTTCAGGAGGCCGGATATTCCTGCGGCGGCAGGCAGATGATGCCGTCGATCTCGACCAGCGCGCCTTTCGGCAAGGCGGCAACGCCGATCGCGGCGCGCGCGGGGTAGGGTTGCTGAAAATACTGCCCCATCACTTCATTGACGATCGGGAAGTGCGCCAGATCGGTCAGATACACATTCACTTTGACGAAATCGGCAAATGTGCCGCCAGCCGCGTCGGTGACCGCTTTCAGGTTTTCGAAGACCTGGACGATCTGGGCCCTGATATCGCCGTCAACGAGGGTCATCGTCTCCGGCAACAACGGAATTTGACCGGACAGATACAAGGTGCGGTCCACTCTGACGGCTTGCGAATAGGTGCCAATCGCCTGCGGGGCTTTGTCGGTGCTGATGATTTCTTTGATCATGACGGGACGTTCGAACAAATACGGTTGAAATGGGGCTATCTTACCATATTTGCGGGGGCGGCTTGCTAGTTGCCTAAGGCAGGGATCGGGAGGTTAAAGTTGCTTAATGACAGGCTGAACCGATCAGGCCCTGACGCGTTCAATCTTGACCACGCTCGGCAATTTTTTCAGCTTGCGCATGATGTCGGCCAGATGTACGCGGTTCTTCACGCTGAGCGTGATCAGATCGACGCATACTTTTTCGTCCTGATCGACGACGCTGACGTTTTCGATGTTCGAATGCATTTCCGAAATCGCGGCAAGAATCGTTGCCAGAACGCCGGTCCGGTTCAGCACCTCGAGGCGCAGTTCGGACGGAAATTCGGTGGACACATCCAGACTCCATTCGACATCGAGCCAGTTGGCCTGTTTTTTCCGGGTATCGTTGCTGTTGTGGCATTCGTGATGGTGCACGACGATGCCTTTGCCCGGATTGTAAAAGCCGATGATCGAATCCCCCGGAATCGGCCGGCAACATTTGGCCAGCGTAATGATCATCCCTTCGGTGCCCTTGATGATCAGCGGCGCGACGCGGGACTGATGGGTTTCTTCCAGTTTGATCGCGCCGTGCACATCTTCCTGGGCAATCCGTTTGGCGACCAGGAAGGGCATCTTGTTGCCGAGGCCGATGTCCTCGAGCAGGTCGTCTAGCGACGCTTTGGCGGTGACCTTGAGCAGTTCATGAACTCGCGCTTCGTCGATCTGGTCGAGATGCAGCTCCATCGCCTGCAATTCCTTTTCGAGCAGGCGGCGGCCCAGCATGATCGCTTCCTTGCTGTTGAAATTTTTCAGATAGCCGCGGATGCTGGAGCGGGCTTTCGCGGTAATCACAAAGTTCAGCCATAACGGGTTCGGCCGCGCCCAGGAGGCGGTAATGATGTCGACCGTGACGCCGTTTTCGAGCTTGGTTTGCAGCGGCGCCAGTTGCTTGTCGATGCGCGCGGAAATGCATTGATTGCCGATGTCGGTATGCACCGCATAGGCGAAATCGACCACGGTCGAGCCGCGCGGCACCTTGACGATGTTGCCTTTCGGGGTGAACACGAAGACTTCCTGCGGAAACAGATCGACCTTCAGGTTTTCGATGAATTCGAGCGAATCGCCGGCCGATTTTTGGATTTCGAGCAAATCCTTCAGCCATTCGTGCGCGCGTTTCTGAAATTTTTCGTTCTTCTCGTCGTCGGATTTGTACAGCCAGTGCGCGGCGATGCCCGACTCGGCCATCCGGTGCATATCGTGCGTGCGGATCTGAATTTCGACCGGTACGCCGCCGGGTCCGACCAGCGTCGTGTGCAGGGACTGATAGCCGTTCGCCTTCGGCAGCGCGATATAGTCCTTGAAGCGGCCCGGTTTCGGATTGTAAAGCGAATGCACGACGCCGATCGTGCGGTAGCAGTTGTCGATATCGTCGACGCAGATCCGGAACGCATACACATCGAAAATATCCGGCAGCGAGATTTTCTTCAGCCGCATTTTGGTATAAATGCTGTACAGATTTTTTTCGCGTCCGGATACTTCGCAAACGATGCCTGCCTGATGCATCCGGCTCTTGATCGCGTTCTCGACCGTATTGATCGTTTTGAGTCCGTTGCCGCGCGTTTTCTTGACCGCGGCTTTCAGAATCGCATAACGCCGCGGATACATCGCCTCGAAGCTCAGGCATTCGAGGTGCTGCTGGATATTGTTCATGCCCAGGCGATTGGCCAGCGGTGCGTAGATGTCCAGCGTTTCTTTCGCGATACGCCGTTTCTTTGGCGGCGGCATGACGCCGAGGGTTTGCATGTTATGCAGGCGGTCGGCGAGTTTGACCATGATGATCCGCAAATCACGGGTCATCGCCATGAACATCTTGCGGACGTTTTCGGCTTGCGCTTCGGCGCGCGAGATGCCGTCGATCTTGGTCAGTTTGGTCACGCCATCGACCAGTTCGGCGACTTCCGGGGTGAACTGGCTGGCCAGCTCGGCCTTGCTGATCGGGGTGTCTTCGATCACATCATGCAGGATCGCCGCCATGATGCAGTTGGCGTCCATGCGCATTTCGGCGAGGCTGATCGCGACCGCGACCGGGTGGCAAATATAAGCTTCGCCGCTTTTGCGGAATTGTCCCGAATGCGCCGAGGCGCCGAATTCATAGGCGCGGACGCATTCGTCGATCTGTGGGGGTTCGAGATAGCCGTTCAGGATCTCGCACAAACGCCGGACCAGTTTGTCCTGGGGGCGTTCGAGTTCGATCGGATCGGCTATGTCCAACATAAGTCAGTCTCAGAACAGCGGGTTAGGATCGTGATGTTCGGTGGAGCGGTGCAGGGCATTCACGTTGGTCGGCGTGACATAGCCGGCCGCGATTTCGCGCAAGGCGACGACGGTATCCTTGTCCTTGCCGCGCGGCACAAATTCGTCTGCGCCGTGTGACAGCTGACGCGCACGGGTTGCCGCCAGCAACACCAGCTTAAAGCGGTTTTCGACATTTTCTAAACAATCTTCAATCGTAACTCTGGCCATCGGTATCCTTAAGTGTTGATGTCAATCGATCTGATCATTCGACCAGACCGAACGACAATGGTTTTCTTTCTTTTTTGATCAGTGCGTTACAAAGCGCTTACAGCCATTATATTAGTAACAATGGAATATTAGCAATGTTGAACGTTTATTGATAGGGCGGCCTCGATGAGGCATCGAGGCTGTGAGCGCGTCTGATCAACGCATCCCTGTGGAGCAAATGGGGCTTGGCGGGCGCGGCAGCAGCCGCGCCCGCTGAAACCTGGCAGGGTTTATTCGCCGCGAGTTTTCAAAATCGCAACCGCCGGCAATTCCTTGCCTTCGAGGAATTCCAGGAAAGCGCCGCCGCCGGTCGAGGTGTAGGACACTTTGTCGCTGATGCCGTATTTATCGATCGCGGCCAGCGTGTCGCCGCCGCCGGCGATAGAGAATGCAGGGGACTCTGCGATCGCTTCGGCCAAGGCCTTGGTGCCGCCTCCGAACTGGTCGAATTCGAATACGCCGACCGGACCGTTCCAGACGATCGTTTTGGCGGAAGTCAAAATCTCTGCATAGAGTTTTGCGGTTTCCGGTCCGATGTCCATGATCAGGTCGTCTTCGGCCACTTCGCTGACTTTTTTGACGGTCGCGACCGCGGTTTCGGAGAATTCCTTGGCGCAGACCACGTCGACCGGAACCGGAATATCGGAACCGTTTTGCTTGGCCAGCGCGATCAGTTGCTTGGCGTCGTCGATCAGGTCCGGTTCATACAATGACTTGCCGACCGGGAATCCGGCCGCCGCGATGAAGGTGTTCGCGATGCCGCCGCCGACGATCAACTGATCGACTTTTTCGGACAGTGTTTTCAGCACGGTCAGTTTGGTCGAAACCTTCGAGCCGCCGACGATAGCGACCAGGGGTTTGGCCGGAGTTTCGAGCGCTTTGCCCAGCGCGTCGAGTTCGCTGGCCAGCAATGGACCGGCGCAGGCGACTTTGGCGAACTTCGCAACGCTGTGCGTCGAGGCTTGCGCGCGGTGCGCGGTGCCGAATGCATCCATCACGAACACGTCGCAGAGCGCGGCCATTTTTTGGCCCAGTTCGTCCTTGTTTTTGCCTTCGCCGGCATTGAATCGGACGTTTTCGCACAACACGACTTCGCCGGGTTGAATCTGAATGCCGTCGATCCAGTCTTTTTCGAGGCGCACCGGCTTGCCGAGCAGTTCGGCAAGGCGTTCTGCGACAGGCTTCAATGAGGATGCTTCGTCATAGACGCCTTCTTCAGGACGGCCGAGATGCGACATCAGCATTACCGCCGCGCCTTTCTCCAAGGCCTCTACGATGGTCGGCACGCTGGCTTGAATGCGGATATCGCTGGTGACTTTGCCGTTCTTGACCGGTACGTTCAAATCCTGACGAATCAATACGCGTTTGCCGGACAAGTCCAGATCAGCCATTCTTTTTACTGACATATTTCTCTCTCTTGGTTTAAGTAGGGGGGGGCGAATCGGATTATTATAAAATATTGGGGGCGTATTCGTCTTGTTTGCATTTCCGCAATAACGCGAGTGTCGTAACGATTTTTTTGTATAATCGCCAGCTTTACCGGCAATCTTCCTGCAATGCGGACTTCCTTCAACACCATCGGCATCATCGGCAAACCCAGCGACCCCAGCATTGCCGGGACCTTGGCGCTGATTTACGATTATTTGCTCCAGGCGGGGTATCGGGTGATCATCGCCGCGGACAGCGCCGAATTCATTCGCGGCAAAGACGCCGTCGCGGTCGCAGCGGATCAAATCGGCCGGCATTGCGACTTGGTCATTGCAGTCGGCGGCGACGGCACCTTTCTGGCCGCCGCGCGCGCGATCGTGGATTACGGCATTCCGCTGATCGGCGTCAATCTCGGCCGGGTGGGTTTTCTGGTCGATATTTCGCCGGACGAATTGCCGGCCCGCCTCGAAGCGACCTTGCAAGGCCATTACAAGGAAGAAGAACGCTATTTCCTGCGCGCGAAGATCATCCGCGAAGGCCAAGTCATCCACGAAGAGATCGCGCTGAACGAAGTCGCGGTGCACCGCTGGATCACGCCGAGCATGATCGAAATCGTGACCAAAATCGACGGCGTGTTCCTGAATTCGCAGCGTTCCGACGGCCTGATCGTTTCAACGCCGACCGGATCGACCGCTTATGCACTGTCTGCGGGCGGGCCGATTCTGTCGCCGTCGCTGAATGCCTTGGTGCTGGTGCCTCTGAATCCGCACACGATGTCGAATCGGCCGATCGTGATCGAAGGCAACGCCGAGATCGAACTGAGCTTCTGCCAGACCAAGCAGATCCAGGCCCTGGTCACCTGCGATCATTTGCAGATCCCGGACGTGTTGATCAGCGACAGGATTCTGATCAAGAAAGAACCGAAACCGATTAAAATTCTGCACCCGGAAGATCATGATTTTTTCCAGGTCCTCCGCACAAAATTAAACTGGAGCAACGGTTGAGAGCGCCATGCTGTTGAATTTGCATATTATCGATCTGGCCGTCGTCAAAACGCTCGATCTCGATCTCGAAAAAGGCATGTCGGTATTGACCGGCGAGACCGGGGCCGGCAAGTCTATCCTGTTGACCGCGCTCGGCCTCGCGCTCGGCGACCGCGCCGATTCGGGCTACGTGCGTCCGGAGGCGAAGCGCGCCGAAATCAACCTCGAATTCGATCTCACTGACGCGCCGCTCGCGCGCGACTGGCTGGTCGAAAACGAACTCGATGACGGCGAGCATTGCCTGATCCGCCGGGTCGTGAACGAAGACGGGCGCTCGAAGGCTTATATTAACAACCGCCCGGTCACCCTGCAATCGCTTCAGGAACTCAGCGAAAAACTGGTAGAAATTCACGGTCAGCACGCGCATCTGCGGTTGCTCGGCGCGGACGAACAACGCCGCCTGCTCGATGCGTTCGCGAAAAACCAGCCGCTGCTCGACCGGCTGAACGCGTCCTACCGGCAATGGCATCAGGCGCACCGGGAGCTTGCCGTGCTGAAGAAAGCCAGCCTCGATCACAGCGAACGCGAGGAATTGCTGCGTTACCAACTGGACGAGCTGAATCAGCTCGATCTGGCGCATTTCGATTATCAGGCCTTGTCCGACGAACACAGCAAGCTGGCCAATCTCGGCCAGATTCTCAGCGCGGGCCAGCAGCAGATCGATGTGCTGTATGAAAATGATCAGGTGTCGGTGATCCGGATGCTCGGCCACTGCGTGAACGAACTGAATCATCTGGCCCGCTTTGCGCCGGAACTGAACAACGTCTGCTCGTTGCTGGCGGAAGCGCAGATTCAGATCGAGGAAGCCTCCCTGGAACTGCGCCGCTTTCTGGAGTCGCAGGAAGCCGATCCGAAACGCCTGGAAGACCTCGATGACCAGATCGGCGTGATTCAGAGCCTGAGCCGGAAACACCATGTCGCGCCCGAGGAACTGCCGGAGCTGGCGCAAAAAATCGCGCACGAACTCGACAATTTGACGCACAGCGAAGAACGGATCAGCGAGCTCGAAGCGGACGTTGTGAAATACCTCGATCAATACCGCCAACTGGCCGCCGAACTGAGCGCAAAGCGCGGGCAGGCGGCGACCCGGCTCAGCCAGCAGATTTCGGGAATGATCAAGGAACTCGGTATGCCGCAGGGCGAATTCCGGGTCGAATTGACAGGACTCGACGGCAACGAACCGAAGCCGAACGGCCTCGACAAGATCGAGTTTCTGGTCAGCGCGAATCCGGGCATGCCGCCGAAACCGCTGGCGAAAGTCGCCTCCGGCGGTGAGCTGGCGCGGATCAGCCTCGCGATCCAGGTCACCACGTCGAGCGACAAGACCACGCCGACGATGATCTTCGACGAGGTCGACTCGGGCATCGGCGGCGGCATCGCCGAGATCGTCGGTCAGAAGCTCAGGAGCCTGAGCCAGAACCGCCAGGTCATGTGCGTGACGCATCTGCCGCAGGTCGCAGCACAAGCGCATCACCATTTGTTCGTCGCGAAAAACCAGCAGACCGACATCACCTCATCGACCGTGCACGTGCTCGAAGACGAGGAACGCGTGCTGGAGGTCGCCCGCATGTTGGGCGGCGTCAATCTTACCGAAAACACCCTGGCGCACGCCAGGGAAATGCTAACCTTAGGAAACTCACACTCATGATCCGCTTTCCAGCCGAATGGGAACCCCAATCCGCCGTTTTGATCGCTTGGCCGCACGAGACCGGCGATTTCATCCATCTCGACGAAGTCGAGACTTCTTACCGTTTCATCGCCGAAACGATCAGCCGCTATCAGCGCTTGTTCATCGTCTGCCGCGATGACGCGCACGAAAGCCGCATCCGCGGACTGATCGAAAGCAACGACAACATCGTCTTCATCCACGCGAGGGTCAACGACATCTGGGTTCGAGACACGGTTTTTTTGACCGTCGAGGAAGACAGCAAGCCGCTGCTGCTGAATCTGCGTTTCAACGGTTGGGGCGAGAAATATCCGCATGACGACGACAATGCGCTGAATCAAAAACTGTTGGCGTCGCCGGCTTTTGCGGGCGTGCAAAGTCTCGCCATCGACTTCATCCTCGAAGGCGGCAGCGTCGAAAGCGACGGCAGGGATACGATCATGACAACCCGCCAATGCCTGTTGAACCCGAACCGGAACAAAGATCTGAGCAAACACGAGATCGAGCGCCAACTCGGCCTGAGCTTCGGCGCATCGCGCGTATTCTGGATCGATCAGCCGAACCTGCCCGGCGACGACACCGACGCACATATCGACACCCTGGCGCGGTTTTGCAGCGCCGACACGATCGCCTATACCGCATCGGATGACGAAACCAATGCGCAATACGAAAGTCTGAAAAATATGGAAATTCAGCTGCAGGCGCTGCGCACACGCGGCAACAAACCGTATCGTCTGGTTCCGCTGCCTTTGCCGACAGCGATTTTCGACGAAGACGGCCGCCAGTTGCCGGCCAATTACTCGAACTTTCTGATCATCAATCAGGCGGTGATGGTGCCGGTCTACGAAGATCCGATGGATGCGGTGGCGCTGGAACGGCTGGCAGGCTGTTTCCCCGAGCACAAGATCATCCCGACCCCATGCCGGCCGTTGGTGCATCAGTACGGCAGCCTGCACTGCATGACGATGCAGTTTCCGGCCGGCGTATTTAAATAAGTCTTTATCTGTCAATGCTTTAGGGGCGGCAAACGCGAATCGGTTTGCCGCCTTGCCTTTTTGGGAGAGTATCATGAAATTGTTAGTCTCTGCTCTGATCCTGATCGCTTTCTTCGGATTTCTGGCCTATACCAATCCGAACATCGACAGCTATGACCAATTCATCAATCAGCGCATTCAGGCAAAAACCGGGCAATCCAATGATCCGCTCCAAGGCATGATCGGCTCTGTGCTGGGCGGGGTCGCGTCCAGGCTGATGGTCCAGCAAACCGAGCGCAAGGACTATATTTTTTTTAGCGCCTACGATACCGCGATCGGCAATAAGCATATTCGCGCGATCGGCATCGTGAATCATTTTTACCTGACCGAAGACCAGGTTTTCAAGGATCAGGCCCTTCAATCCCCTTAAATGAACCATCCTCTGCCGCCCGAAGTCGTAGACCTACAGGGGTAAGCCTCATTTCATCGGTTTGCGAAAGCATAAAGCTCTCATTTAGAGGTGAGCGGACATGAACAAACATTTGCAATCAGTCAGAGAATACCGCGCAAAATTCGGCTTTCCGGCGGCAGAGGGCCATATCTCCGACATGGCTATCGTGATGCGACAGGCCTGGCTGATGGAGGCGGGCAAACAGGCGCTGCTGGCGATCAAACAGGGCGATATGGCCGAAATTCTGTCCCGGCTGACTGCTTTGGTCTATGTGGCCTTGAACGCGATTGCGCAGCAAGGCTGCGAATTTGAGGTGGACGAGCAGCCGGTATTCTGGCGGCATGACGGGACGGTGTTGTCGTTGATGCGAGTGATCAGCGACCGCATCCATGCCTGCGCGTCAGGACACTGCAAAGATTATTCGGAACTTTATTGCGTCACGGCGCAATTAACCAGCAGTTTCTTGAATGCGGATTTCGACAAGGCATTCAGCGCGTTTCACCTGCATCAACTGGAAACGGGTATTGCTTACGGTAAGGAAGTCGAAAATCAGGGCGAAGTCGACTGGACCAAGCTGCCCGATTTGAGCGATTGTCTTTATGAATGACGCTCATTCAAAAGCAAGCCCCGCCTTTCTCCAGGCCTTGGCGCCGCCTTCCAGATTGAATAAGTTACGGTAACCCAATTCATAAAGCGATCTTGCCGCCGCATTGCCCATCGGGCCGCTTTCGCAATAGAGGTAGATCGGTGTGTTTTTATCTTGGGGCAATTTGTCCTGGTGTTTCGCGACGTCGTCGTAAGGAATGAAAATATCGGTGCCTTTGATATGCCGCTGCTGGGGCGTGTGTACGTCAACCAGAAAAATATCGGCATTTTGTAGGGTCCGGTTTAATTCGTCTGCGGATATGGTTTTGACATAGTCCGGCTTTTGAAAATTGCATCCCGCAACGAAGGCAAGCATTGCGATAACGGCACAGGATTTTTTCATTATTGTCGTTTTGGCGTTCATAAAATCAATCACTCTTTGGTTTGTCTAAGCGGCGTCACCGCGATATGTCTTAGAAAGCCTTCCGCTTCCCGTTTCAGTTTATCATCGAGTGCCGACGCGCTGCCTTGTGGCCTTCTTTCGGAATAGGAAGCATCGATCATAAATTCGGATGAGGCGTCGAGGCAAACGAAACCGTGCGCCGTGATATTAAAAACGAGGCCGGGCGTATAAGGATTATTCCGTTCTTCTTGTTCCAAATCATAGCGGGAGCAATAGCTGCCTGGAAGGCCGTAAGGGACCGACTGAAGGCTAAGCAGCCGAAATCCCTTCCTAGTCAATTGCGCCCTAAACAGTTCTTCCTGCGCTTTCGGAAACTCGGCCGCAAAATTAACTTTCTGGATTTCCGGTTTCATCACCATAATCGTGGCAACAAAGGTATGCATCAATTTCTTTCTTTGTGCGGGCAGCACTTTGCCAAAGACGGTGAGGTTAGGGCTTTGCTCAAGAAAGTGCCAGTCATTACCCTCCGGCGGCAACGCCGAATAGCCTGTTCCGAAATAACGCTCGGTTGCGTCGGTCACGGGCCGCGGCAAGGATTGCTGCGCGCATCCGGATAACATCATGATGATTAGGCACAATGGCATCCCTTTGATGTTCGTATTGGCTTGATTCATTACGAACCCTTTTACGGTTTTATCCTATCACTGGCAGCCGGCTCCCACACCAGGATCTTGGGGATCGACTAATTTGAAATTCCACTTGCATTGGCCTACTGTTTGCGGGGCGTTCTGAGACTCAGGAATGCTATAGATCGACGTACCACTCAGTGAACCCTTACTCTTGCTGCGATTTACGCTCGCACTTAATTTGGCAATCTCGGCATAAAAGGCGTTGAGTTCGGGGCTCGTCGAGCAATCTGCCATGGCTACCTGGCCCTTGGAATCGGGATTTTTCTGGTTGTCGATTACGACCCCCGTAAACTTGGCCACCCCGACCCATTCAACATATACATTCTGTCCAGGCTGGGGCTGGGTAATTTTCAGGGTCTGATTTTTATCTACCGTATTGTACTTAAGGCCGTCGAAGTTCGAGCAATTGAATTTACCACTCCATGTTCCCGTAAGATCAAGGGCGTCAGCTGGTGCCGAAACGAACGTGATGGCGAGTGTTAGCGGTGCGAAACGTATCAGTTTCATAAGAACTTTCCTTTGATTAGAGTTCACTAGAATTTTAGACAACAGGACCATCTATAAACATAATGGCAGAGCCTGTACGTTAACTCTAAGACTTGTCGCGCTTAATATTAGTTTCAGAAATACTTTTTGATTTATTTTGATTGGTGCATTAAACAGCTACCGAGAAATCAGCACTTCGTTACTGCCTTGAATGATGCCGCCGAGTCCCTGTTACACGCTAACCCTTGAAACCCGGATGGGCGCTCAAGCGTTCGATAGACATTGGCATGTGCGTTTCGACAGAGTAATCCAGATCGAACCGGCTGCCCGGATGGTTTGGGGAAAGGATGCTATGCATGTTAAGCGGATTGATTACGCGAGTTCGTCTTATGGACTTCGTGCAGCAAGTCTTGAGTACGTTACTTGATCGCTATTCAATAAGATGTTGCAAATTTCGGATGGATTGTTCAGGATATATGAAGGCAGCCTACGGTGGTTGCTAGCTTTTATTAAATTGATTCTTACATTTCATCAAATTATATTATGAAAATTGTTTTTCGTCTTCTCCTCGCAGCGACACTACTGACGCCGACGCTTGCTGCGGCGGATCTGATCATTTACAAAGGGAACCGTACCGATGCATTCAACGGCGAAGGTCATGGCGGCTTTCTGACAAAGAAGCAGATCCTCATCGTGGATTATCAAAACATTCAGGCATCCGTGATCGATTACTCGGCGGCCAAAGGGGTTAAATCCTACAAGGTTACGCCGTTGAATAATCCGCATTTTGTGCAGGTTAAGGGGGCGAACGGTAATTACACCGCCATCGCTCGCACGCCCTTGCAAAGCGAGATCGATGCCGGGGCAACTGTGGAAACCGCTTACTTCCATGGTAAGAATACTCCGTTAACGGTGAACGGCACAGCGAACAGCAAGGTGACTATTCCTTTTCCGAAAATCATGAGCGGGCATGTCGGTAGCGGCATTGTCTATTCCGACAGCACGGGGGAGGCGACTCTTACGTGGGGCGGCTGGAAAGTTGGTTTTGACTCTGCGAGTACCTTGAAGAGCAATAAAGCGGGGGAAACATTCGATGCGGCTCTGGCCAGATACTCTGCTGAGCTTGAATCTTTGGGATATGTGCAGCAGGGAGCCGTTGAAGATTGATTCGCTTATAGTTTCCACGCGCTGCAAAACGGGCATTAAGGCTTTCGAAAAAAATAACTCTCCGGCTGAAGACCTGCCCGGTTGTTACTGGGAACGTCGAGCCCCAGCTCGGCGTTCCCAGGGCTCCCAAATGATACGTGGAGCGCGTATCCCACTGGGTTAAAGAAAAGCCGGAGGGTAGGGCGGATTCGCCTTACGGACTTTCGCAACCCAACAATGCTATGGTCCTGACAATTCGTTTTGTTAAACAAAGGCATTCTTTTCATATCGATGCGGATGTTGTCATGCCCGCCTTTCGATGCAACTCATTCAAAGATCAGAACCGGAATTGCCGGCTAACATGGTCTTTCGCACTAATGGAATAGGAGGCGCGCCATAAGACAGAAAGGCATCGTGGAAAGCCTTTCATGATGCTCGCCCACCGTGCGGCACTGTCCATTCCTCCCTAAGTTTACGGATCATTAATTTGCCCAAGGTATAGTTAAGATAAGCCGGATCGAATGTGCCGCGAGCCGCTTGTTGACGCGCATTGCCTATGTCACAAAAGGCAAGTTCTCGAAACATTTTTTCAGAGGCCTCTACGGTCATTCCCTGGGTATGTAGGCCGATTGCAGAGAGAAATCGAACGTTACGGAGCAAAGCGTTTACCAACTGGCCGATATGCGATTCAGTATCTCCGGCATTCAAGCCGGCCTCCCACATCAACTCTTCCGTATAATGCGCCCAACCTTCGGAAAATGCGTTGCTTCTAAACAATTGGCCGAATTTCGAGCCTACATGACGGGCATGCAACCGTTGCAAAAAATGTCCAGGCCACACTTCGCGGGCCGAAACAAAAAGCAGATCCGCCTTGCTGGGTATGTAAGCCGCCTGCTCGGCCGGACTCCAGGCAGGGTCCGGGGGCGCGACATAATAGGTTGAAGGAAGTCCGTGTTCGAAAGGACCAGGAATGTCAATGTAGGCTAAATTCCATCGGTTGAAAGGCGGTGATTCCGCAACGTTTGCCCCCTCTGGGTCCGGGATGGATACGAGATTTTGTTCGGCAACGAACGCCTTCAAGGTACTAAGCTGCTGACGCGCCACGGCAACGGTCCCATTAGCTGGTTTCTGAGCTTCGACCTTTCCTACACAGGATTGGAGGGAAGCATTCGGCGCATAGTGTTTACAGGCCTCCTTGAGGGCATCGAGATTGCGTTGGAGGTCTGCACGTCCCACTTTTTCCAGGGCATTCAACGGCAAATTGACACCTTCCGTGGCCTTGAGCATTTCCTGAAAACGCGCTGCACCCATGGCAAAATCGCCGGTGGCGCGGGGGCGTTGGAGTTCCATCCAGCCTGTTAGCTCTCGCATCGACTTGGCCGCCATGGGGACTACCGCATCGAATGCTTTCTTCAATTGGGAATCGGTGACCGTAGCAAAGGCAACCTTGGCATCTTCGATAAAGGCGCGTAGCCGCTGTTCGATTGGAGCATAGGCACGGCTCACATAAACATTGGGATCCAAACTGGGAGAATAGAACATAGGGTTCTTGTATGGCGTTTCAGCGGTTTGCAACCAAAACAATTTCTCGTTGATCACCGCAAGCAGGTACTGCCGCTCGAATCGCTCGGATTCTTTTAGCGCCGAAGTGCGATACTGGCTAGCCTTTTTCCGTTCGGATTTAAGCCACTGTATTTCTTTGCTCAACCCCACTGGACTCCAGTCGGGCAGTTTACCATCGAAGCCATGGCGACCGGCATTGACTGCGAAAGACGGGTGCAGGATGAAGTAACTTTCAATAAATTGGTCGACAAAGACATGCCATGCGGGTTGTCTGGATTTTGCCTGGATCGGTTGCGCTGTAAACAGCAAGCCAGCAACAATCATTCCAATTGAAAATAGTCGCATTACTTGAGAATACCTGAAACGAGTCATGGCGGACCTCTGTTTCCAATGAAAGTCGTAACATAAATCGACTAGCCAGTACTGTCAAACGTAATAAGTGTTTTTTAAGTTCTACTCTAGATCGAAATCGACAGCATGGCGAATCTTGCCGCCGCCAATGCGCATAGAACCTCCCGCCGAAATATCCTTTGCATCGGCGGCTTTGGCATTGATGCTTCCGCCAGCGTTGACTTTAGCACCGGATGCGATAGTGCCCGTGGTTACAGACCCTCCAGCATCAAGAGTCGCGCCCGTAGAAACGTTCCGCACCTGAATGCTTCCACCGGCAGCAAGGTTGGCTTTTCTACCGATGTTGAACGCTTCTATATGACCTCCTGCATCGGCTTTCACGTAGTTGCCCATATTTTCCGCATTGATGCTTCCTCTTGTTACGAGGGAAGCACCACTTCCAATATTGCCTCCAATTTTTATGCGGCCATTGGCTTTTAGGGAAGAGGCGGCCCCCACATTTCCTGCAACAATAATCGAGGCATCGGTCTTCAGATTCGCATGATTACTGACACTGCCTTGGATTTCAATCCCACTAAATCCGCCAAAATTCTCTGTCGTTCCCGTATCGATTTGTTGTCCATTGATCGTGATGCTTCTACTGTTTTGGCTTTCTGTGATGACAATAGCGCTTCCTGAATTTAGGGCAATGCTGCTTGCACGGGTGACGATAACAGTGCTGCCTTTTTGGGTTTCCAGCGTAACATTGTCTTGCACTTCTCCGTGTATTTTTACACCCCCTTTGGTAACTTTGATGTGAGCACCACTCCCAATTGCGCCTGCGATTTCAATTGAATGATCGAAAGTGAGCTTGGATCCTACGGGGATATCGGAAATCGTCTCGATTTGTTCGCTCTGCTCATGCGCAGGTTGTTGCGCAACGACGCCCATAGCTATCGTAGCTAAAACCGCGAAAAAGACGATGGTTTTAGGTGAGAGGGCCATAAAATTTATCTTACTGTTTGGTTGAAATTGTCGAGCGCGGGATTGATGCCAAGCCAATGCGGCCATTCTACATATGGAACATGAAACTAAAAACTAAAAATTAAGACAAACCTATCGTGAACGCCATCGACGGGTTTTTTATATATCGTCACCCTTGATAAATCCACTATCTTGAACTGTATAGGGCTCAGTAGCTAGAAATTCTTACATCTTAAGTATTTCAATTAGCCTTTATCGG
The DNA here is from genome assembly GCF_000527095.1 of Methylomicrobium lacus LW14. Lineage (NCBI taxonomy): Bacteria > Pseudomonadati > Pseudomonadota > Gammaproteobacteria > Methylococcales > Methylococcaceae > Methylomicrobium > Methylomicrobium lacus. The sequence continues at coordinate 1,066,028 of NZ_AZUN01000001.1, read as the reverse complement.
TATAAAATAAAACCATCGGATGCCTGTGTTATAGCTGAGGTGGGAGGTAAGATGAAAATACAGCGTATTTTTTTATCAGCTTTTTTAGCGGCTTCCTGTGTTTTTCTTAGTGATTACATCGAGGCTGAAGAGAGTCATAGTTCGGCGGTGACAAAGCAGAAACCTGTTGTTGAAGTCACAATACGCAATAACACAAAATCTGTTAAGACAAATCAGAAAAAATCGACAAGTGTTGCCGGTAAAAACGACCTTGCTAAACAGAGCGGGCCGCAAAAGCCGCTGAATCTTTCTATTACGCACGCGTATGTTGAGGAAAGCGGGCCATTAACCGGACAAAACACAGGGATCCAGGCTAAGGAAACCAATATTTTCGCTGGCGAAAAAAAAATGACGCGCCCCATGCAGCTCAATGGCAGATTGTTGACATCGCAAGAACCTGAAGTTGAAAAACAAAAGTTGACTGAAGGGGTGGGGATAGTCATCAACATTAAGCCCTGAGCGTCGCTGAATAAATAAATCCCGCGCTTTAAAAGCATAGGTATCTACACAAATCCGCTTCATCTGTCGCCCAGACAGGCGTACGAGAAGTTCTCGCGTTTTTTGTCCAGTCGCATGGGTCATCTGATAACGGTCTTGTTTACCTCCAGCCGGTGATAGTTTAGCCGCGACCAGTCATGGACGCACAGTGCCCACTCATCACAGTGACGGGCAAGTTCATGCGTGCAATTACTATGCGCCGCCACCAATTTCCCATAGCGTTTATGCTTACATATCTTGATCATTGTTCTTAGTTGTGTAGATATCTGTGCTTTTTGGGGGCGGGCTCAATGATCAAGTTAACGATGCGGTCAGCTCCCAAACGCGGTCAGAAGCTTGAAAAAGTATGTTACAACGCCACTTGTTTCTGTGTCTCGTCTAGATCCACCCAATCCATTTGCTTTTCAACGATCGTGCTTAACTCCAGCTGACCCAGCGACGTGATCATCGTGAGTTCGGAGTTGATTTGTTCCAACTGCTCCAAATGCGCCACCAGCTCGAATAAATCGGTTTGATTGGTATTTTTCTTAGATTTCCTCGTTTTTCTCATATCAAAACCCACTGCTATTGTGTCTGTGGCTCAATTTCCTACCAGGTTGTTCTTTTCGTGCGCAAACCTTTTATTTTAACAGATGCTCAGAAAAGTATGTCATCCATACTGACAAGAGTAGGGGGCTTCGAAAAAGAGGGGGCGCCTGGTCTGGCGATTCCATTAAAACGCAAGATCTAGGATCCGGCAGCGATCCGGTCTTTTATTAAATCGGCAAGCATGGGCAGAAAGGCTGCGCTGCCGCCTTGCAGGAAGAGGCCTCCTGGGCTTCGTTGCGCCGTCTCGGAAAATATATTGAAATCGGGATTGATGTCGATGATGGCTGCGCCGCGTCGCAGTACGGTGCTTACGACCTGATTCGGTAGGTTTGCCGAACCGGTTGTGCCCGCGACGATGAGCAAAGCGGTTTTGCCGGCGGCATCGAGCGAACTTTCGAACCGGTAATGCGGTTCGTCGTAATACTCGTCCCAGAGCAAGACATGCGGCCGGGTCATGGATTTGCATTTAGGGCAAATCAGCATGCCCCAAGCGCAGGCGGAAAGATCATCGCCTCTCGATATTCGGGTCAGGCCTTCCGGAAGCGGATATACTGCATCAGCACAGCGCTCTCTAGTGCAGCGCATGTAGTCCAAATTGCCGTGAACCTGATACGTTCTTTCGTTCGTGTTGCCGGCAGGCCATCGACATTCTGGGTGATCAGCCTGAATCGACTGCCAAGCCGTTCTTCCATTTGTGCGATCGCCAAATGTCCAGGGTTGGGAGTCGCAGCCTCACAGACGCCGCGCCGGAAGAGAAACCATTTCCAACCTTCCTTGGGGTTTTGCTGAAGCATGGACAGGGTGGCAATCCCGCTCGGCTGATAGTTTTTTGAGCCTACGGTCCAGTATCCCTCCCGGCCTCGAAAAGTCGGTATGCCGCTTTCCGCAGAAACGCCGGCACCGGTGAGGAGGGTGATGAGTTCTCCGGTTTTCAAGGCCTCTGCGATTATGCGGACCAAGGGGGCGATAGGTGTTTGCATTAAATAGAAATCTCCTGACTTTCTGTTAATGGCTGCTCATTGCAAGGCGAATTTGCCTGCGTTGGTTTTCTTGGGTTTGGCCTGGAAATCCTCAGGCTCGAGCGGATTGGAAGAGCCAAAATAGCCATTTTGATAATCATCCTCGCGGGTTCGCGGGTACGGTTGCTGCAAAATAATGTTTCATGGAAACTCTCCTTTGAGTAAAGTGAAAATAGCTTGCTTGAAGCGGAAGGGCCGTCTTCATGTCAGCAAACGCGTTAGCTGCTGGCATGTAAAAAAGCCGGGATTCTCAAGCCGTTGTTGGGCGGCAATGGTTTGTCGACAATTACGCTTATTATATCTATTATCATATAATAGAATCTTATTTGCCTATGTCGAACGTTGATGTCGAAGCCGGCGCCAGCAGAGAACCAGCCGGGGGTAGGTGGGGCTGGAGGACGCTCTCCATCAAAGAAGTGCATAGTTCTCCTGTATTTCGGGTGAAAGTGTCCTTCGAAGGAGAGGGCTCTTTAGATAGTGAGCGATCAGGCCAAACTATAAAAATGACATAAATATACTATTATCACATAATAGATTCTTATTTAGACGGTCACCAACTCCTTCATCCTAGGAGAGATACTGGATCTGAGAGAGTAAGCAATGAGGAAAGAGATTGGACAAAACACGAACAAATGATCTATTACCATATAATAGAAATAAACTAAACGCCAGAACTATACCCATCTGCACCCATCCGCCTCGAATGCCCAGTCAGGATTAGTCAAAGAAATCGAAAAAGCTCAAATCCAGTAAAAAAGAGTTAGACAATCTTCAGGTAAAATAAGGGAAGGGGACGGGTACTTCGTTGTTGCGGGGATGAGGCTTGTCGCGCCAGTCTTTCCGGTTTATAGCTTTCAAGGCGATAAACTTGCAATGTTAGCCGGATTTGCTGGCGCCCAGTATTTTTGTGGGCCGAATCAATGCTTGCGTGTTTTAGAAACCGGCATGCAAACCCGGTATGCCGATATGCTGGATGTGGAGGGCATTTTGGCCTTCTTCGTAGGCCAGTAGTTTGCCTTCCTCGCGCCAAATCCGGAAGGCCAGTGCATGGGATAGGACCCGTACCGGATAGCCGCGCGGCATCTCCTGCAAGTAGGGCTGGATGGTCGTGAAATCCGAGGTGTGGTATTGGTCCATGATGAAACGCAAACCGCCGTTGGCAGGACCTATGTTATAGGCCAGCAGCGCCAAAAACAGGTCTTCGTGCATTTCGTCCAAATAATGCTTGAGCGTTGCGGCGGCGACAAAGGCATTGTGTTTCGGATTCTGCAAGTCCAACTTGGCGACCTCCAATCGCTCGGCGGCTTCCTCTAGGGTCGCCTTCGGCACTTGCGTGATCTGGAACAGACCGCGCCCGCCGTCGGCGCTGTCTTTCGGCAGGAACGAGGACTCGGCCGCGGCAATGCCGTGCAGAATATTCACGTCGACATCGAAAGCCTCGGCCGCGGCCTCGATCGAGGGGGTAAATTTCTTGGCCCGGACCAGCATTTTTTGCAAGTCCTTGGTGCCGTAACGCCGGTAAGCGGCATAGATCTGATGCTCCAAGGTCACGCGTCCGGCTTCTTCCTTGCCGCCGACCAGGGTGCGGAAACGTCCGTAGGCCAACGCGAAATTATCCTGTACGGTAAACCAGCCGATGATGATGGCTAAACCCGCGGCGACCAAAGGCGAGAGGTATTCCGCCTTCAAATGCAGCCATTGCCGCAAGCGCCACCAGCCGAGCAGTGATGCTAACGTCAGCAATACCAGCAGCAATATTCCGAACGCGAACGGTAACAGACTGCCGAAAAAACTGGTGCCGGTAAAGCGGTCGGCGGAATAACCGATCAGCACGATAATCAGCGAAATCGCGACGATCGAGAGGCTGATCAATTCGACCGCAAGCATCGCCAACTTGTGTTGCAAGTAACCGGGCGGCGGCACTTTTTTCTTTTTGCGGGATTTGGAGGGGCCTTTCTTCGGCGCTGTCGATTTCCGCTTCGGCTTGGGCTTCGGCGGGTCTATATCGGCTTCGGGTAGGCTTTCCGGTTTATCCATGAATTAGGCTGTCGGGTCATTTGTGCAAATGATCGGCGGGACACACGCCGTTGCGTAGACTAATGATAGGCCATTTTGCCGATTCGGCGTGTTGCCGTAAGGTGTCGTCCGGATCGACCGCGATCGGATTTTCGACCTTGCTGAGCAAAGGCAGGTCGTTATGCGAATCGCTGTAAAACCAGCTGTTTTGCAGCGACTCGTTCGAGTTTTGCAGCCAGCTTTCCAGGTAAGCAACCTTGCCTTCCCGAAAGCAGGGCAGGCCAACGAAAGCGCCGGTATAGCGTCCGTCCTTGAATTCTGGCGTGGTCGCGAGCAGATTGTCGATGCCGAACAGTTTGACGATCGGTTCGGTCACGAAACGGTTGGTCGCGGTGATCACCAGCAGTGTGTCGCCGCGCTTTTTATGCTTCTCGACCAGTTCGAGGGCCGGCTGTAAGAGCAACGGACGGATGATGTCTTCGATAAATTCGGCGCGCCATTGATGCAGCCGTTCGGGCGCATGCAGGGACAAGGGACGCAACGAAAATTGCAGGAACTCGACGATGTTCAGGGTGCCGTGTTTATAGTCGTCATAAAACTTCGCATTCGCCTGCTCATAGGCATCCTTGTCGACGATGCCACGGTCAACTAAAAATTGCCCCCATAAATAGTCGCTGTCGTCGGCTATCAGGGTATTGTCCAAATCGAAAATTGCTAAACTCACGGCTATCCTGTCAATAAATAAAAGGCTCATCGCCTATGGAAACTCTGTTGATTTTATGGTTCAATGAGGTATTAATTTAACTGCCTCGCCATCCCCGCAATTTTATCACACACGCATCGGGGAGAAGGCAAGGCAAACAACAAGGTTTTGACATGATAGACTCGAAAGGATACCGACCCAATGTCGGGATCATCCTTTGCAATGACGAGGGTCGCGTGTTTTGGGCAAAACGGATGGGGATGAATGCTTGGCAGTTTCCTCAAGGCGGAATCAATCATGATGAAGATCCAGAAACGGCGATGTATCGTGAATTGTGGGAGGAGACCGGCTTACAGCAGCAGCATGTTCAGTTGCTGGGGCGCACCCGTTATTGGTTGAGATATAAACTGCCTGAACGTTACATTCGCAAAAATACGCTGCCGATCTGCATCGGACAAAAACAGATTTGGTTTATTTTACGGCTGGTCACGCATGAATCGAACGTGCGTTTCGACCATTGCCCCAAGCCGGAATTCGATAACTGGCGCTGGGTCGATTACTGGGAACCGCTGAAAGACGTGGTTTACTTCAAGCGCAAGGTGTATCAGCGCGCGATGATCGAATTGAGCGAGATTCTGGCGATCGAAGGGATGCCGGTTGAGCTGTCGTCGGAGAAACCGTTTAAGGAGCCGCAGAGCACCGGTAAGCCCAGAGGATATCGCAGGCCTAAATACAGAAAGGCCGGGGCGAGAGCGTAAGGCTTTCAATAGGGACCGGTTTTAGTCTGTAAACCGCTGAGCGCTTCCGGCAAGCGGTAAACGGCGGTTTCCAGACCTCCATCCTGCTGCAAGTGTATCATCCGGTAGCCGGGCGCGGTATCGACCACGCTGAACCCCATGCTTCCCGGCTCGAACTGAAAGCAGGTCGAGGGTGCGCTGAAGAGGCGTATCGCATCGACTTGCTTATCCATCACCTGGTGGATATGGCCGCAGGTAACTGCCTTGATCTTCGGGTAGCGGCGCAGCACCGCAAGAAATTCCGCACTGTTTTTTATCATCATCGCATCGAGCCAGGGGCTAGCGATCGTTTGGCAATGATGATGCACCGCAATCAACGCATGCCGATCGGGGTAAGCGTGCAAACACGCTTCCAGAAAGTCCAATTCCTGCTTTTCCAGGCGGCCGCCAGGTTTGCCGGGAATCTGGCTGTTCAATGCGATGATCTGCCAGTTGTCGAGTAATGTTTGTTTGTTGCAGCTGATCTGGCCGACATTCAAAGCGCTATGCATCTGCGCGAGGTCATCATGATTGCCCGGCAGGCAGATACAGGGCAGGTCGTATGTCTGCAGTTTTTGCGCGATGCGCTGGTAGCTCGCGATCGTCGGGTGCTGCGCTAGGTCGCCGGTGGCCAGGATCAGATCGATTTTTGAATTTACCGCGAAGGCATGGTCAAGAACCTTGTGAAAATAATATTCCGTGTCGACGCCGAGCATCGTTTCTCCTGGATGAGGGAGAAGATGCAGATCGGAAATTTGCAGGATCGAATACTCAGGCATCAGGATCTCAGTCGACCGTCTTGCAGAGAATTTTGGAGTTACGCTGTGGATTATAAAGACGCTTCAGCGAATCCGGCAGGCTCTGTAAATCCGTCGGGGCGAATCCGCGCTCGATGAACCAGTGCATCGTTTGCGTCGATAAGGCATAGATCTTTTGCAGTCCTAAACTCTTCGCCTTGGCATAGGCGTATTCCATCAGCCGGTTGCCGCGGGACGCGCCCTGGTAATCCGCATGCACGGCCAGGCAGGCGATCACGCCGCTTTGGCTCAGTTCATCCCGGTGCAGTGCGGTACAGCCGATGATCAAACCGTCGCGCTCGATGATGATATAGTCGGAGATCTCCATCTCGATCTTTTCGCGCGAGCGTTTGGCCAGGATGCCTTGCTGTTCGAGCGGCTTGATCAGCTCCAGGATGCCGCCGATGTCGTTCAACGTCGCTTGCCGCAACTCTTCGAACGGCGTCGCGCTGATCAGCGTGCCGACGCCATTGCGGGTGAATAATTCGAGCAACAGCGCGCCGTCGGTCGTGCGGTCGATCAGATGCACCCGGCTGACGCCTGCGTTCGAGGATTGAATCGCGGCTTTCAAGGGCAGGCTGGCGATAATCGGAAGGTCTGGGTGTTGCTGCAAAAACGCGCCGGCTTCTAGGGTCGTCATCTGCTGGATCTGCTTGCCGCTGCCCGGATCGTGGAAGCTTTGCTCGGTCAGTAAAATCAGTTTCTCTGCTTTCAACGCGATCGCGACCTGGGTGGCGACCTGTTCGGCGGACAGATTGAATACCTCGCCGCTCGGCGAATAGCCGATCGGCGAAATCAGCACGATCGCATCCTGATCGAGCTGCTGCGCGATCGCCGCGCCGTCGATGCGCCGCACTTCGCCGGTATGGCCATAATCGACGCCGTCGATCACGCCGATCGGCTTGGCGGTCACAAAATTGCCGGAGGCGACGCGCAATCCGTAACCTGCCATCGGCGTATTCGCCAGCCCCAGCGACAGCAGCGCTTCGATTTCGACCCGCGCGGTGCCGGCCGCTTCCTTCACGCATTGCAAGGCCAGTCCGCTGGTGATCCGAAGGTTGTTGTGAAATAGGGCAGGGGCATCCAGCTTTTTCAGCCGTTCGTCGATCTGCGGGCGAATGCCGTGCACCAACACCAGCCGAATGCCGAGGCTTTTCAGCAACGCAAAGTCGTGCACCAGATGGTCGAAATCTGGATCGAGCAACGCTTCGCCGCCGAAATTGATCACGAAGGTCTTATTGCGGTGCGCGTGGATGTAGGGAGACGAATCTCTAAACCAGTTGACGAAGGATTGGTTGGGTACCATCAAAGGAAAGGATTTATTGATTGTGAATTTTTGTTAGGCTGAGGTACGAAGCCTAACAGAACGGTCGAGACACCATAAGAATGTTGGGCAACGATAAAGCCGTTGCCCAACCTACAATAGGGAGCGTACCTTATACTCAGTCCAAATTATCGGTTACCGCACCTTTAGAGGCCGAGCTGACCAGTTTCGCATATTTCGCCAGTACGCCTCGTGTATAACGCGGCGCCGGTTGCTGCCATTTGTCGAAACGGCGGGCGATTTCATGTTCGTTCACATGCAGCGTCAACGCATTGGTTTCCGCGTCGATCGTGATTTGATCGCCGTTTTGCACGATCGCCAGCGCGCCGCCGGTGTAGGCTTCCGGGGTGATGTGGCCGACCACGAAGCCGTGCGTGCCGCCGGAGAAGCGGCCGTCGGTGATCAGGGCGACATCCTTGCCGAGGCCCTTGCCCATCACCGCCGAAGTCGGCGACAGCATTTCGCGCATGCCCGGGCCGCCTTTCGGGCCTTCGTAGCGGATCACGATCACGTTGCCCTTGACGATGTCGCCGTTTAAAATGGCCTGCAAGGCCTGTTCCTCGGCGTCGAAGACTTTCGCCTTGCCGGTGAAAACCAGGCCTTCCTTTCCGGTGATCTTCGCGACCGCGCCTTCGGGAGCGAGATTGCCGTACAAGACGACCAGGTGGCTGTCTTTTTTGATCGGTTGGTCCAGAGGGCGAATCATGTCCTGGCCTTCTGGATAAGGCTTCACGTCAGCCAGGTTTTCGGCCAGCGTCTTGCCGGTCACGGTCAGGCAGTCGCCATGCAGCAGGCCGCGATCCAGAAGTTCCTTCATCAACGGTTGAATGCCGCCGATTTCGATCAGTTCGGCCATTGAGTAGTGGCCGCTCGGTTTCAGGTCGGCGACCATCGGCACGTGCTTGCCGATGCGGGTGAAATCGTCCAGGGTCAGGTCGACGCCGGTCGCATTCGCCATTGCCAGAAGATGCAAGACCGCATTGGTCGAACCGCCGAGCGCGATCACAACCGTGATCGCGTTTTCGAACGCTGCCTTGGTCATGATGTCGCGCGGCTTGATGTCTTTTTTCAGCAGACCCAATACCGCCGCACCCGCGCGTTCGCAGTCGAGGCGCTTGTCTTCGGAAACCGCCGCCTGTGCGGAACTGTTCGGCAAGCTCATGCCCATGGCTTCGATCGCAGAAGCCATCGTGTTGGCGGTGTACATGCCGCCGCAGGAGCCGGCGCCCGGAATCGCTTTCGCTTCGATCTCGGCCAGTTCCGCGTCGTCGATCTTGTTGTTTGCGCGCGCGCCGACCGCTTCGAAGACCGACACGACGTCGAGCTTCTTGTCTTTGTGACAGCCCGGCAGAATCGTGCCGCCATAGACGAAGATGGCAGGACGATTTAAACGAGACAATGCGATCATGCAGCCCGGCATATTCTTGTCGCAGCCGCCGATCGCGACGATGCCGTCGAAGCCCTGGCATCCGACGACCGTTTCGATCGAATCGGCGATCACCTCGCGCGACACCAGCGAATATTTCATGCCCTCGGTGCCCATCGAGATACCGTCCGAGATCGTGATCGTGTTGAAGATCACCGCCTTGCCATTGGCTTGATTGACGCCGTGCGCCGCATCGTCGGCCAGTCGGTTGATGTGCATATTGCAGGGCGTCACCATGCTCCAGGTCGAGGCGATGCCGATTTGCGGTTTATGGAAGTCTTCGTTGCTGAAGCCGACCGCGTGCAGCATCGCGCGGCTCGGCGCGCGCTCCATCCCATCGACGACCAGGGATGAAAAATGACGGGTTTTATCGCTGCCGGAATTGGCCATGTATCTGTTCCAGGAATATGTTGAAAAAAGCTTGGAAGAAAGGGGCAAGCGCCGGCTTTAAAGATTAATAAAAGGTATCCCAATTGCTCGACTTGCGCCGCCAGCTCAGTTTCGGCAGGATGAAGCCCAACAGCATGCCGATGGCGGCCACCATGCCGCCGTAGAGGAACCAGTCCTGTTCGCTGCGATCCTTCAGCGCCGCGTTTTCACGCTCCAGTTGCTTGGCTTCCTTTTCGATCTGCACATAACGTTCCTGATAATCGTCCCGTTCTGTCTTGATGCGGATCGCTTCGCTCGAGGCTTTTTTGAGATCGCTGAGTTCGCGCGCCAGTTGGTCGCGTTCCTTGGTCAAGGATTGTTCTAGAGTGGAGCCAGGCGTCAAAAACTGTTTCAGTTTGAGCAGTTCGAGTTTCAGCGCCGCATTTTCGGATTTCAGCGCGCTGCTTTCCTTGGTGGCCGTTTCCAGTTGTGTCCGGCTGGGCGGTTCTTTCATCGTGTTGTGGGTCAGGATATACCCCTCGGTGCCGTCTTGCAGGCGTACTCGGGTATAGCCGCTTTTCTTGCTGATTTCGAGCACGGTTAGCGGAGTGCCCGTCTCCAGCGAGCGCACGACGGCGCCTTTGTTGCTTTCCTCGCTGCGCAGCGCGATGATGTGCGTGTCGGTCACATAGACTATCTTGTTGGGCTCTGCCGCGTAGGCGGCGCCGATGACCAGCAAGGAAGAAAGGAATAGACGTTTCACGATGGCATCTCTTGGCAAGGACGGAAGTGTCGCAATTTTAACGTTATTTCCCGCAGATGAGAAATTCCAGCAAGGCTTTTTGCGCATGCAGGCGGTTTTCGGCTTCTTCGAAAATGACGCTTTGCGGCCCGTCGATCACCTCGGCGGCAACTTCCTCGCCGCGGTGGGCGGGTAAACAGTGCATGAACAGCGCATCGGGCTTCGCGGCGCGCATCATTTCACCCGTGATTTGATAATCCTTGAACGCCACTTCGCGCAATTTTTGTTCTTCTTCCTGTCCCATGCTGGCCCAGACGTCGGTGACCAACAGGTCGGCATCACGGGCCGCGTCGATCGGCGCCGCGAAAAACCGCACATGATCGCCGCCCGCCTGTACGATGGCCTGATCTGGCAGGTAGCCGTCCGGGCAGGCGATATGCAGACGAAAATCGAGCAGCATCGCGGCATGGATGTAGGAGTGGCACATGTTGTTGCCGTCGCCGATCCAGGCGACCGTTTTGCCCTTGATGTCGCCGCGTTTTTCGAAATAAGTCTGCATGTCGGCCAGCAACTGGCAGGGATGCTGCTCATCGGTCAGGCCGTTGATCACCGGCACCCGCGAGTTCAGCGCAAAGGTCGTCACCATCTCGTGGCTGTGGGTGCGCAGCATCACGCAGTCGACCATGCTGGAGATGACTCGGGCGCTGTCCTCGATCGGCTCGCCACGGCCCAGTTGGGTATCCCGCGGAGAAAGGAACATCGAACTGCCGCCGAATTGCGCCATGCCGGCCTCGAACGATACGCGTGTGCGGGTCGACGATTTTTCGAAAATCATCGCGAGCACCTTGCCCTGCATCGGGCGATAATCGGAGGCGCGATTTTTTTTGAGTTCGATCGCCCGATTGATCAGTTTCCGGAACTCATAGCCGGTAATGTCGAGCAAGCTGATGAAATGTCTGACTTTCATAGTGTTACATCTTGTGCAGTGTAGTCTTTGATAAGACCGGATAAGGTGGCGGCGAGCAGTTCGATTTGCTCGTCGTCGAAGATCAATGGCGGCAGCAGGCGGATCGTTTTTTCGTTGGTCACATTGATCAACAAGCCTTGCGCCAGGGCTTTTACGACCAGTTCGCCGCAAGGCCGATCCAGCTCGATGCCGATCATCATGCCTTTGTGGCGAATGTCGACGATGCCGGGAACGTCGTCCAGGCTTTCGCTCAGCGCCGCATGGATCGCGCGGCCTTTCTGCTCCGCCTTTTCGATCAGGTTTTCCTGCTCCAGCGTTTCCAAAACGGCCAGGGCCGCGCTACAGGCCAGCAGGTTGCCGCCGAAGGTCGAGCCGTGGTTGCCCGCGGTCAACACCTCTGCGGCCTTGCCGCGCGCGAGACAGGCGCCGATCGGAACGCCGTTGCCCAGGGCTTTCGCGAGCGTGACCACATCGGGCAGGATGCCGTTGTGCTGGACCGCGAGAAATTTGCCGGTGCGGCCGACGCCGGTCTGGATTTCATCGAGCATCATCAAAAGATTATGCTGGTCGCAAATGGCGCGTATCCGGTTCAGATAATCGGCCGCCGGCACATTCACGCCGCCTTCGCCCTGCACCGGTTCGACCAGGATCGCGACCACGCCGTCGTTATCGGTCAGCGCCTGTTCGATCGCGACGACATCGTTGTAAGGCGCGCGGATGAAGCCTTCGACCAAGGGCTCGAAACCTTGCTGGACTTTCGGATTGCCGGTCGCGCTCAAGGTGGCCAAGGTGCGCCCGTGGAAACTTTTTTCCATCACGATGATCCGAGGAACATCGATGCCCAGGCTGTGGCCGTATTTGCGCGCGATCTTGATCGCGGCTTCGTTCGCTTCGGCGCCGGAATTGCAGAAAAACACGTTGTCCATGCCGCTCAATTCGGCGAGCTTGGAAGCCAAGGTTTCCTGCACCGCGATGCCGTAAACGTTCGAGGTGTGCAAGAGGGTCTCGCTCTGTTTACAGATCGCTCGGTGCACAGCCGGGTGCGCATGACCCAGGCTGCAAACCGCGATGCCCGACAAGGCGTCCAGATAGCGCTTGCCGTCGGTGTCCCATAACCACGCGCCGGACCCGCGCGCGAAGGTCACCGGTAAGCGCCCATAAGTTGGCATGATGTGACTGCTCATTTCATTCGCCTGTAAACGAGAAAAACCGGCGCTGAGCGCGGCCGGCAGAAAAAAAAGGCTCGATTATAAATTTCTATTGACTATCAGGCAAGTAGCGGCGTAAAGATTTGCTTTTTTAATACGCATAATCTTGCTAGAATCAGACAGTTTTCTTTATTGAGTGTTAAAAAATGAGTGTCATCGAAAGAATTAAATCCCAGCTGGAATCCAATTCCGTCGTCCTGTACATGAAAGGCTCCCCCGATTTTCCGCAATGCGGTTTTTCCGGCCAGGCCGTGCAAATTCTGGACGCCTGCGGCGCCCAATATGCCTATGTGAATATTTTTGAAGATCCCGAACTGCGCGATGCGTTGAAAAGCTATTCAAATTGGCCGACCTATCCGCAGCTTTATATCGCGGGCGAACTGGTTGGCGGCTGCGATATCATGACCGATTTATATCAAAAAGGCGAATTGGCTAAAATGCTCGGCGCCGTTGCTTCTGCCGCCGAATAAGTTTCAGGCTTTATTCATTTCCCAGCAAAGTCCCGGCGGTTCGGCAGAATCTGGCCGGGGCTCTGTTCCCGCCTTTTTACCGGCGTTATCTTCAATCCGTTTCCGTCTGAGTTGGTCAAACCGGCGTCGGGCAATGAATCCGCCGTGCTGAGTGTTTGTAAAGGAAAGTGCATGAAATTCGGGGCAAACAGAATACAGCGCTTATTTGTCTTCCTGCTGTTGGCGACTCAGTTCCTGGCGGCCGATCTCTATGCGGCTGACCAGCCGCCGCTTGCGCCGGGTTATGGCAAGCTGCAATTCGCTTTGCCGGAGCCCGGCACTTATCAATTGCCGCCCTTGGGCGATGCCGCCGACGGCAACGTGCTGGACAGCCACGGCAAGGCGATCAAATTGTATGATCTGCTGGGCGACAAGATCGTGCTGCTCAGCTTCGTTTATTCGACCTGCAACGATGTGAACGGCTGTCCGCTGGCGACCGCCGTGCTGCATAAGATCAAACAGCGGCTGCTCAAGGAAAAGGACATCGCGGCCAAACTGCGGCTGATCACGCTCAGTTTCAATCCCGAACACGACACGCCGGAAATGATGGCGAAATACGGCGAGGCATTGCAAGCGCCGGGCATCGAATGGCATTTCTTGACCACAGGCTCCGAAGCCGACCTGCAGCCTATCCTGGACGGCTACCGGCATACGGTGCAGAAGGTCTATGACGCCGAAGGCAAAAACACCGGCACGTTTACGCACGTGTTGCGGGTTTATTTGATCGATACGAATAAACGCATCCGTAATATTTACAGCGTCTCGTTTTTGCATGCGGATACGCTGATCAATGACATCCGAACCCTGCTGACCGCCGAACCTAAGCTGGCTGTACAGCAGGCTGCGGCCGGCAAGGCGTCGTTGTATCAGCCGGGCGATGACAAGTCGCATTACGAAAGCGGCGATTACGAGACCCATTCGACCGCGATGAAAGAGCGGCAGGGCAAGGCGATCGATTTGCTGGAGCGCGCCCGGAAGCCGATGTTAGGCTTGCCGCGCGTGCCGGTCCCGCAGGACAATCCCTTAACCGCCGCCAAAATCAGCCTGGGCCGTAAACTGTTCTATGACCGCCGCCTGTCGCTGAACAAGACGTTTTCCTGCGCGATGTGCCATATACCCGAGCAGGGCTTCACCAGCAACGAGATGGCGACCGCGGTCGGAATCGAAGGGCGCAGCGTCAGGCGCAATTCTCCGACCCTTTATAATGTCGCTTATATGCGGACCTTGTTCCATGATGGCCGCGAAACGACGCTCGAACAGCAGGTCTGGGGGCCATTATTGGCGCACAACGAGATGGCGAATCCGTCGATCGGTTATGTGCTCGATACCCTGGCGCAAAGCCCTGACTACAAAGGGCTGTTTCAAAAAGCCTTCGGCAAAGGGCCGAGCATGGAGACGGTCGGCAACGCGATCGCCAGCTATGAGCGCACCTTGAATTCAGCCGCATCGCCCTTCGACCGCTGGTATTACGGCCAGGACAAAAAAGCGCTGGATGAACAGGCGCAGAAGGGCTTTACCTTGTTTACCGGCAAGGCGCGCTGTTCCGAGTGCCATACGGTTACCTCCAAGTTTGCCTTATTCACCGACAACGATTTTCATAATACCGGCATCGGTTATAGCGGAGCCATGCAAGGCGCGAGCGATAAGCGCCGGGTGCAGATTGCGCCGGGCCAGTTTGTCGAGCTTGACCGCGAGGTAGTGGCGTCGGTATCGGAAACGAAAAGCAATGACCTCGGCCGCTATGAAGTCACCCAAAATCCTGAAGACCGCTGGAAATATAATACGCCGTCGCTGCGCAATATCAGCCTGACCGCGCCTTACATGCATGACGGCAGCCTGCAAACACTCGAAGAGGTCGTGCAATTTTATAATCGGGGCGGCCAGGCGAACGAAAATTTGGACCCGTTGATTAAGCCTTTGCAGTTGAACCGCGATGAGGTTTCGGCGTTGGTCGCGTTTTTGCACAGCCTGACCGGTTCCAATGTGCCCGATCTGGTCGGCGATGCCTACGCCGCGCCGATCGGCGATACGCATTAAGGCTTGGATCAAAATTAATTTCTCGAAATGAACTGAAGCTGCGTGCGAGCGGTTTGCAATCGCAACTCAAGGCTGTGTTTTCAGGGCAGCCCCAGCCCCTCGGTCGCGCTTAAAAAGCGCTCCCCAAGGTATTGGTAGTTCTACCAATAGCCAGTATTTCGTCCTGGCTATACGATAGATTAATCTTTAGAGAGTATTCGGAAAACCATGGGCACTCGCGTATCCAAAAAAATGATGACTTCGTTTGAAAGCATTGGCGCTACAGGGGCCATCCTGATGGTCAATGCTTTCGATCCGCAGATTTCGACCAGTAAAATCTTTCTTGAAGCGATACAAACAAACGATCTGCCGCACGTCGTGATCGGCAACAAAATGGATCTGGTCAATCCGGATGAATTCAGTCAGCTCGAAGCCGAACTGGGCTGCAAGGTCATGCCGATGTCACTGTTGACCCGGCAAAATACCGATCATCTGAGCGAGTCACTGAAAAAAACCTTTCCGGAGCAAGCGAGGATCTCGGTGCTGGGAATTTTCAACACCGGAAAAACCAGTCTGATCGCGCATTTGACCGGCAAGGCGTTGAACATTTCGAATTTGCCGGGCACCACCCTGGAATTTGAAGAGCATGACTGGGGTAGCAGGGTATTGATCGACTCTATCGGCCAATTGATCGATGTGAACCGTCCGTTCATGGTCGGCTACGATTTCACCGGGCTCGATCAACCCGATCTGATGTTCGAACATGCCTTGCGTCAGGAAGCCGAAGGCATTCTTTCCTCAATCCGTTCCGCCAAGGCCGGCTTCCTATCCGCGCTGGAACTGATCGCCGATTGTATCGACAAGGGCGGCAAGATTGTGATCACCGGCGCCGGCGCGTCTGCGCTGGTGGCCGAAGAGATTGCGGGTCAATTTTATGAAACCGGCATCACCTGTTTGCCGGTCACCAATGCGATGAGTCAGGCGAACCCGGTTTCATTCGCCAAGGGTGTGGCCGAGGAGGAGGGCGGATTGGCGCGTTATGTGGTCAGCATGGTCTCGCCGAATGACGTGGTGATCGGCGTTTCCGCCTCGGGCGGAACCGGTTTTGTCTATGAAGCCTTGCGCCTTGCAAGGATCAAGGGAGCTAAAACGATTGCGCTTACCGAAAACAGGGATACCCCGCTCGGCGCCAACGCGGACGTGATCATCAAGAGCAGCGCCAAACCGGAAGGCCCTTCGAGCACGAGGGTGCAGACCGCTCACCTGTGCATCGGCCATGCCTTGGTGTGTACGCTGGCTGCGATGCGCGGCTTGACCGGCGAGGAGTCGGTCAATTTCATGATGCCGGAACATATTGCCACCAAGAAAATGGGCATTAAATAACTAACAATCCCTGATATCGGTCAGGTTTTTTTCAGCCGAGTGCCTTTTTCAGCAGATCGGCGATTTCTTCGGCGAACTGACAGATTTGCGTCATGTCGTTGCCTTCCACCAGAACACGCACCAGAGGTTCTGTTCCGGAAAATCTGACCAAAGTCCGGCCTTTCCCATTCAATTCGGTTTCAATGCGCTGGATCAGTTCCGGATACCCCGGGATTTGGTCGAGACTGCTTTTCTTGCCGACCTTCACGTTGATGTGTTGTTGCGGAATGTCCGTGATGACTCGATTCAGTTCACTGATTCTCATGCCGGTTTCCTGCATAACCGCCAGCACGTTCAATGCGGCGATACAGCCGTCGCCGGTGGTTGAATGGTCCAGATGAATCACATGGCCGGACTGTTCGCCGCCTAATGCGGCGTTCAGGCGGCGCATTTCGTCGACGACGTTTTTATCCCCAACATCGACTCTGACCACCTCGATGCCGTTTTCACGCATGGTTTTTTCCAAGCCAAAGTTGCTCATGTGCGTGACGACCAGCGTGTTATTGCGCAACGTGCCTTTTTTCTTCATGTGCAGCGCGCATAGCCCCATGATATGGTCGCCATTCATCACATTGCCGGTTTCGTCGACCATCACGACCCGATCGGCGTCGCCGTCCAGACTGATCCCCACGTCGGCGCGATACTTTAACACCGCATCGGCAATCACGTCGGGGTGCAAAGCGCCGCATTCGCCGTTGATGTTGATGCCATTGGGCGTGTTGCCGATGTGGATCACTTCCGCGCCAAGCTCGGAAAATACCGCGGGCGCGATTTTATAGGCCGCGCCGTTGGCGGTATCGAGTACGATGCGCAGGCCGTCAAGCGTATATTGATGGGGCAGGGTGTTTTTGACATAGACGATATAGCGTCCCTGGGCATCGTCGATGCGCCAGCTTCTGCCGATATGTTCGAGTTGCGCAAGATGGGGTTCAAAATCGTCCGCGCCGACCAGTCGTTCGATGGCTTCCTCCATCGCGTCCGGAATTTTGTAACCGTCAGGTCCGAAGATTTTGATGCCGTTATCGTAGAAAGGATTGTGGCTCGCCGAAATGACGATGCCGACCGCGGCACGCATATTGCGGGTGATAAAACTGACGCCGGGCGTCGGCAAGGGGCCGACCAATTGCACCTGGATACCGGTAGCCAAGAGTCCCGAGGTCAGGGCCATTTCGAGCATATAGCCGGATAGGCGCGTATCCTTGCCGATCACCACTTTAGGCGTGGAATGGGGCGGCGCCTGACTTTTTAAAATGATGCCAATCGCCTGGCCGATCTTGACCACGAGGTCAGGCTGCATCGGAAATTGGTTGGCCTTGCCGCGAATGCCATCGGTGCCGAATAATTTGATTTTTTGCGCTGTCGCTGACATGGTTTGATACCGATGTTGTTATCCAATAATCATTATAGGATTTATTTTGGCTATCGAATTGGCATTTGATCGTCGCGCCCGCAAGTCGTTCGATTGCAGCATATAGTTAAGCAGACCCATTTAATGGTACTATTTGACGATTTCCACTACCGGTACAGACAGCTCGATTCGACCTTATGAACTCCAACCACCGAATCCTATTTGCCGGCGATCCGCATGGAAATTTTGAGCCGCTGATCAAGGCTGTGCGTAAATGCCGTCCGGAAGCGGTCGTACTGCTCGGTGATTATGATTTAGAGCAGCCTTTGGAATGTTATCTGGAGGCGATCATCGGCCTGACCGAGATTTGGTGGATTGCCGGTAATCATGACTTCCAGTCGCCCGGCAAATACCACAATCTGTTTCATTCCTCGCTGGCCGATAACAGCCTGCATCTGCGCGTCCAGGAAATAGCGGGGGTCCGTATCGCCGGACTCGGCGGCATTTTCTTAGGCCGAGTCTGGTACCCGCCCGGGAGGCCGAAGTGGATCAACAAGCGCCATTTCCTGAACAGCCAGAAACCCGGATCGCGCGACGATAACCTGTCCTTAAAATACCAGTCGGCTATTTGGCATGATGAGTTTGAGGCGTTGAAAGCGTTGAAAGCCGACATTCTGGTTACCCATGAAGCGCCTTCTTCGCACCGCTTCGGCTTTGCCGCGATCGGCGATTTGGCGGCGGCGATGGGAGCCAGAAACATTTTTCATGGCCATCTGCACGAAAATTATTCGAACACGATTCGGAGGCATATCCGCGTCGTCGGCGTCGCCGATCAGACCGTGTCCGATTTGGCGGGCAATTTGGTCGATGTCGACGAATGAGCAATCGCAGTCGGGGTTTTGCAAAAAATCTGCAAAACGGCATGCGGGTATTGATAGTCGATAGCCATTCAGTCTCGGCGCGAGGTCTTGAAGGGCAGCCGCAACAGGCGGAGAAAGCCCAGTGCTTCCGGCTCCCGGTAGGCGGCCAGTCCGATAGTCATGCTGGTCTGAGGTTCTTTCGGGTCGGCGACATAGGTGCCGCACAGCCGGTCCCAGAGTGAAATCGAAAAACCGTAATTGCTGTCCATTTCCGCGCGCCGGGTCGAGTGATGAATCCGGTGCATGTCCGGGGTGATGATCAGCCAGCGCAGTATTCGATCGAGCGCGGGCTGGATCGCGACATTGCTGTGATTGAAGGTCGCGGAACCGTTCAAAATGATCTCGAAGGCGATCACGGCGACGGGATCGGCGCCAATCAGCAAAATCCAAAACACCTTGTAAAGCATCGACAACACGATTTCGAAGGGATGAAAACGCACCGCGGTCGTCGCATCGAATTCGAGATCGGTGTGATGCACCTGATGCAGGCGCCACAGCAGCGGCCATTTGTGCATCAGAATATGCTGGGCGTAGATCGCAAAATCCAGCAGCAACAGGGTGGCGGCAATCGCCAGCCAGGCGGGCAGGGCGGCCAGATTCAACAAACCCCAGCCCTGCGCCTGCGCATGGGCCGCGGCAAGATAGGCCAAGCCCCCGAGGCTCGCGCGCATCAGGATCATGTTCAGCGCGGCCAGGCCCAGATTGATCGGCCAGCGCTGCGCGCGGCCCAGTTGCAACACGCGCCGCGGCCGCCAAAATTCCCAGCCTATCATCAGCAAAAAAATGCCGGCGGCGGCGGATAAACGGATTAGGGTTTCCAAAATTGACCTCTTTGATAAAGTTCCGCCAATTCGGCCGGGTCGGCGCCGAAAAAATAGCGCAGACGCAATGACCACATCAGCAAAATCGTTCTGAAGACGCCGAATGCCTCCCAGCGCCGGCCCGAACTGGTGACCTTCGCGCGCAGACAAAGCGGCGGGCCGATGGCTTTGAGCAATTGGGATAAGGCGATATCTTCCATCAACGCGATGTCGGGATAGCCGCCGACACCGAAAAAAGCCTGCCGCGCCACAAAAATGACCTGATCGCCGGTCGCGATGCCGGTCAGGCGCGAGCGCCAGTTCATCATGCAGGCGATGAGCTTCAGCAGCACCGGACGGCCGCGCAGGCGGATATCGAAACGGCCCCATTGCCCGCCGCGCGCGAGTCGTTGTTCGATCAGCCGCAATGCATTATCCGGTAAAACCGTATCGGCATGCAAAAACAGCAAGATGTCGCCCTTCGCGAGCCGGGCGCCCGCGTTCATCTGCAAGGCGCGGCCCTTAGGCGCCCGGACGACCCGGTCGGCCAGGGCTTCCGCGATCGCCACCGTCGCATCGCGGCTGCCGCCGTCGGCGACGATGATTTCGGCCTGATGCCGCAAGGGCTGCAACGCCCCCAGGCAAGAGGGCAGCGCCAGGGCTTCATTCAGTACCGGGATGATGATCGAAAAATGCATAAGGTCTCGGGCTCTAAAACGATGAGGGTTTACTATTCTCAAATCGATAGCGCGCCGAGTCAATTTTTATCATCCTCGACTTAACAACGAAAGTCCTGAAAGCAATTGACAGTTTCTTGAGCCCTGTCTATATTGCTTCGTCATTTTTGAAAAATAATGGCGAGGTAATTGATTTTATTTCATTAACCGTTCGCAGGGGGTTGCGGTTGTCTAGAGCTTGAAGCCCTGAAATTGTCTGTTATTCATTTGTTCTTATTTTGTTTGTGCTTGTCCGTTATGGGGCTTTGGGTTCGTTCGTGCCGTCCGACCTTTTTTTCTTAACATACGTTGCAGGAGAAGGAACATGAAACAAATTGGCGCTGAATTTTTTGGTACTTTTTGGCTGGTTCTCGGCGGATGTGGCAGCGCGGTATTAGCGGCCGCATTTCCGAATGTGGGCATCGGTTTGCTGGGGGTAGCATTCGCGTTCGGACTCACGGTGTTGACCATGGCTTACGCGATCGGCCATATTTCCGGTTGCCATCTGAATCCGGCCGTATCGATCGGCCTGTGGGCGGGCGGACGCTTTCCGGCGAACCAACTGTTGCCTTATATTCTGGCTCAGGTGGCCGGCGGACTGGTCGGCGGCGGCATCCTGTATCTGATCGCGAGCGGCAAAGCCGGCTTCGATCCCACTGCCGGATTTGCGGCGAATGGCTACGGCGAACATTCGCCGGGCGGTTATTCGTTATTGGCCGCGTTAATGACCGAAGTCGTCATGACGATGATGTTTTTACTGATTATCCTGGGCGCGACCGACCGCCGCGCGCCGCCAGGGTTTGCGCCTATTGCGATCGGTTTGGGGCTGACGCTGATCCATTTGATCAGCATACCGGTCACCAACACATCCGTTAACCCTGCCAGAAGCCTCGGCGTCGCGGTATATGCCGGAGACTGGGCGTTGGGACAGGTTTGGCTGTTCTGGGTCGCACCGATCGCGGGTGCGCTTCTGGGCGCCTTCATTTATCGATTGATCGCCGAGGGGGAGGATTGAAACCTTAAACTTGTCCCGCTTTAGCAATCCGTTTTACCTCAGGGATGCTTCTCTAAGTCGCCTTGGCGAGAGGACGATTTGAGAAGCTCCCATACTCAATAATAACTATAAGATCATCTTTTATGTACGGGGAAAGTATGACAAATGAGCAATCCGCAACCCATTTTGCGCAAGTTCAACAGGATGAGTTGAACGTCATCAACAGTCAACGACTGAACCGGGGCGATAATCGACAGGGCGATGAGGCCAGGAAAATCACCGGTATTGCGATCAGCGGCGGGGGCATCCGTTCCGCTTCGTTTGCTCTGGGGGTCTTGCAGGGCCTGAACAAATATAACGTCCTGCGCCAGGTGGATTATTTATCGACCGTCTCCGGCGGCGGCTATATCGGTTCGTCGCTGACCTGGTTCAATTATTTGAACAAACGTAACGGTTCGCCCTGGAGCTGTCCTTTCGCTTCCGAAAACGATCCGGGGCAGGGCGCCGCCCATTCACCGTTGAATTACCTGCGGCAACACGGCAATTATCTGTTGCCGGACGGGCTTTCGTCCTTGTCATTGTTGGGTGTCCTCTTGCGTAACATGACGCTTGCGGCTTCGGTGTATTTGGCGGTCATCGTCAGCCTCTTTTTTCTCTGTTTCAAACTTCAACTGTTTCAGCCTATGCCCTGGATGCTGCCGTATTTGAGTCATTGGCAGCCGGCATCGCTGTTCACGCAAGCCGCACTGTCCATGGCGCTGCTCTTTGGCGTCACCAGCTTTATGTACGCCTGGATGACCTGGCGCAAATTAGGCACCGAGGAACGCGGCTATCGAGGTCGCTTCTGGTTTCAGCGCGCCCAGGGCAAGTTCATTTTCCTGGCGCTTGCCTTCGGCCTATTGGCCTTGCTGCCAGCGATAGATTATTTTATCAATGCCAAACTGCATGGGATGGAATACATGTCAACTTCGGTGCCGGCGCTGCTCGGCGTGATCGGGTCGATCTTCGAGTTTTTCCAACAGAAAAAAGGCACGGAAGCCGGCAAAGGACCGATGACCGAAATCCGGATTCTAGTCACCGCACTGCTGTTGATTGTCGGCATTCTGTCGATCGGTTATCAGATTGCGCAGGATTGGCAGCAGTCGGAGACGCAATGGCTTTACGGGGTGGTCATCTGCGGTGTCGTGTTGAGCGGATGGTTCGTCAATCTGAACCTGTTCGGCATCGGCCGAATGGACCGTGACCGGCTGATGGAAGCCTTCATGCCGAATCCTGCGGCAGTCGGCAACAACCACTGGGAACTAGCGACCCAGGCCGATGTGGCTTTCTTCTCAGATGTCTCGGGACCGGATCAGTGGGGACCTTATCACATCATCAATGCGAATACGGTGTTGGTCGATTCGAACAACCCTAAATACCGGGGCCGCGCCGGCGACAATTTCATCATGTCGCATCTGTATTGCGGCGGCGACGCGATCGGCTTTCATCCGATGTCGACCCTGTCCGGCGGCGAGATGACGCTGGCGACGGCGGTCTCGATCTCGGGCGCGGCGCTGAATCCGAACGCGGCAAACTCCGGGCAGGGCGCCACCCGCAACCGGCTGGTGGCGTTTCTGCTGGCGTTTTGGAATATCCGCCTGGGTTTTTGGGTCCAGAATCCCGCGGTGACCGGCTGGCGAAAAATCTTGTCTGATATGAACACGCGCCCGAATTTCTTTTATCCCGGTTTTTTTCAAGGGCTTTTGGGACGGGACCTCAGAGAAAACGTCGGCTATCTGGAACTGTCCGACGGCGGCCATTTCGACAATACCGGACTGTATGAATTGATACGGCGTCGCGTCGATACGATCTATTTTTCTTCGGCCGGCGCCGATCCGAATTTTACCCTGGACGATATCGGCAGTGTTTTGGTGCGCATCAACGTCGATTTCGGCGTCACCGTCTCTTTCAATGATGAACTGGAGGGTCTGATGCCGGGATCGGATGGTGAAAGCATTTATGCCAAACGCTTCGGTTTTTCGAGAATGGGTTTCGACAAAGGCACGATCCATTATCCGGCCCACGGGAACGAACCCGCCAAACAAGGCACGCTGTATATCGTCAGGGCGACCCTGGTCAATGATTTGCCGGCACAGATTTACAGCTATCGCGCCCAGCACGAGGAGTTTCCGAACCAGTCTACCAACGACCAGTTTTTCGATGAGACTCAGGTCGAGGCGTACCGGGAATTGGGATTCAGGTTGACGGCGCGGATGTGCAACGCGCTGTCGCTTCCCTAGTCAGGCATTTGGAGGTTCCCGGCGCTTATGCTCACTGCCATTAAGTTAAGCCAATCATGGTAAGAAGTTAAGCCGTTCGTGGTGAGCTTGTCGAACCATGAACGGTTTAACTTCGGGGCTTCGGATGATTCCGTTCACCCTTCGACAAGCTCAGGGCGAACGGAATCATCCTTAACTTAATGGCAGTGGACGCTTATGCTGGGAACCTTGATCCCTGTTAAAGCCGCTCGACCAAAATTTCCTCGACCTCCGCATCGGTCAGCACGATCGGATTGGTCAGCATGCTGCTGCCGCGGCTGTTCGCGACGATCAGCGCGAAATCTTTCGCGCCGATGCCGTAGCGATTAAGGCGCGGCAGTTGCAGCCTTTCGCTCCATTCGGCCAGCAGCGTGATCAACGCCGCACGGCCTGCATTGCCTCGACGTTGACTTTTGTCGCCGCGGCGACCAGGGTGCCGCAGACCACGCCGTGCGGGATCGGAAAATAAGCGCCCAAGGGCGAGGCCAGCCCGTGCACCGATCCCAGCCCCACTTACGCCAGCGTGATGCCGGAGAGCAGGGCCGCATAAGCCATCGCGGCGCGGCCATCGCCGGCTTCCGGTTCGATGCCTTCCCAGGCCGTGAAAAAGCCTTCCTTGAAGGCCGTCATCCCGCTCCAGGCCAGGGCGTCGGTGAAAGGGTTCGCCTTGATCGAAACATAGGATTCCAGCAACTGCGTGAACGCATCCATGCCGTCGGCCGCGATCAGTTCGCGCGGGCAGCTCGCCAGCAGGTCGGGATCGATCACCGCGTATTCGGGGATCAGGCACTCGTCGCGGAACGACTTCTCATTGGTAGTCTGGAAATTGGATAGATTAGGACGTGATTTGAAACACTTGGTGACCACTGTCGATGATTTACGAGCCTGCAACGTCGGATTAAAGGTATTGGCGGGTGCCGGTGCACAAATCGATACGACGACAGCAAATGGGCGTCTGTTCTTTGGGATTTTTGCGGTACTAGCTGAATTTGAGCGGGAACTGATTGCTGAGCGTACCCATGCGGGGCTTGCAGCCGCGAGGGCACGAGGCCGGCAAGGCGGGCGCCCTCGAAAGATGGATAGAGCAACCGTGATGATGGCGATGGCCGCGATGGCAGACCCGAAAGCTAATGCGTCAGATGTGGCTCGTCATTTGAATATAACTACTACGACTCTGTATACCTATGTAAATGGTGATGGTACGTTGAAGCAGGCTGGACAGTCGCTTATTGATTGAACTGTTGCTCGATTAGGGTAACTGCGAAGAATTCACATAACTTAGGGTATCGTTAACACTCAACCCTTAGAGCCCGCCTTTCAGCAGACGATCTTCTATCAAAGCTACGTAAATCATTAATCATCATGGCCTAGTAAATTTCATTCATGAAATTGAAACAATTAGAGCTTAGACTTAGTTGCATGCTTAATCAATCCACACATCAGCAAATCTAGATATGTTTATTGAGAGTGCTTTATTCATAATCAGCTTGATTGGAGAATCATAATGAGACTATTATAATTAGGGTCCATTCTTATCCTTCTTTGGATAAACTCTGGGATCAAAATACGATAAAGACACTTCACAAATGGCTTGAGATCAGAGAAACGAATTGCAGTGGAACCCTAGTTGCCACAAGAGATATGCCGAGCGGCACAACGAACTTGCCGAATGCAGGCTATTCTCGTTTTGACTTAATTCCAGTACCAGTTACACCTGGCCACACCTATGGCTTGTGCCTGCATTACGATCCAATGCCTATCCCTCAGGGCTTTCAACGTTATAACGACAGTGTTTCTTTCTACATATCAAATGGCGGAATTGTTGACATACCACCGATATCGACTGCGGCTAAGGTTCCTGCTTTACCTTGGCAAGCTGAGATGCTTTTTGCAACGTGTTTATTGGCTGCTGGGCGCTGGATAGGTCATAAGCAAAAACCAAATAAACTGAAAAAAGGATAGTCAGACCAACAAAGTTAGCAGTGTCTGCTTTTATGAATTTTGACATGTCTGAAAAGTTCTCGCTGGCCATCCAACAGTACGAGACAGGTAATCAAAAAGAAGCTGTAGTGATTTGCGAAAAAATCATCATGGTTGATCCAAATCACTCTGCGGCACTTAATTTATTAGGTCTGATATTACTCGATAACAAGCATTACAACGAAGCGCGTGATTTATTCGAAAAGGCGGCCGCAATTGCCCCAAAAATCCCTGATTACTATAATAATTTAGGATCGCTACACCAAGAACAGAACCAGTTTAGCTTAGCTGAAATTTATTTCCGTCGGGCAGTCCAGTTAAATCATACTCATCCGGAAATTCTTGGTAATCTTGGAGATAGCCTTCAAGCCCAGAAAAAGCTGAGCGCAGCAATAGCATGCTACCATGACGCCTTGCGCTACAGTGAAAGCAACATTAGGATACTTGTTAATCTTGGCAGATGTTTAGAAGATCAAGGCGAATTGAACGAGGCGGCAGCATGCTATAACAAGGCCATAGCGATTGATCCAAACCATGCCATAGCTCTCAACAACCTAGGCACCGTACTCGAAAAACAAGGTCTGGTTGAGGAGGCCATATTCTATTACAAACGTTCTCTCGTGCACAGCCCGAGCATGCATTCACACACAACAATCTTGGGCTTGCATTCATGCAAATTGGGCAATTCGGGGTGGCTACCGCGTGTTTTCGAAATGCGCTTGCGATAGACCCAGGATATGTCGATGCGCTAGAAAATATCGGCGATATTTCTGCAATGCAGGGAAAGACTGACGCGGCGAAATCATTTTATCGTAGCGCCCTTAATATCAATGACTCGCCGGGTCTCAGATTCAGATTGGCCACGCTGTTGCCACCGATACTTGAATCTGAAGAGAGCATAGCCATGATCCGGAAGGAGCTTGAATCAGCATTGGATGATTTACGACAGGACAAAAATTTAAAGTTATTTGATCCTGTTTTGGAGGTGAAGGATGCATTTTTCTATCTTGCCTATCACGGATTCAATAATCGAAATTTAAAAACTCAGCTTGCCCAGCTATTCGAACGAAGTTGCCCTTCATTACTTTGGGAGGCACCACATTGTTCATTACTGCGTGATGTGTAAAATCCTATTAAAATCGGCATTATTTCAAAATACCTCTACAACCATAGTATTGGCAAAACGACTCAAGGTTTCTTCGCCAAGCTACCCCGTGACCGCTTCCGTGTTTATGCAATTTTCGTTGCACCGATTGTCGATGATCAAACTTCAAGGTTTATTAGAAGCAATGCCGATGAAGTGTTAGAAGTCTATCCTTCGCTTGCAACAGCTAGACGGAAAATTGCTGCACTCGAACTGGATGTTTTGTTTTATCAAGATATTGGAATGGACCCATTTACCTACTTCCTTGCTTTTGCAAGACTTGCGCCAATTCAATGCACATCCTTTGGTCATCCAGATACAACCGGCATACGGAACATGGATGGTTTTATTTCCAGCGGTCTATTCGAAATTGAAAATGCTCAAACGCATTACAGTGAAACGCTGCATGTGTTAAGTAATAATAGTTTTCTGACTTATTATTACCGTACAGACTTGCCAACTATTCTAAAATCTCGAACTGAATATGGTTTATCGAATGAAAAGCACCTATATATTTGTCCGCAAACCCTTTACAAACTCCATCCAAGCTTCGATCACATTCTAGCCAATATTCTTCGTAGCGACCCCCTGGGTAATATTGTTCTATTAGAGGATTCTGTAGCGAATTTTGCGGAATTACTACGCCAACGCTTTCAAGTGAGTATGCCGGATGTTGCTGATCGCGTGATATTTTTACCACCACAAAACACGGTGGATTATATAAACCTCATTGCAGTATCGGATGCGATGCTGGATATCCCCAGTTTTAATGGCATGAATTCCAGTCTTGAAGCCTTTGCGGTCGGAACGCCAATCGTCACTTTGCCAGGCGAATTGCAACGTACTCGGCATGGTGCAGGCATGTATCGCAGAATGGGGTTCTCCGATTGCATCGCTGAGAATACGCTGGATTATATAAAAATCGCCCTCCGTTTAGCCAATGATTTACTTTTTCGTCGAGAAGTCAGCGCTAAAATTTTGGCAAATAATCACCTGCTCTTTGAGGATGAGGGAACAATATTGGCATTCTCAGATTTTTTCGAACGGCGCGTGTCATCAGTCCAATCAAATTTGGAGGCGCCGTTTCCCGAATTTATTTCCAGTGGGCATCAAACAGCCTCATGAATTCTATCCTATGCCTTCTGCCAAATGATCATTCACAAAAGAATCTAGACACCTTTATAATTCGAGCAAGGGATTGCTGCCTATGATTCGATTTTCGAAAGATACTGTCACATGGGTATCAGCAATGTTTTTTCTCGGATTCTACGGAACGCTGCACTTTGTCTATTTTCAGATTCCAGATGAAATTTTTAAGGCGATCTATTACAATGGACTAGGTCTGTTTTGCGCTGACATTATCAATTTTGTAGCACCTTTAGAAGGAGTGGCGGCCTTCCAGAATTACCTCATATCATCGAGAGTTAACCTTGAAATCGTCCGTGGCTGTGATGGTGCAGGGGCTCTGTTTCTGATTACAGCTGCGATACTGTCTTTCCCGGTCGAATTCGAACGAAAATGCATAGGCCTAGTCCTTGGCGTCTCAATGCTTTACTCAATCAATCTAATCCGGATTAGTGGACTTTATTTTGTGATCGCATATCGTCCGGAGTGGTTTAATCTAGTACATATCTATTTGGCCCCCACCCTCATGATTATCCTGGGATGCCTGTTTTTCATCTGGTGGGCATTCGGTTCATCGAATAAGTTCTATGAACCGACGTGAACTGATTCTACTGACCATTAAAGCCTTACTAGCATGGCTGGCATTGTCCGGATTGGCGTTGTATTTTGGGGCGTCGCTTATAATAGGGTTATTTCCCTTTATTAAGTCGATAATGATAATACTGACGCCAGAATTGGCGCCTAGATTGAAATTGGTAACGTCAGCATCGGCATCAGCTCAACTTGACTATTCGATTGAATTATCCGCTTGGGTACTTCGTCCTATTTATCTAAACGCCGCTCAATACATTCCGCCTGGAATCGATTTGAAATCACCCGCCAACTTACTACACGTCCTAGTCCCGCTAGTCATTGAAGGATCTATTTTAAAACTCTCGCATCGATTCGTTGCGCTCTGGATGAGACGTCGCAACTCTTCGCTATTCACGTATTCCAGAAGAAAGCAGGTGCGGACAACCCGACCAAGTTCCCGAAAGGCGTAATATAATTTGTTTTTCCGACTGGCCGTGCCGAGCTTGCGCAGGATCATCGAAGGTGCAATGCGGCCAGCCTTGATCGACAGCGCAATTTGTAGCATATCCGGTAGATGCCGGGCAATCAACTCCCAATTGATATTGTCCTTGGTGAACAACTCGCCAATATGGTTGTAACTTGCTTCTGAGGTGGGCTTGTAGTACTTCAAATCCTTCCAGTTTCGGATACGCGGCATCAATTTGATGCCCAACAGATAAGCAAGACCGAATACTGGCGTACTTTGCGCTTGGGTATCGCCATGCAGCGTATCCGGTTGGATGTCGGATTTGTTTTTGGTCAGTCCGTCCAGAATATAGATGGCCTCCCAAACGCCGCAAGGGATAAAATGCGAGAACAGGGCAATATAAGTATCACTGACATGGTAGTACGCGACACCACCCCAACTACCGTAACGAATATGGTACTCCGACAGAAGATTGTTTTCGTAGAGGTCCCACTTGGTGCCGTCGGCACCGGCACGTGTTGCGTCTCCCCAAAGTTTGGGTAGCCAGAAGCGATTGTAACCATTGATCACTTCGCATATCGTTGCTTCGAGTTTTTCGGTCGTCACATGCCGTTGATTGACGAATGCTATCTGTCTGTCGCTGACACCGGACACGCTCTTTGCAACCTGCGTCGGCCCGAGTCCTGTGCCATAGGCGAATGTCGTGAGTATTTGCCGTCGCTCCTCATCTTCCAGTTTGCTTTCATGTCCGCTTAACGGCCCAAAGAACTTCCCCCAGTTCAGCCATCGCATCGTATCGCCAAGCACATCGAGCATCGATAGGTCGAGTGCTTGCAATTTTTGGGTCAATGCGTCTTCAACAACCCGAAACCCTTTGGGATCGGGCTTCTTGGTAAGCCTTGCCAGTACCGGACGGCCATTGACGATATTGAAATAGGTGTTGCTCAGGTAGTCTCGGTCAACCGCATGGGCGGCATCAAGGAGTTGGGTACGCACATGGTCGACGAACGCTGGGCTTTCAACCGGTATGCCGACCAGTTCCCCGTACTCCGCTAAAGCCGCGTTACACGCCTCCATGGACAGCAACTGCTCGCGCGAATCCGAGTAGGCATCGCTGCCTGGAACACAGATGTCAGCAGATTTCAGTTCCTGAACCAATTGCCGGCAGACGCACACCTCGAACTGACCTGACATGGGTTTTGCGCGAGCGTGAGATGTCGTACCGCTTCAGTGCCTCCCGGTCTACGGGTATCCCTTCGATTTTCGCCAGATGATCAATAATGGCGTCAGGGATTTGATCCGATGTCACAAAATGACCCAGACGCTGAAAGGTCTTCAAGGTGAGAAGAAAACCAAATCGGGTACTCTGGCCACGCACAACCGTTGTGCAAAAGCCACACTCTTCAGGTGTTGGGGAATACCATCGCTCCAATTCGCCGGCATTAAAACTGGATTTGAGACGGGGATAGGCGGTATCGCTCGCTTGCATGGCAGGAACTTATTTATTGGTGACCAGCAGGCCAGCCAATTCGCGCGAGAGTTTCGATCAGTGTGGTTCGTTTGACGCCAAAGTTGCGGCACACAGCCGCCTTGGACATACCGCCCTTTAAAGCGGTGGTGATGGCCTCCAATTTCTCACCGACAATGGCGGGTGGTCGCCCGCCGGTCCGTCCACGTCTCTTGGCGGCAGCCAATCCAGCAACGACCCTTTCTTTTGTCAATGCTCTTTCATACTGGGCCAGCGCTCCGAATACATGAAACAACAATTCGCCGGATGGTGTAGTGGTATCCATTCCCTCAGTGAGTGAACGGAATGCGACCTGATTTTCTTTCAGCGCATTGACGATGGATAGCAGGTGCGACAACGAACGCCCAAGTCTATCGAGCTTCCAGACCACCAGAACATCACCCGGCTGAACGAACGCCAATGCTTTCGATAATCCAGGCCGATCATCTTTAGCGCCGAAAGCATGATCTTCAAATAAATGCCGACTATCGACGCCTGCCGCTATCAGCGCATCGCGCTGAAGATCGGTCGTCTGGCGATCCGAGTCGGATGATACTCGCATATAACCGATAAGCATGTACGAAAAACCCTTAGAAAGTAATTTGCGTATAGTACATCATTACGACAGTGTTTTTCGTACATTTTATGAGGCAGTTTGAGGGGCAATGACGGTACTTTATCGAACCCACCGGAAAACAAGTGTTTTACGACAGGTCGGCAATGACCAATAAGCCTGTGTATTTTCAGAAGACGAGTGCTGAAAACTTCAATTTTAGGCGTGAATTGATAGCTTAATCCGCTGAAAACACGGTTCTCGGTAAAGCCCTGCTTGCCCCAATCTGTTTGATTCAAATAGAACATGACTTCATCGCCGGCGTAGACACTTAAGCCCTTAAAGGATGGCTGATTTGTAATAATTGTCTGGGACGGTAACCTTCATTACCGCTTGTTTGGTTAATCCGATCTTCCATACGGGTTCGGCTCATGAGTTTGAAATCGCCCAAATCCTGTTTCCAGACAAAATCTACATAAGGACGGCTCTCCTGAAAGGCAGTCTTGTTTAGCGGATGAAGCCAATCATGTGTATAACCTAGCCACAGCGATGCGTTATTGTTTATTTGATAGCCGACTTGGCTAAATAACAGATTTTCGGAATACCTTGATCCACTTGGCGAATCTTCGCGGGTACGGCTTTGATCCACGATGAGCCAATTAAATTTGTTGAGGCTGGGCGACAAAGCTGTAAAATCCCCTTGCAACGTAGCCGAACCCCATACGCCGAACATGTTATTTGTGCCGTCGTCAGCGGCAAAACTGGAAAGCGGTTGAGTCAGTAATAAAGGGCCTAAAACCACAGTAGCTTTAAATTTGGTCATAAAAGAATTCCATAACTATGTTTATGCAAATATTTTTTACAAAAAGAAAGCATATTATGTGCCAATTTATAAGTTTATGATTTTTATATAGAATTCATTATCTCCGAGAAATTTAGAAACTATGAACGGTTGAAAAAACCAACTTGCGCTGGTTCTGTGGCGAGTATTAGAGCGAACGATTCACCCGGCTTGCATGGGCGTCATTTTAAATTTTTGTCTTGAACATGCCTACACGAGCCGAGTTGGACTCGCGGCATTTTAATTGCGTGATCAACATAGGGACCGGATGTCACATTGGCTTTTATTGCTTGAATTTGCCGGCTTAGCGTTGGTCATTGGAATCGCTGGCTATTTTCTCGCCCTCTATGGGTGACCTCCTTGCCGGAATTGGTAACGGGTATTAGCTCGGTAACGTATGTTGGTGTTCCGGATATAGCATTGGGCGATGCCTTGGGCAGCTGCGTATTCAATCTGCTGCTGATCGTGATGTTGGATTTTATGCACCGAGGTTCTTCGGTTTACACCCGAGCCAGTCAGGGTCACATCCTCTCGGCTGGGTTTGGTGTGGTACTGCTCGGATTCGTGGCGTTTAACATCCTATTGTATCGAAACGGATTCCGTTTGAGTTTGTGGCATATCGGGCTGTATGCCCCGATCATAGTACTATTTTATATCGTGTCCATGCGCACGGTGTTTCGTTTCGAAAAAGCTCAGCACCTGGAAGCCGTGGAAGAAATTGTCGAGCGGCACCCTAAAATGAGTTTGGCAAAGGCAATTGCTTTTTATTGTGTCGCCTCAGCCGTGGTCATTGCCGCAGGTATCCGTCTGCCATTGACGGCCGACCATGTCGCCCAGGCCATGGATTGGCAGCGTAGCTTCGTGGGCACGGTATTCGTGGCCTTGGCGACTTCGATGCCTGAAGTAGCTGTGACGTTCTCAGCTTTCAGAATCGGTGCCCTGGACATGGCCATCAGCGACTTGTTCGGCAGCAACCTGTTTAATCTGGTCATCATTGCCCTAGATGATGTAGCTTATTTAAAAGGCCCCCTACTTGCCTATGTTTCGTCTGCGCATCTGATTTCAGCACAGTCGGCCATCATGATGACAGGTGTTGCCATTGTCGGCCTGCTGTATCGTCCAAACACTCGCCTCTTCAAGACGGTGGGCTGGGTCAGCTTGTTCATGTTCAGTATTTTCATACTCAATATATCTGTGCTGTATTTGCAACATTAATAAGTCAATATTTGCCCCGATCACATTTATTTAAAAATACCGAAAAACATTGGCCTGTGATTGCTTTCTCATTTAAACTCAGATCCAAGCGATAATAATTAAACCAATAACGGAGCTCATCTATGGAAGCCTATCCTTCTGAACTTCTGCTGATCGCCTTTGTTGCGATGCTTGCACCGCTCCTTGCCGAGTTGCCCCCTGGTTTCCGCTTACCTGTTGTGGTTATTGAAATCATTTTGGGGATACTGATAGGCCCATATGGGTTAAACCTAGCCGTTCCGGATGGCATGATCGGTACACTGGGAGAACTCGGCTTGGCTTTTCTGTTATTCATGGTCGGGCTTGAGATCGATTTCGACAAGATTCGCGGCAGACCCTTGTCCTTGGCGGTAGGCGGTTGGTTTCTTTCGTTCTTCATGGCTATGGTTTGCATGTATTTTTTCCATGCGATTGGATTGATTCAAGCTCCGCCTTTATTGGCGGCAGTCGCTTTGTCCACCACAGCCTTGGGCGTCTTAGCGCCCATTTTGCGTGACCGGGGAGAGTTGGACTCCGCCTTCGGGACCTATATGGTTGCGGCCGCCGCAGCGGGTGAATTCGGCCCCTTGATGATCATTTCGCTTTTACTGATCCCCACGCATGACTCCTTTCTACATGGGCTGTTCATGGTGACTTTTATCATCATTGCTTTTGTCGCTGCGAATATCGCTCTTAATGCGCGTTCATCACGGATGATTGAAATCATGACGCGCACGATGCAAAGCAGCGGTCAGCTTCCTGTAAGAATTTGTATTCTGCTTCAGATTCTGTTCGTCTCGCTCGCCGCCAAATTCGGCTTAAATATCGTGATGGGCGCTTTTGCGGCCGGTATGGTGGCAGGGCTCGTCATTAAAGGGAAAGCGGGAGAACCACTCCGGCAAAAGCTGGATGCAATCGGTTATGGCTTTCTGATACCCATATTCTTTATCGTAGCGGGCATGAAGTTTGAAGTCAGCGCCTTATGGTCGGCCCCACTGGCACCCGTCCAAGTGATGCTTTTGTTGGGTTTGCTGCTATTGGTCCGGGGTGCCCCGGTGTTTTTATACAAGAAGGATTTGGCTCCCGACGAGCAGATACCCTTCGCGTTTTATTCCGCCACAGGCCTGCCTTTGATCGTTATCATCAGCGAAATAGGCGTTTCCGCCGAGCTGATGTCGCCCGGCAGGGCAACGATACTGGTGTGTGCGGGTATGCTTTCGGTCTTGCTCTTCCCTGTCTTAGCCGTGAAGCTGCGGGGGAAATTCAGTTTGACTTGGTGAATCTTCACTTTAAATAGGGCCATAGGATACGCACGTGGGAAGTGCTTAAAGCTGTCCGTGGCAGGACATCTGACGATTTTCCTGACGCGCACGCGCGGCCCATTCTGGTCCATACGCCCCGCGCGGATATTATGGGTGGCTGTGCTCGGCACGCAAATCGTGGCGACTTTGCTTGCGGTTTATGGGGTGTTCATGACCCCGCTCGGCTGGGGCTGGGCCGCGTTCGTTTGGGGCTATGCCTTGGTGTGGTTCCTAGTGAACGACCGGGTGAAACTGCTTGCTTATCGGGTGTTCGATCCGACTGCAGCCCCCCTATTGGTCAAAAAGCAGGCTGATGCGAAACCTGCGCCTGCCGATATGACGCAACAGATCGCCAAGCGAGCCTATGAGCTCTACGAGCAGGGGGGCCGCCAGGGCGGTCATGCAGTAGAGGACTGGGAGCAGGCAGAGCGGGAAGTTCGAAAAAAATAAAGCCCGCTCATAATCAGACGCGAACAACGCCGCATCAATGCGATCTTAATCAGATGCCAAAACAGTCTTTTCTTTCTTTAATCGTTTGGAAGCAACACCTGGTATTCTGGTTAGGCGCAATTGTTGTCGGTTTGGTTATCGTCGCCATGACGCTGCTCAGCGAATGGGCGGCAAACGTCTACCGAAGCCTTTCCATTCTCTATCCCTGGTTCCACTTCGTCATCCCTCCCGTCGGATTGGGAATCACAGCATGGATAACTTTTCGTTTCTTTCCCGGCAGCGAACGCAGCGGCATACCACAGGTTAAAACAGCGCTGGAAATCGCCGGCAATCTGGAAGCAAGAAATCAATTGATCTCCTTGAGAATCGCTTTAGGAAAACTGCTGTTACCGATCATGGGCCTGATTTCCGGAGCGTCAGTCGGTTTTGGCGGCCCCGCCGTTCACATCGGCGCATCCATTATGTTGTCTCTAGGTAAAGCGGTTAAATTTCCGCCGCATTACATGGAGAAAGGGTTGATTATAGCCGGCAGCGCCGCCGGTTTTGCGGCCATGTTCAGCGCTCCTTTGGCCGGCATCGTTTTTGCCATCGAAGAAATGGGCCGAACGTTGGAAGAGCGCATAAGTAGTCTGGTATTGACCGCGATCGTATTTTCCGGCGTGACCGCCTATGCTTTATTGAACAGCTATATATACTTTGAAGACGAATCGCTGCGCATGCCATGGGGACAACATTGGCTGGCTATACCTGTATGTGGAATCGCCGGCGGCTTTTGGGGTGGTTTGTTCAGCAAAATAACGATTGCAGGGGGACGTTTACTTAAGCGTTCAGGACTTCCCTTCGTCGTTATTGCTATTGCTTGCGGCGGCGTGATAGCCGCATTAAATTTTTTATCCGATGGGGCAACCGTAGGCACCGGTTACCAGCAAACCAAAGCCATTTTAAACAGCACGGCCCCTCTGGGTATTTCCTTTCCATTTCTCAAAATGCTTGCCACTTGCGCAACTTTTTTCAGCGGTATACCGAGTGGAATTTTTGTGCCCTCGATTGCAACCGGTGCGGGGCTGGGTATTGATCTAGCATACTGGCTTCCGATTGCGCCTGCTCCAGTGATGATTTTGTTAACCATGACCGCTTATTTCTCGGGGATGCTACAATCGCCGCTCACCTCATTTGTGATCGTCATGGAAATGACTAACAGCCATGAAATCCTGATACCATTGATGGCTACAGCTTTTTTTGCTACCGGAACGTCAAAAATAATGAACCCGGTGCCTTTGTACCTAGCTTTATGCGATGCCTACTCTACCTTAGGGACATCCCACAATTCCGTCAAAAACTAATTTCTGTTTTTAAATGCCGAACAGCGGCAGCTGTCCCAGCGGCTTCGACACAAATCTGTCCAATAGTCGAGTTTATATTTGGATCCAGACTATCAGATATTTGTTTTTTATATTCAGTGACTGACTCAAAATGGTCAACTGCTGCTATTCACGGCGGTCAGTATGCTCATATTTAGTATGATAAAGAGCCCTCCTACAGCGGGATAAACATGATAATTCTGAATCATAGATGCAGAAATCACATGAATTTATCTACTATTGCCCATTTTCGCACGAATCCTTACGGTCATCCTTCCTGATCGTATTGGGATTGCTGACGGCTATTCTGGTCGTCATGGCGATTTTACCTTCCCAATTACTAGGCCAAATGGAAATCTCTTTTCAGGAAGTGGCCTCGACAGGCAAAAATCCACGATCCGTGCCAAGTTTTGTAGATTGGATGGTTTTTTGCGAAATGGGTGGTCGCTGGCTGTTGGGGATCGTGGCCGCTTGGCTGAGTATTCAATTTCAGCGTTGGTTACTGCGGTAATGGGATAATCGCTCTGTCTATCGCTACTACAACAAGATGGAATTGTTGGTGGTTCGAAAACGACGCTTAACGTCACATCCTTTTTCCAACTAATAAAATTCGTGATGTTACTCATTTACGAAGGAATCCTTACGGTCATCCGATTTGACTTGAACGTGGACCAGGGTAACGTGCATGATTTCGCCTAAACAACAGTGGATAGGCCGTCATTATACTGCACGCGGTCGGTTCGATTGGGGCGAATTTGTAAGGGGACTCCCGCGCTATGGATGCATCCATAGCGCGGGATTTGCGGCAACACTACTTCAAGCTTTGATAATAAGCGCCGAGTTCTTCGATTTCCTTTTCGGTCAGCGTTTTCGCGATCAAACGCATTTTGCCGTAAACATCGTTATGGCGGCTGCCGTCCTTGAAGGCGTTCAAGGTTGCGCTCAGATACTCGGCCTTCTGTCCTGCCAGCGCCGGGATGTCCAGTTTCTGGCCTTCGCCGTCGTTGCCGTGGCAGACTTCGCAGGGGACGAGCAGGCGTTCATTGTCGCCTCGGGTGACCAAGGTTTCGGCCTGTTTGAGGTCAGCCAAGCCGGAGTTCTCGGAAGATGCAGGCTGGGAGGCAAACCAGGCGGCCAGATCCGCCATATCCTGCTTGCTGAGGCCCTTCGCGATGCCCGTCATAAATGGACTGTCGCGGCTGCCGTCCGCATAATCCTGCAATTGCTTGAACAAATAAGTCGGCAATTGTCCGGCCAGCGACGGATAGGCCGGCGTTTCGCTGTCGCCGATGTCGCCGTGGCAGGACGCGCAGGAGGCAGCCAGTTCCTGGCCTTTCTGCGCATTGCCGGCTTTGACGAATTTCAATTGTTCCGCAGTCCAGGCAACCTGGGATGAAGGCGCGGCGCCAGCCAGTGCCGGAACCGCCAAAATCAGAGAGAGCAATAGTCTGTTCATACTCAGTATCCCCAAGGGCTGGAACCGTAGGTTTTCATCAAAAAGAACTGCGCGACCGGATATCCGAACGCGAACAGCATGAACGCGCCAATCACCCAGTTCCACATCGCAAAGCTGTTCAGGTAGGCTGGAAGCGCTTTGACCGGATGGATAGGCTCCGCGTATTCGACTTCGCCTTCATAGGTCTCGGTCACGTGAAACTGTGTCTTCGCGAGGTTATAGATCAACAGACCCGCCGATCCGACCAGGATCAGGCCGCCGAAGATCATCGTGATTTCGTAAGGCTCCCAGGACAAGGTCAGCAAATTGTTGTAATGGACGCTGTCGATCCGCCGCGGCTGGCCGAGCAGGCCGAGGATGTGCCAGGGGGTGGTCAGGATCACCATGCCGATGAACCAGGTCCACAGCTGGATTAACGCCAGATTGTTCGAAAACAGCGGCCTTCCGGTCAATACCGGCCAGAAATAATAGGCAATCCCGAAATACATGATGATCGTGGTGCCGCCGAAAATCAGGTGGAAGTGTCCCGGAACCCAGGCGGTATTATGAATCATCGCGTTCATCGCATAGCTGGCGTTGATCAGGCCGCCGAAGCCGCCGAGGATCAGCATCAATAGAGCCAGAATGATCGCCAGCACCAAATGATTGGTCCACGGTAATGCGCCGATCCAGCCGAACAGACCCTTGCCGCCATTCAGACGCCCGGCGATTTCCAAGGAAGCAATTACCGTGAAGCCGGTGATGAAGGTCGGCAAGGTTACCACGAAGGTGCCGACCATATGCAGCAGCTTCCAGCCGCTGGCTTGTTCCGGGTCCATGTATAAATGGTGAAAGCCGATCGGCAAGCTGAACACGACCAGCAGAATGAACGAGGCCCGCGCCAACTCGTCGCTGAACACATAGCCACCCGCCTGTTTGGGGACCAGGCAGTAAAACGCGATATAGGCCGGAATCAGCCAAAAATACACGATCGGATGCAAAGTCCAGGCGAACAGCGTGCGCGCGAGGCCGGCATCGATCGTATCGACCCAGCCGAGCGCCCAGGGGATCAACTGGAACAACATTTCGGCCGCGACTCCGGCGCTGGTCCACAGCCAGAGGATCGTATTCGCGGCGGTCGCAAACATCGCGAGCGGCACCGGATCATCCGGATTGGCTTTTTTCCACTGCATGTACATCACGATCATCGACACGCACCAGAACCAGGAGCCGACGACTAAGAGTGTCGCGCCGATATAGAACAGCACATGCGCCTGCACCGGCGGATAGAACGTGTACAGCACCGAAGCCGCGCCGGTTAATAAGGGCAGGGCGGCCAACACGACGCCGGACAGTGAGACCCAGAAACCGGCCCAGGCGAAGGTCTTGTTCCAGACCGGCAGTTTCAGCGTGGTGGTCGCGACATAGTAGCCGAAGCCCATGATGAAAAACGTGGTCAGCACGAACGCCATCAACACTCCGTGCGTACTGGTCGAGGCGTAATAGACTTCGCGCGATTGAATCCAGCCGATGAAGCCTGAGCGCTCGATCACCTGATAGATGCCCATCAGGCAGGCCAGCGCGAAGGCGCCGAAGGCGACCCAGAAATGGGACAGCGCCAGTGTTTTTTCAGTCGTATTATTCATGGCTCGCGTCTCCTTGTGGATGTTTGAGCGCATCCCACTGCTCTTTGCCGATCACCTTGATATTGTTCCACATGTGCGCATGGCCCATGCCGCAATATTCGTTACAGAGCAAGGGGTAGGCGCCCGCATGATGCAGTTCGGTCTTGACCTCGGCGACATAGCCCGGCACGATCATCGTGCTCATATTCGTCATCGGGACGTGCACGCCGTGAATCACGTCCTGGCTGACCATCCGAAAGGTCAACGGCGTATCGGTCGGCAACACGATGTCCTGCGGATAAAAGCCGTAGCGCCCCGCGACGATGCGTACCGTGATATTGCCGGCGGCGTCTTCTTCGATACCCAGCTTGTCCTCGGCAAACTCGCCGCTCAAGTGCAGGGAGGCGGAGTCGATCGGTTCGACATGACTCGGCGCATGAATGCCGTGAAAAAGCGCCGAGGACAGAATCACCGTCACAAAGAGCCCTGCAATCCCGAGCGCAATCGCCGCCCATTTTTTTTCCAGTGGATCGATATGCATACCGCCCCCTTAACCGATCGGGCCGCGCGGCAGAAACACGCCGTAATACATGAACAGCCAGGCCAGCGCCATCGCGCCGCCGACACTCAGCATCAAGGCCCAGGTGCCGACCGGTGAACTGGTCAGAATTTTTTGTCGCTCTTCTTCGCTTAACTGACTCATAAGTTGCTGCCTCAAGAGGGTTGGAAAGAGATAAACCGACTGATATACTCGGATTTTCAATACGATTTGTGATACTTTTATCTTACACGGAACCTACTGATACCGATAGCATTTATCAGGTCTTGAGCCAATTAAATGCCGTTGAATTTTATTGAACTATGTTAAATGAATGATCCGGCTGTGTTTTTTTGATGATTAAATTTCAGGAAATAAACGCTCTCCAAATCTCTGCTGGCTAGGCCAACTGAGAAAACGCCCAGGCGATTGCCTGATCGTTTTCGGAATCGATCGTGATCGCATGCGTCTGCTCTTCCGGACGTAAGGCCTCGGCGATTTGCTGCTGCCGCTGCAAAACGGCGAGCGTCGCTTCGGAAGCATCCTGATGTTGCCGCTGCAAAATGCGCTGCATCAATACCGAGTCGGCCGCCTGAAAATCCAGAATCCGAAACGGAACGCCGCATGCGCTTGCCAGTTGCCTAAATTGCCCGCGCTGCGCGGTTTTCAAAAAGGTCGCATCGACGATCACCGAAAAACCGGCTTCGAGCACGGTTTTCGCCTCGGCGGCGAGCCGGTCGTAGGTGAGTTGCGTCGCCTCCGCGCTGTAGATGCCGCCGCCGGTCGCACTGCCGGTGCCTTGCTCGGCGCCGAAACCGTAAAGCCGCTTGCGTTCGATGTCCGAGCGTAGCTGCACCGCGCCGATCCGTTCGGCCAGTTGGCCGGCGTGATAAGACTTGCCGGAACCGGAAAACCCGTGCGTGATCAACAGCATCGGCTTGGAAGGCTGGGTAAAACGTTCGGCCAGATTGGCGTAAACACGGTATTCGGCGAGATTCTGTTCCAGGCACGCCGGATCGAGCTGCTGCTCGGAACGCAGCAAACTGACCTTGGCCAGCACCAAGGCCCGGTAAACCAGATAGTAGCGCAGCAGCGCCACGCCCTGATAATCTCCGGTATGTTGCAGATAACGGTTCAGAAAACGGTAGGCGAGGGCGTCGAGGTTGAAGTGCAGCAAATCGATGATCAGGAAAGCCACTTCGCTGACCACGTCGATCCAGCGCAGCATCGGATTGAATTCGATGCAGTCGAACAGGATAATTTGACCGTCGATCGAGGTCATGTTGCCGAGGTGCATGTCGCCGTGGCATTCCCGCACGCAGCCTGCGCCTTTGCGGTCTTCCATCAGGCCGGCTTTCAACTGCCATTCGGCCTGTCCCCAGTCTTCGATAGTTCGTATTTGTTCCCGTTGACGTTCGTCCTTCAGCCGGAGACGCAGATGCGCGAAGTTTTCCTCGAACCAGTGCCTGATGCACGGACTGCCGCCATAAGGCGAATCTGCCTCGGCCTTCGCGATATGCGCATGAAAATCGGCGAGCAGGTCGGTAATCTGATCGATTTCGGCACGATCGACTTGCCCGCTTTTGACCCGGTCCTTCAAGGTCAGTCCGGTCGGAAATTGCCGCATCTTGACCGCGTATTCGATCGCCTCTCCGGTACCCTCGATACGGGGCTGTTCAAGCGAGCCGGTGATCGCTACGACGCCCAAATACCAGTCCTCGGCCAGCCGACGGTTCAGGCGCAGCTCTTCATGACAATATTGGCGGCGCAGTTCCAGCGTCGAAAAGTCCAGAAAGCCGAAGTTGACCGGCTTTTTGATTTTGTATGCAAAGTCGCCGGTCAGCAGCACCCAGGAAATATGGGTTTCGATCAAGCGCACGGCGGTAACTGGATGCGGATACCTATTCGGCGACAGCAAGTGTTGAATCAGCGTTGATCCGGGATTCATCGGTGTCGGCTCGGTTTTGATCAAGGTCATTTAGGTAGTTATACGAATAGGATTGTGCGGCGGAATAGGCTACTTTACCGTTATAAAAATTCGGCTGTCCATTGGTTTTTGATTAACCGGACGATCGGCTTTTTTCGGGCAGGTGGGTTCATTATCTTTAGGATCGGAGAAAGGCTATGAAAGAAGCAAAAGAAAACAAAGAAAATAAAGCAAGCAAAGACATTGTCAGCAAGGCATCCGATAGTGAAAGCGCGCGCGGCTTAATGCCTTTTGACGATCTGGACCGCTGGTTCGACGACATGTTGTCGCGGCGCTGGCTGCATCCTTTGGATGCCAAATTTCCGCGCTTTCCGGCGATGCATTTTTCTGCGGGCATCGAGATGCCGAAGGTCGATATCATCGAGAGCGAGTTTGAAGTCAAAATTCATGCGGCGCTGCCCGGCGTCAAAAAAGAGGATCTCGACGTGACGCTGAGCAATCAAACGGTCACGATCAAGGCGTCCACCAAGAAGGAAGAAAAGAAGGAAAGCGGCGAATATTACCGGCGCGAGATCAGCCGCGGCGAATTCCAAAGAACCTTGACGCTGCCGGCGCAGGTCGATTCGGATAAGGCGAAGGCTTCGTTCAAGGACGGCATACTCGAAATCGTGCTGCCCAAGCTGGAAAAGACCAAGCGGAAGAGTATCGAGATCAAATAATCGACGGATCAATCGCTGGCCTCTGCCGGCGGCTGGCATTATCGCTCATGAAAGCGATGGTCTTAACCCACCTTAGCAAGCTGGCCGACAACCCGCGTCCGCTCGCGTTGCTCGATATGCCGGCTCCGGTGCCTGACGATCACGGCGTGTTGATTCAAGTCTCGGTCTGCGGCGTATGCCATACCGAGCTCGATGAAATCGAAGGACGGACACCGCCGCCACGCTTGCCGGTGATTCCGGGGCATCAAGTGGTCGGGCGGGTCGTTGCAATCGGCGATCGAGTCACTTCGGTTAAACTCGGCGACAGAGTAGGGGTGGCATGGATCTTTTCGGCCTGCGGCCGCTGCAAGTTTTGTCTTGCGGGTAACGAAAATCTGTGTGCCGACTTTATCGCCACCGGCCGGGATGCCAACGGCGGTTATGCCGAACTGATGACTGTTCCGGAGCATTTCGTTTATCCGATACCCTCGGCGTTTAGCGACGCGGAGGCCGCGCCCTTGTTGTGCGCAGGCGCCATCGGTTACCGCGCGTTGCGCTTGACCGAACTTCAGGACGGCGCGCGTCTCGGCCTGACCGGATTCGGCGCCTCCGGCCATCTGGTGCTGAAGATGGCGCGTCACCAATTCCCCAACAGCGAAGTCTATGTGTTTGCCCGCAGCGGCGAGGAACGGCGTTTTGCGCTCGAACTGGGGGCGGCATGGGCCGGAGAGAGTGATCAACTGGCGCCGCACAAGCTGGATGCGATCATCGACACCACGCCGGCCTGGGCGCCGATCGTGCACGCCTTGGCGAATCTCGAAGCCGGCGGGCGGTTGGTGATCAATGCGATTCGGAAGGAGGACGACCAGCACAAATTGCTGGAACTGGACTATCCGAAGCACTTGTGGCTTGAAAAAGAAATCAAAAGCGTCGCCAACCTCACCCGCCGCGATGTGAGCGAGTTTCTGGAGCTCGCGGCGGCCATGCGGATGCAGCCGGAAGTTCAGTTATACCCGTTGAGCGATGCGAACCGGGCGCTGGTCGAGTTGAAGACCGGCAACATTCGCGGCGCGAAGGTCTTGCAGATTGCTTGATGATTACGGTGCGGTTTTTTGCGCCGGCGCTTGTGCTGGCAGCAACAAACGGGTGATTTGAACCAGATCTTCACGGGTCAAATTGCTGGCTAATTGTTTCAATTTGATGCTGTTGATCAAATAATCATAACGCGCCCTGGAAAAGTCGCGTTTGGCTCTGTACAGATTCCTTTGTTCGCTCAACACTTCGACCATCGTGCGCGTGCCGACTTCAAGGCCCGCCTGGGACGCTTCCAGCGAGGCTTCCGATGAGGCGACCGCGGTTTTGAG
Organism: Methylomicrobium lacus LW14; assembly: GCF_000527095.1. Taxonomy (NCBI): domain Bacteria; kingdom Pseudomonadati; phylum Pseudomonadota; class Gammaproteobacteria; order Methylococcales; family Methylococcaceae; genus Methylomicrobium; species Methylomicrobium lacus. The sequence goes on along the minus strand of NZ_AZUN01000001.1, from coordinate 1,022,413 downwards.
GGCCTCCACGCGGCTGATGTTGCTGACCACGCCGCGATAGGCGTCCTTGACCTGGCGGGTGGTCGAACGTTTGACCGCATTCAGGTTTTCCTTGGCGGCATCGTATTCATATTGCGCCTGCCGCGTCCGTGAATTGACCGCGCCTCCCTCAAACAAAGGCACGTTCAAGCGCATGCCGACACTCTCATTTTCCCCGCGAAAACCAAACGAACTGTTCACGTCCGATTTCTCGTAGGATGCGACAATATCCAATTGCGGCAGATGGTCGCTACGTTGAATCTCGATCGACTTGCGCGCCGCTTCGGCCTGATTGTAAGCGGCGATCACGCCGAGATTACTCGCTTCCGCGCTATCGCTCCATTGGTCGATATCGGCGGGCTCGGGTTTTTTCAGCGGCAGCTCCTCGCCCAGCAGGTCGAGCACGACATCGTGGTCGCCGATGATCTCCTTCAAGGCTTCATTGGTGTTGTCGAGCAGGTTCGCCGCTTCTATTTCATTCGCATAGGCTTGATCGAATGCCGCCTGCGCCTCATTCACATCGGTAATCGGAATGATGCCGACCTCGAAGCGTTGTTTGGCCTGGTCGAGTTGCCGCGCGATCGCTTCTTTTTCGGACATCGTAAACTCCAGATTATCCCGGGCCGACAAGATATCGAAATAAGCGGTCGTCGTTTTCAGCAACAGATTTTGGATTTCGGCAGCCAAATTGGCTTCGGCCTGCGCAATCACATTGTCGGATTGGCTCAATTGCACCCAGTGATCCCAATGGAATACGGGTTGGGTAATATTCAAATCGAAGGTATGGCTCCAGTAATCCTGGTCGACCAGATTGCCCGCTAAATTGAAGGCGGGAATTTTGATATTGCCGGAAGGGATGATAGCCGCTTTCGCCTTTTGATTGTGCAGAAATTCTTTAGTCGATTTGGCTGTCGCCGAGACGACCGGAAGAAATCGGGCCAGACTCTGGTCTTTCGACTCACCGTGAGCCAACCTTTCGGCTTCCACCTTTTTCAGATTCGGATCGTTCTGCAGAGCAAGATCAAAAATTTCGGAGAGGTTCTGAGCCTGGAGAGGCGGGATACCGAATAAAAATACAACAATCAATCCTGTTAACCGATTAGCGAAGTGCCTGATCATAATCCTGTATAACTCAACAGTTGAGTTCCGTATCAATTTTAAGGGCTAAGTGATAGTATTTCTGCCTTCCTTATCGCCACCACTATAACCGATGAAACGATTATTGAACATCCTCATTTTACCTTGCAGCGCAATTTTACTGAGCGGTTGCGCCGCCAGCCTGGGGAAGGGCATGGTCGAGGCTTTTCTGGAAAAACAGGAGTCAGTCGATACCCGCGTCTGCGAAATCTGGGGCAAGCCGTTTGCAGGGCTATTGCCGCACCTCAACAATTCACAGGGAAAAATGAAGGTGCTGATGGTGCATGGCGTCGGCGATCATCTGCCGGGCTATGCAACGCAGTTTCTGGAAAAGCTCGCGCAAAAGCTCGACCTGACCGCCCAGTCCGCGCATCCGAAAAACATCACGCTGACCAGCCGGGCCGATGCCAGCAAAAATCTCGGCAATTTGCGCATCCACCGTTTGCTCAGTAAGGATAGAAAAAATGAGTTACTGTTTTATGAATTGACCTGGTCGAAGATCACCGCGGCACAAAAAGAAGTGCTGGCATACGACAATTCCGGCGAATATTCGTTTCGGCGCGCGGAAATCAACGATCTGTTGAAAAAGTTTTCGAACGACACCGGCCCCGATCCGATCATTTATCTTGGCGAGAGCCGGGAAGACATTCTGGTGTCTTTCGCCCAGGCCTTCTGCTGGATGGCCCGCAACGGCTGGGACAGTTTGCCGGACGATGTCCAGCAGTCCTGCTCGTTTAATGATGTCGAACTGGCCCAAAATGTACGTACTGATGAATACGCCGTTATTTCGCACAGCCTCGGCAGCCGCATCACCATCGACGGCATGCAGCGCATCGCTTCCTTGATCAACGAGCGCGATGTCGGCTTTCGGGAGGCCTTGAAAAACAAGGAGATTCCGATCTACATGATGTCGAACCAGCTGCCGATGCTGCAATTGGGCCGTAAATTGCCGGACGTCGCGAACCAAAAACACGCCTATTGTGATGCCTCGGGCGAGAAATTTCAGGAGCGCTTGCTGACCAAAACACCGATCATCGCGTTCAGCGATCCGAATGATTTACTGAGTTATGCGATTCCGCACGGTTTTGTCGAAAAATACCTGGACTCGAGGCTTTGCATCGACGTGACCAATATCAATATCAATGTCGCGACCATTTTTGACGCTTTCGGTCTCGGCAAACTCGCCAATCCTTTGGATGCGCATGTCGGCTACGATACCGACGATCGTGTGATTACGCTGATTGCGAAAGGCATCGGCAATCAAAAAACCGACAAGCTGGTCAAGGATCGCTGCCGGTGGACCGAAACGGTGGATTGATTGTATTCATCAAAATGGCTCCTTGAATGGACGCAGATCGATTTCGTGGGTCCAGGCACTCGGATGTTGACGGTGCAGTTGCCAATAAGTTTCGGCAATCGCATCCGGTTGCAGCAGGCCCTCCTGTCCTTTCGCGGCGACAAACTCCGGGAATTGGCCGCGCGCCCGGTCGCCGTCTATCACGCCGTCGATCACCGCATGCACCACATGAATGCCTTGCGGCCCGAATTCCCGCGCCATGCCTTGCGCCAACGCGCGCACGCCGGCCTTGGCGGCGGCGAATGCCGTGAATGGCGGTTTGGCCCGCAACGACCCGGTCGCGCCGGTGAAAAACAGCGTGCCGCGCTGTGGCGGCAGCATGTGTTTGACGGCTTCGCGGCCGAACAGAAAAGCGCCGAGGCAGTTTTGCCGCCACAAGGTGGTAAAAGTGTCGACATCGGTGTCCAGCAAGGGGGCGGGAATATTGCTGTCGACATTGTAGGCGGCGATTTCCAAAATCCGACCGTCCGCGGTCGCCATCTCGAATAACCTCTGTACCTCAGTCTCGACGGTCGCATCAGCGATGACCGGACATGCCGCGCCGCCAAATTCGGCGATGGCGTCCGCGACCAAAGCCAGTTTCTCCAAGCTGCGCCCAGCGATAAAAACCTGTAGGCCTTCGGCCGCGAAGCGCCGAGCCAACGCCGCGCCGAGGCCCTGTAGCGGGCCGACACCCAGCACCAGCGCCACTTTGCCCGTGGTCATCAGCTGGCTCGCCCGAGTTCGGTGGCGGCGGGGACTTCAAGCAAGCGTCCGGATTTGACGTCGTATATAAAACCGTAAACGGGAATATCCGCCGGCACCAGCGGATGAGACTTGATTCGTACCACATCTTCGAGAACGCTCTCCATCTGGTCTTTAATGGTCATCCAATTGATGTACTTGCCTTCGCAACAACCCGGGCCTTCGCCGCAATCGCTCCAGCCGCCGGCGTCGATGCTGGCGGTTTTAAGGCTTTTACTCAACAGATCGCTCATGATCTCGTTGGTGAAGGTTTCCATGCCGCAATCGGTGTGATGGATCACGAACCATTCGCGGGTGCCCAGCAGTTTGTAGGAGACCACCAGCGAACGGATCGCGTCGTCACTGGCGCGGCCGCCGGCATTGCGGATCACGTGAGCGTCGCCTTCGGACAGTCCGGCATATTTGGCCGGGTCGAGGCGGGCGTCCATGCAGGTCAAAATGGCAAAACCGCGGCCCGGCGGCATCGGCAAATCGCCTTTGTCGAATGTGGCGCTGTAGCCTAGGTTCGCTTGCATAATTTGGTCGAATATCGAGCTCAAAATGTTGTCTCCCGAGGGTTAACCGCGGCCGAAAATCAACGAAAAGTTGTTGGCCGGCATATCGATAATTTCCTTCAACACCATGCCGTGGTGGGCGGCGGCCATTTTCAGATCGGCTACGTCTTTCAATCCCCATTCAGAAACTTGGTAGGACGACAAGGTGTCATGGAACTCCTTGTTCGAGTCGGTGGTAAAACGGCCTTCGACTTTGAATGGACCGTAGATCAACAGAATGCCGTCGTCGCTTAACAGATGCGAAGCGCATTCCATCATGCCGTCGGCGATCGAAATCGGAGCGACCTGAAAAATGTTGATGCAGAAAATCGCGTCGAACGAGTTTTTATCGCCGGGATTGAACCAGGTTTCCGGATCGGTCAGATCCAGATGCACAGGATCGGCGATGTTGTCGTTGCCATGGTCGGCGGTCAACTGTTTGATGTTATCGAAGACTTCCTGATCCTTGTCGGTGGGATGAAAGTGTAGATGGTCGAAATGCGGCGCGAAGAAATTGATATGCATGCCGCTGCCGCTGGCCATTTCCAGAACCCGCCCCGACTCCTTAGGCAGTTTTTCTTTCAGTACGCCGAGAATCGGCGCGCGGTTGCGGTTGCCGGCCCAGGCTACATAGTCGCTCAGCGGGTGCGGGTTTAATGGCGGTCTGTCGGTGCTCATGAAGGTTTCCTAACGATAGTTCTGTTTAATAAACGCCGTAGCCATCGGCGGGTGCGAAGAGACTGCGCAACGGCGGTTTCATTTCGGATGCGCAGCGGGAGGGGGACAACCATTGCCATCCGGTTTTTCTATCCGTAGACAGTCTCGAGTAGAACAAAGCAAACTTTGGGCCAAGAATGCATGCAGATAAAACACCATAAAAATCAATTAATTGGTAATTTAAGCTTGTCCAATAATTGAATGTGTGTTTCAATTTATGAAAATTGATTTCACTAATTTGCCATCATGAGCGAACACGATTTTTCCCATATTTCCCCGGTATTTTTTCTGCAAACTTTCATCCTGGAACTGATGCACGCCTGCGAACAGGAGGGGGAAGGGCATTGCGAATCGTTGATCGAGCATATCGCCAAGAGTGCCGGACAGTATTTCGAGCAGACCTATCGCGACGAATATGATAGGCAGGGCGAACTGGACCGTGAGAACTACATCGATTTGATCCTGGCGTTGAAAAACCGTATTGGCGGAAATTTCTCGTTGGCATCGGTCGAGCCGGGCACCATTACCGTGGTTAACAGCCGTTGTCCGTTCGGCGAGGGCGTGACCAATTTTCCAGAGCTGTGCCGGATGACGTCCAGCGTATTCGGCGGTATCGCCGCCCGTAACTTCGGTTACGCCAAGGTGGAAATCCGCCAGAGTATCGCCAGGAAACACGGCGGTTGTGAAGTTTGTATTCACACCAGCCCCGATACCGCCGCCGACAAGCCCGGTCTGGAGTACCGGCGCGAGGATCAGCGGGAGGACAAATCGGAAATGGCGGCGCTGCATTCCCGCATCGAGGAAAGAATGCGCACTATTTGGTGGAGCAAGCCCAAGCAGCATGCCGCTAAACCGGCGCCGGCGATTATCGCCAAATCGCCGGCCATGCAAAAGGTCTTGCAGCAAGTGGAAATCATCGCGCCGACCCGCGCGACGGTGCTGATCAGCGGGGCCACCGGCGTCGGCAAGGAATTGATCGCGCGAGCGATACACGCGATGAGCGAGCGCGGACACCGACCGTTCGTCGCGATCAATTGCGGCGCGATTGCGGAAAGCCTGATCGAAAGCGAGCTATTCGGCCACGAGAAGGGCGCTTTTACCGGAGCCGTGGAAGTGCATCAGGGGTTTTTCGAGCGGGCCGAAGGCGGGACTTTGTTTCTCGACGAAGTGGACACATTGTCGCCGGCCGCGCAAACCCGTCTGCTGCGGGTACTGCAGGAAGGCGAGATGGAGCGGGTCGGCGGCAAGCACACCTTGAGTGTCGACGTGCGTATTATTTCCGCCAGCAACCGGCAGTTGGAACAGCATGTCGAACAGGGATTGTTTCGTCAGGATTTGTTTTACCGTCTGAATGTGGTGCGGCTGTGGATACCGCCGCTGATGAAACGCCCGGAGGACTTGCCGCATCTGGTGCAGTTAATTTTGAAACGGCTGAACGACAAATACGGCAAGAACGTGCTGTCGGTCAACCGAGAGGTGATGAGTCAAATCCGCGCCTACACCTGGCCCGGAAACGTGCGAGAGCTGGAAAATACGCTTGAACGCAGTGTGCTATTCACCAAAGGCAACGAACTCACTCGGCTGGAATTGGACGCGAAACCAGCGGCAACGGCACAGGATTGGAACGCCTACCGACAGCAAATCCTGGCAGACGCCGAACAGGTTTTTCTGAAACAGACCCTGCAAACCCATCACGGCGATATCAAAGAAGTGGCGTCGGCAATGGGACTGACGACCCGAGCGGTATACGGAAAGCTGAAGAAATATCGTATGAGCGCTAGCGAGTTCAAAAAACGATGAATCACGAAAGCCATCAAGATCACTCGTGGGAACGCTCGGCAATGAACAGAAAGGGCAGCCACTCTGATAATACACAATTTAACATAATATACATTATGCGAAGTCTCGGATACCACGTTAAAGATCGACCCTTAAGCGCCTTGCGCCTGTAGACGTTACGACTGGCACACCCGCAAGGTTTATAAAAGCGGTTGATAATAAAAAGCAGTCTATCTCAGTCAGAAAAGCCCGAAATCCCTTGTTACGCCGGGTTCAACGTTCCAAGCTTCGCTCAAGGTTCTTTTCCGGCTATATCCGACCGGAAAAGCGCCGGTCGGATGCTCGACTTCCTGTCTCGCGTGGGCAGCCTAACGCCACCGCACGAAACCGGCTACCCAGGCAGCACGGCCCGCCATTTGCCATCATAGCGTTGCGCCCGGATACCCGCCTTAACGGCATTGGTCAATGAGCCATAGTCCGACTTAAGCTGACGCTGAACGTCTTTTGGCACGCGTTCCAAAGACCGTAACGCGTCTTTATCGAAAGGCACCGGCGTATCCGCCTGTTTGATTTCAGCTTCATCAATCAAAGACGCTGACGCACCCCCTGACTTGATTTCTGTTTCAGGAATCAAAGACGGTTCCACAATGGCCGGTTTGATTTCTGCATCAGCATTCAAAGTCTCGCGACGATGCGCAATCAGCGCCTGAATTTCAGGAATCAAGGAAATCGGAACCCGAACCATTTTAGTCGGTTCGCTGGGTTTACGCCCTGCCCCTGGTCGTTTGCCGCCCCGCATAGAATAGGCCCTATTTGATTGTTGCTATCATAAATCAATGATAGCACGGGTTTAAAAAAGCGCAAGATCGAGCGCAACGATTGCGGAAGGAAAAAAGAAGGTTGAGTTTGATTTCAGAATCAGAAATCAAGGGAATTTTCGAAGTTACCCCCCTGTTAGTAAAGGGGGGGCATTTCCCCCGGTGCCCATGCCGGCTAGACTAAGCGTCTATCGCCGGCAAATGGGCACCAGGGATGTTTGTTTAAACTACTACGGCCCACAGAAACAGGCAAGTATTTATTGAGCCAACGCATAATGCGCCTTATGCAAAAAGGCCCCGACGGGCTAACCATGATCCGCCAGGGCCTTTATACATAAGGCCGCTACATTATGCGAAGTCTTTTAAGGCTAATCGGAAACAAGCTTTGGCGACTATCCTGAAGCTTTTTGCAATGATCACGAAAAATGAAGCGCGGAAGAAAACCCAAATCAAAGTTTTATCACATCCGCTGGAATACCGTGGGACTGAACGAAGAACGTGCGACGGACGCTCCACCGATGGCCGAGCAGCTTTTGCTGCTATGGGATCGTAAAAGCATAAATATCGAAGGCTGGGAAGGCTTTATATTTTCGCGAGGCGTTTTACGCTGCAAAAATCGCCGGTGGACGGCCAAAAGGATTTTAGAACTAACAGGCCAGAAACAACAACTCTACCCAATCTTAAAAAATCTCTTTTATTAGCTTCTATACTTAGGTCATTTTAAGAAACAGAGCAAAAAAATGAGAAATCATAGGTATGATGAAGAAAGAAATCATGATGGGCCAGAACCAATTTTTCCGATAATCCCAGCCGTCGCCATCGTGTTTTGTTGTTTGATTGTAATGGAAGTGATCTACTTCGGCGGGCAAGCCATGCTAATAAAGCAAACCAGCTTTGAGTTTAAAGAACTGGCAAGAGGCATAAGCAACTTCATTACGGGAGGGACTAGAAGCGAATCCTTGGAATCGAAATTAAGGCCCTACCCGCTTTATAGCGCCCCCCAAATTGTAGTACCTAAAACAAGGAGTCAAATTGTGTATGAAAACAGCACAAAAGCCTATCAGGCAGCAGTACAAGAGAATTCAGAGTTCAAAAAAATATACCAGAAACCCGAACAATGTAATTATCTAAGAGATCATGCAACCCGAGTCTTTTGTGCAAATGATTTTATGAGGGCAAAAAAGGAATGGAAAAAAAACAACAGCAAAAGCTGATGCTAATATAGGCAAAGCGCCTTGCTCCTGTGGGCCCATGCCGGGAAGACCCTTTATCGGTGTCCGTCCGGTCAGGCGCCCAAAATCATCATGCCGCATCAAGCGTTATATGAACCCGAAGACCGAGAGGCTCCGCGATATTTAGTAAAGCATTGAGTGAAAATTTAGAGATTTTGCCCTTAAGCAAGTCATTCAAACGCGGCTGAGTGATGCCTCAATGATTAAAACATCCCTGTGGCCTGGATTCCGGCAATCCCTGCCGGAATGACGGACTTGTGGCTATAAGCGCCTTGGCTGCGATTGAAAGAACATCAGTTCAATCCGGATAAAAATCTTTCTGAATCAATTGTTCCATTGTCCATGGACAAGCAACAGGAAATATATCGAAACGTAATCCCGTTTCATGCGCGGCCTTCATCACGGCGAGTTCATAAGCATCGGATAGGATTTCAGCAATACCGGATTTTAAGCCGGGATTTTGCTTAAGGACTTTTTGAAAGCGCAAGCGCTGTTCATCAATCGAAAATTTCCAGCTATTTCCACGTCTGCCGGGTTGATATTGCCATTTCAGCATGTGCAAGAGAAGTATAAAAAGACCTGCTGGTTTTACCAACTTCCGCTATTCGCCATAGAAAGCCATGGTTCCTGGGGCCGCAACGGGCCGTCTTTCTGTAATAATTCGATAGAAATCTGATCCGGCGAACGGATGAACGCCATGTGGCCGTCGTGCGGCGGCCGGTTGATCAAGATACCGGCATCCATCAGCTTTTGGCAGGTTTCGTAAATGTTGTCGACTTCAAACGCCAGATGACCGAAGTTGCGGCCGCCGGTATAGTCTTCAGGGTCCCAGTTGAAAGTCAGTTCGATTTCCGGAGACTGCATTTCTTTGGATTGGTTGGCGTCTTTGGGCGCGTGCAGATAAACCAGCGTGAAGCGGCCGACCTCGCTGTCCATCCTTCTGCCTTCGATCAGCCCCAGTTTGTTGCAGAAAAAATCGAGCGACTCTTCCAGATCGCGAACCCTAATCATCGTGTGTAAAAAACGCATGGCGATTTACTCCTCTTCTTCTGGCAATGGATATTGATTGATGATTTCGGCATGCCGGAAACAATCGATCGTGTGATCGTTGACCATGCCGGTCGCCTGCATGTGCGCATAACAGATCGTGCTGCCGACAAACTTGAAACCGCGTTTCTTCAGATCGCGGCTAAGGATTTCGGACACGCGCGTCGAGACCGGAATTTGCTCAAGCGTCCGCCAATGATTCACGACCGGCACGCCGTCGACAAAACGCCAGATATACTCGTCGAAGCTGCCGAAATCTTCCTGCACGGCCAGAAAAGCCTTGGCATTGGCCACGGCGGCCTGAACTTTCAGGCGGTTGCGGATGATGCCCGGATTTTGCAGTAGTTCTTCAATCTTCTGTTCGTCGTAGCGAGCCACGGTTTCGGGATCGAAATGATCGAACGCCTGCCGATAATTTTCGCGCTTGTTTAAAACCGTCGACCAACTCAACCCGGCCTGCGCACCTTCCAATACCAGAAATTCAAACAACAACCGGTCGTCATGCACCGGCACGCCCCATTCGGCGTCGTGATAGTTTTCCATTTGCGGGCTGCTCAACGCCCAACTGCATTTGCTCATAATTGATGATGTAATTCTCCGTCTGCCGCAAACTCTCGGCCGAAGCGGGTTTGTGGTTCCCTGCCCTCGGCGCCATTGAGTCTGCCGGCCAATGGTTTACTATGCCATTCCATGGCTTGCCTGTAAAGCCGGCTAGTTGACAATAGGCCGGATTAATCGCATGATCGGCAAACGCTAACCATAACAACCGCCATGAGTACCGACACCCTGCAACTTCGCCGAACCGCGATCGATACCTATCATGAAAACGTCGCCTATATGCACCGCGAATGCGGCATTTACCGCGCGGAGGGTTTTCAGGCGCTGTCGAAGATTCAGGTCAGTTTGGACAGCACCAAGGTGCTGGCGGTTCTGAATGTGGTCGATGATGCTTCGATCGTGCAGCCCGGAGAGCTCGGCTTGTCGGAACAGGCTTTCGAGCAATTCAGCTGCGAAGAGGGCTGCCTGGTCACGGTCAATCATGCCGAACCGCCCAAATCGATGGATGCTGTGCGCCGCAAGATCAATGGTGAGAGGCTCGATCAGGCCGACTTCAATAGCATATGCAATGACATCGTCGAAAGCCGCTATTCGAAAATGGAGATTGCCGCTTTTCTGGTCGCGACCGGCCAAAACAGTCTGGATCGCGACGAGCTGCTCTATTTGACCCGCGCGATGCTGCAATCCGGAGACCGGATCGACTGGGATGAACCCCTGGTGGCCGACAAGCATTGCATCGGCGGTATTCCCGGCAACCGGACCTCGATGCTGGTCGTGCCGATCGTCGCCGCGCATGGCATGCTGATCCCGAAAACGTCGAGCCGGGCGATCACCTCGCCGGCCGGCACCTCGGATACCATGGAAATGTTATGCGAAGTCAATCTGACTCCCGAGCAATTGCATGACATCGTGCGCCGCGAACGCGGCTGTCTGGCCTGGGGCGGCACGGCCCGGCTCGCGCCGGTCGATGATATGTTGATCGCGGTTGAGCGTCCGTTAAGTATCGATTCGCAGAGTCAATTGGTTGCGTCGATCTTATCCAAAAAGCTGGCGGCCGGCTCGACGCATCTTTTGATCGACATACCTGTCGGTCCTTCCGCGAAAGTTAGGCAAATGCGGCAGGCGCTCGCATTGCGCAAGCTGTTCGAATTCGTCGGCGACCGGCTCAATCTGCATCTGGAAGTGATGATCACCGACGGACGCCAGCCGATCGGACGCGGCATCGGCCCTGCGCTGGAAGCGCGCGATGTGATGCTGGTGCTGCAAAACGATCCTGGTGCACCAGAGGATTTGCGTCAAAAATCCTTGCACTTGGCCGGCCGCATCATCGAATTCGACCCCGACGTGCGCGGCGGTCAGGGCTATGCGATTGCGCGCGATATTCTCGAATCGGGCCGGGCCTGTGCGAAAATGAACGAGATTATCCAGGCTCAGGGTTCGAAACCGATCGATTTGACGCCGGGCTCGCTTTGTCATGAGGTGGTTGCGCAAAACGACGGCATCGTGACCGAAATCGACAATCTGCAGATGGCCAAAATCGCCCGGATGGCCGGCGCGCCGATGATGAAACGGGCCGGCGTCGATCTGCTCAAAAAATTGGGCAGCCCGGTCAAAAAAGGCGATGTGTTGTACCGCATTCATGCCGAGTTTCCGGCCGACTTCACCTTCGCTAAGGATCTGGCCGCCCAAAACGACGGCTACACCTTGGGCGATAGTGTCGACTTACTCAAGCCGCTGATGGCCTTTTAGAACGATGCTGATTCTGGCCTTTTCCGATTATCTGCCGCAGGCGCGACGCCTGGCAAAGCGTCTCGGACTGCCGCTGGCCGTAGTCGAGGTGCATCATTTTCCGGACGGCGAAAGTTTCATCGCCCTGCCCCCCGATTTGCCCGAGCATGTGCTGATTTGCCGCAGCCTGAACCAGCCGAACGACAAGCTGATCGAATTATGGCTCTCTGCCAGAACCGCAAGGGAACTCGGCGCAAAGCGTTTGACGCTGATCGCGCCTTATCTCTGCTACATGCGCCAGGACTTTGCGAACCGGCCGGGCGTCGCGGTCAGCCAGCGTCACATCGGTCGGTTGCTGGCCGACCTATTCGACGCTGTGATCACGGTCGATCCGCACCTGCACCGGATCGACCGGCTGCAACAGGCGATACCGCTTGACCATGCAATCAGCCTGAACGCCACGGCCGCGATCGCGGATTTTCTCAAACAGCAGCTCGATACCGCGCTGTTGCTGGGGCCCGACAGCGAATCGAGGCAATGGGTGGCGACGCTCGCCGTGATGACCGGCTTTGCCTTTCAGGTCGCGGAAAAAGTCAGGCTCGGCGATACCCAGGTCACGCTGACGCTGCCGGAGGCTGATTACCGCCACCAACCGGTCGTGATCGTCGACGACATGGCCAGCACCGGACGCACGCTGGCCAAGGCCGCCGAATTGTTAAAGGCCAAAGGCGCAGGCGAGATTCATGCGGTCGTGACCCATGCGCTGTTTTGCGGCGATGCCGAGCGCGTGATTCGAGAGGCCGGCATCCAGACGCTCTGGAGCACCGACAGCATCGATCATACGACCTCCTGCATCAGGCTGGACGGCTTGCTGGCCGATGCAGTCAAGGCGATGCTGAACGGGAATGGGAAAGGATGAGTTCATTCGTATTAACTCAAGTACAAAAAATCTGCGAACGATTACCGAATTGTTTTGTCACATCAATTAAATGAAGCTAGGGGGACAGTTTTTATCCCCAAATAGAGACTATCCGAAATAAGCTTTATCGAAGCCCGAATTGATTCAAATTTGGTGACTCTGAAGGCTGGTCTCCTTCTCATTCTCGGTAAGATGAGGGTTCTGAATGAATGCCGAAGTCAGTCCTGCCGCCAATCTTCTCCCTCTGATCATTTATTTCGGGGCGATACTCTTGATTACTGCCATGATGCTGGGCGGCGCTTATCTTCTCGGACAAAGACACCGCGCGCAGGCTGCCGATGAGCCTTTCGAATCCGGCATCGTCCCAACAGGCGATGTGCATATTCGTTTTTCGGTGCACTTCTATCTGATAGCGATTTTTTTTGTGATCTTCGATATGGAGACCGTCTTTCTGTTTGCCTGGTCAGTGGCCGTGAAGCAGGCAGGGTGGATGGGCTTTTTCGAAGCGTTGATTTTTATCGGCATCCTGATCGCAACACTAATCTACCTCGCCGCAATCGGCGCGCTCGACTGGCGGACCCGCCGGCAACGCCACGATGCTCCTGTCAACAGGCCATAGGGGATATTCATGCATTGGACTCTGACCCGCGCCGACGATGATCCCGCCCCGCAACCAGGGACGCATGCGAACGAAGAGGTGCTTCGCCACAGCTTCCTGCTCGCGAGACTCGAGGACATGGTCGCCTGGGGCCAGGCCAATTCGGTCTGGCCGTTTAATTTCGGGCTTTCCTGCTGTTACGTCGAAATGGCGACCGCCTTCACCAGCCGTCACGACATTGCCCGTTTCGGCTCCGAGGTGATCCGTGCTTCGCCTCGTCAGGCCGATTTGATCGTCATATCAGGCACCGTTTTTCGGAAAATGGCGCCTGTCATTAAACGCCTGTATGAGCAGATGCTGGAGCCGCGTTGGGTGATTTCGATGGGTTCCTGCGCGAACTCCGGCGGTATGTACGATATCTACAGTGTCGTGCAGGGCGTAGATAAATTTCTGCCGGTCGACGTTTATGTGCCGGGCTGCCCTCCCCGGCCTGAAGCGCTATTGCAGGGGCTGATGCTGCTGCAAAATGCGATAGGCCAGGAAAGGCGCCCTTTAAGCTGGATCGTCGGCGACCAAGCCGTCGTCAAACCGGCCGAAAAACCGAGCTATCGCGACCTTCTGACCGATGAAAGGATGCGCACTCGGGAGTTAAGAAGTCCCGACGAACTCTAGATCGACCGGATTCAGGGGATTAAACAGTGAACGCTAACGCCGACCAAACCGCTGACCCTTCTGGCAATCTCGAAATCGCACAGGAACTCGCCGAGCGCTTGAGTATCGCCGACCTAATTACTCAATCCACCGACGACGGCATCGCGACCTTATGGATACCTCGTCAGCATCTTCGCACCATCCTTGGCTATTTAAAGCTCCAGATATTTTCCCCTTATGTGCTGCTGTTCGACCTGACCGCCGTCGACGAGCGTCAGCGCGTTCACCGTCACGGCCTGCCGGAAAGCGACTTTACAGTCATCTATCATCTACTTTCATTTACCCGCAACGAGGACATTCGTCTGAAAGTGGCCCTGTACGAAGATGATTTAGCCCTACCGACGATTAGCGATATCTGGCCCGCCGCCGACTGGTACGAACGCGAAGTCTGGGACATGTTCGGCATCGTCTTCGAAGGCCATCCGCATCTTCGGCGCATCATCATGCCGCCAACCTGGCAAGGCCATCCGCTGCGCAAGGACCATTACGCCCGCGCGACCGAAATGGAACCTTTTAGCCTTCCCGACGAACGCCAAGAAATCGAGCAAGACGCCTTGCGCTTCGTTCCCGAGGATTGGGGCATGAGCCGGAGCAGCGAAGAGACCGACTTCATGTTTCTGAACATGGGGCCGAATCATCCGAGCGTTCACGGCGCTTTTCGCATCGCCCTGCAACTGGACGGCGAAGAGATCGTCAACGCGTTGCCGGACATCGGCTATCACCACCGCGGCGCCGAAAAAATGGGTGAACGCCAATCATGGCATACCTATATCCCTTACACGGACCGGGTCGATTACCTGGGCGGCTCGCTGAACAACCTGCCTTATGTGCTGGCGGTCGAAAAACTGGCGGGCATCAAGGTCCCGCAGCGGGCCGAGGTGATTCGGGTCATGATTTCCGAATTCTACCGGCTGGCCAGCCATCTTTTGTTCTATGGCACCTTTGCGCAGGACATCGGCCAGATGTCGCCTATTTTTTACATGTTCATCGACCGCGAAAAGGTCTTCGATATTGTCGAAACGATCAGCGGCGCCCGCATGCATTCCAGCTATTTCCGGATCGGCGGCGTCGCGATGGATTTGCCGAAAGGCTGGGACAGGAGGATTCGGGAATTTGTCGACTATCTGCCGGGGCGGCTGGACGATTACGACAAACTGGTGCTACAGAACAGCACGATCAAACGCCGGACGCAGGGCGTCGGCGCTTATACGACCCAGCAAGCGATAGCCTGGAGCGCGACCGGCGCGGGACTGCGCGCGACCGGCCTGGACTGGGATTACCGGAAAGCGCGGCCGTACTCGGGCTACCAAAACTACGACTTCGAGATACCGACCGCAGCGCATGGCGACTGCTACGACCGCTGCGCGGTGCGAGTCGAGGAAATGCGCCAGAGCGTCAGGATTATCAAGCAATGCCTGGACAACATGCCAGAAGGCCCCTATAAGGCCGAGCATCCGCTAACCACGCCACCGCCGAAGACGCGCACGCTGCACGATATCGAAACCTTGATTCAACATTTTCTGAACGTGAGCTGGGGGCCTGTCGTACCGGCCGGCGAGGCCTGTGTGACCGTCGAGGCGACCAAGGGCTTGAACGCCTATTACTTGACCAGCGACGGCGGCGGCATGTCCTACCGCACCCGCATCCGAACGCCTTCTTTCGCACATTTGCAAATGATACCGATGATGTGCCGGGGCATGATGATACCCGACCTGATCGCGATACTGGCCAGCATCGATTTTGTGATGGCCGACGTGGACCGCTGACATGCAGGAATCAACAAACCCACCGTTTGCAGGGTTAAGCTCCGCCGAAATCGGCGAGATTCACAGCGAAATGAGCCACTATGAAGACAAGTCAGCCGTTTCGATAGAGGCGCTGAAGATCGTTCAAAAACACCGCGGCTGGGTTTCCGACGACAGCCTCGTGGCCGTCGCCGAATTGCTCGCTATCGCGCCGGCGCAACTGGAAGGCGTCGCGACTTTTTATAATCTGATCTATCGTCAGCCCGTCGGCAAGACCGTGATCCATGTTTGTAACAGCGTCACTTGCTGGATGCTGGGCGCTGAACAGGTCCGCGAACGTCTGTGCCGGCATTTGAACGTCGAACTCGGCGAAATGTCACAAGATGGCGAATACACGATTTTACCGATCGTCTGCCTCGGCGCCTGCGATCACGCACCGGTGGCGATGGTCGGCGATCAACTGATACTGGATCTCGCCGATAATACGGTGAAGCAGATTTTCGGGGAATAAAGCGCGATGGATAGAATGGACAGACCATTAACCCAAAACATCAAAGCGGATCGCCCCTTCGCGTCGCTGGCGGATTATCTGCAAACCGGCGGCTATCAGGGACTCGCCAACGCGATTAAGAATCTACAGCCAAAAGAAGTCCAGCAATGGGTCAAGGACTCAGGACTCAGAGGCCGGGGCGGCGCAGGCTTCAATACCGGCCTGAAATGGAGCCTCGTTCCGATGCCGGAGCCGAACGACGCCGACAGAAACCCAACCCACTATCTGGTCGTCAACGGCGATGAAATGGAACCGGGGACGTTCAAGGACAGGCTCCTGCTCGAAAAAGACCCGCATCAATTGCTCGAAGGCATCGTGATCGCCGCCTACGCGATTCAGGCGCAAACCGCCTATATCTTTCTGCGCGGTGAATACCACCTGGCGGCCGAAAGATTGGCCCACGCCCTAGAGGAAGCCCGCGCCCAGGGCTATGTCGGCGAGCATATACTCCATTCCGATTTCAGCCTGCGGATTCATCTGCATAGCAGCGCCGGCCGCTATATCTGCGGCGAGGAGTCGGCGCTCTTGAATGCGCTGGAAGGCAAACGCGCCACCCCGCGCCCCAAGCCGCCCTTCGCGGTGGTCAGCGGCCTGTGGGGCAAGCCGACGGTGGTCAACAATGTCGAAACCTTGTGCAACGTGCCGCATATTCTGCGTTACGGCGTCGAATGGTATCGCAGCCTCGGACGCGGCGCGGACAAGGGCACCAAGCTGTTCGGCGCGAGCGGGCGGGTCAGGCGCCCAGGCCTCTGGGAATTGCCTATGGGCACGCCGATCCGCGAAATCATCGAGGATCATGCCGGCGGCATGCGCGATGGCTATCAGCTGCGCGGCTTTCTGCCCGGAGGCGCCTCGACCGATTTCCTGCTGCCCGAACATCTCGACGTGCCGATGGATTACGATGCGGTTACGAAGGCCGGCAGCCGCATGGGCACAGGCACCCTCATCGTGCTCGACGACCAGACCTGCCCGGTGCAAATGGTGCTCAACCTTGAACAATTCTTTGCCCAGGAGTCGTGCGGCTGGTGCACGCCGTGCCGGGACGGTTTGCCGTGGACGGTCACCTTGTTGAAAGACATCATAGAGGGACGCGGACGGCTCGAAGATCTCGATACGCTAGCCGGCTTAACTCGGATGCTGGGGCCCGGCAATACTTTTTGCGCCTTGGCTCCCGGCGCAATGGAGCCTTTGCAAAGTGCACTGAAATATTTCCGCGCGGATTTTGAGCGCTACATTTCCTGCGGCAATACGATCCTGGAGACCGGCTGATGGCCCGCATCGAAATCGACGGCAGCACTTACGACGTAAAGGACGGCGACAATCTGCTCGCTGCCTGTTTGTCGTTGGGCCTGGATCTTCCTTATTTTTGCTGGCATCCGGCGCTGGGATCGGCGGGCGCCTGCCGGCAGTGCGCGATTGTCCAATACAAGGACGCGGACGATAATCACGGACGCCTGGCGATGGCGTGCATGACGCCGGTCGCCGATGCGATGCGTATTTCTATAGATTCCGAACAGGTCCGGCAATTCCGCCGCGACAACATCGAACTTTTGATGACCAATCATCCGCACGACTGCCCGGTGTGCGAAGAAGGCGGCGAATGCCATTTGCAAGATATGACCGTGATGACCGGACACACCGCGCGGCGCTATCGAGGCCATAAGCGTACCCACGGGAACCAGGATTTAGGCCCGTTCATCAATCACGAAATGAACCGTTGCATCGCCTGCTATCGTTGCGTCCGTTTCTATAACGATTACGCGGGCAGCCATGACCTGCAAGTGCTCGGCATCCATAACAACGTCTATTTCGGCCGCTTCGAAGACGGTGCGCTGGACAGCGAATTTAGCGGCAATCTGGTCGAAGTCTGTCCGACTGGCGTCTTTACCGATAAAACCTTCAGCGCGCATTACACGCGCAAATGGGACTTGCAGACCGCGCCTTCGGTCTGCGTTCACTGCAGCCTGGGCTGCAACACCGCGCCGGGAGAGCGCTACGGCGAATTGCGGCGGATCGTCAACCGTTATCACGGTGAGGTGAACGGCTATTTTCTCTGCGACCGCGGACGCTTCGGCTACGGCTTCGTGAACAGTGCCCTCCGCATTCATGCCCCACGGATTTCGGGTCAAACCGCCGCAACTTCGGAAACCGCGACGACGCATTTTCGAACGCTGCTGAAATTACCCAAGGGAGCCATTGGCATCGGATCGCCGCGCGCTTCTCTGGAAGCGAATTTCGCACTGCGCTCTCTGGTCGGCGAGGCCAATTTCTATCTGGGGTTTGACGACACCGAGCACACGCTGCTCGATACAATTCTGAATATCATGACTAAAGGCGGCATTCATACCCCTTCCCTACACGAAACCGAACAGGCCGATGCGGTATTGATTTTGGGAGAAGACGTCACGCACAGCGCGCCGCGTCTAGCGCTATCGCTGCGGCAGGCGGTACGCAACGCAACGTTCGAACTGGCCCACCAATTGAAAATTCCTCACTGGCTGGATGCCGCTGTCCGGCAGTTGCAGAATCTGGCGCGAAGCCCGCTGTTCATCGCGAGCCTCTGCGCCACCCGGCTCGATGATGTCGCCACCTCTACCTTTCACGGCAGCCCGGATGCGATCGCCCGTTTTGGCTTCGCGATCGCTCATTACCTAAATCAGGAATCTCCCCTTCCCCACGATCTTGGCGATGCGGAACGGGCGCAGGCTTCCACGATAGCCAGCCAATTAATGCAGGCAAAACGGCCTCTGATTGTTACTGGAACGAGTTCAGCGAGCCTGGCGGTCATTCAGGCGGCGTACAATGTCGCGAAGGCGCTGCCGGCTCAGGACAAAGGCTTGATCTTTACGCTGCCCGAAGCGAACAGTTTAGGCTTGGCGATGATCGGCGGCAAACGACTGCATGAGGTTTTCGCGCGCGTGAACGACGGTTCGACCGATACCGTGGTGATTCTCGAGAACGACCTGTATCGGCGCGCACCGATACCGCAAATGGATTCGTTCTTTAGTGCCGCTAGCCATGTCGTGGCGATCGACAGTTTACATAACAACACGGCCACCAAAGTCGAATTGTTGCTGCCCGCCGCGACATTCGCCGAATCCGAAGGCACCGTGGTCAGCAATGAAGGACGGGCTCAGCGTTATTTTCCGGTTTACCCGGCGGAAGGACGGGTACAGGCCAGTTGGCAATGGCTTATCCAGGCGATCGAGAACCCTCAATGGAACCATTTTCAGGATCTGGCTTCGGCCTGCGCGGCATCTATTCCGGCTCTTGCCTGGTTAGACCGCCTCGCGCCGCTTGGAAATGCCCAACCCATCGGCGCTAAAATCCCGCGGCAACCGCACCGCTACAGCGGGCGCACCGCGATGCATGCCGACATCAAGGTCAGCGAACTCGGCCAACCGCAGGACACGGAAACGGCGTTCGCTTTTTCGATGGAAGGCGACACGGTTCATGTTCAGCCGGCTTTATTGCCGGTGGTTTGGGCGCCGGGCTGGAATTCCAATCAGTCGGTCAATAAGTTCCAGGATCAAATCGGCGGTCCTCTGCGCGGCGGCGATGCCGGCATCCGCTTGATTGAAGCCTCGGGAACGCTGCCCTGGTTTAAGGAAATTCCATTGCCTTCAAAACAGGAACCTGGGCTTTGGCGAGTCATCCTTCTGCCGAACATTTTCGGCAGCGAAGAGCTCAGCCTGCATTCACAACCGATTGTTGAACGGCTTCCCGCTTTTTGCGTTTTAATCAATCCCGAGGATGCCGAAACCTTGGGCGTCTGCGGCAGCGAGCCAGTCGAAATTTTCGACCCAAAGGGATTTCTCTTAGTGAGAAGTCTTGTGCGAATCGAGCTTACCTTGCCTCCCGCCATGCTCGGCGTCACGGCCGGTCTGCCGCAATGTCTCCTCTTAAAAAATGGCGCCCGGGTTGTGCTGAAAAAAGCGGAGCCCGAACAATCGCCCGATACGGAGATTCGCTGATGAACGCTGAACTCGGTCAAGCAAGCGATATCGTCGGCATTCTGGCCTCGGTGATTTTTGTCGCGGCGATGCTGATCTGGGTGGAGCGGCGTCTTCTGGCGATCTGGCAGGACAGACTCGGGCCCAATCGGGTCGGACCGTTGGGTCTGATGCAGGTGGCCGCGGATATGATCAAGATGTTTTTCAAGGAGGACTGGATTCCGCCTTTTGCGGACAAAGGGGTATTTGTGCTCGCGCCCGCCATCGTGTTCATCGCCATGCTGCTCGGATTCGCGGTGATTCCTTTTGCGCCGGGCATTGGCATCATCGACTTCAATTTCGGGCTGCTTTATTTCCTGGCCTTGTCCTCGCTGTCGGTCTACAGCATCGTACTGGCCGGCTACGCATCCAATAACAAATATTCGCTGCTCGGCGGCCTGCGCGCCGCGGCGCAGACCGTCAGCTACGAAGTCTTCATGGGCATTTCGATCATGGGCGTGGTGATGCTTTCCGGTACATTCAATTTGCGAGAGATCGTCGAGGCTCAGCGTGGCGTCTGGTTTGTCGTGCCGCAATTTATCGGCTTCGTCATCTTCCTGATTGCGGTCATCGCCGAGAGCCGACGCGCACCTCTCGACCTGCCCGAAGCCGAACAGGAACTGGTGGCGGGCTTTCATACCGAGTACTCCGGCATGAAATTCGGCATGTTTTTCGTCGGCGAGTATGTCGCGATCATCTTGAGTTCGGCGATCATCGTCACGCTTTTTTTCGGCGGCTGGCTGGGGCCATGGCTACCCCCTTTAGTCTGGTTTTGTCTGAAAACCGGCATCGGCGTGTTGTTTTTTATTCTGATCCGCGGCGCGCTGCCGCGCCCGCGCTACGATCAGCTGATGGCCTTTGGCTGGAAAATTCTCTTGCCGGCGGGACTTTTGAACCTGCTGGTGACCGGCGCGGTAGTGCTGGCGTCGCCGGGTTAATGTATCGAAACCAGGAAAAGACAATGCTGAGTCAATTGCGATCATTGTGGGAAGTATTGAAGCATTCGTTCGTCAAGGCGGATACGGTCGAATACCCTGAACAGAAACCGGCTTTGTCCCCACGTTATCGGGGACGCATTATACTGACCCGCGACCCGGACGGCGAAGAGCGCTGCGTAGCCTGCAACCTTTGCGCGGTCGTCTGCCCGGTCGATTGTATTGCGTTGCAGAAAACCGAAGACGAGAATGGCCGCTGGTATCCCGAATTTTTCCGGATCAATTTTTCCCGCTGCATACTCTGCGGATTTTGCGAGGAAGCCTGCCCGACCTTTGCGATCCAATTGACGCCGGATTTCGAGATGTGCGAATACGACCGGCAGAACATGGTTTACGAGAAACAGCATCTGTTGATCGACGGTACCGGAAAATATCACGATTACAATTTTTACCGGGTCGCCGGCATGACGATCTTTGGCAAAGCCAAGGGTCAGGCCGAAAACGAATCTCCGCCTGTTGATGTAAAAACCCTGCTGCCTTGAAGGAGAGCATGATGACGTTGATCCTGTTTTATGTCACGTCCGCGGTCGCGGTTTTCGCGACGATCATGATGATTACGCGGCTCAATGCGGTTCATGGCCTGTTGTACCTGATTCTGTCGCTGCTGGCCGTCGGCGTGATTTTCTTTTTGTTAGGCGCCTATTTTGCCGCCGTGCTGGAAGTGATCATTTACGCAGGCGCGATCATGGTACTTTTCGTTTTCGTGATCATGATGCTGAATCAAGGGCACAAAACGATAGCCCAGGAACGCGCCTGGCTTGAGCCAGGGACGTGGTTAGGCCCGTCGCTGTTGGCCCTGATCCTATTCACCGAAATGCTTGTGGTCATCGTCCAGGGCGGCAGCGCCGAAACCGGCCATGTAGTCAGTGCCAGTCAGGTCGGTATGGCGTTATACGGACCTTATCTGATCGCGGTTGAACTGGCCTCGATCCTGCTGCTGACCGGTCTGGTCGGGGCTTATCATCTCGGCAAACCGATACTGAAAATGGCAAAACCCCGGAGCGAACCATGAGCGTGATTCCTGCCGAAATGGGGCTGCTGCTGTCCGGTCTGCTGTTTGTGCTCGGCTTGATCGGCGTATTGGCGCGTCGCAATCTGATCATGATCCTGATGTCCCTCGAAGTGATGCTGAATGCGGCCGGACTCGCGTTTATCGTGGCGGGGTCGCGCTGGGGACAGGCGGACGGGCAAATCCTATTTTTGCTGGTATTGACGCTGGCCGCGGCGGAAGTGGGTATCGGCCTCGGCTTGGCGCTGCAGATTTTCCACCGCTTCAAAACGTTGGACGCCGATTCGATCAATCAGATGCAAGGCTAGGAGACGACCGTGTTTGACTTGCTGGGCTGGGTACCGATCATTCCGCTGCTGGGATTTCTGATCCTGGTCTTTTACGGCCGGCGCTTGTCCAAGCCAGAGATCGCCTGGATCGGTGCCGGCAGTGTCGGGATTTCGACAGTGCTGGTGGCGCTGCTCGGCTTCGAATTCCTGCAAGGGCCGATGTCCCCCTATCGTCTGACCTTGGGCTCGTGGATCGTGTCGGGCGACTTGTCGATTCCGTTCGGCTTTTACCTCGACGCTTTATCTCTGACGATGCTGTTCGTCGTAACCGGCGTCGGTTTTCTGATTCATCTGTACGCGGCCGAATTCATGGAAACGGACGCCTGTTATGCGCGCTTTTTCGCCTACATGAATCTTTTCGTCGCGGCGATGCTGGTGCTGGTGCTCGCGGATAATCTGGTGCTGCTTTACCTGGGCTGGGAAGGCGTGGGCCTCGGCAGCTATCTGCTGATCGGCTTCTGGTATCAAAATCCGGCCAACGGCTATGCCGCACGCAAGGCCTTCGTGATGACCCGCATCGGCGATACCGCGCTGGCATTGGGCCTATTCCTGCTTTTCACCGAATTGCATACGCTCGATATCCCGTCGCTGATGGGACGGGCCCAGAGCCAATGGACGACCGGTGCCGTGTTGCCGATCGTCGCGGCGGCGCTGATTTTGGGCGGCGCGGTCGGCAAATCCGCACAATTGCCTTTGCAGACCTGGCTGCCGGACGCGATGGCAGGCCCCACGCCAGTCAGCGCGCTGATCCATGCCGCCACGATGGTCACCGCCGGGGTCTACCTGATTGCTCGCACCCATGTCTTATTCATGCTGGCGCCTCCGGTGCAAGGTGCGGTCGCTTTGATTGGCGCGGTTACGCTATTAATGGCGGGCTGTTCGGGTCTCGTGCAGACCGACATCAAACGCATCCTCGCCTATTCGACGATTAGCCAGATCGGCTACATGTTTCTCGCGCTTGGCGTTGGGGCCTGGTCGGCGGCGATTTTTCACCTGCTGACGCATGCCTTCTTCAAGGCGTTGCTATTCTTGGCCGCCGGCGCGGTGATCTTCAGTTTTCACCACGAGCATGACATTTTTAAAATGGGCGGGCTGCGCAAAGCAATGCCGCTTGCCTACTGGAGTTTTATGATCGGCAGTGCCGCGCTGACCGCGCTGCCTTTTACTTCTGGATTTTACAGCAAGCACGAAATTTTACTGGCCGCCTACGAAACCTCCCACATCCTGTGGGGGGCTGGCTGCCTGGGCGCGTTGATCACCGGCATCTACAGCTTTCGTCTGGTGTTTGTGGTGTTTTTCGGCAAGCCAACGCGGGAGATCGAAAAGAAAATCGGCGGACGTATGACTATTCCTCTCGTACTGCTGAGCGTTTTGGCGCTGTGTGGGGGATTGCTGCAAATCCCGCTGGATACGGTATTTCCGGCCTTGAGCGAACAAAATCCCGGGCAAAACGCTACGCTCGTTTCGATCATAACCCTGGCGGCGCCGATTCTCGGGGTCGCGATCGCGGGACTGTTCTATCTGACCGGCACGTTTTCGGCAGCCAATTTTGTTAATTTACCTGGGGCCAGGCTGTTAAATCGCTTATTTTTGACCGGCTGGGGCCTCGATGCGATTTACGGCGCCGTGCTGATCAGGCCTTTTAAAACCCTCGCTGCCCTGAATAAAAACGATGCGGTCGACAAGTTGTACCTCGGCATTGCCTGGCTGAGCCGACAATTGCACCGCCTGACCAGCGCCACGCAAACCGGACGTATCCGTTGGTATGCTTCGTCGATGGCATTCGGTACGGTCGTCGTGATCGCGATAGGACTGCTGTCATGATCTTGCCCTCATTGATCGCCGTTCTGTTTGTAGGCGGGCTCGCCGCCTGGATTTCGGCGCGCTGGCATGCGAATGCGCCGCGCTGGACCGCCATTGTTACACTCGCCTTGGAAGCATGGCTGGCCGCCTCTCAATTGACCGGCAACCACGCCGCGGAAATCCCGCTTCCGGGCAGGCCGGCGGCATGGCTGACCGAACTCGACCTGCCCTGGATTCTGCGCTTCGGCATCGGTTTCCATTTGGCCGCCGATGGCCTCAGTCTGCTTTTGATAGCGCTGACAGTTCTGCTCGGATGGATGGCGGTCTGCTGTTCCTGGACCGAAATCGGCAAGCGGACAGGATTCTACTACTTCAACCTACTAGCCTGCCTGGCTGGCACCGTCGGGGTGTTTCTGGCGGTCGATCTCTTCCTGTTCTTTTTGTTCTGGGAAGTGATGATTATCCCGATGTATTTTCTGATCAGCATCTGGGGGCATGAAAACCGGACTTACGCGGCAATCAAATTTGTAATCTTCACGCAAGTCAGCAGCCTCTTGATGCTGCTCGCGATCATCGTGCTGGTGCTGGTCAATTATCAGCGTAGTGGCGCCTTTTCGTTCGATTATTTCGCCTTGCTGAATGTCCCGCTCGAACCCAAGCTTGCCGATTGGCTGATGCTCGGCTTTCTGATCGCCTTTACGGTCAAGCTACCCGCCGTGCCATTCCATACCTGGCTGCCGGACGCGCATACGCAGGCCCCCACCGGCGGCAGCATCATCCTGGCCGGTGTCTTGCTGAAGACCGGCGCCTACGGCCTGTTGCGTTTCGTGATCCCGCTGTTCCCGGATGCGGCGCATCGCTTTGCCCCGATCGCGATGACGCTGGGTGCCGTGAGTGTGCTTTATGCCGCAATGATGGCTTATGCTCAGTCCGATATCAAACGGCTGGTCGCCTATACCAGCGTCAGTCACATGGGGTTCATCCTGCTGGGGTTATTTTCCTGGAACCTGCTGGCGATGCAGGGGGCGGTCGTCACGATGCTCGCGCACGGCCTGAGCGCTGGAGCCTTATTCATGATCGCGGGTTTCCTGCAAAAACGCCTGCATAGCCGGGAATTTGGAGATATGAGCGGTATGTGGCAGGCCGTACCGCGACTGTCGGCGTTCATGCTGTTCTTTGTGATGGCCACGCTGGGGCTTCCAGGCCTTGGGAATTTCATCGGCGAATTTCTGGTGCTTCTGGGCGCCTTTAAAGTGAATCCGATAGTCACCTCCGTGGCCGCCCTTGCGTTAATCCTGGCGCCGGTCTATGCGCTGATCATTATCCAGAAAGCGTGTCACGGCCCCTTGCAAAAGCGGCCGATTTTGACCGATTGCGGCATCCTTGAACTGTCATCGCTGGGTGTGCTGATACTGGCCTCGGTCTGGCTTGGCCTACATCCCCAGACCGTATTGGATATTTCGGCGCCGGCGCTGCAACAAGTGATTCAAAACATGAATGCAAAGGAACCCTCATGGACCTTGATTCGCTAATCGTTCTTGCACCTTTCATTGCGATGATCGTCACGGCCATCACCCTCATGCTCGTGATCGCGGTCAGACGGAATTTCGCGCTGGTCAACGGTATCGCCGGCTTTGGCATCGTGTTGTCCCTGCTCTTGATTGGCCCTGCCTGGCATAAATCTTCGATCCAGGCGATTCCATTGCTGAACATAGACCATTACGCGTTGTTCTTTGTCGCCTTGTTGTTACTGGCAGGCCTCGCGGTGCTGGGCCTGTGCCATGATTATTTCAAGCAATACGATGCAGAAAACGAAGAACTTCCGTTGCTATTGTTAACCGCGCTCTTAGGCGGGTCGGTGCTGGCCGCCAGCAGTCATTTCGCCGCCTTGTTTTTAGGTCTTGAAATACTGAGTATTTCACTGTTCACGCTGATCGGCTATCCGGTCAATCGGACTCGCCCGCTCGAGGCGGCAATCAAATACCTGGTATTGTCCGGCGTGTCTTCGGCCTTTCTGCTAATGGGCATTGCCTTGCTCTATGCCGAAAGCGGCGAGCTTGATTTCATCGGCATTGAAGGCTTCATCGATGCCCACCTTCCCCTAAATTCCGTGATTCTGAGCGGCGTTATTCTGATCGCGGCAGGGCTCGGTTTCAAGCTATCGTTGGCCCCGTTTCATTTGTGGACACCGGATGTCTACGAAGGCGCTCCGGCGCCGGTGACTGCGTTTATCGCGACCGTCTCGAAGGGTGCTGTTTTCGTTCTGCTCTTACGTTTATTGGTGACCACCGGCAGCTACCGTTACGTTCCTTTGCTGACCGTGTTCAGTTTCATCGCGATGCTGTCTATTTTGGTCGGCAATATGCTGGCATTGCTGCAAAAGAATATCAAGCGCTTGTTAGCCTATTCGTCGATCGCCCACATGGGCTATCTCTTGGTAGCCTTGATTGCCGGCGCAAGCATTGCGAGGCCACTAGTTGTCGAATCGGCCGCTTTTTATCTGGTTGCCTATTTCATTACCACGATCGGTGCCTTCGGAGTCGTTTCGGTGCTGTCCACGCCGCAACAAGAGGCCGGTGATGTCGCAATCTTGCGCGGTCTGTTTTGGCGGCGTCCGTGGTTGGCCGGAACGTTTACGCTGATGTTGTTATCGCTGGCAGGCATTCCCCTGACCGCCGGATTTATCGGTAAATTCTATGTTTTCACCAGCGGCGCCGATGCCCGACTGTGGGTCTTGCTGGCTAGTGTCATCATCGGCAGCGGCCTTGGGCTCTACTACTACGTTAGGATCATTGTCGCGATGTCGATGAATAGTGAAGAGGTGATGTCTGAACCCCCCAAAAAATCCCGCAAATGGCTGTCTACCGTAACACTCGCCGCCTTAAGCCTGCTGCTGGTCTGGTTCGGCATTCTTCCCGGACACCTAATCGATTGCATTCAGTCGATAGCCATTTCGATGAGATAGGCTAACTGTAGCGGCCCGATAACATAAATCACAGGACCCGATTACATCCGTTTTTCGGGACCACTTTAGCTGATAATATCCATGCGCTCCGGCCCACATTAAACGAGAATGAGCCCAGATTCATTGAGAACAGCCCGATAACATCGGTTAGGAACCAGATTAACTGAGAATGAACATAGTGCAAATAATGCGTACCAACCCGTCTCATGCTGTCAAACGATTGACTATACCCGACCCCAAGCGGGCAATCGGTGTATAGGATGTATAGAAAGAAATGACTGAGTGTAAGCGCCCAGCCCTTTCACATAGTCAGGCTGCCAAGGCTATGATTTAATCCGAGCAACGAAAGGGCGGTAATTCGTCGATGCGGCTGTTAGGTCAGGCAGGCAGTTTTTCTAGAGCATTTTCGTTTCGGATGTACGGTCTTGAATAATGCCGCTAAGTTAAGCCAGGGTTCGTCATTCCGGCAGGGAGTGCCGGAATTAAACTGCCAAGGATGGCAGGCTTTAATACTTCCATGTACTCTCGGCAATTGCTCCTGCCTTGCCCTACCTCCTGCGTCCGTGCAGTCGTGGATCTCGGCAATCCCTGCCGAGATGACGGCTTAACTTAACAGCATTGCACCTTTACCCTATATGAAAATGCTCTAGGGGGCTTTTAATCAGGCCGAAGGATCGAGGCCGTTGAGCTTGGCGGTGCCGGGCGGCGCGGCGGGTTTCAAGGCGGAGATTTGCTGCTGATCGCCAAGCCAAGGGTGCGCGCAGCGCACCCTTGGCTTTACAGATCCATTACTATGACCTTTTCTGTTCGATCCGCTTGAGCAATTCGAAAAGATCGCTGTTGGTAGACATTACAATCGTAGCCTCTTCGTTCAAAACTTTGCGGTAGGTTTCCATACTCTTCGAAAATTTGAAGAACGCTCCGCTCTACCCGCCCTACCGCGCCAGAAAGTTTTCAACGCCGTTTGACAAATTTCCGCCACTCTCTTATGTTATCGCAAAAGCGCATCAGCTAATAAGCTAGCTAAATTTTCCATTCCATTGCGCCTCAAACCCCAAAAATTGACAATACTTTCCCCTTCATTTTACAGGCGCATTGCATGAAAATGTGTAGAAACTCCTCGTCTACCCTGAAACAGTACGTGATAAAGATATGGCTGCTGGTTGCATCCATCGTGCTGGTATTACCAACTTTTTCAATATGCGAGGCGCAAGAAACGAGAGACGTTCGAAGCGACAGCCCCGCGCCCAGTACAGCACTTTCGGCTGCCACGGCCAATCGAACTTCCCCTTTTGATCCGCCAACAAGCGATGTTTTCATTGCCGACAATGGCAATGGACTGGATACGGGATGTACCTTTAATACAGACGCAGGTCATCCTTTAGTTATTGAAGTCGTTATCGACAAATTTGTCGGCGATGTCGATGCTGACGGCTATTTGATCGACCCGTCAGCGTTTATTACTGCTGGTATCATTCCTGCGAAAGTCGCAGTTAAGATGCCTGCTTATGATGTCGATGTTACTGGCGGTCCGCCAGCGGAAAAAGACGAAGTACTGTTCAACGGTGAAAGTGTAGGTTTTCTGACAGGAGATAATAATATTTGGAAACTAAATGATTTCACTATCGACATTCGAAAAGTGAAATTTCCTCAGCGGCCGGGTAATGGCTCTAGCGTAACGCCAGTTACCAACAAAATTCAAATCAATGTCGATACGTTAAGTAGCGGAAGCTGGTGTACAGCCATCGACTGGGTGGCGATGCACATCCCTATCCGCCCAAAATTGGCTCTTAAGATGTCGGTCGGCGAAGGTGGTAATAAAGTTCGACAAAATACCGGCGAGGAAACGATTGATGTTATTTATGAGCAAGAGTTTGATCAAACATGCACCGTGACAACTACGACAGAAGCCATCGACGAATATCCTTTCTCGGGTTTTACCGGGGGTGGCAGCCCCAATTTGAAAGCTAAAATCAAGACTTGCCCCGAGAACAGCATCGACCCGCCCGAAGTATCAGTCGAATGGACCATTAGCGGGGGTGGCAGTGACTCCAAGACATGGTCAGGTTTTGAGGGTGATTTTCCAGTGGCTGTGCCGGATAAAATAGGCAGTTATCTGGTGAATTTCACTTATACAGTAAATGACAATAAAAATAATCATCAGGAAACCCTCGGTGCCAGTCGAAAACTGTTTGCGACCAAAGCCAGCCCAAATGATAACGTTAATCCGCCTCGCCGTGCCTGGTACGAAAAAGCGACCGCGTGGGCTGCCGGAAAATCGGACGAGGCCGCGATACATGCTGCGGTACTTCAGGGCGTTTATAGCTTTGGCGGAGCCAACTGGCAGTACTCAACGTATCCTCAATGCCGTGACTGGAGCGGAATGGTCAATGATCCGATCACCTGCACGCAGGCCGATTGCTACCTGTTCAGCGATGTATTTAGCGCAATGTCGAAAACACTGGGGGTGGACGGAATGTACAGGGAAATACAAAGAGGCTCGCTAGAAAAAGGCTTTTTAACAGTTCTGGGGCAGCAATCAATCGACCCTCTCTTCAGGGGGAATGCTAAAGCATTCGAAGGTACCGTTTATGACCGATATAGATTCTTAGATCACAGCTTACGCCGATATAACAATAATTTCTATGACGCTACCTTCAACAAGATTTATTCTACAAAGAATGAGTTTGTTGCTTTTAACCAAACCGGAGAGACGCTGGCGGATGCCAACGGGCCTTACTTGGTTACCGTTGAAGGCGCGAAAATTTATCAATTGCCAGGCCAAGCACCGGCATCTCCAGGAGCTGATTGGGATAATTATAGTTATTTGTTGCCACCGGCTCCCCTCTCCACTTCTGCACTAATCGCGAATGCAGAGGCAACCGTAGGCGGGCTCCAATTCCCGGATACCGCAAATTATCGCCTGATAGATACTGAAAACGACGGCATCTATGAGGCCCTTGCTGTCGATGTCGATGTCGAGATTACCCAGGCGGGTTCCTATACCATAGGGTGCGAATTAAGGAAAAACGGCCAGTTAATTACCAGCGGCCAGTATCATTCTTCAGCTGACTGCACGAAAACCTTGATAGCCGAATCCGGAAAGCAAACGGTAACGCTGATGTTCTCGGGTGAAGAAATCTTCCGTTCCGGTCAAGACGGTCCCTACGACCTCAATCTCTCAGTCTTAGGCGAAACGAACACAAAAAGTCTGCAAACGCCAAATTATGATCATCAAACTTTCGGAGAGCTTCTCGCATACATTACCGGAGCGCACGATGAGGGGGTAGATGAGAATGGTGATGGGATGTTAGAGGGTCTCCGTGTGACGATGGATCTCATTGTTCGCGCAAGTGGTAATTACCGTTTTGCAGGGTCTTTGTATAAAGATGGCAAGCCCTCAATAAGTAACGCTTATGCCGACGATGTCATGCTTACGGCCGGGCAGACGCAGTATAGTTTTGTGTTTCCCGGTTTACCGTTGCGTCGGTCCGGCCTGAATGGACCATATGATGGAGGGTTGTCGCTTGAAGAAAGCAGCGGCGAAGGCAATCGCTATGCGGTAGGTTTCAAATTTGTCACCCAGCCTTATCAGTTTCAAAACTTCGCCTCCGTGTTTGAACTGGTGGACGGTTCCGTTGCCGATAAAGGGGTTGATAACAATGGCAATGGGCTGTTCGAC
The DNA here is from genome assembly GCF_000527095.1 of Methylomicrobium lacus LW14. Taxonomy (NCBI): domain Bacteria; kingdom Pseudomonadati; phylum Pseudomonadota; class Gammaproteobacteria; order Methylococcales; family Methylococcaceae; genus Methylomicrobium; species Methylomicrobium lacus. Next base: position 991,447 of record NZ_AZUN01000001.1, on the reverse strand, counting down.
CTCCTTAATGTCACCGTTGATGCCAGTTTTTCCCAAGCAGCGACTTATCTGTTGGAAAGTCAGCTCGAACTGACGAGCACCTCGGGAACCTACCATACATCAAGTATTTCACAATCAATCACGGTAACACCTGGGATTCGGCAATTGAGTTTTGATTTTGACGGAGCTTATATTTTCAAACGTCAAATTGACGGCCCATACCGGGCGGAAGTTGTCCTTAAGGATCCTGAAACTCACAAAGTAATTGACAGGCTTCAGCTTCCGCAAGAGACTAAAAGCTATTCGTATACCGAGTTTGACCCCAATCAAGCGACTGTTCCAGCCATCGTGCTGACGGGCTCTTCGAGCAATCGAGGGGTCGACACCGATGGAGACGGCTTGTTCAACCAACTACAAGTTGAGGTAGGGGTAAAACTGAAAACGAGCGGCACCTACGTTTGGAGCGCCCGCTTAGTCGATTCAACAGGTACGGAAATCGGTTTTTATACGCATCAACTGGATTTAAGTGCCGGCGATGCCCAGATAAGCTTTGTCTTTGACGGCAGCAGAATCGGTACTAATGGTCAAGACGGTCCTTACTTCGTAAAAGATTTATTGATAGCTGGCCCCAGCGGCAGCAACTTGGTCAGCTTCGATCTAGCCACGACTTATGCTTACAAGGCCAGCGAGTTTGAAGGATTCGTTCCGCCTAAAATACGCGGGGATCTCAATGGCGATAGCCTGGTTGATGATCTTGACATCGCGTTGTTAAAAAATGCCCTGGGCAGTAAAGTCGGCGACCCGAAATTCAATCCGGATGCGGACCTGTATCGGGATGAACGGATTAATGGCAAAGACCTGCAAATCTTGCTCGACTTGACTAATTAGCTACTGTCAGCGTTCGACAAAACGATCATTTACTTTTGGGTGATGAGTATAATGGACGATACGCATACGACAAAAGATTCCCATGAATATTGGTTACGCCCGCGTCAGCACCCGCGATCAGACCGTAGCGCTTCAGGTCGATGCGCTAAAGGAGGTGGGCTGCGCCAAGGTTTACACGGAAGTCATCAGCGGCGCGGCGACCGAGCGGCCGATATTGGCCAAGCTACTCGAAGAGGTGCGACCGGGTGACATCGTGGTGGTTTGGAAACTGGATCGTCTGGGGCGTTCGCTCAAGCATCTGGTTGAGACCGTCAATCTGCTGTTACAGCGGGATGTCGGCATCAAGAGCCTCAATGATCCAATCGACACCACAACGCCGCAAGGACGTCTGGTGTTTAATCTTTTCGCTTCCTTGGCCGAATTTGAACGCGATGTGATTCGCGAGCGCACGCAAGCCGGTCTTTCCGCCGCCCGCGCACGTGGACGCATCGGCGGACGCCCGAAAGGCTTGCCGCAGAAAGCCCTATCCACCGCTTGCGCCGCCGAAACACTGTACCGTGAAGGCAAGCTCAGCGCCCAGCAAATTGCCGAGCATCTGCATATTTCCAAGAGCACTTTATACGCCTATCTGCGCCATCGCGGCGTACCCCTCGGCGTATCGAGAGCGGTTCGGTAGCGTCGAGATTGTGCTGTGACTAGAAAGATCATTCCCTCTGAGACCTTGATCGATCTGGCACGGCGGCTGGCATTACTGCCGACTCGCAGTCACGAACGCCGCCTGGTCGTGGCGGAAACCGCGCAGACGTTTGGTGTTTCTGAGCCCACCTTGTACGGGGCGCTGGCCGAGCGATGCCGGCCAAAGGCTTTGCGCCGCGCTGATCGGGGAGTGCCGCGCGTACTGCCTGCAGAGCAGTTAGAGCACTACTGCGAATTGATCGCCGCGATAAAAGTGCGAACATCAAACAAGAAAAGCAGACACCTTTCGACCGCCGAATCGATCCGGCTGATCGAGACGTTCGGGATCGATACCCCCGCTGGCCATGTTCAAGCCGCTGCCGGCACACTCAACAAGACCACGGTGAATCGCTATCTCAAACAATGGGGTTACGACCGCACGACCCTAGGGCGACCACCGCCTGCGGTGCGCTTCCAGGCGGAGCACAGCAACGATTGCTGGCAATTCGACCTTTCGCCATCGGACCTCAAGGAAGTCGAGGCTCCGTCATGGATTCGTCCGGATATGAAGGCGCCCACCCTGATGCTGTTTTCCGTCGTCGATGATCGCAGCGGGGTGGCTTACCAGGAGTACCACTGCGTCTACGGCGAGGATGTCGTCACCGCCTTACGTTTTCTATTCAACGCCATGGCCGCGAAATCCTCGCCTGACGCTCCGTTACAAGGTATCCCGCTGATGATATCAAGGAAGTCGAGGCTCCGTCATGGATTCGTCCGGATATGAAGGCGCCCACCCTGATGCTGTTTTCCGTCGTCGATGATCGCAGCGGGGTGGCTTACCAGGAGTACCACTGCGTCTACGGCGAGGATGTCGTCACCGCCTTACGTTTTCTATTCAACGCCATGGCCGCGAAATCCTCGCCTGACGCTCCGTTACAAGGTATCCCGCTGATGATATACACTGATAACGGACCTGTGGCACGTAGCCAGGTATTTCAGCGCGTGATGCGTTACCTTGGCATCAAGTTGCGCACCCACCTGCCGGCCGGCAAGGACGGCCGTCGTACCACGGCCCGTTCCAAGGGCAAAGTCGAGCGCCCATTCCGCACCGTGAAAGAGCTCCATGAAACCTTGTATCACTTCCAGAAACCGCGCGATGAAATGGAAGCGAATGCCTGGTTACAGAACTTCCTGGTTCGCTACAACGCAATGGATCATCGCTCTGAGCCGCATTCGCGTGCCGAAGATTGGTTGCAGAACCTGCCCGCCGGCGGCATTCGGGCGATGTGCAGTTGGGAACGTTTTTGCACCTTTGCCCGCGAACCGGAACGGCGCAAGGTGGCGATCGATGCGCGCGTCACGGTGGACGGCATACCGTATGAGGTCGATGCTGACCTAGCCGGTGAGGAGGTGGTGCTGTGGTGGGGGCTGTTCGACCAGGAATTGTTTGTCGAGCACGGTGAAAAACGCTTCGGTCCTTACTTGCCGGTCGGCGGTCCCATCCCCTTGAATCGCTACCGCGCTTTCAAGAAATCAGCCACGCAGACGCGTGCGGATCGCATCGAGACATTGGCCGCTCAACTCGAATTGCCGCGTGCCGCCCTGGAAAATCGGCCCGACGTCGCGGCATTCATTCGGCCCGACGGCTTACCCGCGCAAGCGTTTGCCGATCCCGATCCATTCAACCAGTTGGCTTACCCGAGCATACTGGCGGCGAAACGCGCCATTTCGGAATTTTTGGGGCTGCCACTGGCGAAATTGTCTGCCGATCAGCTCGCTCGGATCAATGCGCTTGTTCAGTCCACGCTGAACAAGCGGGAAGTGCTGGCACGGGTCCGTGCCTGTATCGAACCTGTCGAACATGTATCGGAGAACCCGCCTCATGCTGAGTGACATTAGAAACCACTATGGCCTCATCCGGGAAATGAGTTCGCTTAGCCAGGTCGCCTATTTCGAAACGACCCAATTACAACAAGTCGTCACCGAACTCAAGCTGGCCATCAAGGACAGCAAGCTCATCGTACTGGCCGGCATGGTCGGTACCGGTAAGACGGCGATGCTGCAAAAAATCCAGGACTTACTGGAACAAGATAAAGCCATCTTGACTGCCAATTCCTTAGCTTTGGATGTTAGCCAAGTCACACCCGCAACGCTGGTACAGACATTATTCAGCGATCTGGCCATCGATAAGGATGACCCCCTGCCTAAGTCGGTTGGGCTCCGAGAACGGGCGTTGCGCGAGTTGATTCGCAAAAGGAAAAAACCGGTCGCCTTGTTCATTGATGACGCTCACCAGCTGCCGAGCAAGACCCTGATTGCCCTAAAACGCTTGATGGAAATCGTGCGGAGCGGCAAAGGGACCCTGTCCGTGGTGTTGGCCGGGCACCCAAAGCTCAAGAACGACTTGCTGCGCCCGTCAATGGAAGAAATTGGCGCACGAACGACGTTTTTCGAACTGAACAGCTTCGGGCACGACAAGAAAAAGTACGTGTACTGGTTGCTCGATCAAGTCACGGCAGCAGAAACCCAGCTGGATACTTTAATCACCGATGCTGCCGTGACATTACTCTGCGAGAAATTGACGACACCGTTACAGTTTGAGCTTTATTTGACGCGCGCTTTCGAGGAGGCCTTCCGAGTCGGACAAAAACCGGTCGACGCCGATACCATTCAAGATATTTTGGCGCCTGACCTGGATGGGTTGGAAGCACGTCTGACGCGTAACGGTTACAACGTCAGGTTGTTGACCGACATACTCACCGCCAAACCCAAGGAAATCCGCTCGTTCCTGAGCGGTCAATTACCGCCTGAACGAACCCAAGAACTCCACGATCAATTGCTGGCTGCCGGCGTATTACTGTAAGGCATAACACATTAGCAGCAAAGCGGTAGCCGTTCTCGGTTAATGTGGTTCCTGGCCGATGTTATCGGGCTGTTCTCAATTAATCAGGGCTCATTCTCATTTAATGTGGGCCAGAGCGCACGGATATTATCAGCTAAAGTGGTCCCGAAAAACGGATGTAATCGGGTCCTGTGATTGAGGAGGCCTTCCGAGTCGGACAAAAACCGGTCGACGCCGATACCATTCAAGATATTTTGGCGCCTGACCTGGATGGGTTGGAAGCACGTCTGACGCGTAACGGTTACAACGTCAGGTTGTTGACCGACATACTCACCGCCAAACCCAAGGAAATCCGCTCGTTCCTGAGCGGTCAATTACCGCCTGAACGAACCCAAGAACTCCACGATCAATTGCTGGCTGCCGGCGTATTACTGTAAGGCATAACACATTAGCAGCAAAGCGGTAGCCGTTCTCGGTTAATGTGGTTCCTGGCCGATGTTATCGGGCTGTTCTCAATTAATCAGGGCTCATTCTCATTTAATGTGGGCCAGAGCGCACGGATATTATCAGCTAAAGTGGTCCCGAAAAACGGATGTAATCGGGTCCTGTGATTTATGTTATCGGGCCGCTACATTTAGGCTTGCTGGCCGATGCGGTCAAGACGATGCTGAACGCATATTGACCGAGATAATTACGGCTGTTAGACTCTTTGCTTCGCAAAAGTCCTTTTCTAATTCCCCGGAGATGCTCATGAGTCTGATAAAAATGATGCCGTTGCAGGCCTTGCTGTGCGCAAGTGCCTTACTGACCGGCTGCGCATCGAATGAGATATACCGGAGCATTTATGAGCCGTGTAGCGTTTCACCAGGCAATGCGTGCGAGCAAAACTCGCTGCATCTTTACAATACGGGAAAGGACAATGAATACACGCTGGGCTTCGTCGAAATCGACGATCAGGGCCAGATGCGCGACCGCAAACAGATGCAGGCCCTACTCGATACCCTCTACAAAAAAGCCGCCGAAGAAAGCGTTTTGTTGAACGTCTTCGTGCACGGCTGGCATCACAACGCCCGCCCCGGCGATCCGAATATCGAAAGTTTCAAGGACAATCTCGCCAAACTCAGCGCGATCGAAAGCCGGCGCAGCAAGCAACTGAAGCGCCCTGCCCGCAAAATTGTCGGCGTCTATGTGGGCTGGCGCGGCGAATCGCTCGACGTACCGCCGTTCAATTATCTGACCTTCTGGGACCGTAAAAGCACCGCGCAGGATGTCGGCTATCTCGGCGTCAGCGAACTCTTGGTCAAGCTGGAGGAAATCGCGAATGTGCGCAATTCGATGATTCCTCCGATCAAAAGCCGCCTGGTCGTGATCGGCCACAGCTTCGGCGGCGCGGTCGTGTACAGCGCGACCTCGCAAATTTTGGCCAGCCGCTTCGTCGACAGCCAGGAAGGCAAAGGCTTTACCGATACCGCCAAAGGCTTCGGCGATCTGGTCGTTCTGCTGAACCCGGCGTTCGAAGCGCTGCGTTATGCGCCCTTTTATGATCTGGCCCAGTCGCGTTGCAGTTACTTTCCGGAACAAGTGCCGCGTTTGGCGATTTTGACTTCGGAAGCCGACAGCGCCACCGGTACCCTGTTTCCGTTGGGCCGCGTGTTCTCGACTTTTTTCGAAACCCATCACGATATCGAACGCAACGACTGCAAACATCCGCTCGCACTGGATGAAGGCGAAGCCGACCGCAATACGGTAGGTCATTATCTGCCGTTGATCAGCCACACCTTGAAGCCTTTGGACAAGGAAAAGAACATGCGGGTCGCGAGCTATGCCAACATGAAAAACATCTGGAGCACGCAAACGCCGGGCGGTTCCACGCAATACGGCTCCACCGTGCTGACGCATCTGAACAAAACCACCCCACAAAATCCTTATCTGAATATCCGGGTCGATGAGGAGATCATCGACGGCCACAACGATGTATTCAATGAAAATGTGATGCAATTTATCCGCTTGCTGATCGGGCTTTCAACAGAAGACTAAAAGTTAGATAGTTTTTTGCAATACAGCTTTCCTTTTTCTTCAGTGAGAGGTGATTCATTCGGTGGAATGCGCTGGGCATTCCACCCTGCGCATCATTGTCATTAAGTTAATCGCTTCGACTCCGCTCAGCCAACGATATATCGGTCCTCGTTATTCTCAAAATCAATAAACACTATGGACAGCAAAAAAGCAGCCTTATTTGCCATCTTGGGTGCCATTCTCGTTACCCCATTGGCCGCTGAATCCTGGCCGATTAAGCATTTCAAGCGCGGATCGCATTTCCAGCTTCATGATCTTCCCGCAGGGCGGTTTCGGGATAGGCTGTCGGGACTTCCTGATCATGTTAGAGACCGGGTGTTGGGAAACCTTGACAACATCTCCTTTACCGAAATTGATTTAGCGCATCTTCGCGTTAACGATCAGGGGGATGTGTTTTACGCTGATCTATTCGAAGCGCCGGATACTACCTCCGCAGTTGCTCGGCCGAGCGCTGCATCATCGGCAAACATCGCCATGACCGAGCCTGATGTCTTTGCTTTGCATAGCTTGCCTGGCTCAAAGAACGTGATTTACCTGGATTTCAACGGGCGCGATATTGTCGGCACGACCTGGAATAGCGATTACCCTAAAAACACGGTGTTAAAGGCCAAGGAGTTCACTTCCGATAACGACAATGCGCATTTTAGTACGGCGGAATTACTCCAGATCGCCGAAGTTTGGCACCAAGTTGCCGAAGACTTCGCGCCGTTCGCTGTTGACGTGACCACCGAAGAGCCGGCTGTGTTCGGCCCGACGACGGGAACCATTCTGATTACGAGCGACGTCGATAGTAATGGCGTCGCTATGCCGGCATACCAGCAAGCTTCCGGCGCGTCTAGTCTTGATGTCTGGGGGAATCGCGATTATGCCAGCTATTATTCGCCCGCATTCGTGTATTACAACGCTACGGGTCTGGATCCTACGAATATCGCGCTGATCGCTTCGCATGAAATGGGACACAATTTAGGGCTTGCGCATGACGGTTACTCGAATGGCGGCTCCCAGCTGGACTATTATGCCGGCAGTGGCTGGGGAGCGTCTTCCTGGGCGCCCATCATGGGATCGGGCTATAACAAAAGCGTCACCGAATGGAATAACGGCGACTACCCAGGCGCCACGCAAACCCAGGACGACACGGCCATCATCGCCGAAAAACTCGGCTATCGCCCTGATGACCACGACGGCATTACGCCTTTGGTTATCGCTTTAGACGGCAGCATTCAGTCCACCAACCCGGAAACCGACCCGAATAATACAATACCTTATAACAAGGGCATTATCGGAACCCGCGACGATGTGGATTACTTCATGTTGGATGCGGCCGGCTCGATCAACCTGATCGCAACGCCCGCATGGGAAGCGTTTTATTCGCCGGATCGGCGCGGAACCAATCTGGATATCAAGCTTGCCTTGTATGATTGGAACGGCAATAAACTAGCCGAAAGTGATTCCCAAACCGACACCGATGCCACGATCACCACATCGCTTCAGCCGGGCCACTATCTGTTAGCCGTTGAAGGGGTAGGCAATTTTGTGACCGCCTATTCCGATTACGGCAGTCTCGGCCAATATTTCTTTACCGGCAATGTCGCGGTGCCGCCGCCGATGGCCAAGGCTTCCGTGTCAAAGCAAAAGGGCAAATCGAAATATACATTAAGTTTCTCAAGCGACGGCACGGTGGATCCCGCTAACGCAGCCTTAACCTACCTTTGGGATTTTGGCGATGGTTTTTCCTCGAATCAAAAGACCCATGAGCATGTTTATTGCTCTCCAGGCGCTTACCGGGTCAGATTGTTCGTGACGAATACGACCGGCCTGACGGGACAAAGCATACTGACGCATACGATTGCAGGCAAGCCGACAACAAAGAAATCCGCCGCTTGCAAGACGCATCAGGTTGGCGATGCTTACTGGTTGGGTTTGGATACCCGTGGCGTAAATGACGCTCCGGTAGCCTGGGCGTCAGGCAGCAAAGTAGCGAAGAAATCCAAGTTCTCCATCCTGTTTTCGAGCGAAGGCAGCGGCGACGTGGATGGCGATGCGCCGTCTTATGTGTGGGACTTTGGCGATGGTTCCACCTCGGCCGAAAAGAACCATGAACACGCTTACTGCGCGCCGGGAACTTACACCGTGACACTGAAGGTGACCGACCCGCACGGTTTGTCAGGCCAGAAGGTGTTTACGCAGGTGATCAAAGGCAGCAAGCCCACGGCTAAATCCCTGGCGGATTGTCAAGCCCATGCCGGGGCGTCAGAGGATGGGCGTGAGTGAATTTGCATCGTTCACCGCGTTACGCTAAAGCCGGGATCCTAATGGGCTTGCGGATTCCGCTTCTGCACGAGCTTGACGATATCCGAGGCCATGCTCAATGCTTCAAACGCGCGGACAGCCGGGTGCATCAGGATCGCTTCCCGGCCTATCAGGGAGAGAACGCGCCGCGTCGCTAGGTCTTGCACCTTGTTTTCACTCATGAGTTTGAATAAGTCGGCGATCAGGCCGTTTTGACTTCGGTTGATCACATGACAACCTTTAGCATCGCACTCGCTCTCGACAAAGTTGCCGTCCGCATCGGTCGTCAGCACGCGCCCCAGAGGCTTCGCGCCGTCGAATCGATCGGCGACGATTACCTTACCGTCCTTGTATAAAACGCCGCTCTGATAGCGGCCTTCTTCCCCGGCCAGCAAACCCAAAAATTTTTCGCCGCTGGTCAATTGCGTCAACATGCCGGCGGCGTAACTGCCGTCGCTGTTGATTGCGCCGTCGAAAAGACCGCGTTTCGTATTCAGCGTGACCAGGATTTTGCCTTCATAAGCGGAAAATAGGCCATTATTCAGCAGGCCGGTGGCCGCGCCATAAAACGTGTGGTCATTCGGCGCGCACAATGTCGCAGAATCACACCAGCGCGCAAATCCGCTGCCGCTTGCCAAACCGTCGATACAGCCGCAGTCGTCGCCATTCGCACAGGCGGTTTTCCAAAAGCTGGTCAATGCTCGTTTTTTTGCGGAACGCATCAGGCTTCCCGCCGATTGGACGCTACAGGCGATCCAGTCTTCCGCGCTCACATGGGCTCTGGTTACCGGATTGACCGATGAATGAACGGGCGCAGGATAATCAAAGCCGTCCTCCAGACCCTCTTGCGGTTCGTAAAGCGCGCAACCGGTCAAGGTGCAGGCCATGACCAGCAGAATCCAAAGAAGGGGTTGTTTATTCATTCGTTAGCGATAGGTGTCGTGTAATCATTCTTGATGTCCTTGCAACGATCCCCGCATTGATCAAGCCTGTCCTTGCGCGCTTTTTGCGCGGCGCTGGCATTGTGCCGGAATCCTTCAGTCGCATTTTTCTCTGCTTGCCGAGTGTCCTTATTTTTGGATGACATGCCAATCAGAGCCAGCAGAATGACAAAGATAAGCCAAGGCGGCATGAAGGGCTCCGGATGATATGTATTTTAGGGGCGTGCATTATATGCTACGTTGATGATCGCGGAACATCAAAAAAAATTCACGCCCTACTCGCTTTAAAAAAGCCTCGGAAATATCAGATCTCATTTGTGTGATCATAATGCCTCCAAATCTGAAGGGAATGTCCGGATAGAGCGAGCAAGGTTGGAACTTTGATAAATACAGGTAATGCACGGCGGCCTCTTCTATTTTTATCTATTATATGATAATAGAACTTATAGTTTCAAATAAATAATGCCACTATTTAACATTTTAAAATCTACTAAATTAGTTAAGGATGCGGCTATATGCGTTATGTGTGTAGGATGATTTTTTTGAATTGGTAAAGAGGTTACTTTGATAGGGATTACATATAAATAGAATCTATTATCAGATGATAGTATAATAGGGCTGTACTTTATTTTTTCCACCCCGAGGAATGCTATGTCGTCTAAAGAATCCGAATTGAAAGCCGAATTACTCAACGTTTTCACGACGTTTAAAGATGCGCATGACGAATTGGTAGCCTGCCTGAATGCTGATGCGGCTTATCCGGCCTGGATTCAGCAGGTAGAGGGGGATCATGCCGCAACTCGGAATATGCTGAAAAGCATCGTGTTGAACTGGTCTTACAGTGACGATGGCCAGGAACCTGGATCCACGATCCAATATAATGGCCTGGCACCCTGCTCGATCGCCACCTACATGGCGGTTGAAAAAGTGAACGAGCAGCGGGATCTGCTGCATAAACAGCTAATGAAAATGGATTCGCTCGAAAATGAGCTTGAGTTGTCAGACAGCGAGGATGATGACGATGGCGATCGGTTATCCAAACGCGCCATGACCCGACTGGGTTATCCACGCTTCAATCGTCGGCAAGCATGCCGTAAATTTACCGCACTCCCCTACCCCGTGCTGTCGGCCGGTTTTTTTTGGAATCGGTACCGAAAAACCACTAAGCTGGACCGGGAACAAGTTCAGGCCCGGTTAGATAAACTGTTGCAGCGGTCGCTGGCTGAACATGACGCCATTTATGACGAAATAGAGCGATTTCAAGCGATTAACGATGAATGCTTAGTCCAGGTTTTCCCGGAAAGCATTCATCGACGTGTCAACTTATGCATCAACCAGGATGGCGTAGATAAACGCATTCAACGTTACGCCCATACACCCATTTTTTATGTGACCACGCCGGATCGCCCGTTGCCGCCAAAAACCTTGCTGCCGGATGAACCTGCCGCGAAAGAGTGCCGACTGGCAAAGCGCAATATTACCATCGAAAGCGAGCCTTATTTGCCTTTGCTGGATCTCTATAGGTTATTGGCGAAGCACCGAAAATAGCGGATTTATGCCGGCATAAGGTAAAGGGTTGCCATAAGCGAAAAAAATCTTCGCTCATCTTATTTTTTCCAAGAGCCAACAACGGCGTCTGCCCGGTACTTCAAACGTAAATTGCTGGCGTGGATCACCGTATTGATGAATGGATCGTGGCTTTATTGGTACCAGAGGCTGGGCATGATGCCCAAGGCCTGCATTTATCTTGCGATGCCGTCTTAACGTTGGGACGGTTAGCACGGTGGACTTTTAAAACATCTACCCTCTACTGTGATGCATCCATATAAATGCATCGACGGGTCAAGAAGGATGTATATGCTTGAGTATCCATGATGCGGCCGGCGCCACATCATGCGCTATCAATACCATGAACAGTCCACAAGCCCCCGTGCGGTTCTCGGGCTTGCGTTAAGCCACAGGCAATCCAAGGAGCACGACCATGATGAACAACGAACAAAGTCCTAAGCAATTCTTGCGGCCGTTGATCGCCTCCGTGATTTCGGCTTTCATTGTTTGCGTCCCGGCTGCCGCGTACGCAGCCACGTTGCCGGCGCTCACGACTTACACCTCCGAAGCTACTTGGCGGAGTTCGGTCGCGAACCCGACGCTGATTGACTTCGACAATCTGGCCGATGGCACGGCGGTGACAAGCCAGTACCCCGGCGTCGGTTTTTCGCCGTTCAATGGCGGCACGCCTCTGGCGGCAGCCGAGGCAGGCCCCCTTAGCCTGCCTAACGTGCTGAGCGTCGACAACCTGGCGCTGGGCGAGGGCGGCGGCGTCAGCATCGGCTTCGCCAGCCCGCAAACGGGCATGGGTTTCTGGTACAACGACGCCCAGTTCGCGGGCAACACCGTCACGGTTTACGGGGCGTCGAATCAAGTCCTGGGCACGTTTGAACTGGTATATCCGCATCCGACCGAATGGCAATTCGTCGGCTTCCTCTCGTCCGGCAATGACATCACGAAGGTCGAGATTGCGATGGCGGATGTGGATAGGGTCACGCTGGACAATGTGCAATTCGCCTCGCCTCCATTGCCGACCGCTACGCTCTCCAGCACCGGCGCCGCCGTGCCGGGCGCGGGCGGCGTGTTCACCGCCTTTCCGCAAAGCCCGGCGCTGGACTTGGGCGGCGCCGCTTTCTTAGGAGCGGGCAGCGCCGGATCGTTCGGGGTTTATTTTATCCCTGGTGAGCCCGTAATCCCCGGTGATCCCATCCGCATCGCCGACCTGAGCACCCTGATCCCCGGCGGCACCGGCAGCTTCACCGGCTTCACCGATCTCGCGCTCGCGGCGATCCCTAACGAACCCATCCGCGTCGCCTTCTTAGGCGCAGGCAGCGGTCAGGCGGGCGTGTATCTGTATGATAATAGCACCATTCCATCCGACCCAGTCCGCATCGCCGACCTGGCCACCCTGATCCCCGGCGGCACCGGCAGCTTCACCGGCTTCAATGCCGTCTCGGTCAGCAGCGAGCACACCGCCTTCCTGGGGCTGGGGGGCACCGGCCAGAAAGGCATTTATCTCGCCAGCACGTTGAGCAAGGTGATCGCGGCCGGCGACAGGCTCGCGGGCAAGACCGTCACCGATCTGCGTTTCGGGCGCGACGGCCTCAGCGGCATCCATCTCGCCTTCACCGCGCACTTCGCCGACGGCAGCGAAGGTGTGTTCGCCGTGCAGGTCGCGACCTATCCGTTTGTAGGCTTCTTCGCGCCGGTCGACAACCCGCCGGTATTCAACAAGGTTAAGCCCGGGGCGGCGATACCGGTCAAGTTCAGCCTGAACGGCAATCAGGGCCTGGCGATCTTCGCGCCCGGATTTCCGAAATCGCAGCCGATCGCCTGCGACGCCGCAGCAGCCGTCGACAGCATCGAGACTACCGTGGCGGTCGGCGTCAGCAGCCTGACTTACGATGCGACCAGCGGCCAGTACACCTACGTGTGGAAAACCGATAAGGCCTGGGCGAACAGCTGCCGCGAGTTGCTGTTGCAACTCAACGACGGCACGCAGCACAAGGCCAATTTCAATTTCAGGCTTAAATAGAGGCGCCGATCCCGCCGCAGCGTAGGCGCTGAGCGAATTCTGATAATCTGCAGGGTAATCGCGCTTAAATCATCCCGATGACACAGAGTAAATAATCGTTATCCCATCCGGCCTTTAAGCGCTTGATTTTCACTCCCACCTTAGACGTTTTTTCAGCTTTGGTCAGGTTCAGGGCAATATGCCGGATCACCGCCAAGTTCGCCGCACTATGTCCTTTCCGCGTTCGATTGCTGTCCTCATCAAAGGCGATATCAAGCACCCAATGAAGATTATTTTCAATCGCCCAGTGTGCTCGCACCGCACGCTCCAATCGCTTCGGATCATGGGCATCCAGACTGCTGATAAAATAGCGCGTTTCCTCGGTTACTTTGTTATCGATTTCTCTTTTGGCCGTGACGGCGATAATACTTTGCAAGCCTTTCCAGCCATGCCGCTCTTGCAGCCAAGCAATGTCGGCGGTTGCTCGAAGCGAGCGCGTTTCGATTCGGCCATGCTCGCCGTCATAACTGACAGAGGCGACTGCCGGCGATAACGACGAGGTAAAAAAGGTAAGGACATCCTCATGCAGAGTACCCTGGTTGCCTTTCAGGCTCAACACATAGTCACCACCTTGCTGTTTAATCTGCTCGGCTATCTTCTTTTGGCACCCCATCGCATCGATAGTCACCACGGCCCCCGCTATATCCAGCCGTGACAATAACTTCGGAATGGCCGTAATTTCATTCGATTTGTCATCGACTTTGACCTGCCCTAAAACCAGGTTATTTTGTTGCGCCCATGCGCTGACCATATAGATCGCGGCTTTTTTTGAGGCTTTGTCCACGCTCCGCCTTAAGCACTTGCCGTCGATCGCAATGACTTCCCCGTCGGTGAGACGGGCTAAATCAGATACCCAACGGGAAAAGCAGTCGCTAAACTGGTCGGTATCAATGGCCGCATACACTTCACCGAAGGTGTCGTGCGAAGGGATGCCATGCTCTAATCCCAGCAATTCAGTGAACCAGTCCTCTTTGGCTAAGCCAAATTCTTCAATCGCAACCCAGTTATCCGCTCCGCAAATCACTGCGCAGAGGCTGATAAAGAATATATCTTGCAGTTGATGCTTCTTTTGCCGGTTAACCCTAGGGTCTTTAATGCTCGGAAAATGCGTTAAGATAGGCTTTGTACCCTCACGAAGCCTATCTAACCATCCTAAAGAGGCAAGCCGATTAAGCCAGAAAAAATTGGCTTGCCCGTTGCATCACTCAATAGCTTCAACACTGATTTTCTTTGGCTTGACTGCTTCACGCTTCGGAATCACAATCTCCAATACGCCGTTTTTCGATTTAGCACTGATCGCTTCGGCATTGGCGGTATCGGGTAGGCTGAAACGGCGGTAGAACGAGCCGTAGATCCGCTCGACGCGCTTATAACCTTCCTGTTCGGACTGGGTTTCGTTCTTTTTTTCGCCCTTGATCGTCAACACGCCGTTTTCCATGCTAATGTCGATGTCTTCCGGTTTGACGCCCGGAATATCTGCATAGAGCACGAATTTTTCATTGTCTTCTTTGATGTCGACCGCAGGCGTCCATTCGGCGGTCGCGATAGAACCCTCGCCTGCGCCGCCCTCATGCGCGCGCTCAAGCTCACGTTGCAATTGATTTAACAAACTCCAGGGTTGGTAATGGTAGGCCATCGTATTCTCCTCGTTAATTAATTAATCAAATTGATCTTGTCGATGATAAACCGGATGTCCGGTTTCATGCCCTTACAATAGGGTTAATCCGTTAGCTTTTCAAGTGGGCATCCTGTCATGCAAGAACAAAATAATATCCCTCATCTTCGATCACGTTTCACGCTCCGGTTACGGATATTGCCGGACCCATGATGATGGCGTCATGAACCATGGCGTTGAAAATTTGTCATGGGATAATCCTGGTGGCGTATTCGAGGAATATGGGCATGGTGCTCATGTGTTTAATAAGACTCTATTATTTGATAATAGATAAAAGGAGAGTTAGCATGATTGACGATAAAACCAATGCCGAACAACAACGGCTTGAGAATCAACGCCAACACAAAGAAAACTGGCGCTTGTGGGGGCCTTATCTATCCGAACGGGCCTGGGGCACGGTGCGCGAAGACTACAGCCCGGACGGACGCGCCTGGGAACATTTTTCGCATGAGCAGGCGCGCTCCCGCGTTTACCGCTGGAACGAAGACGGCCTGGGCGGCATTTCGGATGAAAAACAACGCCTGTGTTTTGCCTTGGCCTTATGGAACGGCAAGGACCCGATTCTAAAAGAACGCCTTTTCGGCCTGACCGGCAACGAGGGTAACCATGGCGAAGACGTCAAGGAATATTACTTTTATGACGATGCGACTCCGAGTCACAGCTACCTGAAATATCTCTACAAATATCCGCAAGCCGCTTTCCCCTATATCCGCCTGGTGGAGGAAAACGCAAAGCGCGGACGCGATCAGCCGCCTTACAATCTGTTGGATACCGGCGTCTTCGCCGACAAGCGTTACTGTGATATTGGCATCGAGTATGCCAAAGCCTCCACGAATAAAATCCATATCCGCATATCGGTTTGCAACCGGGGGCCCGATCAGACCACTGTTCATATTTTGCCGACGCTATGGTTTCGCAATACCTGGAACTGGAGCGGCGAGCATAGCGATAAACCCGTGCTGAAAAGAGAAAACGGGAGCCGATGCGGATGGGCTATCCAAACCTCTCATCCGGAGCTTGATCACTACCGTCTCCATGGCAGGCAAGGCGCGGAACTGTTATTTACTGAAAATGAAAGCAACAGCGCCCTCCTTTGGGGGGTTCCGAATGCCCTGCCCCACGTCAAGGACGGCTTTCACCGCTGGGTGATAGATCAGGACATCGCCGCGGTCAATCCCAAACAAACGGGCACCAAATGCGCCGCATGGTATGTGCTGACCGTTCCGGGCGGCGGCGAGCAGATCATCGAAATGGTGCTGACCGCACAGGACGAGGCCGATCCTTTCGCCGATTTCGATACCGTTCTTGCACAACGCCGACTGGAAGCCGATCGATTTTATGCCGATCTGCTGCCGAATGCCGACGCCGGCGATCTTCGAATTTTTCGTCAGGCCATGGCCGGCATGATCTGGTCCAAACAGTTTTTTCATTATGACGTGCTGCGCTGGCTGCAAGGCGATCAATTGCCGCCTCCGGAAATCCGCAAGGCCGGACGGAACGCGCGCTGGAAACATCTTCGGGCCGCCGAGGTGATCTCGATGCCGGATGCGTGGGAATATCCCTGGTTTGCGGCCTGGGATCTGGCCTTTCACTGCATCGCGTTTTGCTCGATCGACTCCGATTTTGCCAAGCATCAAATCGAAGTCTTGCTGAAAGAAACCTATTTTCATCCGAGCGGCCAGATTCCGGCTTGCGAATGGTCCTTCAGCGACGTGAATCCGCCCGTGCATGCCTTGGGCGCGTTGCAGGTTTTCAGGATGGAACGGCAACAGCGCGGCCATGGCGACCGCAATTTTCTGCAGCGCGTTTTTCACAAACTGTTGATGAATTATGCCTGGTGGATCACCAGCAAGGATCGCGACGGCCTGAACGTATTCGAAGGCGGTTTTTTGGGGCTCGACAACATTTCGGTGTTCGACCGCTCCGGGCGCTTACCGGAAGGCTATAAACTGAAACAGTCGGATGCGACGGGCTGGATGGCCATGTTTGCGCTGAACATGACCGTGATGGCGCTGGAGTTGGCGACCGAAGATCCCGATTATGAAAATGCGGCCATACAGATTTATACGCAGTTTCTGAATATCGCCAACACCCTCGCCGGCCATGCCGGAACCGGGGTTTCGCTTTGGGATCCGGAGGACGGTTTTTTCAAGGATTTGCTGGTGGAGCCCAACGGCAAGCACCATCGCGTGAACGTCTATTCCTGGGTCGGACTGATTCCTCTATTCGCCTGCGAAATCATCGACAATCGCTTGTTGAAGAACGTCCCTCGATTCCGCGCCTTGCTCAACCAGCATAGCGGCGGCGTGTTCCACGGAAATGCCATTTGCGCATGCCCCGCGCGTAAAAACGGCCGCGGCGAACACCTTTTGTCGCTGGTCGATCACACCATGCTGCCGGCGATCATTCGCCGCCTGTTCGACGAACAGGAGTTTCTCTCGCCTTACGGAATCAGGAGCGTCAGCCGCGTCCATGCCGAGCACCGCGATTTGGGCGTTTTGCCGGGCATCGGTCAGGCCATGATCGAGTACGTGCCGGGCGAGTCGAATTCCGGCTTATTCGGCGGCAATTCGAACTGGCGCGGCCCGATCTGGCTGCCGACCAATTACACGCTGATCCTGGCGCTGGAAAAATTCCACCGTTTTCTCGGCGACGCTTATACCGTTTCTGCGCCAGGACTCGGCGACAAGGCGTTGACCCTGAGCGAAATCGTCGGCTGCTTGTCCCGCCGGATGGCCAATCTTTACCGCCCCGATGCCGACGGCCGCCTGCCGGCCTTTGCGGCCGATAGCCCCTGGCAGTCCGATCCCGACTGGCGCGAACATCTGTTGTTCTTTGAATATTTTCACGGCGACAACGGCCAGGGGCTCGGCGCCGCGCATCAAACCGGCTGGACCGGACTGCTGGCCAATCTGGTCATGCGTTGTCACGGATATGATATCGCCGGTTTTGGTGTTGGGAGTGACGTCCCCCCCGTGTAGCGGGTTACGCTCTATCTTTTTGGTATTATTGACAAAATCCGAAGCATTAAGAAAATTTATGGCTCGTTGATTCGTTTCCAGTGGCGCTGGCGAAGCAATGCCGGTATCATCATTTTTTCGGTTACTGCCGACGGTTAGATGAAAGGCAACGACCAACCAAGCCTCCATATTTTTGGTTGACGATGACGAGGCCGTGCTTGACGCCCTCAGTACTTCGTTATCGTTGGATGGCTTTAACGTCGAGATTTATGTTTCCGGTCTGGATTTTCTGGCCGCCTACCACGGGAATCGCCCTATCGGAAGGCAACTTGCTCTGCTCGCAGAGCTGTGCAAGCTCAAGCAGATTGCCGGCGCCGGTCTTTTCCATTACCCGCGCGCGGTGAATTTCGACGGTACGGTGGCTGATACTCAATTGTCGGGCTATTTCCTTATTGGTAAAACCTGCCACAACCATTGACATCACTTCCCTCTCCCGTGGAGTCAAATCGTAAATTCGAACACAAAGTGGAGAATTTGGATTTACCTCGGCGCGCTTGAGCGAATCTTGCTGAAAGATAGATCTAATGCGCTCGATCAGTAGTCTACCTTTGATCGGCTTGATCATAAAATCGACCGCTCCGGCTTTGATCGTCTGAACCGTCATCGGAATATCGCCATATCCCGTCAGAAATATGATTGGCAACTGTATTTTTCGCCGGGCGAGTTCGACTTGTAGCTCCGGCCCGTTCATTCCCGGCATGTTGACATCAAGGATCAAACACCCCGGTTTTCCAGGGGAATACTGCTTTAGGAAAGCTTCGGCACTCTCATAAGTTTGAATAGGAAAGCCGATAGTCTCCATCAGTAAAGTTAAGCTTTCCCGTACCGACGGATCGTCGTCGATCAATAAAACGTTGGGTTGATTGTTCATGGCTCAAAAGGTAAGTTAATGTGAAAAAACAAACCGGAATCGTTGCTTTGTTCCGCCCATAGCTTTCCTCCATGCGCCTCGATCAAGGCTCGGCTAATCGCGAGCCCCATCCCCAATCCTTTGGATTTGGTTGAAACAAAAGGTTGAAAAATAACACTCAGTTTATCCGGATCGACGCCTTTGCCGCTGTCATGTACCGTGACTCGCGCCATGGTCTTATTGTCATCGGCAACACCGGTCGTTATCGTCAGCGTACCGGAAGTCATGCCGGCGCCTTGCATGGCGTCCAGGCCATTGCGCAATAAGTTAACGAACACTTTTTCGACTTGCAGCGTGTTGGCCTGGACCGGAGGCAGCTGGGGAGCGAGACACAGCTCGATGTTGAAATCGCCCAGATTAGATTCGGCCCTGATGAGGTCGCAGGCTTCATGAACCACGTCATCGAGAACCACTGGCTCGCTGGTTATTTCATCCTTTTGCAGCATATTCATTAACTGCCGTATGATCTGGCCGGCACGCTCTACTTGCTCAGAACTTTTATTCAGCACATGGGCGAGTTTCTCAGGACTCGGGTTGCCAACCTCCTCCACCAAATGCAGCGCAATGTCGGTATAGGATGCAACAGCCATAAGCGGCTGATTAACTTCGTGAACGAACGCGGCGGCCGTCTGAATGGCGATTTGATGCCGGGTTGCTTCATCCATTTTGTTGCGCCGTTCGTTAAGTTCCACGGCTTTTTTATAGCAGGTGATATCCAGATTCAACCCCAGTAACCGGCAAGGCTGGCCTTTGGCGTCATATAACAACGCTCCCCGCGTATGGATCCAGCGATACGATCCGTTCTTGTGCCGCAGGCGATATTCCAGCTCATAAGTCGGCAGCCGTTCTTCAAAACAGTCACGGGTCATGGTCAGGACGCGTTCCCTATCGTCGGGATGCAAACGCGTCTCCCATTCCTCCCAGTGATTCGACAACTCGTCAGGCAAGTAGCCGATTTGCCGTTTCCATTCAAGCGAGAAATACACAGTGCCAGTGCTCAGATCGTGATCCCAAAGCGCGGCGGCGGCGGCTTCAACGGCTAGCTTAAGGTGCTGAGAGATTTTGCGATGCGCATTTTCAGCTACTTTTCGCGCCGTGATGTCGCGGCTCACGGTGGCAAGTCCTATCGGCGCGCCTTGGGTATCTTTAATATGGAACACATTGTGGATCACCCATAAGGCGGCCCCGCTTTTGAAATGGCGCAGACGGATTTCCATTTCGGCACTGCCCTCGCGGATCACCCTGGGCAAAAAATGTTCCGAAATGTAATCTTGGTCTTCCGGAAAAAAGAATTGCTGAGCGGGGATTTGCAAGGCTTGCTCAAGGCTGTCGAGCCCAACCATTTGCATGCCGGCAGGATTCATATAAAAGGGCATTAAATTCATATCGCACATGCCGATAAACTCCTTGCTGTTGTTGGCCAGCATGACGAATTTTTGCCGTTCCGCCTCGGTTTTTTTACAGTTGGAGATATCGATATTCACTCCCGCCGCCATCAGCGGTTCGCCTTGGCTGTCGCGTTGATAAACCTGGCCGCAATTCAATACCCAGATCCATTCTCCATTTTTCTTCTGTAGGCGATGTTCGCTCCGATAAAGCGGGGTCTGCCCCCTCAGATGATTGGCAAGAGCCGCCTTAACTTGCGGCAAATCGTCAGGGTGGACGCGTTTTTCCCAAGCACTGATATGCGGTTCGATTTGCTCGGGCCGGCAGCCCAGCATCGAAGCCCATAGATCATTGAAATCGGCCGCCCCTGTTTGCACGTTCCAATGCCAGGAGCCCAGCTCGGCGCTGCGCAGAATCAGCAAAAGCCTTTCCTCGCTGGCCGCCAGCGCGGTTTCAGCCTGCTTGCGCTCGGTAATATCCTGCGCGGTTCCGAACCAGCTCAACGGCTTTCCATTGCCGTCGACTTGCAGCTCGGCCCTGGCGCGCAGCCATTTGATCTTTTCCTCCACGATCACCCTGTGTTCGATATCGTAAGGCTCTCCACGCAGACCTGCCCGCCACATCCGGTCAACGTATTCCCTGTCTTCAGGATGGACGCAGGAAAGAAAAGTCTGGTAGGTCAGCGGCGTTCCTTTGGGAATACCGAATATCAGAAAATTCTGTTCTGACCAGTGCAATTCGTTTTTTTGCACATTTAGAACCCAACTGCCGATTTGTCCGATAGCCTGGGCGTGATTCAAGTCCTTTCGGCTTTCCCACAGCGCCAGAGTAAGCTTGCGATGAGAGGCCGTGGCATAAATGAGGATACCCGACGCTGCAACTAATCCGACGTTTAATAGAAAGACGTCATGAAGCCTGTAATCCTCGCCCGGAAATAACATTGGAGCATTGAGGGCAAGCAGCGATACGATCGCAGCGCAATAACCTGGAGCGCGGCCGAATAGCAACGTCGCGTAAAAAACAGCGAGCAAAAACAAAAAGCCCCTGCCTTCCTCGCCGATTACTTGAATATATTTTGTCGCAAAAGCGGCAATCACGACCAATAACACCGACGCGCCGTATCTCAATAAAGGCGGCGAAAGTGCGCTTAAAAATAAGGCATTCTGTTCTATTTTGAATTCTGTCTGCATGATCACTCCCGAATTCAACTTTCAGGGCGCTGAAAAAAATCCATCGCACGATCTCATTTTTTCTTCGCGGTCTTGATCCTGTCGGCGGATTCTGCATCGGCCTGGAGAACTGCGGCCATCTACAGAAATATTTTTCTTAATATTACCATAAGACTGCGAATCTAGAACTCAAAAACTCCAAATAAAATTTGTTAGGGTGAGAGCGCCTCCTGCCTATCTACAATAAGATCTAGTCAAAAACCTGAAGAAAAGCCATTATGCCTTATCAAAAACACCGATAATAATCAGTTATTTATATCTTAACATTGAATAGCGATTGAACTGGGCAGTAGGCATACCGAATGGCGGTATCGAAGTCACATAAGCCTAAGCCATAGCATTCTTCAGTGCGGTTGCAAACATAATAGGACTCGCTAAAACCCAACGCGCGCCTATGGGAAACGGATGCGCTAAGCGGCTGCTCGGGGCAGAGAAAGCCTCGCCGGCTTATCCCTCATAAGCCTCATCCTGCATCATCAAAAATAACACCCAAGAAAACTCGCCGGTGCTGATTTTGGCGCCGCAATAGCCGCAGACCGCGGTTTGACCGATATTATCGGCGGGCGCGCCGCATTGCGGACATTGGTTGATGCTATAAGGCGCGCTGCTTTTTTCGGCGCCGATGCGGCGCACGAAGGTCCAGTATTCGCTGTAACGGCGCAGAGAACGTTTGGAACCGCCGATCAATTTTCCGCCGGCGTCCTCGGTGTAGTCGTAGCAGGATGCAAATATCCGTACCGTGATTGCCTCGTAAAACGGGTCGAGCTCGATTTTTACCACTTCGGCCAGCCCGATATTTAAATCGTCCAGGCGGTTGAACCAATTTTGTTCGGCATACAATTGCTGCCAGAATAAATTGGCTTCAAAAAGCCTGTCCGACAACAAATGCCGCGCCCCCTGCCAATCGCGATGACTCCAGGCACTGTAAATGGAGATGAAATAAGCCCTCACGACATCGTCCACAAACGGCCGCCAAAAATCCTCCCAGTCCGATAGGCCATGCTGTTGCTGAAAGCGCAGCATTTGCTCGGGCAAGTCGGCCTGTTTGATTGTCTCCAGATGGGTGCCCTGCTCTTCCGCGTAAGAGACGGCATCGGCGGCGGCAAGCGCTGTGGTCTCCAGCACCGCGCGCCGGGCCAAATACCACTGCCTGTCGCCTTGATGAATCACCCGGGCGCAGTATTCGCATAAGCCGGCATCGGTGAATTGCGCCGGCGCGCCGCAGTGCGGACAACAGAGCGATTGCATCTTCTCCGGTTCCGGAGAACGCAGGCCTTTCTTGCGTTTGAACTGCCAACGTTCGGTGACCGCGTAACGGGTCCGTTTGCCTCGCAGGTCCAGGGTGTAATTCGCATCGATCACCAGACAAATCGTCTCGCCGTTAGGATCTTCGGTATTGATCTCCTGCCACTTGATGCCGTTGATCACGACCTCGGTGATCGTCCACGGTCCGGCCCGATCGAAATGCCGTTGCAGATCGGCACCCAGAAACGGGCTCAGGTAGCGAAATTCGGGATGCGTGGAATAGCTGTAGAACTTGCTGTACAACGAATGCACGAAATCCAGGAACAAGATGCCTGAAAAATTCGGATCGCTTTGTTTGAGCAGCGCCAACTGCTGTTTGACTTGATCCTGCCGTCTGGCGCGGATGACCGGCGTCGGCATCGAGGCCAGCGACGAGTCCGCATTTCGCCTTTTTTCCATCATTTTAATGAGGATGAAGACAATCACGATGATCAGAAAAATCACCAGTTCCTCATTGCTCATCGGACGGGAACTATGCGAAGAGGAACCGTGCGATGAGTAAGAGCCGTGCGAAAACGAACCATGTGACGATGAACTGTGCGATGAAGACGAGTGGTGCCCGGAACTCGAATGCCCGCCGCCGGGTCTCGCCTCCGCCGAATTCAACCACGATAGACTGACGATCGATAATGCCAAAAGCAGAATGAACGCCCTCATAAGTCGATTTCCACGTTGTCCGGCAGTTCATTCATGTCGCGCGCGACAGGAGGCAGATAGCGATTGAAAAGCGGGCGAGCTTGATGCAATTGCTCGAGCAGCCTTTCTCGCGGCTCGCCGCCTGAAAAAACGGATTGCAAGCCGGCGCGTAAGGTCTGCCACTCCTCCGCGGGCAACGCCATTTCGGCGCCTCGGTCGGGCAGGATGTAAACCATTTTTTCGAGCCATGAACAGTAGATCAAAACCCCGGTTTTGGCCCGCGTGTGCTGAATGCCGCCCTTTTGAAACAAGGCTCTCGCGATGATTTCAACATTCCTTCGAAGTCGCGCTTGCGGTATGCTGAGCCGTGTCAAGCATGGGATATTCGCGATCAAATAGCCGACCACAAACGCGAACAGCGGCGCATCGTAAATCAGCCAGTCCTCGAACAGTTCGGGCGCAAACATCAGATAAGTAAAACTGAGCCACGCGGCGACAATGCCCCAGAGCAACGCAATGTCGCGGTAATGCTCCGAGCGCGGTCGAATGACCACCACCACTTCCACCCGTGAATCCTGCTCGATCGCATTAACGGCTTCCCATAGCCGTGTTTGAAATTCAGTCGTCGATTTTTTTCTCATAAGCCGGTCCAGCCATCATATATAATCATTACAATCCCTCATCCCAGCAACACGGAGCAACACCATGGCACTTTTTGACGGTTTAAAACGCCAACTGCGTTCGGTCATCGAATGGGAAAATCCTAGTCCAAATGCGCTGTTCGAGCAATGGACCGATAACGGCGACGAAATCAAAAATGCCTCCAAGCTGATCGTAGGTCCCGGGCAGGGCTGCATCTTCGTCTATCAAGGCAAGGTGCAGGCCGTTTACGAAGACGAAGGCCTGGTCGATCTGAAAACCGACAACATCCCGTTTTGGACCACGATCAGCAAATTCATGCAGTTTTTCGAGAGCGAGCATAAGGTCGGGATCTATTTTTTCCGAAAGACCGTGATCCTCGACCAAAAATGGGGGACCACATCGGTCATCAAATACCTGGACCCGCTCTATAAATTTCCGGTCGGCCTGAAAGCGTTCGGTAATTATAGTTACCGGATCCACGAGCCCGGCAACTTTTTTGTGAATGTGGTCGGCAGCCAAAACAGTTTTTTGATTGACGACTTGAGACAGGTGATCGGCGCGCGGCTCGGCCAACCGCTGGGCGATTTTTTGGCGACCAGCCGCTTCGGCTATGTTGATATCGACGCGAACCGGGAAGAAATCGCGGCTGGAGTCCGCGAAAAATTGACTACTCTGTTCGCCGAACTCGGTTTCCAAATCACCGATTTTCGGATAGAAGGCACCGATTTCGATGAGGATACCTCAAGACGCATCAACCGGATCGCCGACATGACCGCCGAGGCGCAAGCCGCCAAGGAAGTCGGACTGGATTATGCGAAGATTCAGCAGCTCGAAGCGCTGCGCGAAGCGGCAAGGAACGAAGGCGGCGGCGCGGGAATGGGCATGGGACTGGGCGCCGGCATCAGCTTCGGCCAAAACATCGCGCAGGCGATGAACAGCAACAATGCAGCCGCCGGCCCCGTCGAAAAGCTCGCGCAACTGAAAAATATGCTCGACGCCGAATTAATCTCGGCTGAAGACTATGCGGCAAAAAAGCAGGCGATTCTGGATGCATTTTAACAAAAATGGCATTCGTCAGCGTTGAACAGCCGTCTCGCATCGGCGAGGCTGCACCGCAGCCTTGCCTCGCACCCCGCCGGTTTCAGTCGTTCATTTAACCGTTTTGGTAAATTCACAGCGCTGCTTAATCAGCGGTGATGTTTGCTGATTGCCAATGCCATGGGCAATCAGCGCAATCACCCGATCATCCTGACCGTAGCCCACATGCGCTTCCAGGGGATTGGCGACATCGGTGAGGCCAAAGGCATCCATCACTTTGGCGACATTGATATTCACATTGGTGATACTGGCGCATAATCTCGAATCCAGATATTTGTCGCTATAGCCGGGAGGTATGCCGTAACTTAACAGGTCATTGGGATCGCTGAAGGCGATGAGCGACGTTTCGCTGACCATACGCTTGTGATAATTAGTGCCTTTAGGATCACAATAACTGGCTTGCTGTCCAGCCACTTCCGGAAGCTCCCGGCCCATTTGCAGCATCGGCAGCTGGTTGGACAACATGAAAATGGGAATGCGCTTGTTCTGGAGCGCCGCCATGGATTTTTCCGTGGCCGCCACTTTTATAGTTGCCGTGGCATATTTTGATTGATTGGCCAGAAGATGCGCAATGCGCTGCATGCCGTCAATCACGATACGACTGCCCAGGCTATGAGAGATCACCACATAATCATCATTCGCGATATGGTCAATGGCGGAATCATCCAGGCCCAAACAAACATGTTCTCCGCTGCTGGGAAGCTCTTCCCAATCGCGGCTAGCCATCCAGCAAAATGACTGCGCGTAGGCCGCCAGAATCGCCTCTCTGCTTTGCCCCAAGTAAATAATCGGATCTGGGCCGGTATCATTGCTGAACCTTTTCAGCATGCTGTTGACCCTGGCCCGCCGGAAGTCATATTCTCCGGAATTATCGAAGTCAAGCAACGCTTTTTCTTGCCGGGTAATTTCGGACCAGGTGAGCTCATAAAACGTCAGCTCTTTGCCGTTTTCTTCGTTCAAAAGATGAGCGATACGCAAATTGCCAAGCTTCTTGCCAGGAACCAAAGGCGCAGCCAGTTCAATATTTTTCTGGCTTTCCGAACGCACACTCAAGTTTAACGCTTTGGCCAATTTCTCCAGGAATTCTGTGGTATAACCTGGAATGTGATCGCCGACGCCATGCACAAACAGCATCTTGGTTTTACCTTTACTCTTGACCAGATTCACATCGATGCCGGCAAAAGGTTTTCCCCAAACCTGGCACACTCGGGTATCTTCCTGTTCGGTTTTTTCCAGAATGGCTTCGGTCACGCCTTTACCAATGCCGGCGCACCCTGATAATAAAACGGCTATTGACAGAGATGACAGTAAGCATCCGGTTTTGATCGTGCAGCATTGAGTAAAAATATTCATGATATAGTTATCCCCGGTATTTTATAAAAGAGAATTACCTTATAGGCACACGGATACGCGTTGAAAAATCAGACGCCAGATCGGCAGCCTGAGCCCGGCTATTGATATGGGCCCGCTGCTGTAATTCGGAAAAAGGAATGCGTGAATCGAGCCTATGGAATTCGTACAGGTATTCCGGCAGGTAACCGCTCAGCAGAATTTTCCAGGAAAACGGCAGGTGTTCCGGATTGATCCTTGTATTAAGCCAGATCACCGTGGTGCAATTATCCAGCAAGGTATTGTAGAATTCCGGCTCGACATTCAACGCATTGATCTTTCTCATATACTCCAGAAACAGGCGCCTGGCGTTTTCAAGCGGCCCCTGTAATCGATAAAGATAAACCTGCTCCGGAGGGTCCTTACGATAGTTGGTACGCAGGCGTATCACATCGCGTTCATCGGCCACGATGTAGATCAATTCAAACTGACGGAAAAAACCTTTGATCGTCGAATAACCTTCATTCTGCTCTTTACGCGCTTCGATCGAAACGGCCAGATGTTCATTGCCGCCGAAACAGAAACTCAGAATCGTATGCGCAATGGCGGGGCCCATCCAATAAACCGCAATCAGGTCCATACCCTCCAGCCTGTTCAAGTCATAAGTTTTGGTGTAATAGGCAGGCTGATAATCAAACTCGCTCCGGTAGGCAAAATTGCGGATATTATGCACCGTGATTTTGTCGCCATTGAAAGTGGCATAGGCCAACTTGGCGACATCCGGTTGCCATAAGCGTTCATTGGAAGGGCGAATCAAAACCCACCACGTCAGAATGGACCCGAACAGAATCGCATAAGCCGGTAATACTCGCGGGCGCCAATGCGGAAATCCCAAACAGATCAACGTCGCCAACCCGCACAATAAAAACACTAATGCTACGGCAGTCTGGGCAATGCCGTTGCCGGAATCGCCAAAATAGACGGCAAAGGCTCCCCATAGGGTGGTTCCTAACAGGGTCAATCCCATCAATATCGTCTTGATCCACTTCCCCATACGATTCATTGTGTTAATTGATGCTTATCGAGATGCAAGATCTCCGGAAAACAGTTCTTACCAGCTTGAAAAAAATGACAAAGATCGGTTCAACCATTTCTCAATCTCTACGTCTATACTGAACATGCAGCACGACTAACTCATGCTCTCATGGTTTATTAAAATTGAATTACGCATTTTTTTCATGGTATATTACTTGCGATTACAATTCGCGGCTATTGGACTTTAGGCTTAGTTTATTTGAATCGAAACACAAAGTTCCTGGTCGAACTAATTGTTCAATGGACACAACAGAACACGTCCTTCTCAGGCTCCGTGTTTCGGCATGATGCTTTCATTGCAAAAAATGTGTTCATTCACCCATTGGATAATCTGGATGGCATTTCCGCTCCTAATTGCCTCGCTTAGGCATCCGGTCACCGGAATGAACTTCAATTCGGCGGTCTTTCGATGAGCTGGATTACAGTGCTATGGTCCATGCTGGCGTCGACTTCCCTGACCTTTGCACTGCTGCACCTATTCTTATGGGCTAAGGGCATCAAGCCGTGGGCGAATTTTTCTTTCGCTGTCGCCGCCGTCGCTGCCGCCGTCATCACCGGCATGGAATTGATGGCCATGCGCACGACTTCCATTGAACAAATGGCGTTCATTCTACGCTGGAGCCATCTTCCCATTCTGGTGCTTTGGGTGGCGATTGTGTGCTTCGTACGCTGTTATTTCGATGCCGGCCGCGCCTGGCTGGCCTGGACGGTGGTCGTTCTGCGCGTGCTGGCGCTAACCCTGAGTTTAACCACCGGACAGAACCTGTTTTTCGACGAAATCACCGGCCTCAAACAGATCACGGTTTGGGGCGATGAAACGGTCTCCCTCCCTCTGGGCTTGCTCAATCCCTGGTATTTCGTCGGCCCGCTCAGCGCCCTGGTTCTCGCGGCTTTTGTGGTGGATGCGGCATTCACCATGTGGCGCGGAGGGACGGACACGGGCCACCGCCGCGCCGTCATTTTCAGCGCCAGCATCACCATTTTCCTGCTCACAGCGGTCGGCCATACCGCGCTGGTGAACGCCGGAATTATCGACTCGCCCTATATAGGCGGCCTTTCCTTCATGCCGATTCTTCTCGCCATGTCTTATGAGCTGAGCTGCGATATGTTGCACTCGGCACAACTCTCTCAACGGTTGCAGGCCAGAGAAGCCGAATTGCGCATTAGCAAACAACGCATGAGACTGGCGGCGAGCGCCGCGGAACTGAGGCTGTGGGAGTGGGACATCGTGCATGATCACATTTGGAGCACGGATAAAACGCTTACCTTGTACGGCATCTCCGAGCCACAGAAAATCAGTTTCGGCAGCTTATTGAGCATCATTTATGACGAGGATCGCGAGCAAGTCAGGTTGGCAGTGGAAAAATCAATGATGGGGAACGGCAATTTTGAGAGCGAATACCGCCTTAAGATGCCGGATGGCCAGATTCACTGGTTTCACTCCCGCGGCCGCATCGAATTCAGCGATGATAATCAACCGCTGCGAATGCTCGGTGTTTCGATCGATATTACCCGGCGCAAACACGCGGAACTGGAGGTGCAACAGCAACGCAATGAGCTAACGCACCTTTCGCGAGTGACCCTGCTAGGCGAGCTATCCGGTTCGCTGGCGCATGAATTGAACCAGCCGCTAACGGCCATTCTCAGCAATGCCCAGGCCGTCCAGCGTTTCCTCTCTCGCGACGTCGTTGATCTTGCCGAGGTTCGTGACATTTTGAACGACATAGTCGCCGAGAACAGGCGCGCCGGCGATATCATCCACCGCTTGCGCCTACTGCTCAAGAGGTGCGAGATAGAACACCTGCCGGTCGATCTGAATAAGGTAGTACGCGATGTCCTGAAACTCCTACACAGCGATTTGGTGAATAACAATATTGCAGTGAGCGTTGACCTCGATCAGCAACTTACTGCCGTCATAGGCGATCGCGTGCAGCTCCAGCAAGTGTTGCTAAACCTGATCATGAATGCCTGTGAAGCGATGTCGTACACAGTAGCAGGCCAACGCCGACTATTTGTCCGCACCCAATTAACCTGCAATAATAGCGCCCAGGTATCCGTCGTCGATCAAGGTCCGGGAATTCCCACTGAAAATTTGGAAAATATCTTTGAACCGTTCTTCACGACCAAATTGCATGGCATGGGCTTGGGACTTCCTATTTGCCGGACCATCATCACCGCCCACGGCGGGCAACTCTGGGCCACCAACAAAAACGACAGAGGCGCGGTCTTTCATCTGACGCTGCCTTTATATTCTGGAGAGAACGCATGAACGAGCCCGCTCCGATCGTGTTTATGGTCGACGACGACCCTTCCGTATTGAAAGCTCTGGCGCTGCTACTGCGCGCGATGGAATTGAAAGTGATGACATTCGGTACGCCGTATCAGTTTCTTGAACAATACGAACCGGGAACCCACGGCTGTCTGGTGCTTGATTTTTCGATGCCCGATCTCAATGGACTCGAGTTGCAAAAGGAACTTGCCGCTCGAGGCATCGAATTACCGGTCATTTTTCTGACCGGGCGCGGCGATATTCCGGTGAGTGTCCAGGCGATGAAACAGGGCGCCGTCGATTTCCTGACCAAACCCGTGAACGGCCAAGACTTGGCCGCCGCCATCCATGCCGCCTTCGAAAAGGACCTTATGAGCCAGCAGGCTCGCGCCGAATGGGGTGAAATCCATCAGAAACTCGCGACGCTGACTCCGCGCGAGCGGGAAGTCATGGAACACGTTGTTGCCGGCAAGCTCAACAAGCAAATCGCCGCCGACCTCGGTACGGTCGAAAAAACGATCAAGGTCCACCGCGCTCATCTAATGACGAAACTCAAGGCCCGTTCATTGGCCGATCTGGTACGCCTGGCCGAACGCGCGGGAATTATGTCAAAAGCGCCGGGGCGAAATGACTATCAAACTTGAATAACCGGCGTTGTCAGCTACCAAAGCTCATTTTTAGCCAAGGGCTTGATGATGGTGAACGCATCCGAGAGGATTTTTATGGCCTTGGGAAGGTTCGCACTACTTTCTCGCACCACGTCGTAGGCGCCGAACACCGCCACCGAAAAGAACTGTTTAATCAAAGAGAAATGATGTTTGTTTAAGCCGGCCAGGATAGCAATCGATTCCTGCGCGTTGGCGCCGCCGCGCTGAAGGTATTTGAAAACAGCCGTTTTAAGCAAGTCATTCGACATCACCCCATATAGCGCGTTCGCAAGAATATTAAGATTAGCATTGGCCTTCTTCCTGTCCCTGTAATAAGCTTCGATTTTTTGATGAATCAAATCGGTATTATTGAAATCAGGCATCGCTAATAAATAGGCGCTCAATATCTGTATATCCGAGAATACCGCAGTCAATCCGCCGCCGGTTAACGGGTGGCGCATATTCAGCGCATCGCCCAACATCACCGCGCCTTTCCTGATGATCGGTTTAGCCGCCATATAATGATTGGGCATGACTTTAAATCCCTCTTCCTGCAAGGCCTGCTCATAGCTGCTGCGCATCCCTTCGGGAATATAAGGCGTAACGTTCGCATCCAAATGCGCTTGCAGAAGCGATTTTCTGGGGAGTTGTCCACCCGGAAAATCGATTAAAATCCTGACTTCAAAGCTCGAAATGGGATAGCAAATGAACGGCGTCGGTCCCGATAAAAACACATGGCCATGCTTCGGAAAAGGCATTTCACAATCTTTTAAAATCAACCCGATAAAGTAAGACGTCACGGTTTTTTCATTATTGCTGAGATGCTCTCTAAAATTTGAAAAGAACCCGTCGCTGGTAATGGTTAAGGGCGCATGAATGGTCTTTATCTCGGACGTGAGTGACTCCCTATAACTCACGCCGATTATTTCCTGCCGCTCATTTTCCAGCAGTTGCAATGCCTTGCCGTCTATTTGTTTAACCGATGCATTTTGCAGAGCCGAGGCTCTAATCCGCTGCAACAACCGGCCATTATGCAAACCCGTCCCTTTAAAGTGATCCGGATAGGGAACGGTTATTTTTTCATCACCTTTCAGCAGCGAATAACCTTCAACCGGCTGCGCATCAAAACCCTCCAGACACTGCCCGAGCCCCATTTGCATAAGCGACTGCACCGCTCCGGGTTGCAGCAATTCACCGACGATGCGCTTTTTTTCCTTAAAGCACTGATCGATTAACGCGATCTTGATGCCTTTGGGTGCGAGATAAGCGGCAATGGTGGCACCCGCCATGCCGGCGCCGATAATGCAGATGTCAAACTCTGGTTTCATACTAAGCCCCCTGGATACGAGTGCTTTAAACTGCGCTGCTTCATTGGTCATCCCTGAATAGTCCGTCTGTAGTATCGGTTCAACGCCCAGATAGGAAAAGCATTCCTGTAATTGGCATAGGTGATCATGCAGTTATAGTTAAAAACGCCGGAAATGCTTTCCTGCGGCCAATCGCCGATGCGGCTTTGTCTACTCAACAATACCTGGATGCCTGCTTCGATCACTTCCTTTTCGCCAAACTCAGCGGCCATCAGCGCCAGCAACGCCCATGCGGTATTAACCACTTGAGATGTCTCGGCCTCGGTGTAAACCAAGGTTGAACAGGATTTAAACGTTTCTCCCCAGCCGCCATCCGCTTTTTGTTTACCGACTAAAAAGGCGCAGGCTTTGCTGATGCTGGCCGCTAAGGCCGCATCGTCATAGTATCCCTTACCCTTGGCCTTGCTGAGCGCTTCCACGCCGAACCAAGTCGCATAGGTAAAACACACCGCCCAGCCGCCATACCAAGAACCGTCGGGCTTTTGTTGTTTAAGGATAAAATTGAGTCCTGCGCTGATCGCTTGGCGAATTTCGTTGCTTCTATAAGCGGGATCAGTTTCCTGAATTTCGAGTAACGAAATCACACAGGCCGCCGTACATTCGGTCCAGGAATAATCGATCATGATGTCGGCAAACACTTCAGAAGGATTGAGCTTTTCCAGCCACTTGGGCGCGCGCGTCAATTCATAGGTTGCCCAGCCGCCATCATCGTTCTGGTAAGAGAGTATAACATCAACGGCCTTTTTAATACGCGTCGCATCGATCGTCGGTCTGATCAGGCCAGAATGATGAACGGCTAACGCGGCGCTTAAGCCTTCCGCCGTGCAATCCGCAACCGGCCAGCCGTTTTCGGCGGTTGAAAAGGGCCAACTGCCGATCATCGGATGCCGGAAAAACTCGGCATGCGTCGAGTGCTCGCTTTGGATTTGCGAGAGTTCGATAAAGCGATAACTTTTTGCAATCGTCGCCGGAAACAATTTGCCGAGGTCACTCTCCAGCATAGCGCGGGTTGCAAAAGCGGTATCCCAAAGCTGCGAACCGTTGTAGCCACTCATTTTCATGCCGTCTTCGGCAACCCATAAATAATCATACCAGCGCGCCACATGCCGTTTAAATGGCTCGGAATCCTTGCCGCAAGCATGCCACATACAAATCGAATTAATCGCTTGATTGACGGGGCCTATGTTGATGTAGTGGGTTTGCTGATCTTCCGCATGGAGATACTTTAAAATATAGTCTATAGACTTTTTTCTCAACCAAGAGCATTTGAATTTCTCATAGTTATTGGTAAAAAAGTTCATCCACTTCAGCACCGGAGACGGCGTGGTATAGCAATCTTTTTCGCACACCGCATTGCGCTGCTTCGGCCAATCAATAGCGGCGAAATCTTCGTTATAAATTTCCTCTCTTAACGACAAAATCAGTTCATTTTCGGGCGCCTTAATCCGCTGCGCATAGCAATAGGCCATCGGCAGGTAAACCATGCGCGTGTGGCACCAATAGCGCCAGGGATGCACCGGCAGCCACTTCGGAAATAACCACATTTCCGGAAACAGGCTGTTAA
Organism: Methylomicrobium lacus LW14; assembly: GCF_000527095.1. Taxonomy (NCBI): domain Bacteria; kingdom Pseudomonadati; phylum Pseudomonadota; class Gammaproteobacteria; order Methylococcales; family Methylococcaceae; genus Methylomicrobium; species Methylomicrobium lacus. The sequence goes on along the minus strand of NZ_AZUN01000001.1, from coordinate 957,963 downwards.
AACCTTGCCAGTCATACAGATTCAAAACAGCCAGATAAAACTTCCCCCAAGAAGGAATGCCGGTTGCGCCGCCATGACTTTTGATCCAATTTCTGGCTTCGACCAGTTGCTGATGATTTTTATCCACTCCCAGAAGGCGCAATGACACATATTGCATCACGGTACCGAACATGGTCGATTCGCCTTCAATATGCATGCCCCAGCCGGCATCCTTATTTTGATGATTGAATAAATACAGCTTCATCATTTCCCGGTGCGCTTTGGGAAACGGCGTCTCGGCAAGATAGGAAGCGATCAGCAGGCCTGGCAACAGAAATAACGGGCCGCCGTAATCACCCGGCCAATGACCATCCTCACTTTGAAGCGTGGAAAAGTAATTGATGCCCTTGATCAGCGCCTCGATGACTGTTTGCTCTTCGGGGTTTTCTGCTTGCGGGATTTGTCCGGTAAACTCCTGGAACTTCGCGTTAATCGCTGCGTGCCGGTAGACCTTATCGGCAGAATTTGGGTTATTGAATTTGTCGAACTGAAAATCTTCGGCAAATTGTGCTATTTCTTCATCCGAGATGGCATCGGCATTTTGTAGATGCGTATCGATAGGGTTCGAACCGGACTTGAATGCCCAAATGTGCCGGCCCTTTTCTGTGAGCAGTTGCCAGTTTTTCCAAGCGGGTTTTACATGCAGCATAGATTATTATGATGTGCCTTTTAGCGGTGTTGAGCAACAGATGCGATCCTTTGTTAGAAGCGTATCATGCGTTTCGGAATCATTGATTAAACAGGGCAATACGTACCATGGCCAACAACCCTTTCAGTTTTTTGAATAATCCGGGCGGTTTGCGCAAACGCTGATGGCCGGGCAGTAACTGACCTTTAGCCAATTTGCCTATTTTTCTTTTGACGGCCGGGTCGAGTTTGCCGTCGGCGGCCAATTCAAAAAACAGGGCTTTCACATTGCCTAAATCAAAAAAATCACGTTGCCACTCCCATTTATAATTGCCGCCGTAACGAAACCACGAGCCGCCAATGCCTGCGACTTCATAATGTGTGCCATCCTCTCTTAGCGCAGGCGACACCTGGCGCCACAAGCCAATCACCTCCCCCTGTTTTTCATCGATTAAAATGCGGTGGTACGGATAGCGCCATTGTTCGAAGCCTTCCATTTGCACACCTAAAGCCCATTCTTCTATCTCCTTGCGGCTGCGCGCGACAAATTCTTCATTGGGTCCGATATTCCAGCGATATTCTGCGTCATCGGTATACATCGCCCCCAAATATTTAGGCCAGTTGCCTTCTTTTTCAGCGTCACGATTCGCCTGCAGCCAACGTTCAACCATTTCTTCCAATTCTGCTCTAGGATATGAGGCCATTCTTCGACTCTTTTGGGTTCTGATTCAGTTCAATTTTAATTGCCTTGCTTGGGCAATATTTTTCGGCTTGCCGGGCTTTCGTCAGTAAATCTAAAGGCGGATTATCTTGTAAAACGGTCACGTTGCCCGCATCGTCTACGTGAAAGAGTTCAGGCGCTTCAGTCATGCAGGTTGCGTGGCCTTGGCAAAGCTCCCTGTCGATTTTAATTTGAAAGCCAGGGCCAGTATGCGCGCCGGCTTGCGCGGCATTTCTCGCCGACTCGGCAGCGGCTTCTTTAACGGCCAAGCGTTTGATGTAACGAACACGACAGGGTGATACGGGTTGCACCACCATCTGGGTGAAATCATCCTGATAAGCGTCCTTGTCGTCGATCAGTTCAAAGGTATAGCGGCGCAACAAAATGCTGAAAATGGCTTTGAGTTGCAGCATCGCAAAAGCGTTGCCTGAACATTTATGTTTACCGCCGCCAAAGGCAATCCAGCTGAAAGGCTTGGCGTCTTCCTGGCGTGCTTCCGAATAGCGCTCAGGATCGAATTTTTCCGGGTCCGGGAAAACATCCGCGAGGCGATGCGATACGCGCGGCGAGGCGCAAACGTATTTTCCGGCCTTGACCGTATAGCCTTTGAAGTGAAAATCCTGCATCACTTTACGGATTAAAAAGATCAACGGCGGATGCAGACGCAAGACTTCTTTGATCACATTTTCGAGCAGCGGCGTTTCGCGTAACGATTGAAAGGTGACTTCGCCATCGACGCCGAAGTGTGTATCCAGTTCATTCAACACGCGCTGCATCTGTTCGGGCCGGCGCGCCAATTCCAGCAAGGTCCAGGCGGCCGTCCCTGCGGTGGTGTGATGGCCTGCGAAAATCGTACCGATCAGCATGCCGGTTATTTCATGGGCAGATAAGCGGCTGCCGTCGTCATAGCGGGCATCGATCAATAATTGAAACGCATCCTCACTCTTTTCCGGTTTCTGCGCCCTTTTGGCAATGATGCCGGTGACTAATTCTTGCAGCCTGGCGCGGGCTTTATCGCGGCGGCGAAAGACCGGCAATGGCAGGTAGGGAAAAACAAAAGCCAGAGGGTTCACGCCTTTTTCAAGATCGTGATAAATTTTCGCGAATTCTTCATTCAGTTCGTAACGGAACTCATCGCCGAGCAGACAGTGGCTGGACGTATAAATAGTCAGTTCTTTCATGAGCTCAAGCAAATCGATTTCGCCGGCATCGCCCCAGTCGGCAATCATTTGCTCAACTTCCCGGACGATCACTTGCGCGTAACCGCGCATCGGCTTATCGCGCAATACCGGCATCAGCATTTTAAGCTGCTGGTCTTTTTTATGCGGGGGCGCATCAAAAACCACGCCTTTGCCAAAAATAGGCGTCATGATTTTATACGCCTGGCTTTGATCCAGCTGAGCGTCGGGCGCGCGGAAAAAAGCTTCATTCGCTTCAGGGCCGGTCATCAGCACCATTTTTTGATGAAACATACGGAATTCACCGATCTCTCCCAGCGTCTTACGGAGTGTCATCATGTAGTCGAAAGGATTTTTACCGAATGCGAGCATGTGCCCTAAAAGCGGCAATGCACCTGGCATTTTCGGCGGCGCTTTGCTAGGCGAAACGTTTTTTTCGGTAGTCGTCGTATTCATAATTCGAGCTGGATAGGGGATTGCATTCAGGAACGCTCATGGTACATCCTCGTAGTTCCTCGAAGAGCATAATCCTTTGCATGCTACAGGCGGGGCGGGGCAACCTGCGATTTTACGCGGTGCCTGGCTAATGTACAAACTTTCTGAATGATCAACGTCTACCATACCAAGCCATAGTAATTGTTTTAATAGCATGAAGCTTCAGTAGAAAAAGGGTCATTTTGCTGTCGTCAACTGCTCGATTAGCGTCCGCAGTTGCGGGTTTTCCGGCAAAACCTCGGCGGCTTTTCGGGCATACGCCAGCGCCGCTTTGTGATCTCCCGCTTCCAGATGCAGCGAAATCAGGGCGTTCAAAATATCCGGATTGAATGAATGGCGTTTGTCAGCAGCCTTCAATATGGCCAGGGCCTGCTTCGATTTGCCCGCCGAGTGCAGGGCAACGGCATACACGTAGGCGTAACGGGCGTTTTCCGGGGCGAGTCTGGCGGCTTCGGCAAATTCAACTAATGCGGCGGATTGATCGAGTTTACGCACCAACAGCAAGCCCAAGGCATGATGCAAATCGGCGGCGCGCGGCAACAGCGCCAGACCTTGCCGCAAGTATTTTTCTCCTGCGTTGTCTTGTCCTAATTCGCGATAAGCATCGGCGAGATTGACGTAGGCGCCGGCAAACAGAGGATCGAGTTGCAAGGCACGTTGATAAGCGGCGATGGCCGCATCGGACTGACCTTGCCGCAGCAGAAGATTGCCTTGATTGACGTTTTCCGCTGGCCAATCGGCATTCAAGGTCAGATAGTTTTGGTATTCCTGCAGGGCGCAGGCTCGGTCGTTGATCTGATCGGAAGGAAACTGACTCTCCGGCACATCAGCCAGGATGCGCGCTGCCTCGATACGCACGCCACGCACCGGATCGTTGAGCAGCGGCGCTGCGGCCGAAACCCGACTCCCTGGATCAATGGCTTCGTAGAGACCGAGCGCCGCCGTGCGTACCGATGGATCGGCATCCTTCAACCATTTGCTGGCGGTGAGTAACAGTTCCGGATTCATCAGCGGCTCGCTGAGCTTGATCGCGGTCGCCCGAACAAGGGCCGGCTGACTGGCGTCTTGCGCCAGCTCGATTAGCGCCGGCAAGGATTTGATGCCTTGTGCCGCGCCATCATGAAGCACGGTGCCGTAATGCGGGCGATCTCGCCAGCGCTTGCCGTACCAACTATCCATCGCAGCGGCGGCCCATTCCGGCTTGCGGTTTTGATGACATTGAGTGCAGGCATTGGGGCTGCCCAATGGTGGAGATAAATCCGGACGCGGCAGCCGGAAGCTGTGATCATGCCGGCCATCGATCACCATGTAATTCTGTTCGGGCGCGTGACAGTTGACGCACTCTGCGCCTTTGGAATTTCGCGGATGAAAATGATGTTGTTCGGTATCGAAGGCTTCAGCGTTGTGGCAGCGCGTGCACAGGGCATTGCCTTCGGCGCGCAGTTTGAGCGCATGCGGCTCATGACAATCCATGCAGGTTACGCCGTTCTGAAACATCTTGCTCTGCCGGAACGAGCCCCAGGTGTAATCCTCGTCGCGTTGCTGACCATCGGCATGATAGGTGGGTGGGGTCAACAAGGACGGTCGATGGGTGTCTTCCAGCGGCAGACCGGGCGAACTGTTTTCGACCAACGTCGAGCGCCGGGCATGACAGGCCCAACAGGAGTTCATCAGGGACGCGCTCGCTGATTGGTTACGCTGCGCAAACCTGGCCGCGCCATCCTGAAACGTCCAGGCATCCTGCCAGTGGCTTTGCAGGCTGATCGACAAACCTTTGTCGGCATCGGCATAAGGCGGCCGGGCTTGTCTGGCCCACTCGACATGCAGGGAGGCAGGGCCGTGACATGACTCGCAGGCGACGTTGATCTCGCTGAACGTGGTTTTATAAGTATCGCTTGCCGCATCGTAGCCTTTCTTGAGATTCGTCGAATGGCATTCGGCGCATTGCATGTTCCAGTTCTGATAACGGCCCGTCCAATGCAATGGGTCTTTAGGGTCGATCTTTTCATCCGGATAAAGATCAAACCAACGCTGTCCGCCCTCGGCTTTGGGGCGACTGTCCCAGGCGATACTCAGCGCTTGAAAGCGCCCGCCTGGGAATGCGATCAAGTATTGCTGTAACGGTGTCACGCCGAAGGTATAAACAATCGGATAATCGGTCAATTTCCCGTCCGGTCCTTCGGTATGCACCGTGAATTTACCGTCTTGTTTGAAGAAGGTCGACTCCACGCCGTGGTATTTGAATTTCACGCTGTTGAAGTTGCCAAGCACGCTTTGATCGTTGGCTTCCTGCATCGCCAACGCATGATGCGAACCTTTCCAGGCTTCGAATTCGGCCTGATGACACTGCCGGCATTCGCCAGCGCCGACATAGCTTTTTTGGGCATCAGGCAGGTTAGGCGAGGGTTTCTTCGCGGGAGAAACCGATAGATTCTCGGTGATCGGCGGGTTAGTGACCCAGTAAATACCTCCCGCCAAACATCCCAGCAGGACCAATATCAGCAGTAAGAGGTAATAGGTTTTGCTTTTGCTGGCAACGGCTGGAAAAAGTCGAGGCATCGGGATAGGAGAGTTTGATGCAGAGTCCTATCGGCATGGGTTCAAAAATGAGTGCATGCCGATGGCGCTTGTGAAGTTAAAAAATGATTCAAAACGCTGTTGCCCCCTCTGATAAGTATCTGTGAGAGGCTCAAAATAGGATATTCATGCGCAGGCTGACCTCAACGGCTGTGTCCGTATCCTGCAACTGGTCATTTTTATTGAGTGCTTTATTTAGGCCGGAATTGATGACCTGAAGATTGGGGCTCACATTCAACCAAGGTGTGACCGCCGCAGTGTAGTACAACTCGATGGCATCTTCATGATCCAGTCCCAGACCCAGTCTTTCACGCAGCAACGGCACAAACTGATCACTAAACTGCGTGCGCGCCCAGCCGATGCCAAAAGTGTCGTGCGGTCGCCCGGAGAATACGCCTTTTCCGCCAATCCCCATCATATAGCTGTATTGAATGGGGTTGGGGTTGCCGTCAGTGGCGCCAAAACTGAAGAAAACACCGATCCCGCGCTTAGGATCGCCGTCGGGCTGCCAGAAATATTGATCGAAGCTGTAGATGACCGACCAGGTGCTGTTCTTGCGATTAGGGGGCTCGATCGGAATCAGCGCTTCCGGAAAAAATTTTTTGATAATCCGCTCCAGGACTGGGCCAGGGTTGCCGAGGATGGGATAACTCTCATTCAAAAGCGCGCGGCGGAAGTTGTCAGGGTCTTGCACAAGCGAGAAACGTGGCTTATCGCTCCAAACGCCACCCACGCTCTGATGGCCGACCAGCCCAAACAGCTTGGTATTGAACTTAGCTGCACTGACAAGCGTGACCCCGTCATCGAAAGCCTTGCTGATATCATTTTCCGTCGGTGTGCCGCTGGCATCCAACGCCAGAGCCATCAGTGTTATGTCTTTCGTCGGCAGGATAACAACGCCGCCGCCATAGGCAGACATCGGCACCATGGCATAGGCCAGGGACAAGTTCAGCCCCGTATTCATGAACTGGGTGCGATAGTCGCCGTAGAACTCGGCCGGGGTAAAATCGAACAGGTTCAATTTCCCCATCATGACGCCGAACTGGTGGCTCAAAAACTGCGTGTACGACGCCTGCATCAGACCGCTGCTTGCCTCGTTGAAGCTGGGATACAGCGAAGCCACATTAATGGGTATAAAAGCGCCGGACTGGTTTTGCAAGGTATTTCCAAAGCTGGAAACACCTTCAAACTTGAAGAAGCCGCCCGGCCACAGCCCCATTTTATCGGTATCCAGATTTAATGAGTAATCGACGTTTCCCCAAAATTCGGCGTCGATATCACTGCCCCCGGTTACGATACCGCCCGGCAGCAACACCATATTGGCGTCCAACACCACGCCTTTCTTGCCCATCTCATCCCTGACGCCGCCCCAATCGCCGGTTAAACGCTGACGTGAGGCCAAATCTCCACCCCAGGATTCCGGGACTTCAACGGGACCGAGTGCATTTGCGCTTGAGGCTAAACCCATCAATAAAACCGAGCCAAGTAGACTCAATGCCGCTCTTTTGATCCTAATATTCTGTTCAACATTCATTGAAAGACTAATGCTCTTCATCATTACATTTCCTCAATTGTCTAGAAATAGCTATTCTCGCCAAAGCAGCAGTTCGCCTTCGCTGGTTGGCGCGGCTTGGTTTTTCCAGGTGTGCTACTTAACCAGCTCAATCTCGCCCGGACGCCAGCTCTTGTCGAACCAGGGCTCGAGCGGACTGTACAGGCGCAGAATCGTGTTCCAGCCCTTGCCGGGAATGGTTTGCAACCAGTTGACTTTGCCGGGCGGCGCCTTGGGGCCGAAGTAGATGTCTACCGAGCCGTCGGCGTTGACCACCAGATCCGTGTTCTGGCTGCTGATACTGGGGAACTGCTGATCGGTCTGCAGCATGGAGCGGGTCTGATTGTCGTACAAAATCACCGACCAGAAGTTTTTGATCGGAATATTCGGCGGCAGGTGTAATTTATAGTGCTTGCCGCCATCGAGCGGCTTGCCTTTGGCATCCTTGGCGGTCCAGGCGTATTGCGAACCTTGGCCGACCATCTTCGACTCCATCGCGGGCGTGACGCCGGTGGCCATGAAGTAGTATAAAATGTAGCCGTCCAGGTTGCGTACCCCAGGTTGCGTCTCAAACTGGTATCCACCGACGAAGGGGAGTTGCCAGGAACTGCCTTCGTAATAAAAGGCTTCCTGCTGCCGCATCCTGAATGCAGTGGCGCGGGCAGTAGCGTCGCCGACGGTAGCCGCTTCGGTGAGGATTTTTTTCATGCGCGCGTCCGGCGCAAAGGGCTTGCCTTTTTGAATACCGATGGATGCGTAGTAGCCCAGCGTGACGGGATCGAGCGATTCGCTGGGTTCTTGCTGCACCACCTGGTTCAGATATTCCCAAAATTGGTAATCCGCCGGGGCGACCGTGCTGAAATCCTTGCCGGAGACATTGACAAAGTTCATCTGCGGGGGATTGGCCGCATCGGCCAGACGATAAACCCGGGTATGCTGTTTCACCAGATCCACGCCCGGCTTGGGATCGCCATCGACCACGAAACTGCGCCATGGCGACCACAAACTGAAGGTGGGCGACTTGACGACGATATAGCCCTCTGGGACCTCACCGCTATAGCCAGGCGGCAAAATCAGATACTTGCCGCCTGTGCCCTTATCCGGCCCGGTAAGGCCAATGTCGACTACCCAGCGAAACCACATGTCGTTGAGTGCACCCAGCACCTTCGGCGGCGCCTCCAGTACGATCGGGCCATCCTTCAGATCCAGCCACATCCAGCTGTACGGCGTTTCGGTATTGGGGGTCAGAAATAAAGACTTCGAATCCATGCGATTCTCGAAAATCGGCACCGTCGTGTTGGCCGGCCCCAACTTGAGTATCTCATTGCGATTGGCAAACTGACTGACGGCCGGCAAGGCCAGCAGGTAGGCCTGCACCGCGCGCTGGAAATCCAGGTTATCATACAGCTTTTCGACGCTGGCATCGTCCGGAAAACCATCAAAAAATTTGAGCGTGCCCAAACGCGTGTCAACCTGATCCGGCATCGCAATGCCGGCCGGAATTTCCGTGGTCATCTTGTAGTGCGCTGGCTTGGTCGGCTTGGCAAGCGCAGGTCCCGCCGACAGTCCGCACATCACAGCAATTGCCGTGGCTAGTTTGGTTTTTTGCATCATCAGATTAAGCTCCATGAGTCATTCAATAGTTTAGCAGCAGGCGCGCACCGATACACCTAATCCAACAAGTTAGTGTGAAAGTTGTGGGAGCGACGCCTACGTCGCGACTAAAGACTCCAATTCGCGACGTAGGCGTCGCTCCCACAAGCTGCTTTCCTTTGTTGGGGCGAATGAATTCGCCCTACATGCCATGTGTCATTCCAGAGGTAATTTTGGCCCAACCTTATTTCACCTCGATCGTCACTTTCTCTATCTTGCCGGTAAAGCGGGTCTGAGCGCCCAGGCCGATTCCGGCTACCACCGGCGTGGCGTCATCGATGCCCACATCCGCGGTTTCGTCGGCGGAGAAGGCCATCGGCTGGGTTTTATCGATACGGCCTTCGGCCAGTTTGCGGCCATCGACGGACAAGGTGCCGTTACCGCCCTTACCCAAGCCACCACCATCGTAGGCGAACTCGAATACCAGTTTGCTTTTGCCTTTCGGCAAGGCTTCCGCTGAACTGATGGTGTATTGGTTCTGATTGAGATAGTTATAGGTGTAAGCCGGTTTACCGTCCTTCAGATACAAGCACCAGCCGCCAAAACGGCCTCCTTGAGCCAGCACCACGCCATTGGCGCCACCCTCCGGAATATCCAGCTCGGCGGTGATGGTTTTGGACTTGTTCTTGACGTTGATGAACACGTTTTCGCTCATGCCGGTCATGCCTTCGGCCAGGGTCAGCGAGGTGCGGCCCGCCATCAAGTCGGGACGATTCACCAGATCCGCATTGATGCGTTCAAGAGTCCGATCGTCGATCGGCAGCACGTTGTTTTTCTTGGCCTCTTTCAAGAACAAGGCTTGCAGTTCCGTGAGTTTCTTGGGATTCTGCGCCGCCAGATCGTGTGTCAGGCTAAAGTCAGTGCGGGTGTCGTACAACTCCCAAATATCGTCCGCCAACGGACGGCGTACTTGTTTCTCCCAGGGTGCCCGGTGTATGGTGCGGGCAAACCAACCTTCATGATAGATGGCCCGGTTTCCCATGATCTCGAAGTACTGGGTGGTATGGCGCTCTTTGGCTTTGGCATCGTCGAAGCTGTAAAGCATGCTGACACCATCTATCGGCCGCTGTTTGACGCCGTTGACTATTTTAGGCTCCGGCAGGCCGGCGGCTTCCAGAATGGTTGGTGCGATGTCGATGACATGGTGAAATTGCGTGCGTTGCTCGCCCTTGGCCTTGATGCCTTTCGGCCAGCGTACCGCCATGCCGACCTTGGTGCCGCCGTGATCGGATGCCACCTGTTTGGTCCATTGATACGGCGTATCCAGCGCCACGGCCCAGCCAGCGGCCATGTGCGGATAGGTTTCCGGTCCGCCCCACTGATCCAGATGCTTGAGCATGTCGGCGACCTGTTCCGGAACCCCATTGAAGTAGGTGTATTCGTTGAACATGCCGTTGCGACCGCCTTCGGCGCTGGTACCGTTGTCACCGTAGACGAACAGCACCAGGGTGTTATCGAGTTGGCCAATGTCTTCGATGGCCTTGATCAACCGGCCGATTTCATGGTCGGTCATATCGATAAAACCGGCAAATACCTCCATCTGCCGCGCATACAAGCGTTTTTCGTCGGCCGACAGCGTATCCCAGGCTGGAATCGCCTCCGGTCTAGGCGCCAGCTGGGTGCCCGCTGGCACTACGCCACGTTGGATTTGCCGAGCCAAAATTTCCTCGCGCAGTTTGTCCCAACCCTGATCGAACTTACCCTGCCAGCCCGCTATCCAGTCCTTGGGCACGTGATGCGGCGCATGCACGGCACCTGGCGCGAAATAGGTAAAAAACGGTCTGTCGGGCGTCAGGGCCTTTTGATACTTGATCCAGGATACGGCCTGATCGGTCATGTCGGTCATGAAATGGTAGTTGGGGTTGTTTGGCAATTCGACCTGCTTGGTGCCGTCATAGATGAACGGTGCCCACTGGTTGGTTTCGCCGCCCAGAAATCCGTAAAACTTGTCGAAGCCCTGCCGGGTCGGCCAGCGATCAAACGGCCCCGCCATGCTGGCTTCCCAGGCGGCCGTTTCATGCCATTTACCGAATGCCGCGGTCGCATAACCGTTGAGGCGCAACATTTCGGCGACCGGTGCGACGCTGTTGGGAATCTGGCCGGTGTTGCCGGGAAACTGAGTACCCATCTCGATGATGCCGCCCATGTTGTTGACATGGTGGTTACGACCACTCTTGATGGCGGCGCGGGTCGGCGAACAAAGTGCGTTGGTGTGAAAGTTGTTATAACGCAAACCCTCGTTGGCAATTTGCTCGAAGGAGGGGGTGTTCACCGGTCCGCCGAAAGTGCTGGTACCGGCAAAGCCCAGGTCGTCGAGCAGCACCAGCAGCACATTCGGCGCACCCTTCGGCGCCTTCACTTCGAAACGCGGGGGCGCTTTGGCGTTGCGAACATCGAGTTCGGAAATCGGTCTGGTTTCGGGTTCCGCAATCGGCAATACGGTCCGATCGATGCCTTCCTTTTGCTTGGCTTCGTTTTTGGCTGCGGAGACTTCGAAAGTGACCAAAAACAAAGTCATTAAAGTGACAATCACGATAAGATTTTTTTTCATTGTTCTTCCGTATGGTTAAGAAAATTCCCAAGCCGCGGCTCAGTTACTGTCATCTAGAACTCGACACAATTCAATTCCGCTGTTACGTTTTTTGGCTCAATTAAGGGGTTTTGTTATTTTTAGGGGGGCCATCCATCATTGTTCTGCAACGATTCTATTCCATTTTCCAGAGTGTCACTATATTCCAGAGCATGCAGATCGCACTATTGGACTTTAGGCTAATGTCCAGGTTGAAAAAAATGAATCTTAGTTTGGACCAGTTCGCTCATGCGAAAACTAGAACTACTGATTCGTGGAGACGTAACGGCGCTCAAGCGCAACCGGCTATCCTGGGTAGACCAGAGAATGTCTACTCAATTCTCTATCAATGTATCATCTCAGTTTGAAGAAAATCACACCACATTGGGACGATATGTTGAGACTGGCTGGTTTTATGGTTATTACTTGGCGAATATCGTGGCGTGCTTAGTCGCTTACTCGTACCAAGAAAAAAAGCCTGCGCTTAATTTGAGGAACACTGATTTACTGACTTTTGTCGTAAACGCTTAAACCGAACTCAGGTTATATTATCCTTTCATTTCATACGACAAAGGCAATCATGCACGAACTTACAGACCGCGAGCTATATCAGGCAATTGAATATGCCAGAAGCCTCGACGAGAACGCCGGCCGGAAGATTATTGAGCAATTCCAGCTTGATCAAACCGCTTTGGCGCAAACCCTCTTCGGCATTTTTCCGGCCATCATCGCCGAGCAAAACCAGGACATGTCGCATCTGTTCATGGACCTTTGCTTCGACGTGATTTGCATCTATCGGAAGGCCTTCGGCCCCCTGCCCTCGCACAAAGACCTGGACTTCGACTTTCTTGAAAAGCAAGCGATGCTGCTGGATGCTGAGCTACAATCGTTGCTTGCGGATAAATTCATGGACGAGAAGATCAAGGAAAAACTTCAAGATCGCCTGCGGCAGCGTTCGCTCGATGAAACCGGGCAAATGGGGCTGGTCAATTTTGTGAACGCCGCGATCGATGATTTCGCTTCGGAAAACCCGGTTCGGGTGCCGGCAATCAAGACAGCCCAGACGCTGATTTCGGTTGTCATCCGGCTCTTCAACAACCTTTATAGTCACACCCGCAAAAAATCCTGATCCTCGTCGATATCTTCGTAAGCTTCGTTCCTGAAGCGCGGGCTACAAATGGCGAGAAAGATTAAATCGCCCGGCCCGATGTTGGTGATCCGCTGGCGATATGACGGCGGAATCAGCACGACATCGCCGGGCCCGACATCCTGAGGCGCAAGACTGCCGACCTCGACAAGGCCCTTGCCTTCAAGAATCACATAGCGCTCCGCGGTCTCTTTGACGCGGTGCCAGTGCGTCGTCACTCCGGGCGCCACGCGCGCCCTCGCTATCGACACCTCTGGATCATCCGGCGCATTGGACACTTCGATGATGAAGCATTTTTCGGCGGTATAGAACTCTTGGCTCGGATCGAACCGCTTGATTGCTGCTTTCATACCCACTCCATTTACCCTATCGACTTTAGGCTGATTGGCAGCCTTCGAATAATCTGACAACGGATTGTGCAAATAGGGACATCCCCAATAAAAATAGCGCTCGTAAATAAATTTTTGCCTGAACTATCCGTCATTATAATAAGAAGAACGCTTTGCCATACTGGATTCTCTGATCACCCTGTCAGGATGAACTTTCTATGTCCGTTACGAAACAACGCACCAAAGTCGTGATCATGGGCGCCGCCGGGCGCGATTTTCATAATTTCAATGTCGTGTATCGGGACGATCAGGACAGCGAAGTCGTCGCCTTCACCGCCGCGCAGATTCCGGACATCGCGGGCCGCCGCTATCCGGCCTCACTGGCAGGACAGCTTTATCCCGAGGGCATCCCTATCGTCGACGAAGCGGAGCTCGCCGCCTTGTGCCAAACGCAGTGTATCGACCAGGCCATTTTCTCGTACAGCGACGTGCCGCATAGCCGGGTGATGCACACGGCTTCGATCGCACTCGCCCAAGGCGCCGATTTCATCCTGCTGGGTCCGAAGCGAACGATGCTCCAGGCTTCCGTACCGGTGATCGCCTGCTGCGCTGTGCGCACCGGCTGCGGCAAATCGCAAACGGCGCGCTGGCTGTCCAAACTGTTGAAGGCGCACGGCCTGAAAGTCGCGGTGATCCGGCATCCGATGCCTTACGGCGATCTGGAAAAACAGGCCGTGCAGCGTTTCGCTGCGAACGCCGATCTGGATGCGGCCGGCTGCACGGTCGAGGAACGCGAGGAATACGAACCGCATCTGGCGATCGGCAATGTGGTGTTTGCAGGCATCGATTATGCCAAGATCGTCGCGCGCGCCGAACGGGAAGCCGACATCATTGTCTGGGACGGCGGCAACAACGATTTTTCGTTCATCCGTCCCGATCTGAACATCGTATTGGTCGATCCGTTGCGGCCGGGCCACGAAACCTCGCATCATCCGGGCGAGACGGTTCTTAGGATGGCCGACATCGTCCTGATCGGCAAGGTCAATTCGGCCGCGCCAGCCGATGTGCAGCGCGTGGAAGACAGCGTGCGGCAAACGAATCCCTGCGCACAGGTCGTGCGCGGCGCATCCATCGTGCAACTGTCCGATCCCGAGCGGGTGCGCGGCAAACGCGTGCTCGTGGTCGAGGACGGCCCGACCGTCACACATGGCGACATGGCCTATGGCGCGGGCTATGTTGCAGCATTGGAAGCCGAGGCGGCGGAGATTGTCGATCCGCGCGATTTTGCGGCAGGCGAGATCGCCGAAGTTTACCGCCACTATCCGCATATCGGCAAGGTGCTGCCGGCTGTCGGCTATCATCCGGCACAACTCCGCGCCTTGCAAGAGACGATCAATTCGGCCGAGGCCGATGTGGTCGTGACCGCGACGCCGTGCGACCTTGGCGCACTGATAGAGATCAACAAGCCGGTCGTGCGCGCGAGTTACGAATTCGCCGAAATCGGCAAGCCGTTGTTGAGCGGGCTGGTGGAAGCATTTCTGCAAGAGCAGAATTTGCTTTCGGATTGAACGCGCAAGGAAACCCTCTGATCAATCCCACCAGCCGATATCCGCATCCGGCGCGATCGTCGTGCCGGCGGTTCCCGCGAGAATATCGGCCACATCCTTGAGCTGTCCGATGCCGGCAATGCGGCCGGTTTTCTCGACAAATTCGCAAGCGGCCAGCATTTTCGGAGCCATCGAGCCTTCGGCAAAGGCCATTTCCCGAATCGCTCCGGGCGATATGCAGCGAACCGCGCGGGCTTCTGGCATTCCCCAATTCTGGTACACCGCATCGACATCGGTCAGCATCATGAAATGGTCGGCGCCTAACTCGATCGCCAGCAGAGCCCCGGCCAGATCCTTGTCGATCACCGCTTCAACGCCGCGCCAGTGGCCATCTACGTCTTTCACAACCGGAATGCCGCCGCCTCCCGCACAAATCACCACCACATTACGTATGATCAGTGACTTAATCACCTCGATCTCTACGATCCTTCGCGGCCTGGGCGACGGCACCACGCGCCGATAATATTCGCCATCCTTCGCGATGCGCCAGCGGTGTTGATTAGCGAGTTGTTCCGCGACGGTTTTGGAGTAAACGGGGCCGATCGGCTTGGTGGGTGAATCAAAAGCCGGATCGTGCGGGTCCACTTCGATTTGCGTTAGCAAGGTTGCACAGAGCCGTTCTGGCGGCAAATAATTACCCAATTCCTGCTCGATCAGATAACCGATCATGCCTTCGGTTTCGGCGTCGAGAATATCCAAGGGATAGCTTTCGTCAGACTTATAGGCCGCGCTTTGCAATGCCAACAGCCCGACCTGAGGGCCATTGCCGTGCGTGATGATGATCTGATGATCGCTAGCCAATGGCGCCAACGCGGCGGCGGCAATTTGAATATTGCGGCGCTGATTTTCTGATGTCAGCGCTTCGCCTCGGCGCAGTAGCGCATTTCCACCCAACGCAACGACTATTCTCATCGGTTTAACTCGGTGCAATCGGTCATGATAATTTTGCGGATCGGTCAGAGTGACCAGCAGGATCAGGGAACCCAGACTCATCATAACATTCTTAATTACAGGATGATAAGCGTCCTTCCCATCATTGCCCTTATGCAAGCCCAAGGTTTGCATCAAGAGCCGGAGGAAACCCAAATGACCGAACCCACGCATCAGGATTCAAAAAAGTCGCTCATGGAGGAAATCGGCATAACCGAAAAGGAAATCGACAAGCGCAGAGCGTTTCTGGAATTAGGCGATGAGGATACCCGGGAGCTGGTGAGCATCGATCCAGTCGCTCAGGCCTACGCGGACCCGGTCATCGAGGCTTTTTACAAACATCTGCTCGCCTTCGAGGAAACCCGGGTATTTTTTCAGTCCCCCGAACTCCTCGATCGCGTCAAACGCGCCCAGAAGATTTATTTTTCCAGGCTGAATCAAGGCAATTACGACAAGGCATATATCGAAGACCGCCTTAAAATCGGCGCGGTGCACGAGCGCATCGGCCTGCCGGTCAAAGCTTACCTGGGGATGTACAATTTCTATTTAAGAACCGTCGCCGATCACCTTTTCGATGCGTACAAAAGCGAACCGGGAAAAGCGCTCAGGACATTTATCTCGTTGTTGAAAGTGGCTTTTCTGGACATCGGCCTCGCGATCGACACCTACATCAACTGCCGGGAACAGCTGATAGGCAAACAGCAGGTCGCCATGCGCGAGCTTCCGACTCCGGTGCTGCAGGTCCGCGAGCGCCTATTGATATTGCCGGTCGTCGGCGCGCTCGAATCGTATCGCGCCCACCAGTTGACCGAGCAGTTGCTGGAAAGCATCAGCGCGACCCGCGCCAAGATCGCGATCGTGGATATTACCGGCGTTCCGCTTGTCGATTCCAAAGTGGCCAACCATCTGCTGCAAACGGTCAGCGCAGCCCGGTTGATGGGGGCGACCGTGATCCTGACCGGCTTGTCGCCGCAAATCGCGCAAGCGCTGGTCGCTATCGGCGTGGACCTGGGCCATGTCAAGACCACGGTAGACCTGCAAAGCGGCCTGGAGGTGGCGGAACGATTGCTCGGCTATCGGCTGGTTCCTGTCGCTGAAAGGATGCATTCCAATCAAGCTGATGTATGAAAACGCCCATTCTAAAACAGGGACCTTATCTGATCGCCTCCCTTCAGGCCGAACAGTCGGATACGGATTTGCTGGAGCTTCAAGAGGTCTTGGTGGAACAGGTTGGACGATTTCGTTCGCGTGGCGTCATTCTGGACGTAACCTTGCTTGATGTGATGGATTCCTTCGCGACGCGAACCTTGCGCAACATGGCCCAGGCGATCCGCTTGCGCGGCGCCGAAACGATCATCGTCGGCATTCGACCCGAAATCGCGTTTGCGATGGTGCAGTTGGGTCTGGACGTACGGCTGTCTGGCGTACAAACCACGCTGGACCTGGAAGAAGCCCTCGCGATCCTGGACCGTCAACGGCAGGAGGGGATGTGCCGTGACTGACGTCGTCCAAATAGCGATCCGCTCCGACTCCGACATCGTGATGGTCCGCCAACAGGCGCGCGCGTTAGCAAAGGAATTGGGATTTTCTGCCAGCGACCTGACCTTGATCGCAACCGCCCTCTCCGAGTTGGCGCGCAATATCGTCGAATATGCCCAGCAGGGAGAAATCATCTTGAGTCAAATCAAGCAAGGAGAGCTTCGAGGCCTTGTGATCGGCGCCCGCGACAGTGGCCCTGGCATCGCCGATATCGAACGCGCGATGCTGGACGGCTACTCGACCGGAAAAGGGTTGGGCCTGGGACTGCCGTGCGCCAAGCGGCTGATGGACGAGTTCGAGATCACCTCCTGCGTCGGCCAGGGCACGACTATCAAGGCAACCAAATGGGTTCACTGATAGAATACGGCATTGCCGAACGGATATTATCCGGCGAGGCCGTTTCGGGCGACCGTGCGTTGGTGAAGCCTTTTGCGCAGGGCAGCACACTAAAAGCCGAAGCCTTGCGAAGCCTTGCGCACCCTGCATATCCACCCCGAGTCGGGAAAGCTGGAAAAGGAGGCCGGAACCGGCGACATGCTGCGCGTGCTGAACGCCCTGCTCTATGACGACCTGAACAAGGCCGAGCTTTTCATCACGATGTTCTACATGAAATACAACCCCGCCACACGGCAACTGAGCTACGCCAATGCGGGACATAACCGCCCGCTGCTGTTGCCGGCCGGCGAAACGGTTTGCAATGAACTAGATGCCGAAGGCATCATCTTCGGAGTCACCAAGGAAATCGTATTCGAAGAAAAAAGCACCGTTTTGCGGCCCGGCGACCTGGTGCTGCTCTACACCGACGGCATCACCGAGGCGCAGAACCCGGAAGGCGAGTTTTTCGGCACCGAACGCCTGACCCGGCTCTTCTCCACCCAAGGCCCGAAGGCGCCGCAAGAGATCATCAACGCGATCGTGAAGGATCTGCAAACCTTTTCCGGCAGCCACACCTTTGTCGACGATGTTTCGATGGTGGTTCTTAAGGTCTAATGGTCCACGAAAAACACGAAAAGCACGAAAAATTTCATAGCGCAATCCGTTCAGCAGTTTTTAGACCAGCACCTGCTCTTGCAGACGCTTCAATTCGTCGCGGATTTTCGCCGCCTGCTCGAACTCCAGATCCTTCGCATGCTTGTACATCGCCTCCTCCAACTGTTTGATTTTTTTCGCCAGTTGCTTTGGCGTCAACGGTTTAGTGTAAGACGCGGCCGGTTCGGCGACGCGTTTTTGCGTGCTCGGGATCGCCAGGCCGGAACCGGGAATCGCGGTCTGCAGGATGTCGGTAACCGATTTATAGATGGTCGCAGGCGTTATATTATGCGCTTCGTTGAAGCTGCGCTGTTTTTCGCGGCGGCGCTCGGTTTCCTCCATCGCCTGCTGCATCGATTTGGTGATCCGGTCGGCGTACAGGATCGCCCGGCCGTGCACGTTGCGGGCGACGCGGCCGATCGTCTGCACCAGCGACACGGTCGAGCGCAGGAAGCCTTCCTTGTCCGCATCGAGTATTGCGACCAGAGACACTTCCGGAATGTCCAGTCCTTCGCGCAGCAGGTTGATGCCGACCAGCACGTCGAACTGGCCGAGGCGCAGGTCGCGGATGATTTCGACGCGTTCGACCGTTTCGATATCGGAATGCAGGTAGCGCACGCGGACGCCGTGATCGCTCAGGTATTCGGTCAAATCCTCGGCCATCCTTTTGGTCAGCGTGGTGACCAGGACCCGTTCCTTCAACTCGACGCGTTTGTTGATTTCGGACAGCAGGTCGTCGACCTGCGTGGTCGCCGGGCGCACCTCGACTTCCGGATCGAGCAGGCCGGTCGGCCGCACCACCTGATCGACGAACACGCCCGAATGCGTCCTTTCGTAAGGCCCCGGCGTCGCCGATACATAGATCCGCTGCGGCGACTTCAGTTCGAATTCGTCGAAGGTCAGCGGCCGGTTGTCGAGCGCGGACGGCAGCCGGAAGCCGTATTCGACCAAGGTTTCCTTGCGCGAACGGTCGCCCTTGTACATCGCGCCGATTTGCGGAACCGTGACATGGCTTTCGTCGATCACGATGATCGCGTTCGCGGGCAGGTAATCGAACATCGTCGGCGGCGACTCGCCGGGTCCGCGGCCGGACAGATAGCGCGAATAGTTTTCAATGCCGGAACAGTAGCCCATCTCCATGATCATCTCGATGTCGAACAGCGTGCGTTGCTCCAGGCGCTGCGCCTCGACCAGTTTATGCAGCGAGCGCAAGTGTTCGAGGCGCTCTTTCAGCTCGACCTTGATCTTTTCGACCGCATCCAGTAATTGTTCGCGCGGCGTCACATAGTGATTCTTCGGATACACCGTATAACGCGCGACATGGCGCAGGATTTCGCCGGTCAACGGATCGAACAGCGACAGGCGCTCGACTTCGTCGTCGAACAGTTCGACCCGCAGCGCTTGCGAGTCCGATTCGGCCGGATAGATGTCGATCACATCGCCGCGCACCCGGTAGGTCGCGCGCCTGAGGTCGACGTCGTTGCGGGTGTATTGCATTTCGGTCAGCCGGCGAATGATCGCGCGCTGGTCGATCAAGTCGCCCTTGACCAGATGCAGAACCATCTTGAAATAGGACTCCGGCTCGCCCAGGCCGTAGATCGCGGACACTGTCGCCACGACGATGGTATCCTCGCGTTCGATCAAGGCTTTCGTCGCGGACAGGCGCATCTGCTCGATGTGTTCGTTCAGCGAGGCGTCCTTGTCGATGAAGGTGTCGGACGCCGGCACATAGGCTTCCGGCTGGTAATAGTCGTAGTAGGAGACGAAATATTCGACGCTGTTTTCCGGAAAAAACTCTTTGAACTCGCCGTAAAGCTGCGCGGCCAACGTTTTATTCGGCGCCATGATCATCGCCGGACGCTGGACTTTCTGGATCACGTTCGCGACCGTAAAGGTCTTGCCCGAACCGGTCACGCCGAGCAGGGTCTGATGCACTTCGCCGTCGTTCAGCCCCTCAATCAGTTTTGCGATCGCGGCCGGCTGGTCTCCGGCCGGTTCAAAGCGGCTGTGGATTTTAAATTCTTTCTTCACTCGCTATTTCTCGAAAACCGTTTTTTGCAACGGATTATTAAGGGTATAATTTGGGGCAATTTTTGACATTGATTTTACACGGCGGAACATGAGCATCAAACTATCTAATAGAGTTCAGGCAGTCAAACCTTCTCCGACCTTGGCGATTACAGCCCGGGCCGCACAAATGCGCGCGGCCGGCAAGGATATCGTCGGACTCGGCGCGGGCGAACCCGACTTCGATACGCCGGAACACATCAAGGCGGCGGCCGTAGAGGCCTTGGCGAAAGGCTTCACCAAGTATACCGCGGTCGACGGCATTCCGAGTTTGAAAAAGGCGATCATCGAGAAGTTCAAAAAGGATAACGGTCTCGACTACCAGCCGAAACAGGTTCTGGTATCCTGCGGCGGCAAACAAAGCTCGTTCAATCTGACGCAGGCGCTGTTGAATCCGGGCGACGAAGTGATCATCCCTGCCCCGTTCTGGGTGTCTTATCCGGACATGGTGCTGCTCGCGGACGGCGTGCCTGTCATCATCGAAACGACCCAGGCGCAGCGCTTCAAGATTACCCCGGAACAATTGCGCGCCGCTATTACCCCGAAGACCCGCCTGATCTTCATCAACAGCCCGTCGAATCCCTCCGGCATCGCCTACACGCTCGATGAACTGAAGGCGCTCGGCGACGTGCTGAAAGAGTACCCGAACATCATCATCGCGACCGATGACATGTACGAGCATATTCTCTGGAAGCAAGGCACGTTTGCCAACATCCTGAACGCACATCCTGATCTGTATGACCGGACCGTCGTGATGAACGGCGTCTCGAAGGCCTATTCGATGACCGGCTGGCGTATCGGTTACGCGGCAGGCCCTGCCGACCTGATCGAGGCGATGACCACCGTACAGTCGCAAAGCACCTCGAACCCGACCTCGATCTCGCAGGTCGCCGCCGAAGCCGCGCTGACCGGCGATCAAAGTTTCATCAACGACATGTGCGTCGAATTCAAGAAGCGCCACGATTACGTGGTTGCCGAGTTCAACAAGATCGACGGCATCGACTGCATCGAGACCGACGGCACCTTCTACGTGTTCCCGAATATCGAGAAACTGCTTGCGCGACTCGACGGCATCGACGACGATCTGGGATTTTCGGAATATCTGATCGAGCATGCCGGCGTTGCGCTGGTGCCGGGTTCGGCCTTCGGTACCCCGGGCCATATCCGGATTTCGATCGCGACCAGCATGGCGAATCTCGAAAAAGCGCTGGAGCGGATCAGAAACGCGGTTTGATCGCCCCGTTTGCCTCGTTCTCGCGCAGACTGCGCGGGAACGGTCATTCTTACACCTTCCCCCAAATCCTCAGATTCAGATTTAGGTCGTCAACGATCCCCGCAACCAACGCGAGGTAGCGGAAATAATCCCGCAAACAGGCGGACTGCACGCCGCTCGAAAAAATCTTCGGTTCGAACAGATTCTTGTTGACCGGAAGCGCCACGCACACTTTCGAGTTGATGAAGGAAAGGTGAACCGGGGTATCGGCCTTGCTCCTGAAATGGACCAGGCTGTCCATCATCGACGATGACAGGATATAACGCGCCTCGACCTGATCGGTACCGTAGACGGTAAACAGCGCGTCAAACTCGGGGTTTTCGAGTTCGACGATGTCGCCGCGGCCGAAGCTCCATTTTTCGAACAGCTGCCCCAATCCTAAGAAGCTGCCACGCGCATCGGGCACCACGTAAGTTTTGCCGTGAAAATGCTTGTTGAAGTCGGCGATGAAAAAGAGGCCCTTGAAGACGATCTCCCAGCGCGTCTGTCTGCGCCCCTTCGCATCGGTCGATTCGTGCTGTTCTTCGTGTATCAGTTCGGAGAAGAAAAAATGGGTCGCGCCGAGCGCCCCTTCGACCAGATCGCCGCCGCGATAACGGTCGATTCGATGCCTGAAGAGCTCGGACTCCCGGTAATCCTCTTCGTCGATATGGCGGTGTGGAAAATAATTGAAATGCGGGTCTATCAACGCGGCCAACTCGCGGATCACGCAATTCTTGAATACGTCAGCATAAGCCAGCTTCTTTTGCTTGAAACGATAAAACGGGTAGACCGCAACGATCACAAACGGCGCGGCCGCCAGTAAATACACCGGCTGACCTGAACGCAACAGCAGCATGAATCCGGGCGCACTCGCGGCCAGCAACGCGATGCCTGTCCAAAACAAGAGCAGCAACGCTTTCCGCTCAGGCTCCAGATCGCGTAATATCGGCGCCAAATTATTGCTATAGAGTTTGATAAAGTCGTCGGCCGATTTCATAGGCATCCAGCGTGTACGGGTTGGCAAATCAGATTCAGCTTCTGAGCAAATCCCTGGCGCTGAGGCTCTTCTTTTCTTCTTCCACTATTTCGATAGGGGTTTTGAGCGAAAAATTCATCATGCCGGCTAAAATATTCGCCGGCAACTGTCCGCAGACGTTGTTGTGGCTCAGCAGCATTCCGAGCCATACGAAGATCATGGAAAAACATCCAACAGATTCAGGAGCCAATAGCGAACCATGATAAAGAATTCCTTGTCTATCAAACCGGGCAGAGTCGGAAAATTCGGCCAAACCCGATATAGTAAAGTTTTCTTCTTTTTGCCTCTGGAGGCTGCCATGGCTCACAACGGATTCGATAAAGACGAAGTCATCATCGTGCTGAACAAGATTCTGGAAACCGAATTGGCCGGTGTCGTCCGCTATACGCATTATGCCTTGATGGTGGTCGGCTACGGACGCATACCGATCGTCGACTGGATGCGCGCGCAGGCCACCGAATCACTGCAGCACGCGAACGAAGCGGGCGAGTTGATTACGCTGCTGGACGCGCATCCTTCGCTCGGCATCGGCCCATTGCTCGAAACGCACCGGCACGACATCGGCGACATCCTGCGCGAATCGCTCGATCATGAAATGCTCGCGCTGTCGGCCTATAACACCCTGCTCGATCTGGTCAGCGGCCATCATGTCCTGCTGGAAGAGTATGCCCGGAGAATGATCGCCCAGGAGGAAATGCATGTGGGCGGCGTACAGAAAATGTTGAAGAAGCCCGGTAATTGAAAGGCGTTGAAGCGACTGAACCGCTTTCCCTGTGGGGCTGGCTAACAAAATCCAGTTTTGATGGTCATAATCCGGTTTTTACCGACTTCACCCCAGATGACAGGGCTTTGATTTCGCGGGAGATGAGCGAATAAAGCCCAGAAGTCCATTCCGGAAGGTCTACGGAGTTAGCCTTAAGAGGGAAGGTTCTAGGGTCGTGCGGGGCAATCACGACTTTCACATTTTCGGCGCCCACTTGCGCGGTGAGGACGAAAAGTTCCTCTATCGCTTCATCGCCCATGGCCAGGCAACCGATGGAGTTGGCTCTGCCATGGATGAAAATGTCCGACCCCAGATCGGCGCGCCCGTCCATCTCGGCATGGAAGAGGTCGAGTGCGTTGGGGTAATTTAATTTCATCGACAAGTGATAATGGCTGTTGGGATTCAGTTCCTCGATCCGGTAAATGCCTTCCGGCACCTGCTCGTCTCCTTGGCGCAATTTGGGGCCGGTCACGCCGCTGGCGGCCTTGATGCGATAGTCGCGGATGAAGCGGAATTCGCCGTTGTCCCTGGCCCAGAGCTCCAGTTTCATTTCCTGTTTCAAGGCGACGAAGGTGACTTCCCGAGGGGGGTAGGACACCTTGGCCTGGGCGAAATAGGGATTGAGTTTACGCGTCGCGTATTCGCCGTAAACGTGCAGAACATCCGCCACGGTCCGTTGGCCGGGCAGCCTGGGAACCGGGATGTAATACATTGTCCGGTCGACCTGGGCTTGGGGTTTGACGGCGGCGGGGATGGCCTTGGTAATGGGAGCGGGGGACTGGTGCCCGGAGCACGCGCCGAGCAATCCAGCCAAGGCCAAGCCGGCAATGATTTTGGTTGTTAATTTCATCATGTGCGGACGTTTACCGTCATATCAACCATTGACATCCATCGCGGCTTCCCAGGCCTGCCGCATTGATGGAGATACGGCACCGGCGAGTTCACTGAAACTCGCCGCATCTTCGGTCAATATGCGGGCAGAAATCAGGTCGAGGCCGGCCTTGCGCGCGGCCAGCGTTTTTTGATGACCCTCGGCGATATAAATCAGGCCGTCATGCACAAACACCGAGATCGGCTGGCCGAAATCGAACGCGTTATTCTCGCCGGCTTCAAGCTCCAACTCTTGCGTGGGCAACAACCGCCGAGGGTCCAGCCAAAGCTCAGGAAACGCCCCGCCCCGGTTCCGCTGTTCAAAACAGTCATAAATCTTGCGGGCGATCGTTTCGGGCGCGGTATAAGAGGTATCGACGATCAGGTCGTAATTGTCGTAGCGCCGAAAATGCACGTCGTACAATTTGTAAAAACGCTGATCCTCGGAACTCTGACGTTTCAGGTTGTTTTGCAGCGTCGCTTCCAGCGACGGATTGTGCTCGTCGCTGCGGCCGGCGTTAAAAACGCGTTCCGCGCCGATCATCGCATCGACCGACAGATACACCTTGAACGCGGCCGGGATGAAATGCCAGGCCAGCCGCGAATCGATGATCAGATCATCCCGGGTTTTGCCGATTTCGATCACATAATTGTCGATCTCGTCATCGACGCTGCGGTCGGTTTCGGAAATCTTGTTCAATTCGAGCGTGGTCAGCCCGCGCCGCTCGGCGATCGCGCGCTGAATCTTGCCGGTGCCGATGATGTCGTAGGCGGTCAGTTTTTGCAGTTCCGCCGCGACCGAGGACTTGCCGCTGCCGATGTCGCCGGACAGGGTGATGATGTGTTTCATGAATTAAAAAATAGCTATTAAAAAGGTTTAACCACGGCCAGAATCACGATGCCGAACAGGAACAACACCGGCACTTCATTCATCCAGCGGAAATACACATGACTATGGCGGTTGCGGTCATGTTTGAAATCGAGGAGCCACTTGCCGCACAGGCCATGATAGCCGACCAGCAACGCCAGCAAGGTCAATTTCGCATGCAGCCAGCCGCTGCTCCGGTACATATCCCAGGCGTAATCGGCCAGCATCCAGACGCCGAACAGCAAGGTCAGCAGCATGCCCGGCGTCATGATGCCGTAATACAGCTTGCGTTCCATGATCTTGAAGCGCTCGCGGCTGACGCTATCCGAACTCAGCGCATGATAGACGAACAGGCGCGGCAGATAAAACAGCCCGGCGAACCAGGTGACCATGAATATCAAATGAAACGCTTTTAACCAGAGCATCGCTCATCCTTTGTTCAACATTGCGGCAATTCGGCTTTGCCAGGATGGATAATCGAAAACGCCGACCGATTTTTCGGCGATCTTGCCTTCGGGACTTATCAAAAAAGTCGTCGGGGTAAATTGTACCTCGCCAAACGCCAACGCATGCGCCGAATTCAAATCCAGCGCCACATGATAAGGCAATTGCCTGGCGCGCGTCATTTCGACGACATGATGGGGCGGATCGTAAGCCATCGCAACCGCCACCATTTCGAGACCCTGGGGGTGAAACTGCCGATATAAATCGATCAGATGCGGAATTTCAAGCATGCACGTGGGGCAATCGGTCGCCCAAAAGGTCACGATCGCCGGCTTGCCGCGCCACTCCCGCAATGCGACTTGCTTGCCGGTAATCGTGGTAAAGGTGACCTCCGGCGCCGCTCCGGTCATCCGGGGCACGGCCTGCCAGGCGATCCACACGGCTAAGGCGAACACCGGCAGCGCGAATAATAATTTAGCCCTGGACAACCGCTCCCCTTCCTCGCCAGGCCGTCATCACAGACGGCGGGCAATTTTTGTTTAAAACACCGGATTATACCAAATCGGCTCGCTATCGGATCGAACAAAAACACAAGAAATCGAATACAAGACTTTCGATTAGAAAAATAAGGGAGAAATAGAATTAAATCTAATTATTAATGATGCCATGGTAAATGAGCGCCAACTGGAAACGATCGGTAACTTGCAGTTTTTTAAAAATATTGCTCAGGTGATTTTTAACCGTATGCGGAGAAATATTCAGATCGCGCGCAATCACTTTATCGCATTTTCCCTGAGCGACATGGGTGGCAATCTGCTCTTCCCTGGGGGTCAGCGGTGTACCGCTCAATCTTATATCACTGTCGGCATTCTTTCTTGCTTTATCTAGCATCAGCCTGCAGATCAGGTAGCTGATAAATTGTCGCCCTATCCAGAGTTCGCCATGGTTGACGGCTTGAATCGCTTTCATCAGCAACTCATCGTTGATCGATGAATGGCAAAAGCCGCGCACACCGAGTTCCATCAAGGGATATAATTTTGCCGGATCCTGTTCGTCTGTCATCACAACGATCCGTTGTTCAAATCCTTTTTTAAGAATTTTTGCGACCAGGGGATGAGTGACATCGTCGTTAAAGAGCGCCAAATCCACTAATAGCATCGCGCCGAGACTATCCCGCAAAATTAACGCCAATGCTTGGGGATTATCCGCCAGAATAAGCTCGGCAGGTTTTTTGTAACACCGCAAAACCTGATCGTAAAGTCTATTGCCGGTTAAAATAATTACGGGGTTTTCAAAGCCTTCACTATTATTCATTTCGATGCCCTTTAAAAAACTGAAATTCTTAGCCTTTGGCTAAAATGCCGACAGGTTCAACTACATCTAAGCTATGCCGCCAACAAGTACTGAACAGGCTGATTTATCCGCTGGACTTCACCAGTCTTCCCGCCTTGAACACAATCCTTCTTCAGCCGCAAAAAAAGAAACAGGGCTTTAGCATCAAATCTTAATATAGCATTAAATATTTTATTAAGGTGATCATATAAAGAACATCTCACGGCAGCTTAGGACCGGAAATGTCTTATCGTCACATCAACCCCGAACCTAATCCACCCTACCGACTCTCCTAATCTCTTTCACGCCCATACCGGGAAACGGTCAAACCTGTTAAAATAGGAACTTTTTTAGCAAGCCTCACTGCGGCCAACAGCATATGAAGAAAATCCTGATCTCCGACAAATTATCCGAAGCCGGCATTAATTACCTGACCGAGCAATCCGGGCTCCAGGTTCACATCCAGACCGGGCTCGACGAAGACGGCTTGTGCGGGATTATCGGGGATTACGATGCATTGTTGATTCGCAGCGACACCAAGGTCACGCCGAAAGTGTTGCAGGCCGCCAAGCGGCTCAAATTGATCGGCCGCGCCGGCATCGGCGTCGATAACGTCGATATTCCGGCCGCGACCGAAATGGGCGTGATCGTAATGAACACGCCGGATGCGAACGCGACCACGACCGCAGAGCTCGCGATCGCGCACATGATGTCGCTGAGCCGCCGCCTGCCGACCGCCGACAGCTCGGTCCGCGCCGGCAAATGGGAGCGCTCCAAGCTGATGGGTGCGGAAGTCGCGCACAAGACTTTGGCGATTCTCGGCTTCGGCACGATCGGCCGCATCGTCGCGCAGCGCGGCCACGGGCTCAAAATGAAAGTGATCGCCTATGACCCGTTCGTCGCACCGGAAATCTTCGCCGATCTCGGCGTCGAATCGGTCAGCCTCGACGACCTCGTCAGCCGCGCCGATTATCTGACCCTGCACTGCCCGCTGATCGAAAAAACCAAGAACATCATCGGCGCTGAGCAGTTCGGCATGATGAAAAAGAGCGCGCGGATCATCAATTGCGCGCGCGGCGGCCTGATCGACGAAAGCGCGTTGTATGACGCGCTGAAAAACGGCAAGATCGCCGGCGCGGCGCTCGACGTGTTCGAAAACGAACCGCCGGTCGGCTCGCCCCTGCTCGAACTCGACAACATCGTGTTCACGCCGCATCTGGGCGCCTCGACGACCGAAGCGCAAGTCGCGGTCAGCGTCGAAATCGCGCGCCAGGCGGTCACCTTTCTGCAAACCGGCGAGGCGATCAATGCAATCAACCTGCCGAGACTCTCCGCGGAAGAACTGAAAAAATCATCCGATTACATGAACCTTGCGACCATTCTGGGCAAGGTCGTGGTCGGACTCGCGACCAAGCCGCTCGAAAAACTCGAAGTCGCGCTGTTCGGCCGCGCCGCCGAAGTCGAAGCACGGCCGGTGTCGGTCGCGGCGCTGGTCGGCGTGTTGGGCGGCCAGTTTTCGACGCCGGTAAACCGGGTCAATGCCGAAAACATCGCCAAACGCCAGGGCATCTCGCTGATCGAATCGAAAACGGCCGAAACCGAAGATTATGTATCGCTGATCAAGGTAACCGGACACAGCGCAGACGGCGATATCAGCGCTTCGGGCGTACTGCTCGGCGGCCACCATCCGCGGCTGATCTGCATCAACCATTTCGACATCGAAGTGGTGCCGGAAGGCACATTGCTGATCACCCGCCACGATGACCGTCCAGGCGTGATTTCCGCGATCAGCTCGGTGCTTGGCAACGCGAACATCAACATCACCCGGATGCAGGTTGGTATGGCCGACGGCCAGCAACAGGCGATGGCGGTCATCAGCGTAACCGAACCGGTCAGCGAGGATTTGCTGAAACAATTGCATGACGTACAACCGGTGCATCAGGTCACCCAGATCCGCTTATGAGTTTCGGCATCATCTGCTTCGATTGCGACAGCACCCTGAGCCGAATCGAAGGCATCGACGAACTGGCCGGCCGCGTCGGCCTCGGCGAAGCGATGGCCAAGCTGACCGATGCGGCGATGAACGGCGAAGTGCCGCTCGAGGCGGTTTATGAAAAACGGCTGTCGTTGATCCGTCCGGATGCGGACAGCATCGACTGGCTGGCCGGGCTGTATATTGCTGCTTTGGTCGAAGGCGTCGCGGACGTATTCTCGGCGCTCTCGGCGCACGGCAAGGAAGTGCATATCGTCAGCGGCGGCCTGC
Source organism: Methylomicrobium lacus LW14 (assembly GCF_000527095.1). Classification (NCBI taxonomy): domain Bacteria; kingdom Pseudomonadati; phylum Pseudomonadota; class Gammaproteobacteria; order Methylococcales; family Methylococcaceae; genus Methylomicrobium; species Methylomicrobium lacus. The sequence continues at coordinate 929,073 of NZ_AZUN01000001.1, read as the reverse complement.
GTCAGGCGATCCTGCCGCTCGCGGGCTTCCTGGGCGTGCCGGAAAATCATGTGCATGCCGTCGACATTTATTTCAATGCCGACGGCAGCTACCGGGATTTCGACCAGACCTCGCCTTTAGCCAGAACCGGCGGCAAGGCGCAGATCTGCCGCGACCTGAAACGGCCGGAAAGCCCGCTGTTGATGATCGGCGACGGCAAGACCGACATGGAAGCCAAACAGGAAGGCGTCAGCGTGATCGGCTTCGGCGGCGTGGCCGCAAGGCCGATCGTCCGCGAACTGGCGGATCATTTTGTCGAGGGGCCGAGTTTGGCGTCGGTGTTGACGCATATTCTATAGGGTACGCTTTGCGTATCTTTTTTCCTGGTTCCCATGCGTTGCGTCACTGCCATTACGTTAAGGATGGCCGGTCCCTTCTCCCTCCGGGAGAAGGCTAGGATGAGGGGATCAAAATAAAGTATTTTTCCTTATTTTATTCCCCTCACCCCGACCCTCTCCCGAAGGGAGAGGGAGATAACCGCCTTAATTTAATGGCAGTGATGCGTTGCGCGGGAACGAGAAAAGTTTGTTTTTAGTTTTGTTAGGATACGCATCGCGTACTTTAGCAAACGTCGAGTCTAGAAGACTCAAAAAGGTACGCAAAGCGTACCCTACGAGTGTTGTTTATTTAAGAGATACGTTTTTAGAGAAAGATAATGGCTGGACACAGTAAATGGGCTAACATCAAGCACCGCAAGGCCGGACAGGACGCCAAACGCGGTAAAATCTTCACCAAGCTGCTGCGCGAAATTACCGTCGCGGTCAAATCCGGCGGCCCCGATGCAGGCACTAACCCGACCTTGCGCACCGCGATCGACAAGGCGCTCGGCTCGAACATGCGCCGCGACACGATCGACAACGCGATCAAAAAAGCCTCCGGCGCGCTGGAAGGCGTGAACTATGAAGAAGTGCGCTACGAAGGCTACGGCCCCGGCGGCACCGCCGTGATGGTCGAATGCCTGACCGACAACCGCAACCGCACGGTCAGCGACGTGCGCCATGCCTTTACCAAGGCGGGCGGCAACCTCGGCACCGACGGCTCGGTCGCCTATCTGTTCACCAAGACCGGCATCATCAGCTATGCGGAAGGCGTCGACGAAGACGCGCTGATGGAAGCGGCGCTGGAAGCCGGCGCGAATGACGTGATCACTAATGACGACGGTTCGATCGACGTGATGACCTCGCCCGAAGAGTATCTGGCCGTCAAAACCGCGCTGATCGCGGCGGGCTTCGAACCCGATAACGCCGAAGTCACGATGCAGGCGTCGACCAACACCGAACTCGACGCCGATGACGCGGAAAAAATGCTGCGCCTGATCGACCGTCTGGAAGATCTCGACGACGTGCAGAACGTGTATTCGAACGCAGACATCAGCGAGGACATCATCGCGCAGTTCGCAGGCTAACCGGCATTGAATCCCATTCATACGGATAGTCAAACCACCCGGATACTCGGCATCGACCCCGGCTCGCGCATCACCGGCTACGGCATCATCGAGCAGGGGCCGAAAGGCTGCCGCTACATTGCCAGCGGCAGCATCCGGGTCAAGGCCGATTATTTTCCGGACCGACTGAAACAGATTTTCGATTCGGTACGCGAAGTCGTCGAGCTTTACCACCCGGAGCAAATGGCGATCGAGCAAGTATTCATGCATAAAAACGCCGATTCGGCGCTGAAGCTCGGCCAGGCGCGCGGCGCAGCGATTTGCGCGGTGCAGACCGCGGGCCTGCCGGTCTTCGAGTACGCGGCCCGGCAAGTCAAGCAGGCGCTGGTCGGCAAGGGCAGCGCGGAAAAAACACAGGTACAACACATGGTCAAAATTCTGCTCGGCATACAGGGCGAACTGCAAATCGACGCCAGCGACGCGCTGGGGCTGTGCCTGTGCCATTCGCACTACCGGCAGACCGCGCTGCGGATTGAAAGGAGCCTGGCGCGATGATCGGTTTCCTGCGCGGCATTCTGGCCCATAAGGCGCCTCCCCTGTTGCTGCTCGACGTGCATGGGGTCGGTTATGAAATCGAGGCGCCGATGACCACGTTTTACGACCTGCCGGCCGTCGGCACGGAAGTCAAACTGCATACGCACCTGGTCGTACGCGAGGATGCGCAGATTCTGTTCGGCTTTGCGGCCGAGGCCGAACGCGCCCTGTTCAGAAGCCTGATCAAAGTCAGCGGCGTCGGCCCGAAGCTGGCATTGACGCTGCTGTCGGGGCTAACGGCGGAACAATTTCAACGCGCGATCCAGGACAATGATACGCTGGCCTTGGTCCGCCTGCCGGGCGTCGGCAAAAAAACCGCCGAACGCCTGATCATCGAAATGCGCGACCGCCTGCCCGAGTTCGGCGGCGGCGATGCGCCGGTCGTCAGTCTAAACCAGTACCCGGTGACGAATACGCCGAAGCAGGAAGCGATCAGCGCGCTCTGCGCGCTGGGCTACAAACCGCAGGATGCGGCCAAAATGGTGCAGAACGTCGCCAGCGAAGACAAACGCTGTGAAGACATCATCCGGCTGGCCCTGCAAGGCGCGGCGCGATGATCGAAAAAGACCGCCTGATCACGCCGCACAGCCGGCTCGATGAAGAGCGTCAGGACCGCGCGATCCGGCCGAAAAGACTGGCCGACTATATCGGCCAGGAAGAATTGCGCACGCAGATGGACATCTTCATCCAGGCCGCCACCGCGCGCCGGGAAGCGCTCGACCATGTGCTGATTTTCGGCCCGCCCGGCCTCGGCAAGACCACGCTAGCGAACATCATCGCGGCCGAAATGTCGGTGAATATCCGCCAGACTTCCGGGCCCGTGCTCGAAAAAGCCGGCGATCTTGCCGCCATGCTGACCAATCTGGAGGCGCATGATGTGTTGTTCATCGATGAAATCCACCGCCTGAGTCCGGCAGTCGAGGAAATCTTGTATCCGGCGATGGAAGACTATCAGCTCGACATCATGATCGGCGAAGGCCCGGCCGCCCGTTCGATCAAGCTGGATTTGCCGCCGTTCACGCTGGTCGGCGCAACGACGCGGGCGGGGCTGTTGACCTCGCCGCTCCGCGACCGCTTCGGCATCGTGCAGCGGCTCGAATTTTATACGAATGCCGAACTGGCGCAGATCATTACCCGTTCGGCCACCATGCTGAACATCCTGATCGAGCCGAAAGGCGCCCAGGAAATCGCCAAGCGCGCGCGCGGCACGCCCAGGATCGCAAACCGCCTGTTGCGCCGGGTGCGCGATTTCGCCGAGGTCAAAGGCGGCGGCATCGTGTCCGAACAGATTTCCATTCAGGCTCTAGACATGTTAAGGGTGGATCATAATGGCTTCGACGCGTTGGACCGGAAATTGCTTCTCACGATGATAGAAAACTTTGCCGGCGGACCGGTCGGCCTCGATACCTTGTCCGCCGCGATCAGCGAGGAACGCGGCACGATCGAAGACGTGCTGGAGCCGTATCTGCTGCAGCAGGGCTTTATCATGCGCACGCCGCGGGGCCGGGTCGTGACGCCGAATGCCTACCTGCACTTCGGCCTGAAACCGCCCCAGTCGATGGGCGTTTCGCAAGATTTGTTTGAATAGCCTCGATAAATTAGGCTTGAATCCATAAAATTTAACCTTATCATGGTGCAAACCGCTCAACCGATCAAAACATTCACCTGGCCGATCCGGGTGTATTACGAAGACACCGACGCCGGCGGCGTGGTGTTCTACGCGAACTATCTGAAATTTTTCGAACGCGCCCGCACCGAAATGCTGCGCGCGCTGGGCCATGAACAGGACGCCTTGATCGCCGATTACGGCGTGATCTTTGTCGTGCGCTCGGTGCAGGCCGATTATCTGAAGCCGGCCCGCTTCAACGACATGCTGCTTGCCAGCGCCAAGGTCATCGAAGCGAAAAAAGCCAGCCTGGTCTTCGAACAAGAGATCACGCGCGGCGACGATGTTTTATGTAAAGGGATCATCCGCATTGCCTGTCTCGATGCCGGCACGATGACCCCCAAAGCGATTCCTCAACATTTGTTAGAACCACTGAAGCATGAACACTGATTTATCGATTCTCCATCTCATCAAGGAAGCCAGCGTTGTCGTCCAGTTCGTGATGGTGCTCTTGGCCTCGGCCTCGCTCGCCTCCTGGACGTTCATCTTTTCGAAGCGCAAGGATCTTAACCGTGCGATCAAGATTACCGACGAATTCGAGGCCGAGTTTTGGTCCGGCGTCGCGTTGGCGGAACTGTACCGCAAACTGACCGCGAAGGGTTTCGAACCCGAAGGCATCGAAAAAATCTTCCTGGCCGGCTACAAGGAATTCTCCCGTATGCGCCAGGCCGGCAATATCGAGCCGATGGTCCAGGTCGAAAGCGCGCAGCGGGCGATGCGGATCGAACTGTCCCGCGAACTCGATCGGCTCGACGAACACCTGCCCTTCCTGGCCACGGTCGGCTCGACCAGTCCTTATGTCGGCCTGTTCGGTACGGTCTGGGGCATCATGAACTCGTTCCGCTCGCTCGGCAATGTCAAACAGGCAACCCTGGCGCAAGTCGCGCCGGGCATTGCCGAAGCATTGATCGCGACCGCGATCGGCCTGTTCGCCGCGATTCCCGCCGTTATCGCCTATAACCGTTTCTCGACGAATCTGGACCGCCTGATCGGCCGCTACGAATTGTTCGTCGAAGAATTCGTCGTATTACTGCAAAGACAGGCGCACCAAAAATGAGCAGACAACGAAAAAGCCGGCGCAGAAAGCCGATGGGCGAGATCAACGTCGTACCCTATATCGACGTCACCCTGGTATTGCTGATCATTTTCATGATCACGACGCCTTTGTTGCAGACCGGCGTCAAGGTCGATCTTCCGGAAGCCGAATCGGCGGTCGTCGAGCCCAAAAACGATCCGCCGCTGATTCTTTCGATTAAAAAAGAAGCTGACGACAGCTATAAGTATTACATCACCTGCTGCGAAAAAGACCAGGAGCCGATCGAACCCGAAGAAGTCGGCGGCAAGGTGTCGGCGGTATTGGCCGAAAAACCCGATACGCAAGTGCTGATCGAAGCCGACAAAGACGTCGATTACGGCACGGTGGTCACGATGATGGCCGGCCTGAAGAATACCGGCGTGCCGAATGTGGGCTTATTGACCCGACCTGAAGAAAACTGAGCGGGATGGACAGAAAAAAATATTCATGGCCGTTCGTACTGGCCCTGACGCTGCATCTTTCGATCGTGCTGTTGTTCATCCTCAGCACGCTGTTCAAGTCGTCGGATGAGGCGGCGCCGCCTGCCCCCGAAATCATTCAGGCCACGATCGTCGAACAACCGGCCAGCGAGGCAACATCCAAGCCGGCTCCGGAGCCGACGCCGGAACCTCCGGTCGAGCAGGCCAGCGACGTGCAGAAACAGGCAGCCGCAATAGCCCAGGCACAAGCCGCTAAAGCCAAGGCCGCCGCGGAAAAGGCAACGGCAGAAAAAGCCGCCGAGGAAAAAGCGGCCGCGCTGAAAGCCAAACAATCGGCCGAGGAAAAAGCCAAAGCCGAAGCGAAAGAAGCGGCACTGCAAGCCAAAAAACAGGCCGAGGAAAATGCCAAAGCCGCAGCGGAAGAAGCTGAGCTGAAAGCCAAAAAGCAGGCCGTCGAAAAAGCGGAAGCCGCCGCCAAAGCCCAGGCCGATGCCGAAAAAGCGGCCGAAGCCAAGGCGCAAAAACTCGCGGCTGAAAAAGCCGAAGCGGCCGCGAAGGCGAAAAAAATCGCCGCCGAACAGGCGGAAGCCGCCCAGAAGGCAAAGACCGAAGCTCAAAAAACCGCGGCCGAAAAAGCGCAAAAATTGGCCGCCGAAAAAGCCGAAGCCGCCGCCAAGGCTGAAAAAGCCGCCGCCGCGAAAGCCAAGGCGGAAGCCGAGAAACTGGCGGACCTGAAAGCGAAAAGACTCGCGGCAGAAAAAGCCGAGCAAGAGAAAGCCGCGGCGGCGAAGGCCGAGGCCGAAAAGACGACGGCCGAGAAAGCCAAAAAATTAGCCGCTGAAAAAGCCGCCGAAGAAAAAGCCCAAAAACTCGCCGCTGAAAAAGCCGAAAAGGCAAAAGAAGCCGCGGCCGAGAAGGCCGCTGCGGAAAAAGCCAACAAGCTGGCCGCGGAAAAAGCCGCCGCCAAAGCGAAAGCCGAATCCGAAAAAGCCAAAAAACTGGCAGCCGAAAAGGCCAAAGCAGAAGCCGAAAAGGCATCTGCCGCAAAAGCCGAAGCGGAAAGGGCTGCGGCGGAGAAAGCCAAAAAATTAGCGGCCGAAAAAGCCGCCAAGGCTAAAGCGGATGCCGAGGCAAAAGCCGCCAAGGCGGAAGCGGAAAAAGCCGCCGCCGTAAAAGCTAAAGCAGCCGCCGAAGCGAAAGCAAAGGCCGAGGCGGAAAGAGCCGCCGCGGCAAAGGCTAAAGCGGAAGCCGAGGCGAAAGCGAAGGCCGAAGCTGAACGCTTGGCCGCCGATACGAAAGCGAAGGTAGAGGCGCAAAAATTAGCTGCGGCTGAAGCCGCTAAAGCCAGAGCAGCGGCTTCAGTAAACGAGTTAAAAAGATTACAAGACGCCATTAGACTTAAGGTCAACAGAAGCTGGATACGGCCGATGTCGATGAAGCCTGGCTTGAAATGCCGAATCCGGGTCAGGTTGATGTCCGATGGCAGCGTGATCGATGCGGAGGTAATCGCCTCCAGCGGCGATGAAATTTTTGACCGTTCGGCCGAAAATGCGGTCAATAAGGCATCGCCATTGCCGGTGCCTCAGGATAGAATTCTATTTGGTAAAGAGTTCAGGTCGTTTACGTTTACCTTCGATCCGGACCGCGGCGCTTATTGATGGCCTGGAAAATCCTGGCGTGGGTACGCGCTGCGTACCCATGCGAGTGCGATAAAAACAAATAATGCAAATCATGATTTTTAAAATCTGTTTTTTAGAGGTCTGCGCGTGAAGAAAATAAAGAAAATCATCATCATCGGTCTGTTGGGCCTGTTTGCGCCGTTGCTGCGCGCGGAAATGGATATCGAGATCACCGAAGGGATCGAGAGCGCGTTGCCGATCGCGATCGTGCCGTTCGCCCAGCAAGGCGGCGCGGTCAGCATCAGCAACGTCGTAAGCCATGATTTGGGCGGCAGCGGCTATTTCAGACCGATGAACGAACAATCCATGCCGAGCCATCCAACCTCTCCCGAGGCAATCCAGTTCGGCGAATGGAAATCAGTCGGCCAGAACTACATCGTGGTAGGCCAGGCGGTTCCGGCCGGCGGTCAGTACAATGTGCAATTTCAGCTGTTCGACGTGAATAACGGCAGCCAGTTGCTCGGCTACCGGATGGCTTCGAGCGCGCAGGATCTGCGCCGCACCGCGCATCACATCAGCGATCTGATCTTTGAAAAGCTGATCGGCAAAAAAGGCGTGTTCAGCGGCCGCATCGCCTACATCACCAGCAGCGGCCAGGGCCGCTCGGCGTCGCACCGCTTGCAGGTCGCCGATGCGGACGGTTTCAATCCGCAAACGATCGCGACCTCGTCGGAACCCTTGATGTCGCCTTCCTGGTCACCCGACGGCCGCAAAGTGGCCTATGTGTCATTCGAAAGAAAAACCGCCGCGATCTATGTGCAAACGCTGGCGACCGGACAGCGGGCAAAGGTCGCCGAATTCCCCGGCATCAACGGCGCGCCGTCCTGGTCTCCCGACGGCAACAAGCTCGCGCTGACCCTGTCGAAGGACGGTAGCCCCGATATTTATGTGCTGAATCTGGGCAGTAATTCCTTGATCAGAGTCACCAACAGTTCCGCGATCGATACCGAACCGACCTGGTCACCCGACGGCGGCACCATCGTGTTCACCTCGGACCGGGGCGGCAAACCGCAGCTGTACCGGGTGTCGAGCCAGGGCGGCGCGGAAAAACGGATTACTTTCTCCGGCGGCTACAATGCGCGTGCCAGCTTTTCGCCGGACGGCAAGAATATCGCGATGGTGCACGGCAACGGCAATGACTACCGGATCGCGGTGATGGATGTCGCGAGCGGAGCGATCAACGTGCTGACCAGCGGCCCGACCGACGAATCCCCCAGTTTCGCGCCGAACGGCGACATGATCTTGTATGCCTCGCAACGCGGCAGCGGCGGCTTCTTGGCGGCCGTCTCGCTCGACGGCAAGATGCAGCAAAAGCTGGTCTTCGACAGCAACGCGGTGCGCGAGCCGTCCTGGGCGCCCTAAACCCTCGACCGGCCATCCGAAGGCAGGGCTAACATAAATGCCCTGCCCGATTGGCACGAGCCCTTTTTTTTTGTAAAATTATTACCTTATTTTTCGGGACCTTAACGATGAAACTGAACAAAACACTCTTAGCTTTGGCAATAAGCGCCATGTTTTTGACCGCTTGCAGCGATGACGAAGCCGATCAGGCCTTGACCGACGGCTCGCAAATGGGCGCCAGCGGCATCAACGATGCATCGACCGGCGGGCTGAATAACGGCGCAGGTCTCGGCGGTTCGCAATTCGGTGCGGGCGGTTCTGGAAATTATCCCAATAGCCGCTTGGGACCCGAATTTTCCGATCCGAACAACCCGCTGTCCAAATCAACGATCTATTTCATGCTGGACAGCAGCCAGATTCAACCGGATTTTGAACCGGTGATCGCCGCACACGCCCGTTATCTGGCCAGCCATCCCGGCCAACGGCTTGCCCTGGAAGGCCATGCCGACGAACGCGGCTCGCGCGAATACAACATCGCTTTGGGTGAAAACCGCTCCAAATCGGTCGCGAACCTGATGCGGGCGCAAGGCGCCTCCGACAGCCAATTCGACCTGGTCAGCTATGGCGAAGAGAAACCGGCCGCCTTCGGCAGCGACGAGTCTGCGTGGGAACTTAACCGCCGCGTCGAACTGGTTTACAAATAAATGAGCATACGTCCCTTGCTGCTGTCGGCGCTGGTCGGCAGCCTCTCTGTAAACGCCTGGGCGTTGGCTCCCGTGGTCAACGATCCCAGCAATCCGGCAGGGGTTCCGATCCCGCAGGCGGCTGCCTCCAGCAAGACCCTGTACGAGCTGATGAGCCGCATCGACCAACTGCAAAGCGAAGTGCGCGAACTGACCGGCAAGGTCGAGGAACAGGCCTATCAAAACTCCGAACTGAAAAAACGCCTGAGCACGATGTATTCGGATTTTGACGAACGCGTGCAAAATCTCGAAAACAAGTCCTCGGGCGGCAGTCCGGAGGCGGCGGCCCCAGCCGGTGAAAGCGCCGGCGATGCCGCGCCGCCTGCCGATTTGGACAATCTGCAGCCTTCAAGCGAAGCACAACCGGCCGAGTCAAATGAGCGCGCCACGGAAGCGCCTGCCGATGCCGATCAGGCGCCGGCCGCCGTTCCGCCGCCACCGAGCGAACCCGCCGCGGTATCGGAAGATCAGGACTACAAACAGGCCTACGACGACCTCAGAAACGGCCGCACGGCGCAGTCGATCGAGGAGTTCAAGGCCTATTTGAGCCGCAACCCTTCCGGTCCTCTGGCCGGCAATGCGCAATACTGGCTCGGCGAAGCGTACCGCGTCAATCAGGATTTCAGCGCATCCCGCGCGGCCTTCAGCAAGGTGCTGGACAGTTATGCCGGCAGCCAGAAGGTGCCTGATGCGTTGCTGAAGCTCGGTTATCTCGAAATCGACCTGAACAACAAGGCCAAAGCCCGCGAGTATCTGACTCGGGTTACGAACGATTATCCGAATACGAACGCAGCGCGTTTGGCGGCCAAAAAACTGCAATCGATCCAAGGCCAGTGAGTTCTCTCCGCATTTCCGAAATTTTCTTTTCACTGCAAGGCGAATCGAACACGGTCGGCTTGCCGACCGTCTTTATTCGCCTGACCGGCTGTCCGCTGCGCTGCGTTTATTGCGATACCGAATACGCCTTCACCGGCGGCAGAAAAATCACGATCGACGAGATTCTCGCCCAGGTCGACGCCTACGGTACGCCGTATGTGACCGTCACCGGTGGCGAGCCCATGGCTCAGCCGGGCTGCCTGGACTTGATGACCCGCCTGCTCGACAAAGGCTACAGCGTATCGCTCGAAACCAGCGGCGCGCTCGACATTTCGAAGGTCGATCCGCGCGTGATCAAGGTGATGGACCTGAAAACGCCAAGTTCCGGCGAAATGGGCAGGAATCTTTATCAAAACATCGGCTTCCTCGATCACAAGGATCAGATCAAATTCGTGATCGGCAGTGAGGAAGATTACGCCTGGTCGAAGGCTGCGCTGAAAGAATACGGCCTGCCGGAACGCTGCCAGATTTTGTTTTCGCCGGTAATGGGCCAACAAGATCCGACCGACCTGGCCGATAAAATCCTCGCCGACCGGCTGCCGGTCCGCTTTCAGATTCAACTTCACAAACTGCTGTGGGCCGACGCCCGCGGCAAATAATCACATGCAAAAAAAAGCGATTATCCTGCTCTCGGGCGGGCTCGATTCGGTTACCGTGTTGGCGCTGGCTCAAAGCCAGGGCTACCTTTGTCATGCCCTCAGTTTCGATTACGGGCAGCGGCATAACGCGGAACTGAACACCGCGCGGCGCATCGCCGAACGCTATCGCGTCGCCGACCATAAGATCATTCCGCTGGGACTCGGCGCAATCGGCGGCTCGGCATTGACCGACGACCACATTCCGGTACCGATGACGCCGCAAGACGGCATTCCGATCACCTATGTGCCGGCGCGCAACACGATCTTTCTGGCATTTTCCCTGGGTTGGGCGGAAGTGCTGAATGCTCGCGACATTTTCATCGGCGTGAATGCGGTCGATTATTCCGGCTACCCGGATTGCCGGCCCGAATTCATCGAAGCCTTTCAAAAACTGGCCGATCTTGCGACCAAGGCCGGCGTCGAAGGCGGCCACTTTACGATCCACACGCCGCTGATTGCGTTGAGCAAGGCCGAAATCATCAAAACCGGGCAGGCCTTGGGCGTCGATTACAGCCAGACCGTGTCCTGTTACGCCGCCGACCCGGACGGCCGCGCCTGCGGCCTGTGCGACGCCTGCCGGCTGCGCAAAAACGGTTTTGCGGCCGCAGGCATCGCGGACCCTACGCGCTACCGCTAGCCTCCCTCGCGCACCGTACAAACCTAATCCTAGTGCGCCGCGCCACTGCCGTCAATCACTTCCTCGTTGGCTGAGCGGAGCCGAAGTCAACACATCGCTTCGACTTCGCTCAGCGAACGGCCTAACACACCGCGTGGGAATGCAAATCTCATGAACCCGCTCGCCTAGCACTTGTCATAAGGCCAGGTGCCCCTCGACAGCTTCAGTCCAAACAGAGTCAGGACCTCCCCATGAAAGTCATCACGGTTCGAGACATGCAAAAGCTGATCGCCACGATCGGCATCGAAGCCTTTTTTGGCCGGCTGATTACCTCGCTCGAACACGACTTTTCCCGCTGGCCCGATTTTCGCTTATCTCCCCGCCATGCCACGTATTATGCCCATGGCGTGATCGAACTGATGCCCTGCGCCGACGACCGCTACTATGCGTTCAAATATGTTAACGGCTATCCCGGCAATCCGGCCAAAGGCAAACTCAGTGTCGTCGCGACCGGCCAGCTCAGCGATGCCCTAACCGGCTATCCCCTGCTGCTTGCCGAAATGACCTTGCTGACCGCATTCAGAACCGCCGCAACCTGCGCATTGGCGGCAAAATACCTGGCCCGTAAAAACTCCGAAACGCTCGCGATCATCGGCACCGGCGCGCAGGCGGAATTTCAGGTGCTGGGCTTCAAGCGCCTGTTCCCGCTCAAAGAAATCCGCTTTTATGACAAAGACCCGCTGGCGATGATTAAATTCGCGCATAATCTGAAGACCCGCAATTTTGCGCTGACGCCTTGCGACACGATTCAGGAAGCGGTCCGGCAAGCCGATATCGTAATTACTGCAACCGCCGCCTACGGCAGGCATCGATTATTCGATTTGCAGGACATCGCGCCCGGAACCCATATCAACGCGATCGGCTGCGATTGCCCCGGCAAAACCGAACTGCCTCCGGAACTGCTCGAAGCCGCGAAGATCGTGGTCGAATATCTGTCGCAATCGCTGATCGAAGGCGAAGTGCAGCAATGCGATGCCGAACGCATCCATGCAGAGTTGTGGGAACTCACGACCGGCAGCAAACCGGGGAGGGAAAACAGCGACGAGATCACTCTTTTCGATGCGGTCGGCTTTGCGCTGGAAGATTATTCGGCGCTCCGCCTGCTTTATCAGCTGGCTCTGGAGCATGCCTTGGGGCAGGAACTGGACCTGCTGCCGGAGCCTGTCGACCCGAAGGATTTGTTCGGGCTGTTAACCTAAAATCAGGAGTGCAATAGATGAAAAGAATCAGCTTTCGTGTTGAGCGAGAACTCATACATCAGGAAATCTGCGATGCCTCAGCGGCGATTGCTCTTGATGAGCAGCATTTTGTTGTGGCGAATGACGAAGACAATATCCTAAAAGTCTATCGCTCCGACATATCGGGAGGCCCCGTTTCTGGGATTTCCGGGAAGGATATTAACGACTACTTTGACAATAACCCTAAAGATAAAGAAGTCGATATCGAAGGCGCGGTTCAACTTGGCGAAACCCTCTACTGGATTAGCTCTCATGGAAGAAATAAAGACGGTGAATCCAAGCCGGAACGGCATCAATTTTTTGCCAATAAACTATTGGCAGACGATGGCGAGAAGCGCTTCAAACAATTTGGGCATTCCTATACTCAACTATTTGAGGACATGCTGAAGGATGAGCGGTTAAAGCCTTATCAACTTGAAGCCGCGGAAAAACTGCCACCTAAAGCCAAAGGCGGGTTAAACATCGAAGGGCTGGCCGTAACGCCCAATCAAGAGCTACTCATTGGTTTTCGCAATCCCATTCCTGGCGGCAAAGCCATTGTTTTGCCTCTAAAAAATCCGAAAGAATTGATCGAGAAAAAACGTGCCCATGCGATTTTTGGCGAGCCCATCGAACTGGATTTGAATGGCCAGGGAATCCGAAGCATTGAATATTGGGCAAGTAAAAATCGCTTTATCATCATTGCCGGCGCTTATGACGGCAGCGATCAATTTGCTCTCTACCAATGGTCTGGGCTAAAAAACGAAAATCCCGAACGCATTGAAGTCACGGGTTTGCCCGCTCATTTTCGCCCGGAAAGCGTTTTATTTTATCCGCATCGGGATAATCAATTGCACCTTCTCAGCGATGATGGTTCGATCGAGAGAATCGATCGAACGCCTTGCAAGGACATTAACGATAAGGATCATCCCCAGAAATATTTTAGAAGCGTCTGGATTCGCACTGATGATGCATAATAGTCTTCGCTGCTCTACCAGTTTCTAAATTCGCCCGTATCCAAATGCACAAAATTATCCCGAGGATAATAACCCACGCCGCCTTGCGCCAAAGTCAGCGCCGCGTTTCTAATCGTTTTGGAGGATACGCCTTCGAGCCTGATGTCAATCGCTCGGCCTTGCATGTGAAAACTATGATCGGCAACCCCATGGCTATGTTTGCGTAACTGGGCATTGGTGAGCGGAGAACGATAACCGGATATGATATGAAATGGTTTATTCACACCCAGGGTTTGCTTCAGAACAAACAACTGATCCAATAATGCGGTATCAATGGGATGAATATCATCGGTACGGAAGTCGCGGAGCAGATAATTGATTTCGTGCAGCGCTTCTGTAATATAACGGCCGCGTTCAAAATAGGTTAATTTTAATTTATCGCCGGTATGCGTATGTTCGAAGGCGAGCGTTTTGTGTTCAGCCGCATGCAGATAGTAAGGTTCCGGGGTATTTTGCATAAAACGCGACTGAATATGCCGCTCAAGGGCGCGGATAGGTTTTGCATGTGAATGCCCATGACTGTGGCCGTGCTTGTGCCGATGCGGATGGATCACATGCCGAACCGCCGCCGTTGCAACCTCGGATCCGCTCAATGCCAGCAAAGATCCACAAGCCAACTTCTTCAGAAACTTACGTCTTGAAGCAATAGCACCATCTTCGTCAATATTCGTGTTTTCTAGGGGTTGCTTGGTCATATTTTGGGGTCAGGTAACACTTTGTTTAATTGTCCGCTTAAACAATTAATTAAATCTTAATTATACACTTAATTTGATAGGCTGCTTTTGCACCGATTGAAAATGGCTTTCAACACTCGATCAAATTCACAGCGAGCCCCCCGCGCGAGGTTTCCTTGTATTTTGTTTTCATATCCGCACCGGTTTCGCGCATCGTCTTAATCACCTTGTCCAGCGACACGAAATGCGTACCGTCGCCGCGCAGCGCAATCCGCGCAGCATTTATTGCTTTGACTGCGCCCATCGCATTGCGTTCAATGCAGGGCACCTGCACCAAACCGCCGACTGGATCGCAAGTCAGGCCCAGATTATGCTCCATACCGATTTCGGCCGCGTTTTCGACCTGCTCCGGCGTGCCGCCCAGCACTTCCGCCAACGCGCCGGCCGCCATCGAGCAGGCGACGCCGACCTCGCCCTGACAGCCGACTTCGGCCCCGGACAGCGACGCATTCTCCTTATATAAAATCGCGATCGCGGCCGCGGTCAGCAAAAAGCGGACCACGCCGTCTTCATTCGCGCCTTCGCAAAACCGCCAGTAATAATGCAGCACCGCCGGAATGATGCCTGCCGCGCCGTTGGTCGGCGCGGTCACGACGCGTCCGCCGGCGGCGTTTTCCTCGCTGACCGCCAGCGCGAACAGGTTCACCCAGTCCAGCGTTCCGACCGGCACGCCCGGCGTCTGCCGGGGTATCTCGCCGATCAATTGCCGATACAGGTTAGCGGCCCGACGCTTCACCTTCATGCCGCCCGGCAAGACGCCCTCTTCGCGCATGCCGCGTTCGACGCAGGCCTGCATTACCCGCCAGATGTTCAGCAGGTTTTGACGGATTTGCTCTTCGCTGAGCCAGGCCTTTTCATTGCTCATCATCAACGCGCTGATCGGCTTGTCATGCGCCGCGCACAGCTTCAAAAGTTCGGCGCCGGTTGTGAACGGATATGGCAGACGCGTGTCGTCATGACTCAGCTTGTCGGCCGCCGCGGCCGCGCCGGTCACCACGAAACCGCCGCCGACCGAGTAATAATCGGTTTGCAGCAGTTCGGATCCGGTTGCGTCGAACACGGTAAAGCGCATGCCGTTCGAATGATAAGGCAGGACCTTGCGCTGAAACAGCAGATCGGCCTTCTCGTCGAAACGCAGCGGATAGCGCCGCAACAACTGAATGGCTCCGGCTTCCCTGATCGCCACCAGCCGCTGCGGAATGGTCGCGGTATCGATCACATCCGGCGCCTCGCCTTCAAGCCCGAGCAGCACCGCCTTGTCGGTGCCGTGCCCCTTGCCGGTCGCGCCGAGGGAGCCGAACAACTCGACCTGGAGCCGATCCACCTTGCCGATGATACCCTGCTGCTCCAGTTTGCCCGCAAACAGCATCGCCGCCCGCATCGGCCCGACCGTATGCGAACTGGAAGGGCCGATGCCGATTTTAAAAATATCGAAGACGCTGATAGCCATGATTGTCTCCTGAATGTTGCGAAAGCGACGGGATTCAAAAAACTGGAATGTGAATCTCTACAGAGTTTTCAGCAATGATTATGCCACTTTGAGCAGGAAGACGTTTGAACCCTTGAGCGGGACGGGATTTGAAACCCCGTCCCAAACGTTTTAGCGGCGCCATTATTCTTGAACACCACGGAAACCCTGCGGACGGGGCAGCATGCCCCGTCCGGCCCGTAGTCGGCTGAGCGGAGTCGAAACCCGCAGTCAGCTTCGGCTCCGCTCAGCTAACGGCAAGAAAGAAGGCAAAAGCCTTCCGCCATCCAATCACGGACTCGGCAACGCCTTCCGCTCGGACAACACCGCGACAAAACTGCTGGCCTCGGCGATCGTTTTTTCCATCGCCTGGATCAATTGCGCGATGTCGATGCCGATTTCGATGAATTCATGCTGCAGGGCGGCGATCGCCTGCGCGTTCAGATTATGCTTCAGATACAGCACCTGGTCCTTGAAGGCGGACAGCACCGGCTGGATCTTCGCTTCGGCCATGCGCAGCGCCTTGATCAGGCGGGCGTAATTTTGCCGGGCCAGCTTGAGCTGCTGCTTGCTGTGATTTTTCAGGGCGCGGTTGCTGTATTCGTCCAATTCCTTTTCCCATTCGGCAAACAGCGCCTCGCTGACTTCCTCGATCGCCCGAATCCGCGCGCTGACCGCTTCGGACTTCGACTTGCAGAACTGGTATTTGCGGTTCAATTGGTGATAACGGTGTTCGAGCGCCGCATCGTTCACATTGACCAGCATCTTGAAACGCTGCAAGGCATCCTCGAATTCGTTGCGCGTTTCCTGCAGATTCACGCAGGCCTGTTCGACCTGATGCACCACGATCGCGCGTTTGTGATCGCCGCCGATCGTTTCCCTGGCGTTGTAATAGACCGATTTGATTTGTTTGACGAATAAGCGCCGGATAAACGTCAAGGCATAAGCCACCAGATCGCCTTCCGCGGGTTTGTTTGGTTCAGCCATTCAATGTGTGTTGATTGATGATGGTAATTTTAAAAAGCGCGTCCGCCGCGTAATCCCAAAACGCCTTGTCGACAATCTGCCGCGCGGCCAGCTCCTCTAGGCTTTCGCTCCCTTCGATCGGGGCCGATTTTACCAGGATTAATTCCTCCGCCGAAATCTGCTCGGCGAGCCAGGTCGCGAGACTGTCCGAGGTGATGTCCCAGCTGGCCGGAATCCCGGCCTGATCGAGTTCATCCGGATCCGGCGACCAAATCCGGGTTGCCGGATGGTCTTGCAGATCGGCGATACGCGGGATGATAGTCCAATTTGGTTTCAAGCCGTTAAACAGCAGCGCCATCTGCTGCATCGCCAGGAGCGCCATCCGGTGCGCGGTCACGTCGTCAAACTGCCACTGCTGCTGCGCAAACCGGACCTGATCCGCAAACAGGCCGCCGCCCGGCACCACCACGACCGCCCTGCCCCCGAATTTCCGCTCTATCGCATCGAGACAATCGGCCAAGGTGCCGGTCGCCGCGAGACTGCCGCCGAGTTTGATGACGATCATCGTGTATCCGAAAACTGCCTGAGCAGGTCGAGCAAGGCCGCGGCCTTGTCAAAACATTCCTGATATTCCTCTTCGGCGACCGAATCGTTCACGATGCCGCCGCCGGCCCAGAAGCGGATCTCGCCGTCCGAATGCACCAGCGTCCGTATCGCGATATTGCTGTCCATGTTGCCGTCGAAACCGATATAGCCGATCGATCCGCAATAGACGCCGCGCCGGCAGGGTTCGAGTTCCTCGATGATTTCCATCGCGCGGATTTTCGGCGCGCCGGTGATCGAGCCGCCCGGAAAACAATGTTTCAGCAGATCGAGCGCATGCTTGCCGTCCGCCAACAGGCCGGTCACCGTGCTGACCAGATGGTGCACGGTCGCATAGCTCTCGACAGCGAAAATCTTCGGCACCCTGACCGATCCCTGCTTGCAGGTCTTGCCGATGTCGTTGCGCAACAGATCGACGATCATCAGGTTTTCGGCGCGGTCCTTCGGGCTGTTCTTTAGAATCTCCATTTGCAGAAGATCCTCGTTCTCGTCGGCCTTGCGCGGCCGCGTGCCTTTGATGGGTTTGGTGGTTACCTTGCCGTTTATCAAACGTAAAAAACATTCGGGCGAAGAACTCAGCACCTGCACATCGGGCAGATTCAGATAGGCGCTGAACGGTGCGGCATTCAATTCGCGCAATTTACGATAAGCGGTCCACGGATCGCCCGCACATAAAGCCGAAAACCGCTGCGAAAGATTGATTTGATAACAATCGCCTTCGGCCAGGTAATGTTTGATTCGATCGAAAGCCCGGAAATAACCGGTCTTGTCCATGTTGGTCTTGATCGCGCCGAGCACTCGGAACGGGGCTGCCGAGCGCTCATCCGGCAAGCGGCTGAACTGATCGATCAGGCTCTGCCAGTATTCCGGATCGCGCGCGATGCCGGCCAGATAACTTTTTTGCTCGCGATGATCGACGACGACGGCCCATTCATAAATGCCGACCGCCATTTCCGGAATCCGCTCCAGATCGGCGGCGGTGCTGTCGAGGCGTTCGACCCGTCTCGACAGATCGTAGGCGAAATAGCCGATTGCTCCGCCTTTAAACGGTAATTCATTCTTCGTCTGCCGGATTTTGCCCAGCTCATGCTTGACCAAATCGAAAGGGTCGTCTGCCGACGGCATGGTGTGGCCGTTGCGGGTAATTTCGGTGATTCCTCCGCGTGTGACCAAGGTGCACACCGGATCGGCCACGAGAATATCGTAACGGTCCAAAGTGCAAGCCGGATAGCCGCTGTCCAAAAAAACCGCCCAGGGCTTTCCTGCGATCGACGAAAACAACGCGGCGCTATCCGCGAAATACGGCAAGGAAACCTTGCGCAAATTAGCTTGAGGCATTGAGGCGACTGGCTCGGTTAAGGCTAAAAACGGACTTAGCCGGTATCGGCCGCATTATGCGGCATAACGCCGGGTTTAATGAATATTTGTAATCTGAAGGCATCGATAGTTCAGTGCTTCCTGCAACGCAACCGCAAGTTTTGGAATCAGGAGTGGCGGCAATGAGGCTTGAATTGACGGAAAAGCGCAAGCTGTGTGGATGAAAGCGGATAATCGCGTGTCGTGAATGGCGGCTATTGTAACATTGTTTGGCACAATGCTCGACGCCAGTTCGCGCATTCAGCACGCCTTCCCCTTGCCCCGCTCGGCTTCGCATTGATGTCGGGTTAGCGATTTTTCGAGCGCTGCAAGATGCGGCGCTATCGATGGACCGACCGACAATTGCGGCTTGGACGCTTCCAGTTGCTCCTGCTGCTCGCGTTTGGCAATCGAAACCGCGGCGTCCTTGAATGCCGAGATCAACGAAAACCGATTCTGCAACTGTTCCTTGAATACCGCTTCGCCGAAATAGGTGAAATCCGATTCGGAGCCGCAGCCGAACGAAGTGCGGTTGGCAGCCGCGGCGGTCGCGACCAGCGTGTTCGGCCCTTTCAGCGCATCGACAAAGCCGCCGGAATAACAGGCCGACACCACGATCACGCGCCATTTGATGCCGGCCTTATCGAGCATCGCCTTCAGCCGTTCGGGCGTCAGGTCGTTCAACGGCAGCGGCCAAAACTCGACCGCCAGCTTATGATCGCTGCTGCCGTGACTGGTCAGATACAAGAACAGCACGTCTTCATCGCGGTTCATGACCTTGCCGACGCGTTTCAAGGTCGTCTCAAGATTGGTCGCGGTCGCCAGCGGCGTGTCCTCAAGCGTATCGAGATGATTGACCAGACTCACCGAATGCCCTGCCGTGCCGAAACGCTCGTCGAAAAGGCGTTTGATATAGTCCGCTTCGACCGCAAACACATCTTCGGTCGCAAACCCCGCAAAACCGACATAAAACAGATCGACGTGTTTTTTGCGCTCGGGACGCAGACGGTTCAGGGTGTCGTCGAGCAGGACCGGCTGCCGGTACAGCAGCGCTTCGGCATCCAGCGCCTTGTACCTTGCATCAGGTTCGCCGTCTTGTGCTTCCTGTTGTTCGGGGGAATACCAAAAATCGCGGTAATCGGCAAACCACCATTCGCCGGGGCCGGTTGACAGCAGCACCAGCGCGGCGCTGATCGCGGCCGCAGGCAGCCGGCCGCAAACCAGAAACAACGCGCGGCCAAACAGAATCACAGCATAAACGCCAGTCAGGCACTCGAACCACAGCCCAAGATCCGGCCATTCGGCAAACTCATACTGATT
This sequence comes from Methylomicrobium lacus LW14, assembly GCF_000527095.1. Classification (NCBI taxonomy): domain Bacteria; kingdom Pseudomonadati; phylum Pseudomonadota; class Gammaproteobacteria; order Methylococcales; family Methylococcaceae; genus Methylomicrobium; species Methylomicrobium lacus. The sequence continues at coordinate 909,242 of NZ_AZUN01000001.1, read as the reverse complement.
GATATAGCGCACCACCGTTTGCAGCAGGATCAACTCCGGCGCCAGGCTGTAAATCACGATGCCGATCTGCAATGCCACATGTTCGCGCCGGATGATCTTCGCGTCCAGCCAAATAGCAATCAAAAAACACGCCAGATCGAAGGTATAGACCGGCAACGCGTAAATCTGAAATTCCGGCCTCGGCAGATTCAGCAGGTAGCCTGAGCCGATTTCCAAGAGCAGACCGACAACCAGAAGCAGCAGCCACTGATCGCGGTTAAAAATGAAGCATTCAAGCTGGCATTTGCCGAAACACGCCAGGCGCAAGCCATTTAGAAGATTCGTCGATAAGCTCTTAAGTTGATCCATGGAAACGATGTGTAAAAAGGCGACTGATGGGCACCATCCGAGATGAAATAAACAAGCCCAATAGGCCGGCTGATTATAGCCGTATTTCTCCTCGGACTTTAAGAATGGGCATGCCATGATGCAGGAGATTAATGCAAGAGAGAACTCTCCACCGCAAAAAGTTGCGTTTGCCGGGGATTTCGTTACACTCACGGTATTTATCACTTTTTGAACGTACAACCATGCGCGACGCCAATCCCAGGACCGTTTATTTAAAAGACTACACCGTACCGGACTACCTGATTCAGAATGTCGACCTGAATTTCACGCTGGACGAGCGCAACACGCGCGTCGTCTCCCGGCTGACGCTGTGCCGGAATCCGGCCAGCCGCTCCAGCGATACCTCATTGACCCTGGCCGGCGAAAATCTGCAACTGATTCGGGTTGTGTTGAACGAAGACAACGAGTTGAGCGACAAAGACTATCTGCAAACGCCGGACTCATTGATCATTCAAGACGTGCCGCAGCAGCGCAGTTTCGTGCTGACGATCGAAAACGTGATCGATCCCGAGGCCAATACCGCGCTCGAAGGCCTGTATCTGTCGAACGGCATGCTGTGCACGCAATGCGAGGCCGAAGGTTTTAGGAAAATCACTTATTTCCTGGACAGGCCCGATGTGATGGCCGTATTCACGACCACGATCACCGCCGACAAGGACCGTTTCCCGGTGCTGCTGTCGAACGGCAACAAGGTCGGCCACGGCGACTTGCCGGACAACCGGCATTGGGTGACCTGGAAGGATCCGTTCAAGAAACCCTGCTATTTGTTCGCGCTGGTCGCGGGCCAGCTCGACTGCATCGAAGACCGTTTCACGACCGTTTCGGGCCGCGACATCACGCTGCAAATCTTCGTCGAGAAACACGACCTGGATAAATGCGGCCATGCGATGCAGTCGCTCAAAAACGCGATGGCGTGGGACGAAGCCGTCTACGGCCGCGAATACGATCTGGACCTCTACATGATCGTCGCGGTCAGCCATTTCAACATGGGCGCGATGGAAAACAAGGGGCTGAACGTGTTCAATACCAAGTTCGTGCTGGCGCGGCCCGATACCGCGACCGATGCCGACTACGAACACATCGAGGGCGTGATCGGCCATGAGTATTTCCACAACTGGACCGGCAACCGGATCACCTGCCGCGACTGGTTTCAGCTCAGCCTGAAGGAAGGCTTTACGGTATTCCGCGACCAGGAATTCACCGGCGATCGCACCTCCAAAGCGGTCAAGCGCATCGAAGACGTGAACATGCTGCGCACCCGCCAGTTCGCCGAGGACGCAGGCCCTCTGGCGCATCCGATCCGGCCCGATGCCTATATCGAAATCAACAATTTTTATACGCTGACCGTGTATGAAAAAGGCGCCGAAATCGTGCGCATGCTGCACACGCTGCTCGGCGCGGAAGGCTTCCGGAAAGGCAGCGATCTGTATTTCGAACGCCATGACGGCCAGGCGGTCACCTGCGACGATTTCGTCAGCGCGATGGAAGCCGCGTGCGGCGCCGATTTGAGCCAGTTCCGCCGCTGGTATGCGCAGGCCGGCACGCCGGTTATCAACGTTGCGCAGCACTATGACGCCGCGCAAAAAACGCTGTCTCTGACCTTCTCGCAATACTGCCCGCCGACGCCGGGGCAACCGGCCAAGGAGCCTCTCTTGATTCCGGTCACGACCGGCCTGATCAACAAGGACGGCTCGCCGGCTCTTTGCCGTTTGCAAGACGGCGAAGCGGCCGAACAGGTCGTGCTGCAATTGACGCAGCCAGAACAGACCTTCGTCTTGACGGACCTCAATGAAGAACCCGTCGTTTCTGTACTCCGCGGCTTTTCCGCGCCGGTCAAACTGGCGATGAATCGGCCGCTCGATGAACTGGCGTTCCTGCTCAGCCATGACCCGGATACCTTCAACCGCTGGGACGCCGGCCAGCAACTGGCCGTGCAGGTGATCTCGGGGCTGATCGTCGATTATCAGGACGGCGCAGAACTGGCCGTCAACCCGCTGCTGATCGACGCCTATAAAAAGGTGCTGGAGCACCCGTGGGAGGACTTGTCCTATTTTTCATTGTTGATGACGCTGCCGTCGGAACTCTATCTGACCGAGCAAATGCGTGTGGTCGATGTCGAGGCGATTCATTTTGCGCGCGAAGCGGTCGCGAAAGCGCTCGCGGAACAGCTGCGCGAATCGCTCGAAGCGCTCTATCTGCAACATCACCGCGATGAATCCGGCCAATTCGATGCCGGCGCGATCGGCCGTCGCCGCATCAAAAACACCTGCCTGGCTTACCTCGCAAGGCTCGATGCGGACTGGGTGCAGCATTGGTCGTTGCAGCAATTCAACAACGCGAAGAACATGACCGACCAACTGTCCGCGCTGACCGTGATCGTGGACCATCCGCATCCGGCCAGCCAGCAATGCCTGGACAGTTTTTACCATCAATGGCGGCACGAGGCGCTGGTCATCGACAAATGGTTCACGACCCAGGCGACCAGTCCGCTGCCGGGCACTTACGCCAAGGTGCTCGACCTGCTCGACCATCCGGCCTTCGACATCAAGAATCCGAACCGGGTCAGATCCTTGATCGGCGCCTTCTCGCAATCGAATCCGCTGCACTTCCATGCCGCCAGCGGCCAGGGTTATCAATTCCTCGCCGACCGAATTATTGAACTGAACAGCCTGAACCCGCAGGTCGCCTCGCGCATGGTCGGTGCGCTGACCTCCTGGCGGCGTTATGACGAGAAGCGGCAGGGATTGATGAAAGCGCAACTGGAACGGATCATTTCGACCCCGGCGATTTCGAAGGATGTGTATGAAGTGGCGGTGAAGAGTTTGGCTTGATCAGATCAGCCGTGCAGTCCGGGCATATAAAACATGCCCGGACTTTTGTTTACGCGTCTGCCGCGGCAACGGCCGGAGCCGATTCTTCGCGAACCCAATAAGAGAATTCCGGAGCGGTAATGGCCTCTTCTGCCGGATCTTCATCCCAAAGAAACAAGTTAGGCTGCCGGATGCCGTCCAGAACGCGGATATCGTAAATTTCATCGACGCCGTCGGTAAATTCGAAGATGCCGACACACTCCCGGCGAACCAAATCGACGATCGCGATACCGCACACTAATTGGCCGACCCGCTCCTCGACCGGCATGCCGCCGAATGTTTTCTTCTCACGAATCTTGCACAAGCCGACGATCGCAATCGTCAAAAAACGCCAATCCCCTCAAATAAGCGGGCAGCTTGCAAACGGTCTCCGCCTGCCCCCGTAATTTCAGCATCAGCAGTTCCCCCTACCCCGAATTCAACAGCCAAAGCCGATTTTTGTGCCAACGCGGCTCGAAACCGTGAGCGCCGCTGGCCGTCGCCAGGCAGGAAAAACGGGTATTCACAAACCAGATTTCATCCTTGACGAAAGCCAGATCGTGCGCAAACAGGTTGCCGGTAAAATAACTGACGCGCGGCAAAAACAGCGCATCATAGTAACCGGGTTTGTTCGGATTGCAATCCGGCGCCAGCAAGTGATCGTTCCGAAACAAACGGATTTCATCCCGCGTCGCCAGTGCCAGACTGCCGTCCTCCGACACATCCAGGCCCATGGCCTTGCTGAAATTTTTGGCATGCAACGATACCGTGTTGCCGTTCCAGCCGAGAAACAGCAGTTTTCCGGCCTGATAGGTCGTCACCGCCAGACTGACCGGATGATCGCGCATCCATTCGAAAAAACCGGGCTGCATGTCGCAGCGGATCATACGGTTCGGATCTTTTTGTTCAATCATTATTGGCTCTCTTTTGCTGATCTCCTACATTTTTCTTTTTACCCGGAACGAATCTGGCCGTTGCCGATAAACTCCCATCATCGTAATCGCCTTGCGTCCAGAGCACGGTAAAACTGCCGTCATCCAACATCGCAACCGACGGCGCTGATTATCCTTGATAAGCTTAACCGGTTTAGCGATTTTCTTGATTCGGATCTTTTTGGCCAGTCATCCCTGGAATTCCATTGCCATGAAAATAAGCAGAATCTGAGCATAACGTTATCTATGCTAGACAAGGGCGTTCCGCCGCGCCCTCTCTCGATAATCTGCAAGGCGTTTATGGATTATTTTTTCTTGGCGGGAAAAAACCTCGCCGAGGCTTTCCGCTCAAAGGCAGAGCCGGTATCGTTGACGGCCGCCCAACCCACTTCGAAACTGCCGCCATCGATGAGCACTACCGAAGAGTCTGTGTTATATGGCAACTTTTTGGATTTTGTGACAACGATCTTAGCGCCTTCGAGTCTATGTTTTAACCGATTGTATTTTCTCGCAAAAATGTTGTGTCCACTCAAAACCTCAGCACAATACATTTCTTCACGTTCGTCGGAGCACTGCTTGTTCGCCTGTTTCTGCTGCCAACTGACGACGAAATCGCCGGCAGAATCCATCGCGATATCCGGATAGAAATGACTCTGTTTTTTTCTGAAACGTATCGCGATATCTTCTTTGTCCCGAGTCTTCTTGTTTTTATTGGTCGCATTATCGTTCAGGTCGAAACACTGCGCGAATATGCCTGTCGCATCCACTGAAGAGGTCTCGTACTCACACTCGTTGTATTTTTGACCTTGAGAGGTCGCAGGGTGACATTTCAGATCCGTTTGGGTATCGGTCCGGTTACGCTCCCAAGCCACCGCGAAGTTGCCGGCGTCATCCATCGCGACGCTAGGGTTATCCACAAAATACACCGTGCTAGCGCTTGAAGTAAATAAACCGCCCGGTGTACTGTCAACAATAAACCCGCCCCTCGGCATATGGCCTTCCTTGTCGATCCGGCGGGCGACGATGCCATTCGTCGCTAGCCACGCCACAATCGCATCGCCGTCGTGATCCATCGCAACAGAAACCTGCCCTCCAAAAGCTGAATACGCAGACACAACGAATTCATCTCCCGTTGCGGTGCCATCGGCCGCGAAGCGCCTCGCCATCACGTCATTGGTGTCGAAATTTATCCAGGCAACAATAAAATTGCCACTTCCATCCATCGCCACCGAATACCCCCCGACCAATCTCGGGGTAGTGATCGAAATAGTTGGCGTGGCGATGTTGGATGCAGAATCCTTGGGAATAAGCCGGCAGAAAATTTGTGTACTTGATGTTTTGAGATTGTCAGCCTCCCAACAGACAACCGCATCACCTTGCGGATCCATTGCGACCGACTTTTGCCCGGGCCAGAGGCTCAAATAAATAGTGGGATCGCTCGATTCGGCGATCTTAATTTCGTCTCCTACGGTAGAACCCTGATTCGTATATCGACCGTAAATGACGTTTTTACCTTGCCCGTATCCTTCCCATACGGCTAAGAACTGACCTGACTGACTACCGGCAAGTTTCACAAAACCATGCTCCGTCGTTCCCGACAAGCCAAAGGGTTTGGAATTAGGTGTCGGATCGACCGGATAAACGGTACCGCTAGCACAGCCAAGCGCCAAAGCAATGGCGCAACTCAGTAATTTATGTTTGAACTGCACAGATACCGTCCCGGTTCTCAAGAATTATAATGTTCTCTGCTTGGCTTGGGCTTCAGCCGAAGCATTGAACGTCCATCATAAATTCTCTAGCGCCTATCGTCAACGGCCGCATTAAAGCGCATACCCCATCTAATGACCGCTTGCAACATTGAAGGCATCAACAACGCAACACGCTGTGATTTTCACGGTAGAATTATCCGCCAGTATTGTTTTTTTCATCGTTTAATTTATCATTGAAGCCAATGCCTCTCCTCGACAAAAAAAGATTAGCGCCGGACTATTGCTTGAGGCCCTGGAACAACCATCTCAAAACAAATTTCGCTTTACTGACTCTGCTTTACTGGCTCTAATTAGCACCGGCATCGATCTCGCTCCCCATTAACCACCCCGTCATGCAGACCACTCCGCATTCCGACCTGCTAAGACTCGAACACAGTTTTCATCCTTCTACCCTGGATAAAATTAGCGATCCTGTCTTGGAAGCGCAGCAAATTGAATTGTGGATCAAGCGGGACGATCAATTGCATCCCATAATCTCCGGCAACAAATGGCGCAAGCTGAAATTCATCCTGAATCACGCGCTCGAATTGGGCTCGGATACGCTGATCAGCATGGGCGGTTTCTATTCGAACCACTTGCATGCCTTGGCCTATGCGGGCAAAGAACTGGGGCTTAAAACCATCGGCCTTGTTCGGGGCGAACAGCCGCAGGACTTAAGCCCTACCTTAGAGGACTGCCGGAACTGGGGGATGGAGCTGCGTTTCGTCTCGCGCAGCGATTACCGGCGGCTCAGGCAATACCGTGAATCTTTCGACCTGCCGGGCATCAGCCCAGGACAATACTGGCTGCCGGAAGGCGGCGCGCAGTCCTTGGCGCTGCAAGGCGTCGCCGAACTGGTCGAAGAAATCGACATCCCCTTCGATGTGCTGTGCCTGCCCTGCGGCACCGGGACGACCTTGGCGGGCTGCATCGCCGCGCTGGACGGCGCGAAAACGGCGCTCGGTTTTGCGGCGCTCAAAAACGCGGACTTTTTGACGCGCGATGTGGAAAGGTTGTTGCCCAAGCCTTACACTAACTGGCAGATCAATCAGAATTATCATTGCGGCGGCTTCGCGAAAACGACGCCCGAATTGCTCGAATTCATCCGCACTTTTGAATTAATTCAGCGAATCCCGCTCGAACCGGTTTACACGGGAAAAATGCTTTACGGCTTGTACGATATGATCGCCAAGGGTGAGTTTACGCCGGGCCTGCGCATCATCGCGGTGCATACCGGCGGCTTGCAGGGCAGGCGCGGATTCAACGCCATCTAAAACGCCATGATGAAATTTTTCGTGCCTTTCGTGTTTGTTGTAGACAAGGCATAGCATCATTAAATGAGAACAAACGATGGATAGACAAATGGAGCCCGAATTGATGGAAGACCCGGTGCAGGTGAAGGCCTATGCCGAAGCCGATTTCGAGATTCCGCATCAGCAATTCATCGACCGCCTGCAAGAGTTTGTCGCCGAACCGGACTTTAACGGCGCCGCGCTCGATCTGGGCTGCGGGCCGGGCGACATCTGCGTGCGTTTCGCCAAAGCCTTTCCGCTCAGCACGCTCGATGCGGTCGACGGTTCCGAGGCGATGCTCGAATATGCAAAAACCTTCACCGCCCCGATCAAAGACCGAATCCGCCTGATCCACGGCCGCCTGCCCTTTGTCATATTACCGCAACAATTTTATGCGATCATATTGAGCAACAGCTTATTGCATCATTTACCCGACCCACTGGCTCTGTGGCAAACGATCAAACGCTACGCTAAACCGGGCACCCGCGTCGCCGTGATGGATTTACTGCGCCCCGCTTCCCGCGAGGCGGCAGCGGCATTGGTCGAGACTTATGCCAGCCATGAGGCGGAGATTTTACGGCGCGATTTTTACCATTCGCTGCTGGCCGCCTTCACCCTCGAAGAAATCGAAGCGCAGCTCAGGGAGACCGAGCTGCCGCTCCGCATCGAGCAAATCAGCGACCGTCACGTTTTTATCAAAGGCATTATTTCCTAAAGCGTTAGCCCAGCAAGGACATTCATGGACCCCACCGCCCCTATTCCCGCCATCGACTTACAGAAACCCGAATTTTATATCAACCGCGACGCGAGCCTGCTGGAATTCAACAGACGGGTGCTCGCGCAGGCCCGCAACGAGCACATGCCGCTGCTAGAGCGCCTCAACTATCTGTGCATTTCCTGCTCGAACCTGGACGAATTCTACGAAGTCCGGGTCGCCTCGGTGATTCAGATGGCCGCGATCGACCCGAAGGTGACCGGCTCGGACGGCCTGACGCCAACCGATCAGCTCGAACTGATTTCGGTCAAGGCGCATGAACTGGTCGCCGAGCAATACCAGGTGCTGAATGAGATTCTGATCCCGAAGCTACGGGAGCAAAACATCAATTTCGTCCGCCGCAGGGACTGGAGCGAAGCCCAACTCAAATGGCTGCAAACTTATTTCACTGAAGAAGTGCTGCCGATCCTGACGCCGGTTGGGCTGGATTCCGCGCACCCTTTCCCGCGCATTCTGAACAAAAGCTTGAACTTCATCATCTCACTGACCGGCAAGGATGCGTTCGGACGCAACAGCGGCCGCGCGATCCTGCAGGCGCCGCGCGCGCTGCCGCGCATCGTGCAGTTGCCGACCGAGGAAACGCAAAGCGGCCCGCACGATTTCGTATTCCTGTCCTCGATCATCCACGCCTTCGCCGATCAATTGTTCAACGGCATGAACATCAAGGGCTGTTATCAATTCCGGGTTACCCGCAACAGCGACTTTTTCGTCGATGACGACGCGATCGACGACTTGCTGCTCGCGGTCGAAGGCGAGCTGGCGATGCGTAACTACGGCGACGAAGTCCGCCTCGAAATCGACGCGAACTGCCCGGACGAAACGGTCGCCTTTCTGCTCGCCCGCTTCGAAATGACCCGGCAACACCTGTTTCTGGTCGACGGCCCGGTCAACCTGAACCGGATGCAGGAGATCATCCGCCTGGTCGACCGCCCCGATCTGAAGTTTGTGCCGTTCAAGGCCAGTACGCCGGCGCAATTCGCACGCAACAAGGACATGTTCGCGGCGATCCGGCGCCAGGATGTTTTGCTGCATCATCCCTTCGAATCGTTTGCGCCGGTCGTCGAATTTCTGCGCCAGGCCGCGGCGTCGCCGGAGGTGTTGGCGATCAAGCAGACCCTGTACCGAACCGGCGCCGACTCGCCGATCGTGAATGCGTTGATCAAGGCGGCCAGGGCCGGCAAGGAAGTGACCGTCGTGATCGAGCTGCGCGCCCGCTTCGACGAGAAGGCCAACATCGATCTGGCAGCGAAGCTGCAGGAGGCCGCGGTGCATGTGGTTTACGGCGTCGTCGGTTACAAGACGCATGCGAAGATGTGCCTGGTGCTGCGCCGCGAAGGCAAGGAACTGATCAACTATGTGCATCTCGGCACCGGCAACTATCACCCGAAGACGAGCCAACTTTACACCGATTACGGCCTGTTTACCTGCGACAAGGAACTGGGCGAGGACGTCCGCCGCGTCTTTGCCCAGTTGACCAGCCTCGGCAAGGTGACCAAGCTGAACAAACTGCTGCAATCGCCGTTTACGTTACATAGCGGCCTGATGGAAAAAATCGAGCGCGAGATCAACCATGCCAAAAGCGGCAAACCGGCGAAAATCGTGTTCAAGGTCAATGCGGTGGTCGAGGAACAAGCGATTCAGTCCTTGTACCGTGCCTCCCAGGCCGGCGTCGAGGTCAAACTGATCGTGCGCGGCATTTGCACCCTGCGCCCCGGCGTTCCCGGCGTTTCGGAAAACATCGAGGTGCGTTCGATCATCGGCCGCTTCCTCGAACATGAGCGCCTCTATATCTTTTATAATGACGGCAATCAGGAAATTTATGCCTCCAGCGCCGATTTGATGAACCGGAACATGTTCCGCCGCGTGGAAGTGTTTTTCCCGATCGGCAATAAAAAACTGCTAAACCGTATCCTGCGCGAGATGGATTTGTATCTGCATGACAATACGCAAGCCTGGCTCTTGCAGCCGGACGGCCATTATCAGCGCATAAAACGCGCCGAAGACCAGGACCCGGTGCAGGCACAGACCCAGTTGTTGCTGGAGTTGCAGGGCTGATAATCTATCCTGTTTTTGAATCCTCCGGAACCATGCAATGAACGAGATTAAAGAAATCGCCCAATTGGGCGCCGCCGTGCTGCGGCAGAATGCCGAACCGGTCTGCGACGTGAACGGCGCCGATACGCGCGCACTGATTGCGGCGATGAAAGCCTCGCTCGCAGGCACCCAGGGCGTAGGGCTCGCCGCGCCGCAAATCGACGCATCCAGGCGCCTCGTGATCGTCGCCTCGCGCCCGACCCCGCGTTATCCGAACGCGCCGCTGATGGAACCGACCGTAATGATCAATCCTTCCTTCCGGGCGCTGTCGGATGCCAAGGAAAAAGGCTGGGAAGGCTGCCTGAGCATTCCGGGCATTCGCGCCTTAGTGCCTCGATACACAGACATCCGGATAGCCTACACCGACGAAAATGGCGCCCCGGTCGAAAGGGTCCTGCACGACTTCATCGCCCGCGTCTTTCAGCACGAAGTCGATCATCTGGACGGCCTGGTTTTTCTGGACCGGGTCGAAAGCAACCGGGACATTTTTTCCGAAAGCGAATATTTGAAATTGTTCAGCTAGCGCCATGCAGATCGAAGACCTGACAGGTTTTTGGTGTCTTCGAGAAAGTTATTTTTGACCTAAGACTTAGCCTAATATTTTCAGCAGCCGGCTACTGAAAAACAGCCAATCGACCCAGCATGCCAAATGTAAGGCTGCGATCAACCAGAAAGTGATTTGAAACGAGATTTTTTTATTTTTATGCCGAATCGTTTTTTGCGTGATCAAAGCGCCCGGCCAGCCGCCAAGCAATTCAAGCAGATGCAAGGTCGATTCCTGGGTTCGCCATTCGCTCTTAATTGCTTTGGTTTTATCCCTGGCGTAGGCTAAAAAAGTCACTAAACTCATCACCAAATAGACAAAAAAGGGCAATGGATTGTGCTGTTCGATGATCAACCAACCTGAAAAGACAAAAGGCGTCAACGCGATCAGGATGAAAAATGGTCCCAGTCCCTGCTTCTGTTTTCCGGCGCTCTGACTTCGCGGAACGATTTTTTGGGGGGACGGACGCAAGATCGGCTGGCCGTCGATAGTGGCATCGTAGGCCCTGATCTTGCCGTTTTTATCCGCCATCAGCCTATAGCGAACAAGATCCCCGACTTGCGGCTGATAACCCGGATGTTTGATATCCCGAATATGAATGAAAATGTCCTGCTCGGCGGCGGCCGTTTCGATAAAGCCGAAGCCTCTGTCCGGTTTCCAGGATTTGATGATGCCTTGATAGGTTTGCACGAATCTCCCCGTATTGTTAGCGATTGTTTCAACCAAAGATAGCGTTGAATTGGAGTCGGCGCAATACGCTAGAATAGCGCCGCCTTCTTATTCGGCATCTGTGTTATTTAACTGCTTTAGAATAGTCTCATGGAATTCACCGAAACCATCCCCCCCTTGTTGATCCAGTTCGCGATGACGGTCGCCTTTGCGTTCGTGGTCGGACTGGAATTCCGCCGTTATCATCAGATCAACCAATACCAACTGCATTTCGGCAGCACCCGCACCTTTGTATTGATCGCCATTCAGGGCTTCCTGCTGTATTCGCTCGATCCCGCCAAGCACTTGTTCGCGGCGGGATTTTTGTTGCTGGGCGCGTCTCTACTGGTTTATTACTGGCACCTGGCCTCGAAAGGTATCTTTTCGATATTCAGCCCTTTACTGGCCTTGCTGATCTATCTGATCGGTCCGGTTGCGATTGCATTTCCGAACTGGTTCCTGATGCTTTTTGTCGTGGTGCTGATCCTGATACTCGGCGAAAAACCGGTCATTCATCGTTTTTCGGATCAGCTTGCAAATGACGAAGTCGTCACCCTCGCCAAGTTTTTGATCATTTCCGGCGTGATTCTGCCCTTGTTGCCGGACCGGCCGATCGCACCGTCTCTGCCCGTCACTTACGATAAAGTCTGGCTGGCGGTGATCATCGTCTCCGGTTTTTCCTATCTGAGTTATCTGCTGAACAGTTATTTCTTTAAGAGCCGCGGTCTGATGGTGACCGCGGTATTGGCGGGGCTGTATTCGAGCACGGTGGCGACCGTCGTGATCGGCCGGCGCGCCCGCGACCTGGCCGCGGCGGAAAGCCATGTTTCGGCCGCCCTGATCATCGCGACCACGATGATGTACCTGCGCTTGCTGGCGCTGATTTTTCTGTTCAATCCGCATGTCGCCATACAATTATTGCCGCCGTTTGCGCTGATCGTTGCGGTGTCGCTGATCGCGGCCGCCGTTTTGTGCCGTTATCAGAAACCGGCACTCCCTTTTGCGAATGCGGTAGATGTTCAGCACCCGCTCGAATTATCGACTGCGGTCCTGTTCGCGGTCCTATTCATGGTGTTTACCTTCGTCACCCATTATGTGACCAGCCACTTCGGCAGTAACGGCCTGAATATTCTGGCCATCGCGGTCGGCATGACCGATATCGACCCGTTCATTCTGGCATTACTCAGCGGGAAATTTGCGGCTTCCGAAGCGGCCATCGTCGCGGCCGTCGTAATGGCCAGCGGCAGCAATAATCTGCTGAAAGCCGCCTATAGCGTGTTCTTTGCACGCAATATTTCGGTACGCTTCGGGGCGATCTGGCTGACGGCTTTGTTTGTGGCGTCGGCGGTCTACGCCAAGACGCTGACGATCTGATCCCCTCCCCCCACACGGTTTGCCGGTGAGCAGAGGCGCGCAAGCAGAACTCGATGTCAATTCCTTCACTATTTACCCTAAAATAACCTACGCGAATCGGTGCATTTCACCTGCGCACGGTGCTTTTACCCACCGCCTCTTAGTTTATTATCTCAACCATGCCGAATAAATTATTTCTTAATCAATTAGATAAAAGCATCGCTTAGCAAAACAAGCTTGGCACGACTCTTGAGTTAAATAACTATCTTCAAATTTGCCGGACTGACTTGCAATGGAACACCCTCACTTCGACGCTTCCGATTCCGTGGCGATGCCTAGAACCATCATGCGGAGCCATGCCGGCATCTTTACGGCCTGGCTGCTGTTGACCGTGGTCAATCTTGGTTTTCACCGCCTGATTCCTCTCGATGAAACCCGTTATGCCTCGGTCGCCTGGGACATGTGGGTTCGGCATAACTGGCTCGTGCCGCATCTGAACGGCATTCCCTATCATCACAAACCGCCGCTGTTGTTCTGGATCGACAATCTGGGCTGGGCATTGTTCGGCGTGAATGAACTCTGGCTGCTGCTGGTATCGCCGCTGTGCGCGCTGGCCAGCCTATATGCGCTCAGCTATTTGGCCGGCCAGTTGTGGCCGGGCAATCAACAGGCGATGCGCATGGCGCCCTGGCTGTTGTTCGGCAGTCTGATCTGGGGCGCTTATCTGAACAGTTCGATGTTCGACATGTTGCTCGGGCTGTGTGTGCTGGCCGCGATGATCGGTCTGGTCAAAGCCTCCAAGAACTTGGACTGGCGGTACTGGGCGTGGTATGCGTTAGGCTGCGGCTTCGGTTTGCTCGCGAAAGGCCCTGTCGTCTTCATGCATATCCTGGCGCCCTTTTTATTAGGACTGTTCTGGAGCGACACAGCCAAACGCGATCCCGGAAAATGGTACCTGCAAGGCGGTATCGCGCTGGTCATCGGCATTGCGATCGGCCTGGCCTGGGCCGTGCCCGCGGTGTTGAATGCGGGCGATGCCTTCGGCGGCACCCTGCTCTGGCATCAGACCGCTGACCGGGTCGTCAACAGCTTTGCGCACCGCCGGCCGTTATGGTGGTATCTCGAACTATCGCCGATGATCTTGTTTCCGTGGTTTTTTTGGCCGCGGTTCTGGCAGGCCGTCTGCCGCAAGGAACTGTTCGCCGACCCGACTGTACGTTTCTGCGCCATTTGGTTTTTTGCCGGCATCCTCGGTTTTTCCGCGATCAGCGGCAAGCAGGTGCATTATTTGCTGCCGTTGATGCCGGCCCTGGCGTTGCTGACGAGCCGTGCGCTAACGTCAAGGGCGCCGGCCGGCCTCCGTCTCGGCGATTTTCTGCCGTTCGTGGTGATCGGCTTGTTCGGCCTCGGCCTTCTGCTGTTGCCGATGCTGCCGAACGTCAAAACCTATCATTGGCTGCAAAACCGGCAAATCTGGTGGCCGCTCGCGATCATCGCGACCAGCATCGCGGGCATCGTGTTGAAAACCCAAAGCCGCCGGCTGACGCCGTATTCCCTGTCGGCCTCCGTGATCGTTGTGTTGATGACCAGCCTGGCCGGCTTTTTCAGCTCGACCGGCAATGCCTTTCATTTGAACGATGCGGCAGTGCAGCTCGAAAAATACCTGAAGGCCGGCGAACCGATCGCCTGGGCCGGCAAATATGACGGCCAGTTTTTGTTCCTGTTGCGTCTGAAGGAGCCGATGACGGTGATCCAACCCAAAGATATGCCGCAGTGGTTGCACGAGTATCCGCATGGGCATGTGGTTTCCATCGGCCCTTCGCAAAATCCCGTCAATAAGCGAATCAGATTGCAGACCGACTATGTCCAGCCTTACCGTGAAGAATGGTTGATCGTCCAATCCCTGCCGAATGCCTGAAGTCTTCCCTCCAGCAGGTTTACGCCCATGGATTGGGTCAAAGATAACTTCCCTCCCAAAGACCAGCCAGATTTTAAAAACCTGGCTGGTCTTCAGCAATTTTCAGCGAGAACACACCGATAGTCGATTGCGAATATAGCGTTGGCTGAGCGGAGCCGAAGACAACGGCATGTAAAACTGATCTTCAAAAAAAGGACACACCGCAATAGCCCCTGCGGCATCAGCTTGGCTTAATGTTCTAGCGAATCACTTTGTTAGAATAACTTAAATTAGCCGTTAACCTTAAGGTAACTCATGGACGACGTATCAAGAGAAAAAATACGCATACTCGTTTTAGAGCGGCATGAGATTGTTCGAATCGGGCTGCGCACACTGCTTGAAAATCAGCCAAAATTTCAAGTCGTTGCCGAATCAAATGGCTTTGATGATATCTACCGGCTTACCAGCGCGCACACTCCCGACGTCATTTTGCTTGATTTGCTGCTGGTTGGGGAAAAATTATCACCAACACATTCCTTTGCTCTTACAGGCATCACCCAACAGCAAAATATTGGCGAAAAACTGGGTATCAGTGAAAAAACGGTTCGCAATCATCTGACCAGGGTAATCGCGCTTAAATCATCCCGATGACACGGAGTAAATAATCGTTATCCCATCCGGCCTTTAAGCGCTTGATTTTCACTCCCACCTTAGACGTTTTTTCAGCTTTGATCAGGTTCAGGGCAATATGCCGGATCACCGCCAGGTTCGCCGCACTATGTCCTTTCCGCGTTCGATTGCTGTCCTCATCAAAGACGATATCAAGCACCCAATGAAGATTATTTTCAATCGCCCAGTGTGCTCGCACCGCACGCTCCAATCGCTTCGGATCATGGGCATCCAGACTGCTGATAAAATAGCGCGTTTCCTCGGTTACTTTGTTATCGATTTCTCTTTTGGCCGTGACGGCGATAATACTTTGCAAGCCTTTCCAGCCATGCCGCTCTTGCAGCCAAGCAATGTCGGCGGTTGCTCGAAGCGAGCGCGTTTCGATTCGGCCATGCTCGCCGTCATAACTGACAGAGGCGACTGCCGGCGATAACGACGAGGTAAAAAAGGTAAGGACATCCTCATGCAGAGTACCCTGGTTGCCTTTCAGGCTCAACACATAGTCACCACCTTGCTGTTTAATCTGCTCGGCTATCTTCTTTTGGCACCCCATCGCATCGATAGTCACCACGGCCCCCGCTATATCCAGTCGTGACAATAACTTCGGAATGGCCGTAATTTCATTCGATTTGTCATCGACTTTGACCTACCCTAAAACCAGGTTATTTTGTTGCGCCCATGCGCTGACCATATAGATCGCGGCTTTTTTTGAGGCTTTGTCCACGCTCCGCCTTAAGCACTTGCCGTCGATCGCAATGACTTCCCCGTCGGTGAGACGGGCTAAATCAGATACCCAACGGGAAAAGCAGTCGCTAAACTGGTCGGTATCAATGGCCGCATACACTTCACCGAAGGTGTCGTGCGAAGGGATGCCATGCTCTAATCCCAGCAATTCAGTGAACCAGTCCTCTTTGGCTAAGCCAAATTCTTCAATCGCAACCCAGTTATCCGCTCCGCAAATCACTGCGCAGAGGCTGATAAAGAATATATCTTGCAGTTGATGCTTCTTTTGCCGGTTAACCCTGGGGTCTTTAATGCTCGAAAAGTGATGAATAATTGAAGGCGTTGGTTTTTCTATCATTGCAATTCAACATGATAGACTTATTACCTCATCTAAATTCTATTTTCAAGTGCTTTTAAGCGCGATTGCCCTGGCCCGTCGCCCCAATGACGGTGTCATAGCCGTCAGGAAAGCGTAAAATCAACTCGTGTACATCGGCCATTTTGGCAGCCTCGACCACCTTTTCCGGATCGATTTCGCCGAATCGGGCGATGTTTTCGCTGATGGTGCCCTCGAACAGCTCAATGTCCTGAGGCAAGTAGCCGATGAAACGGCCGAGATGCTCGCGGTCCCAGTTGAAGACTTCCGCACCGTCCAGGCGAATGGCGCCGTTCGCTGTGGGCCAAATGCCCAATAGGGCACGCGCCAGCGTCGATTTACCGGCACCGCTGGGACCGAGCACCCCGACAATGTCGCCTTTTTCGATCACCAGATTGAGACCTTTGATAACGGGCGTCTTGCTGCCCGGCGGCGTGACAATCGCATTTTCGAGCTGAATGCGGCCCTGGGGATCGGGCAATTGCATGTGCTCCTTTTCGGCGGGGATTTGCTGCAGGATTTCGTTTAGGCGCTTGTACTGGTCACGCGCGCTGATAAAGCCCTTCCAGGTGCCGATCATTAAATCAATAGGGGCCAATGCCCTGCCCATCAGGATGGAGCCGGCAATCATCAGGCCCCCTGAAATTTCGCGCTCGATCGTCAAATAAGCGCCTAAGCCCAAGATGAGTGACTGCGATGAAATGCGAATGACTTTGGACAGCGCGGTTAATAGCCCGGCACGGGAGCTGGCGAGGGCTTGCAAGTCCAGGACTTTTATCGCACCTTCCATCCAGCGTCGGCGTAAACTGCCTAACATGCCCATCGACTCGATCACTTCGGCATTGCGCAAGTTCTTGCCTAACAAGGATCGCGTAGCGATAGAAATTTTGTTGGCTTCGCTCAGCGTTTTGGCCGTGGCTTTTTCGTTCGCCACCGCGACCAGAGTCAATAGCATGGCGGTAAAGACTGAAAACCAGCCATACCAGGGGTGGAATATAAACAGCAGTCCCAAATAAACCGGCATCCAGGGCGCGTCAAAGAAAGCAAACAAGCCGTTGCCGGTGAGAAATTGACGCAGGCCGGTCAGATCGTCGAGCGCCTGTGTCGTCGCTTGCCTCCCGCCGCTGTATAAGGCCTGCTTAAACGCGACCCGGAACAAGCGTTCATTCAACAAGAGTTCCAAACGGGTGCTGACCCTGACCAAAATTTGTGACCGCACCCACTCCAGTGAAGCCATCGTGATGAATAACACGAGCATGATCAATGTCAACATCAGCAGCGTGGTTTTATTGCCTGTCGACACCACCCGATCATAGACTTGCAGCATATAGATCGATGGAACAATCATCAGGAAATTAATCAACAAGCTAAAACCCGCTGCCGACAAAAATGTTCCTTTACAGAGATGCAGAGCCTGTTCCAGATCGGTCTTGATGGTTTTCATGTGCGGACAGTGCCGGGTGCAAAAAATAGGTATTGTCTCATAAACGGAGAAAGATAGGCGCCGCTATGCGGGCATAGAAATCGCCAAGCTGGGGCGTGGCGGTATTAATTATATCGCACGGCTATTCGCCATGGAGGTTTTGGTTGGCGTTTACGCGACGGAAAAATGCGCTCAGTTTTTATGCTCCGATTGCAGGCGGCCGCGAAACACATAATACTGATAAGCGTTATAGCCTAGGATGAAAGGCAACAGCCCGCCGACCGCATAAAGCATGAACTCCAGCGTTCTGGTCGACGATGCGGCGCCATGCAGTGTCATCGACCCCGGGACCAGGAATGGATAATGGCTGACCACCAAGCCTATGACCGACACTATCAATCCAGTCAAAACCCAGAAAAACGGACTACCGTTATGGCGTTGATGAAGGCTTCGCAGTAACATCAACAACGGTATGGCGAGACAACCGGCCAGTATTGCGAATGCCAAAGGTTCAACGCTCCAACGCTCTGCCACGGAAGGCATGACCCGCGCGCTGCACCCAATAAACACCGGCAACAGTAAAGACAACGAGAGCGCGGCTCGCCAAGCCCAACGATGAGCCGACTCAAGCAGCGCCCCATCAGCCTTGCGCAGCAAATAACTGGCGCCGAGCAGCACATACAGATTAACCACTAGAACGGCCGCCAACAGCGAAAATGGACTGAACCAAGCGAAGAGGTCCGCTGGAGTGCCGGCCCTGTCGATGATCCTGCCGCCAAGCAAAGCACCCAACGCGAAGCCCTGCGCCAGCGCCGCCAGCAAGCTGCCGATGCCGAAAGCGAGCAGCCATCCTGCCGGCCGGCGCGCATACAGACGAAACTCAAAGGCGACGCCGCGGAAAATCAGCGCAAACAACATCAGCAATACCGGCACATACAACGTTTCCAGGACCGCCGCATAAGCGAGCGGAAAGGCGCCGAACAGCGTGCCGCCGAGCAGCACCAGCCAGGTTTCATTGGCATCCCATACGCCGCTCAGACCCTCCATCATCACAGCCTTTCGGGACGAGTCCCGTTCGGTCAATGACAAAATCCCGATGCCGAGGTCAAAACCGTCCAGCGCCACATAGGCGGTCAACATCAAGGTGAATATCGCCGCCCAGGCATTGATCAAAAATTCGGAGACTTGATGTTCCATGGCTAACCCTTTTCCTGTTCAGGATTCACTGAAGGCATGAATGCCGGCAACGGCTGATCGATATTCGGCCCGGCCATGATGATACGCCGGGCGAACACTAAAAATGACGCCAACAACAACGTATAAACCCCCGCGAACAAAACCAGGCTGGTCGCGACCGCGCTTGGCGAAAGGGCCGATACGCCCTGAGCGGTGCGCAACAAACCGTAAACCGCCCAGGGCTGGCGCCCGACTTCGCGCACTATCCAGCCGCATTCGGTCGCGATATAGCCCAAAGGAATGGCGGCCACCCAAGCTTTCAATAGCCATGGCGGCAACGCCAGAGTGATCGGCTGCCGACGTTGCCGCCACCCATACCACGCGCTGACGCCCATCAACGCCGCGATCGCCAGTCCTGCGGCCAGCATCACGCGAAAACTGTAGAAAATCAGTCCAATCGCCGGCGGCTGGTCGGCGGGAGCGAACTCATTCAAGCCTTTGACCTGCCCGTCCAGCGAATGCGTGGCGATCAGGCTCAAGGCATTGGGTATCGAGAGCACCCAGTCGTTGGCCTGCTTTTGTTTGTTGGGCCAGGCCAAGACATGCCACTCGGCGCCCTGCCCCGGCGGATTGGTGTCCCAATGCGCCTCTATCGCAGCGGTCTTCGCCGGCTGTAGATCGAACAGGTATAAGCCGGCCACATCGCCGACCAGAATCTGCAACGGCGCCGCCGCCAACAAACCGGCCAATGCCAGCTTCAAGGATTTGCGGAACAGGTTTTGATGGCGCTGCTTCAGGATGTACCAGGCGGACACACCGCCGACCACGAGCAGACTGGTCTCGATGCAGGCTAGCCACATATGCGCATAACCCCAATAATGATAGGGATTCAGCAAGGCTTCGGCATAACTGTCGACGACATAGCGTCCGGCCTCGATATGGCCGCCGGTGGGCGCCTGCATCCAGCCGTTGGCGATCATGATCCAGAAGGCGGACAGCGACGATCCCAGCGCCACCATGGCGGTCGCGAACAAATGCATGCCAGCCGGCACTCGGTTCCAGCCGAACATCATGATACCGAGAAAGCCCGCTTCCAGCATCAGTGCCATCGCGCCATCGTAGCCGAGGATGTTGCCGAAAAATTCGCCGGTCAGGCGGGAGAACGGCGCCCAGTTGGTGCCGAATTCGAATTCCATTGGTATGCCGCTGACCACACCGACGGCAAAGTTCAGCAGAAACAACTTGCCCCAGAAGCGTGCGTGATGAAAATAATCCGGGTCCTTCGTCTTCAGCCAGAGAATTTCAACCGCGACCAGAAAGATCGACAATCCGACCGTCAAGAGCGGCCAAAGGATGTGAAAAATTGCGGTCAGCGCGAATTGCAGGCGCGATAACAATAGCGTATCTTGCAAAGAATCCATCAGCTTTCCTCGAACAATAGAAGTCTGTCGGAAAGACCAAGCTCGGTCTTAGGCGTCCGAATGCACCTTGAATTCGCGCTCCAGCAACCAATAACAGCCGCCCAAGGCCAGCACCAGCAGTGCGGTGCCGATCACATGTAAAGCCGACACCTCGTGAAAGTCGAAGACGATAATCTTTCGCGCGACCGCCATTAGCGCGGTCGCAACCACCATCTTGACCGGTATTACATCTTTTCGTATGTACAAGGTGATGTTGATAAATATTTCGACCGCGATCAGCACGATCATGAAGGAACCGAACACATGCAGAATTTCGGATTTCCCCAACGTGGCAATCGGATGGCTCAATATTTCCTGGTATATCACAATCATCACGTCAAAAACGCACCAGAGCACGGTTAGCATCATCAGCAAAGCCAGCACCTTGACGCCGAAGCGAATCATCGTATGCAAAAAACGAATAAACGCGTCGTCCTCTTCCAGAGACAATTCATCGTGTTCATTCTTCTTTTTGCTTTCGGTCAGGAAATGGTGCGTCAGTTTGTTGATCAAGTCCGACTTGTCCGCGCTCAGACTGCCGCTCAGGTCGGTCTCGAAAAACTTATTCAATCCTGGCACATTGCGAAGTTCCTCTTTGTCCACTCTTTTGAAGCCCATCGTCCATTCGGCATATTCGCGGGTGTTGATTTTTTTTCTTTCGATGATGCGGAAGTCTTTATGCCGGGGGTCCTTCTTGATATCGGCCACCAAATCGTCGACGACTTTCTCCTCACCTTCCAGCACCTGGATGAACGCCTCGCCGGTGTACAACAGCATACCGGAAACGCCGAGGCAGGCATTATTCAGGCGGGAGGGAGTCAGGATACCCATAAGATCGTCGTTGCTCATGGGCCGGGTCGGGGTGCTAATATAGGTTAGCTGAATCACGATGAATGCCTCTGTCGTTATAATTATGCGAGCGCTATTCGGATACGTGGCAGACACATTGAGATTTCATTACGACTGCCTTAAAAGCAATAATGTAACATGCGTCTGCCAATAGTCAACAAACCCAAACGGGGAGCCCCTTCCTCGTTCAGGTCATCACTATTCGATCAGCATACGCGACAACGGACTGTTGCTTTCAATCACGACTTGCTCTCTCGTTTCCAACGCGGCGCATTGGCCGATCAGATCGGTAAGCTGCCGTTGCTGTTCGTCGCGTAAACTTTTCACTTGATCGATCGCGGCCAGGACTTCAGTGTCGATCAGCGCAAACGCCTGCGTCAGGCCTTTTTGCAAGCCGCGCTGCGCGCTCGCTTTCAGCGACGGTTTCAATTTTTTCGCGATGAACCAGGGCGTCAGCCAGCTGATCGCGACCATCAGGCTGCTGTGAATCAGGAAATCGACGCCCAGATAAGCCGAATGGGTTGCGTTGCTGTGCTGGAAACCGGTAAATACCTGAAAGCCGACCCACCCGAGCGCGGCCAAAGGCAGCAGGATTTCGGCACTGCGCGCGACGCTCAACAAGGTGCGCTGGATGGCGTTGCCGGGATTCGCGAGTGCCTGCCTGACCGCCAGTTCGCTCTGGGTTTCGATGATTTTCGCCGCCTTGTCGCGCAGCGGCGCCAGCTGCTGCTTCAGCGGCAGCGCGGGCATGCCCTGCTGCTCGGCCTGCAGCACGAATTCATCGAGCGCATCGTCGAAGCGGGTTTTGGCCCAGGCGTCCCATAAGATCGCATCGGCCTGGGCTGACGGGTATTTGCCGGCCGCAGGATGGGTCAACAGGCCGACCGCGTGTTCCGCATAATAATTGGCCAATTGCTGCACCGGCCAGGCAAAGCCTTCCTGCAACAACGCGGCCGTGTGCTGCCATTGCCTTTGCCACAGCGGTGACGCGTCCTTGAACACCGTCTCCTTGGCCAGGGCCTGCCGGTAATGGCCGAGCGTCTGCCGCAGTTCATAAAGACGCGCCTGTAAACCGCGCTGTTCGAGTTGTTGCACGGTATGGTCGTTCGCCAAGGCGGTCAGCGTCTCGGCCAGCTCGGCGAATTCGTCCGCCAACCGGTCTTCGCCGCAGATCGTTTTGAAGATGATCGGCTCAATGAAACCGGCCTTGCCGAGTTGGCGCTTGAAGTCCTCGAATTGTTCAAACTGGCCTCGATCCCACTGATTCAGCACGAACAGCCAGGCATGGCGCGCGCCTTCGGCGA
Source organism: Methylomicrobium lacus LW14 (assembly GCF_000527095.1). NCBI lineage: Bacteria > Pseudomonadati > Pseudomonadota > Gammaproteobacteria > Methylococcales > Methylococcaceae > Methylomicrobium > Methylomicrobium lacus. Next base: position 886,683 of record NZ_AZUN01000001.1, on the reverse strand, counting down.
GCAACAGCCGCCAGGCCTTCTCGTCGCGGTAGCGCTCGGGGCTGACCACATAGATCAGCACATCGATATGCGGCAGCCATTCCAGCACCAGATGGCGATTGTTTTGATCGATGCTGTCGAAATCGGGCATGTCGATCCAGACGATGTGTTTTTTCGCCGCGTCGTCGTGCTGCGCTATCTTGACGCTGGCGACCGGCAGATTTTCGGGCAGGTGCCGAAGCTCGACCGAGCGGTGATGGAACAAGGTCACTTCGCGCGAGGTCGGCCTTTCGATGCCGGTTTTGGCGACCGGCTTGCCGGCCAGCCGATTCAACAGCGAACTTTTGCCGACGCCGGTGCCGCCCATGAAGGCGACCAACAGCGGCCGGCCCTGCCCTTCCGCAAACAGCGCATTCGGGGTGCCGGACGGTAAAGGGGGTTCCTGTTCCAGTATCTCCTGATCTATCCATCCCGCGGCTGCGGCCTGTTGAGCCCAGAGCCGGGTGTTTTCGACCAGATCAGAGTAATCGTAAGCCATGGCGTTTTTCCTTCAGATGGTTTTCCGCTTCCTGTAATTGTTCCGGCGTAATATTGAAATGCGAGAGCCCCGACAATTGTGTCGGCAACAGCAACAATTTGTCGCGCAACGCCTCGATGAACAGCGCCTGTTTGACCTGGCTCAACTGGTTCCTTTTCAGATCGGCCTCGACGCTGTGCAGGTAACTGCCGATCGCGCTCTCGGCCAACAGCGAGGTGACCGTCAACAGCGACGGCGCGATCACCAGATCGTGCACGCCGATGCCGCCGGTATTCAGGGCCAGCGCGATCATCGCCGCATCGGTCGTCACGCGGGTCGCGCGCAGGCTGTTCAATAACAGAGGCTGCTCCTGCAATTTGCGGTACAGCCGGTGCGCGGCGCTTTCGACATCCTGTTGAAAAGTCAGGTGATAATGCCTGACCGCGCCGTCGAAATCAATCAGCAGCTCCTGGCGCCGGCCGCGTAGCAGCGCGCTCATATCCCGCCACCACAGGCGTTGTTGATTCCCCTCGGCTTTGTCGCGCAGTTTATCGGTCATTTGCAGCAAGGCATGTTCGGCGATCTGATTCAGCAGCGCGACTTCATGACTGGTTTCGGTCAACGCGGATTTCTTGCGGCCGAGCTTCATCAACTGCCTGACCGGCCAGGTCAAAGCCCGGCGCGTGCCGGCCATTATCCCGGCCAATCCCGGAATTTCGAGCAGAGTCAACAGCTCGGCCATCGCGACCTGAAAGGTTTCGTAATGATGCGGGTGATTCAAGAAATCGCGCTGGTAATTGTCCAGCGCCTGTTTGATCATGTGCTCGAGCAACTGCTGCCAGTCCTTCAGCGCCTGATGCTCCTGAGCGATCGGCTCCAGCCATTGCGGCCAGTAATATTGCAGCAGTTCCTGCTCGTAACGCGCATGCTTCTTATAGGAGACCTGACCGGCCAGGCGCTGCAGCAAGCCCTGCTGCGCCTGCGGCCACACCGGCAGGCCGGAGGCTTTCTGATAATACAGCGGCACGACCTCCGGAAACGGGTCTTTGCGGGCCAGTTGCCATTTTCCCTGCAGCGAATGCGCGATCAGAGCCTCGGAGCCTTCGCTGAGTTTGTTCAGGCAGATCACGGTCGGCTGGCGCAAGACCTCCAAGGCCGCCATCATCTCCCAGACCGACTGATCGGCGTATTTTTCCTTGCTGACCACCAGCACGACGACGTCGGCCAGCGCGATGGTCCGGATCACGCCTTCGCGATAGGTCGCCGAATCGATCGAATCGAAATCGGGCGTGTCCCACAGCACGCAGTCGGGCAACCAGGAAGACTGCGAATCCGCGTCCGCCAACGAAAAACAATCGTGCCGGTCCTTGCTCAACTGCATCGGCAGCAACTGTTGAAAACGTCCGAAATAGCGTTGCAGGCCGCCGCAATCCTCGCGCCTGACCCGATGGCAAAAACCTTGCGGATGCACCGTATAACCCGCCAGGGGGCTGACGCCGGCCGCGCCGGACTGAAGCAACACATTCACCAGCGTACTCTTGCCGGCCTGCGTCGGGCCTACCACCGCGATCTGCAAGGGCGGCAACGGGGCCGATTCGACCAGCGCACCCTTGCGCAAAAACGCTTCCGCCATCAGCAACTGGTCGATGCGTTGCTGATACACTCCTTTGATCGATTCGAGATGAGCCTGCTGTAAAATCGTCTGATAACGCTGCTTCAGTAATTGGATAAATTCCAGCATAGGACTTTGCTTGGGTTATAATGACCGATTATTTTACCGAGTTTTTCGAAGATCAGGCGTTATATTCACTACAAAAGTAAACAAAAACTACTTAACACCGATCCGTAACACACAGAGGCTGCCTAATGAAAAAAATTTCCGTATTCCTTATTTTTGTGCTGAGTTGTGCCCTTTTATCTGCCTGCGGCAGAAGCGAAAAAGTCAATGGCCACAACATCCGCACCGCCTATAAATCGGTCAAAGTCTTGAAGGAAAGGTTGCCGGCCGAAAAGCGCATCGAATTCGAAGTGTCATTCTGGACCATCCGCGACTCACAAAAGGCCGACGCCGGATTTTTGGAAGCGATTGACGGCAAAACCCCGCTCGAAATCATCGATATGGGCAGAGAAGTCTATCAGCAGCGCAAGAATGCCGGTTTCAAAGGCTATGAGCAATATTCGAGTTGGGAAGATATGATTTCCAAATTCGGCCAGGAAAGATCGCAGCAAGGCGCGGTCAAGAAAGAAGACGCGAAAGATAAGGCGAACGACGTGCTCTATAACTTGCAGCGTTAATCGAAAAATACAAATTTGCCGGGATGGGCTGCCTCGCGCCGGTCCATCCTCAGCCTATCCCCCGCCCCGAACCGAGCCGGGCTAAAAGCAATACCCCTTCGGCACCACCGTCACGCCGCTTTCCGAAACCGTAAAACGCGCCGAATCGACGGTCGGGTTGCCGCCGATTTTCTCGCCTGGCGGCACCCGCACCTCCTTGTCGATGATGCAGCGTTTCAACACCGCGCCGGCACCGACCTGAACGCCGTCGAACAAAATCGAATCTTCGACCAGCGCATTGTCATCGACGCGGACTTGCGGAGACAGGATCGAATGCCTGACCGTACCGCCGCAGATCACCGCGCCGCCGGAAATCATCGAGTTATCGAACCGGCCGGCCTGCCCGGAGGCGCCGGGCGTCATCCTGGCCGGCGGATATTGGCCGGGATAGGTCCGGATCGGCCAGTCCGGCTGATACAGATTGATCGGCGGCACCGGCAACAGCAGATCCATGTTCGCCAGGTAATAGGAATCGACCGTGCCGACATCGCGCCAATAACGGTCCGGCGTCACCCGCCCTTGTTCGCCGCCGAAACGGTAGGCGAAAACCCGTTGCTTGTCGATCAGGCGCGGAATGATGTCCTTGCCGAAATCATGGCTCGATTCGGCCAGTGCGTGATCGAATTTGAGTTCCCGGCACAGTAAATCCATATCGAACACATAGATGCCCATCGAAACGAGCGCCTGTTCCGGATTGTCCGGCAACGCCTGGGGATGCTCTGGCTTTTCGTGAAAGCCTGAAACGCGCTGCGTGGAGTCGACCGACATCACGCCAAAACTGCTTGCATCGGCAAGCGGCACCTGCATGCAGGCAATCGTCAGCTCCGCCCTTTGGTCGCGGTGAAAATGCAACAATGCGGCGTAATCCATCCGGTAAATGTGATCGCCGGACAGAATCAGTACATGGGTCGCATTGCTGCGTTCGAGCAGATACAGATTCTGCAGGATCGCATCGGCGGTGCCTGCATACCAGGAAGAACCGGTGCGCATCTGCGGGGGAACCGGGGTAATGTACTCGGAAACTTCCGGATTGAAAATCGACCAACCGTCGCGCAAATGTTTTTGCAGGGAATGCGACTTGTATTGCGTCAGCACCAGAATGCGCCGCAGCCCGGAATGCAGGCAATTGGATAGCGTGAAGTCGATGATCCGGTATTTGCCGCCAAAGGGAACCGCGGGCTTAGCCCTTTCGGCGGTCAAGGGATGCAGCCTGGAACCGGCGCCGCCGGCGAGTATGATGGACAGGATTTTGTCGAACATGGAGATCCTTACAGCCATACCTGTCCGCCGGAGTCGAACAGTTTGAGGATTAGAAAAGCGAGACTCGCTGTATTGGGCGACAGCGGCGAATGGATGGTTCTTCCCTCCTCCCCAATCTCAACGAAGTTTGGCGAGGAGAGTTGAAATAATGGATCATAAAAACAACACTTTCGATAATGAATATGTCACCGCCGCCGACCGCACTCTTGCTGCGGACGGCAGCGGGCCGCTGACATGCTTTTTTGGCGATTCGCCAGCTCACGCCGATGCACTTCGATCAGCATCAATAACAGACAGGAAAATACAAAAGCAGCCATGTTAGTCTCCTTAAAATACCTTAAAAAGAAAACGCCAAGAAAGTTGACTTGACACCCGTTATCTAGCATTTATCATGCCATTTCTTCATTTGCCGTGCTGATTCACAACAACAAATAGCCAAAACTTCAAATCTAATGATCAGCTGTCGGTCTCCTTAGCACCAAAACAGTGCTTTCTATGATAAAACTTGAATCATCGTAGTACTCCCTGACAAGTAGAGACTCAAAGCACCCCACCCCAAAATGGCCGGCTCTGAATTTTCTACCTTTTTAGTCATCTACCGCTTTAGAATAGTTCAGTTTTCAAGCTTTATCTTGACAAGTATTTCACATGCTGTTAAGGGAATTTCCACCGGATTTAATTTGCTAACTTGTTCGCAATTTGAATCAAATCCACCGTGCTCAGTCCTATTGCCGTAACGATGAAAAAGGACATGACATGACTCTTAAAACCCTATGCAATCGTGAAGTGTTGGTTGCCGCCAAAGACGACAGCATTCTCGAAGCCGCCAAACTGATGCGCGAATATCACGCAGGCGATGTGATCATCGTGGAAGAACGCAACGGCGTGCGCTACCCGGTCGGCATCGTGACGGACAGGGACATTGTGATCGAATTGATCGCGAAGGAGATTGCGATCGATTCGGTTACGGTGGGCGATCTGATGTGCCGCGGCCTGGTGCTCGCGCGCGAAGACGACAGCCTATTCGACGCGATCAAACTGATGCGTCAAAAAGGCATCCGGAGACTGCCGGTGGTCGATCAAAACGGCGCGCTGGCAGGCATCATCACCGCGGATGATCTGATCGAGTTGACCACCGAACAGTTGCGGGACATTGCCGGATTGATCGGCAGAGAGCAAGCGCTGGAAAAGCAAAACCGTTAACTGTCGCCCGCTAGGGCATCACCTCGATTTTAAAGCCTTCCAGGATGGCCTGGTGGGTAGCTGGCAGGCTTGAAGCCGCATAGAGCGCGTCATGATCGATCACCGGCGCGGACAACGGTCGGCCGGTGCCCTGCATCAACGTCTTGACCAGCAACTTGCCGTCCCTGACGCGAATGCCGTAAATCGTTCCCTGCATGCCGATATCGATGATCCAGACCGCCTCATCGCCGGCCTTGCCGAGCTTCGAAAGCACCGGCAGCGAGGGATGGGAGCGGAAAACCTGTTTCGCTTCCGCGCTGGCAGGATCGGGGAATTGCCAGAAACGCCTGAATTTCGGCGCGCCGTTTTCGAGCGCGATCTTCAACGCGACCAAACCGGCCGGATGGGTGTGGTCCGGCATAAAGGTCGGAATCATCACGACCGGTTCACCCTCCACATAACTCAGCGCCGGCTGCGTCACGATCATGCCCGCCCATGGCATCTTGCAGGGATCCTCCGCCGTGCCGCAGATTTCGGCGATTTGCAGACGGTCAAATTGCGTGCCTAGCTGCTCCGCATCCAGTAAGGATACGGAACCGTCCTTGCCCGCCTGCACCAGCACCGAGCGGCCGTCCCGCAAGGTCGCCATGACCGGGGCATTCGCGCCGAGATCATAATCCATCCAGGCCAGGCATTCTGCATAGCTTTTATTGTCGCATTCCCCGTTTGCGGGCTTCAAAGGCGCATTGTGTTCCGCCAGACGCGGGATGAACAAATTCTTGCAGGACGCCATGCAGGCCTTGTCCGGATTGACCGGATCGAAAGCCGCACAAAGCTCGGCAGCGCAGCCGGCATCGAATTCGAGTCCGGGTTTCAGCCGCATCAGCGCATTCGCATAATCGCGCCGGGATAAATCCACCTGACCATTGCCGGTCGGCACGAAGATTTGATAACTGTCGCCTACAGGATAGATTTGCGGTCCGGGCGGCGTCCAGATGCCGCCGCCGCAGATCATTTCCTGGGTGCCGTACTCCATCGTGACCGGGCATTCGGCTTCCGGCGTCGTCAGCAATGTCGATCTCATCGCCCGTTTTGGGCCGTGTTGCCTCCAGGCGTCCAGGTCGATTTCAAATAGCCAGCCGTGAAAGGGCTGGGTATCGCCGGCATTGCCGAAAGCCGCGTAAACGCTGCCGAGGCCGCCGTCTTTTTTGGCGGCATGTTTCAAAGCCGCGTGCGAATAAGCGGTCGGAGGATTGAATTTGACGAGCGACCGGCCGTCGGCCGCCGGTTTCTCGGCATCGATCTCCAACACCGGAAAGGCCGGGTCCAGCTTCTTGTTCGCCATGTCGATCACCGCGAGGCGATGGCTCACGCGCACGCCATGATCGAGGCATTGATAGACGATAATCAGCTTATCGCCGACAAGCACCGGCGTCGATACCAGTTCAACCTGCTGTCCTTCAGGCGCCGGCGCCTCCAACTTCCAGTCCAGCGCGCCGGTTTCAGCATCCAGCATCGCGATGATGCCGTCGGAAGACGGAACGACGATCAACGGCCTACCTTGGGATTGATCGAGTAACGGCGAAGCGATGATAGTCTGCTCGAAAGTGGCCTGCGGGAGACCGGGGGTTGGGAACAATGAGGTCAGGACGACCTGTTCGGGCTCGTGCTCAGTCGCAAATCCCGGTATTTGATAATTCGACAAGAACAGAGCCGCACTGATAACCAGGGCTGTCTGTACATAAACCGGTGCAAATCTCATGAAGGCATTGAGGCAATGATGACAAGTCGCCGTGCTAGTCGGCAACGACGGTTAGGGAATGTTCAAGGATGCTGTGCGAAGCGATGCGAGCTGATGCCAACCGTCGCGATTAGGTAATCCGAGAGTTACCCACTTCGCTCATTTTAAAAAACGAAAATGACAAAATGGCGTCAATCGTTTTACAAAACGATGAAAATACCGGTTTGGATTGAGTTGGCGGAATGACTGTCTCCCTGCCATGGCCTTGTCATCAAAGCGTCACCCGTTTGTCATCGAGCATTAACGCATCTGTCGCGGAAATGACATCTTGCTCCCGTAACTTATCGGCATCTTTTATCACTCAAGAGCAGCCGATGAAAAACCTCAATCCAGAGACCACCCAGCCAGCCGCCAAACGCTTCAGCAGCTTTATCGCTGATTCGGAAGCCATGATCAAAGCCGCGCAAGAACTCCGCTACCGGGTCTTCGCCAGGGAAATGGGCGCCAAACTGAAGTCTGCCTCCGAAGAGCTGGATTATGACGAAATCGATGCGTATTGCGATCATTTGATTGTCTATGACAATCAGAAGCGCAAAATCGCCGGCTATACGCGCCTGTTGAATCATGAACAGGCCAATGTGCTCGGCCGCTTTTATTCCGAGGCGGAATTCGACCTGAGCAAGATCATGGCCCTGCCCGGCCGTTTTCTCGAAATCGGCCGCACCTGCGTCGATCCCGATTACCGCGGCGGCGCGGTATTGACGACCCTGTGGTCGGCGCTCGCGCAATATGCGATCGAAGGCGGTTATCAATATCTGCTCGGCTGCGCCAGCATCACGCCAGGCCCGAGCGGTTATGCGCTCGATGCGATCTTTCGCCATATCGATCAGAAAAACCTCGCGCCGACGGCATTGAGAACCACGCCGACCATTCAGGTGCCCGAGCATTTGCGCTGCCAACGCGACGAGTCCGGCATTCCGCCGCTGTTGAAGGCTTATCTGCGTTTCGGCGCGCTGGTGTGCGGCGAACCGTTCTGGGACGAAGACTTCAACTGCATCGACCTCTTGATGCTGATGCCGCTCGAACAATTGGAACAACGTTACAGCAAGCATTACCTGAAAGACAATCAAGTTGCCAATGAAAGCGAAAATTCGGCAGTACTCTAGAGCGTTTCGCCTGGCCCTGTTGTTCTTGGCGGGATTTTTGATTGCCGGGGGACTTTTCCCGGCGATCGGCTTGATGCTGCCGCAGGTCAAGGCCAAACATCTCAGGGACCAAATCAAAATACGCTGGCTGCGCTCTTTTAGCCGCACCCTGAATCTGAAGGTGATCAAGCAAGGCCATGTCGCCCGGCGCCCGGCCTTCATCGTCAGCAACCACATTTCCTGGCTGGACATCATCGTCCTGGGCCAGTTTGCGCCGGGCTGTTTCGCCGCGAAGAGCGACATTGCAAGCTGGCCGCTGATCGGTTATTTGTCAAAACAGGCTGGCACCGTTTTTATCCGCCGGGGCGATAAGAAGCAGATCCTGCAAACCACCGAGTTGATGGCCTGGCAATTGCGCCAGAACGGCAATATCCTGGTGTTTCCGGAAGGAACCACCACTAACGGAAGCGAAGTACTCGATTTTCACGCCTCCCTGTTCCAGCCCGCCCTGTTGACCCAAGCCGTAATTCAACCGGCGGCGATTCGTTATTTGCATGCGGCGAAGGAATCCGCGCCCTTCATCGGCGATGACGAATTTCTCGCGCATTTGTTCAGGATGCTGGCGCTCGAAACGATCGAAGTCAGACTCGACTTTCTGCCGGTGATCGACGGTGAAGGCAAAACCCGCAACGCGGTCAGCGGCGAAGCCAAAAGCCTGATCGAGACCGCCGTCGCATCGACCGAACCCTTGCGGCGACCCTGGCGCGTGCAAATCTTGTGACCGTTTTAGCCGGAAAACCACCCCCAGCAAAATGACGCCACAGCCTGCTGTCATTGCAAAGCAAGTTTGAGTAAAATCGCTTTGACCGGCGCCGCACTCGCCATCCCAATCAAAGCGGTTGCGCTCAATTCACCACGGGAATAACCCTCATCATGGCAGATATTCACTTACCGGAGCTCGACCAACTCGAGCGCATCATCAAACAATTCGGCAGCCGCGCGCAATGCGAAATCGTCGCGCGCATTCCGTACAAGAAACACCCATTCCCGATTCATTGCATCACGCTCGGATCCAATCAGCCCGATGCGCCGACACTGGCGTTTTTCGGCGGCGTGCACGGGCTCGAAAAAATCGGTTCGGAAGTGATTCTATCGTTGATGCGGACGATCAGCCGTCTACTCGACTGGGATGAAGAATTTGCCGGCCGGCTGCAAAAATCGCGGCTGATCTTCATGCCGTTGGTCAATCCGGTCGGGGTCCATGTCGGCACACGCGCGAACGGCAACGGCGTCGATCTGATGCGCAATGCGCCCGTCGATAGCGAAGGCGCCACCAAGCTGTATTGCGGCCACCGGATCAGCCCCCGCCTGCCCTGGTACCGCGGCATTGAAGGCGAAATGGAACAGGAAGCGCAGGCGCTGTGCCGCGTCGTCGAAAAACATCTTTTCGGTTCGCGCTTATCGATTGCGGTGGATTTGCATTCCGGTTTCGGTATCCGCGACCGCCTCTGGTTTCCCTATGCCTCGCGCAAGACGCCGTTCAGCCATCTGGCCGAAATGTTCGCGCTAAAGGAAAATTTCGACCGCTGCTACCCCTACCATATTTACAAGATCGAGCCGACCTGCACCGAATATCTGATCAACGGCGATTTATGGGATTATCTGTTCGATCAATTTGCCGAACAGGCGCCTGATGACCGCCTGTTCCTGCCGTTGACGCTCGAAATGGGCTCCTGGCTCTGGCTGCGCAAAAGCCCTTTGCACCTGTTTTCACGCCACGGCCTGTTCCATCCGATCCTGCCGCATCGCCAGCAACGCATCTACCGGCGGCACTTTTTGCTGTTCGACTTCCTGCACCGCAGCCTACTCTATCCGTCGGCCTGGACACAGTTGACCGAGCCGCAAAAACAACTGAATACGCAAAAAGCGCTGGAGCTGTGGTATGCCTGAACAACCTGCGGATCATTTGATTTTACTGCGCGGACTGACCCGCGAATCCGCGCACTGGGGCGCTTTCATGCCGCAGCTGCAAGCCGCGTTTCCGGACGCGCAACTGACCCAGCTCGATCTGCCCGGCGCGGGGCCTTATTTTCGGGAGGCCTCGCCGAACACGGTCAAAGGCATCCTGGAGAGCGTCCGCGCGCAAGCGCTCGAACAAGGCGCACTCGGCAAATCCTCAACGCTGATCGCGATCTCTTTGGGCGGCATGGTCGGCTGGGAATGGCTGCTGAGGTATCCCGAAGACTTCGGCAGCGCGGTATTGATCAATACCAGTCTGGGCGGCCTCAGCCCCTTTTATCGGCGCCTGCGCTGGCAATGCTACGGCCGATTGTTTGCCGCGGCCGGGAATCGGGCTATCGAAGCGCGGGAACCCGCGCTGCTCGAATTGCTCAGCAACCGCGAGGAAAATTATCGGCAAACCGCCGCAGAGTGGATAGCGATTCAGAAAGCGCGCCCGGTCAGCGGCAAAAACGCCTACCGCCAGCTCTATGCGGCAGCCACCTATCGCCCCGGCAACCGTAGACCCAAGCCGCCGGTTCTCTTATTGAACAGCCTCGGCGATAAGCTGGTTTCGCCGGATTGCTCCACAGCGATAGCGCAAAAATGGCAGCTCGAACTCCATACCCACCCCTGGGGCGGGCATGACTTGACGCTCGATGCGAGCGAGTGGGTCGTGGCGGAGATCGGCGACTGGCTCAAGAGAATACAGACGGCAGGATAACGGCGTTTCGTAATCTTCAATCCAGCCCTGAATAACAACGCCGACAAAAAAATATGCACATGGCTTAACGGATTTATTATTTCAAAATCTGAAACAGATTGCTGTAGTCATCGGTCCACAATGGCATCGTCGTGCGGTATCCTGCCATCCTATCGGCATGATCCCTGATCGCGGGAATCTCCAGCAAGGCGGGATCGCGCGCCAAGAGCAGCCAATCGGTCGGGTAGCCGCCCTTCGCATCGCCCGGATAACTGACGCTGGCGATACTCAAACCATAGAATTTCGCCAGCTGCCAAACGACGGGACGCAGATCGAGATGCAGGTTCGAAATATGCACCGCAATCATGCCAGTCCGGGCGAGATGCTTCAGATACAAATCGAAGGCTTCCCGAGTCAGCAAATGCACGGGTATCGCATCGCTGCTGAAAGTATCCAGGACAAGCACTTCAAAATTTTGTGGCTGGCCGCTCGCCAGTTCACGCTCCAATGACATGCGCGCATCGCCGAAAACCGTCGTGATTTTCGCCTTGCAATGTTTCAAGTAAGTAAAATAATCTCCCTTGCCTTCAGCCAGCGCTATCACGCTCGGATTGATCTCATACAGGCGGTATTCGTCGCCGGCTTGCGCATAGGCGGCAAGCGTCCCTACGCCGAGTCCGAACAGCCCGACCTTCATGCCATTGCCATGCCGCGGATGGTTCAACAAGGCCAGCCCTCCGCCGCCTTCGCGCGCATAATAAGTGGTCGGCAAATCGCGCAGGGCAGGATTGATGAATTGCATGCCATGCACCGTGGTGCCGTGCGACATCTGATAGGCCGGCTCTTTCGAGCTCAAGGGCACAACTTCCCCCACCCGTATCACGCCAAAGAAATTTCTCTCCGCAAACAGGGCTCCGGAAAATCTGCCGAAAAGGCTCATCGCAGTCGTGAACAGCAAAAATACGGTCAACATGAAACGCGCCCATTCGGCATGATTTTCGGTCCGCGACGGCTGCAATACCCTGAGCCCTACCGCCAATGCCAACGCCAAGGCGACCACAAACTCCCAATAGCCATTGAACAGCAAGGGAGCGATCAGACTGGCGAAGATGCCGCCCAGGGCGCCGCCAATCGAGATCATCAAATAAAACGCGGTCAGATGCCTTGCCTCGGGGCGCAGCCGGTACAACTCGCCGTGGCACAGCATACAGGCCGAAAACAGATAGACGCAATACGTGAAGATTTGCACGAAGACATGCAGAGACTTCATCTGAAACAACACATAGATCAGCAAGCCGACCGACAACGCAAACAGCAGCAGATAGCGTCTGCGGCCATACCCCGCATCGCCCGAAAAGGTCAGGATAAAGGAAAGCAGATACAGCGTCAGCGGCAAAATCCACAGAAACGGAATCACCGCCACTTCCTGCGAGATTTGATTCGTGGTCGACAGCAGCAACAAAGACGCGGTAGCGCTGAGCGCAATCCATAACGCTTTTGTGGCTGTTGCCGGCGGCGAACTATCCGATTCTCCCTCTGACGCCGATTGAACCGGCGGCTTGCTTCCTGCATTCCGAATCGCGATAAAAATGACCAGCAGGCTAAAGACGATGAATCCGATAGACCAGGTCCAGCCCTGGTTTTTGAGCGATTGGTAGGGTTCGACCAAGGTCGGGTAGGTCAGCAAGCCCAACAGCGAACCGGTATTGGAGAGCGCGTACAGACGCGCATAGGATCGTTCTGGAAAGAGGCGGCTGAACCAGGCCTGCATCAAGGGGCCGTTGGCCGCCAGAATGAAATAAGGCAGCGCGACCGTAATCAGCAGCAGGATAAAAATTTCGGAAATCGGCGAAGAGGCTTCCAATGGCTTCATGCTGGCCGGCGGCGTGACCGGTGAAGCCCAGAGCATGCCCAGTCCGAGCGACAATGCCACCGCCGCAACCGCTAACAGGCTATGCGTGAGACTTTGGTGCGGAATCCTGACTCTGCCGACTAACCAGTAGGCATAGGCATAGCCGCCGGTGAGCAATACCTGAAAGAACAACATGACCGTTGTCCAGACCGCCGGGGAGCCGCCAAACCAGGGCAAAATGACCTTGGCGATGATCGGCTGGATCTGAAAAAGCAGAAAAGCCGAAAGAAAAATACTGGCGGCAAAGATGAACCTGAGAATATTATCTTTCATGGGAGGGCAGTCGGTGCTAGCTACTACGGTCGGAAAACACCCTCATCATGAGGCCCGTTCAGCGCTCGGATTCATGCGAATACGACTCAGTGGAGCTATCTGCTTTGTTTCGATGCCTAAAATTTTGCTGCCTTGCCGGATATGTCTTTGGGCGAACCAGCCTCGATTCATTTCCAGTACATAGCGGACTTTACGTTCGGCGCAGTGAAAGGCATCCGTCAACGGCTCCATATCTTCTATGTTCACAATTGCACCTTGTTCGTCGATAAACGCGACGCTGAGAGGAATATAAGTATCACGCATCCACATGCAATGCCGCTGGACCTCCGGGAAAACAAACACCATGCCTTGTGAGCCCCCCAGATTCGACCTAAACGACAAACCGGCACTGCGCAATTGATCGGTATTGGCGACTTCGGCTTCGATCCGGTGAATTCCGGCCAAAAGCTCTACCGTAGCATCAGCCCTGACAGCCGTTCCCGTTGCTAAAATCCAAAGTGCGAGTAAATAAACCTCATGACAGCGCCTTAGAATAAAAACCTCCACTAATTCCGATGGAAAACGGCCATTGCCTGGTTTCCCAGCGCTCAAAAAAACGGGCAAACCGCCTGCATTATTGTTTGGCTATCGTTTTTTTCGGCTTACAAAGCGTATCGCCATCGGTATTGTCGCCTTTACGGTTGTTTTTATTGGTGAATAAAACACCTCCGCCGCAACCGAAGCCTGTCGCATTGTCGAATACGTCATTATCAATCAGACGAACTGTCGCTCCGGTCTCCGCCTGCACCGCAACCGCGTTACCGGTCAACAGACAGTTATCAAGACTGATGATGCCCGCTTCTGCATGGGCTCCGAATGCCGAATTGCCGGTCAAGGTGCAGTGACTCAGCCACGTGGAGCCGACATCTTCTAAAGAGTCAACAGCAGTGCCTGTGTTTTGTATCGAAACATGGATGCTGGAGTTCTTGACCGATAATCTGCCTCCGCCGGCAAGACTCACATCGATCCCACTCTGGGTAAAACCGTCAATCGCTACATTTTCAATCTCTAAGGCTTCTCCGGCAAGAAAACGTACACCGTTAAGCCCACTTCCGGCGCCGTTAATACTGAGATTATGCAGTTTAATAATATCCGACGCGCCGGCATTGATGACTATGCCGTTCGTACCAGCGGCAAGGATGCCTGCCAACGTCCCATCGCCATTTAGCGTGATCGATTTGGTAATCGTAACGGCGCCAAAGCCGCCGGGATCGAGTACCGATATTTCTCCATGCTGCGCGGTCTTGGAAATGGCACCTGCGAAGGTCTTGCAGGGAGCGGTTCTGCTGCACGGATTGGCGTCATCCCCGACACCGGAGACCCAGGTCCGCGTGGCTTGCGCATAAACGGGATCGATCATTGCAGGCGTCAAAATCACCAGCGCCGCCAAGGTCTTCATATGGAATTTCATCAATTTCTCCTGAGTTCAACTACGCTCGGTTATCCGGCACGGATTTCTCACCAAACAGTGTATAAAAGCTTACTACAGTTAACCTTGCAACTAATTAAACTGGCGCCTTCTTCACGCAACTTTCTCCAGATACTGCACGATCAACTGCACACTGCGGTTGCCCCGGAATTCGTTGATGTCCAGTTTATACGCGGCCCGGCAGGCGCGAAGACCCAGCCATTTTTCGGGGTGATCGATAAAGAAGGCGATCGCGTCGATCGGCATCCCCCCGGCATTTCTGAGCACCAGTTTCAGATGTTTCTGGCCGACGATGCTGGCCTGCACCACCTCGAATTCGCCGTGAAAAATCGGTTCCGGAAAGCCCTGCCCCCAGGTCGCGGCATTTTGCAGGAGTTCCGCGAATTCGACGGTCATGTCCTGTTCGCCGAGTTCGCCGTCCGACAGCACTTTTTGCTCCAGGTCGACGGCGTCCAGGCGCTTCCGCACCATTTCGTCGAACGCCAGCGCGAAAGGAGGGTAATCGTGCATCGCGATGCTCATGCCGGCCGCCATTGCATGGCCGCCGAACTTGCTGAGCAGATTCGGATGCGCGGCGGCGATGTCGCTGAGCACGTCGCGAATATGAATGCCCGGAATCGAGCGGGCCGAGCCCTTGATCTGATCCTTGCCCGCCGGCGCGAACGCGATCACCGGCCGGTGCAGGCGGTCCTTGATGCGCGACGCCAGAATACCGATCACACCCTGATGCCAGTTCTGATCGAACAGGCAGACGCCGGCAGGCAGACGGCTTTCATCGAGCGTGCGCATTTCATTCAGCAGCGACATCGCCTCGTGTTTCATCTGGCCTTCGATTTCCTTGCGGCCGTTGTTCAGATCATCCAGTTGCAGGGCCGTCTGCCTGGCCTCTTCGGGATTGT
Organism: Methylomicrobium lacus LW14; assembly: GCF_000527095.1. Classification (NCBI taxonomy): domain Bacteria; kingdom Pseudomonadati; phylum Pseudomonadota; class Gammaproteobacteria; order Methylococcales; family Methylococcaceae; genus Methylomicrobium; species Methylomicrobium lacus. Next base: position 871,272 of record NZ_AZUN01000001.1, on the reverse strand, counting down.
CGCTGAGCAGGCATTGAATGCCCAGCGACATATCGTCCAGACGGCCCGCCGCGTTCAACCGGGGCCCCAGCGCAAAACCGAGATCGGAGGCGTTCAGCGCGGCCGGTTTGCGGCCCGCCACTTCGATCAGCGCGTGGATGCCGGGATGCGCCTTGCCCATCCGGATTCTGAGCAAGCCCTGATGCACCAGCGTACGGTTGATGCGGTCGAGTTCGACCACGTCGGCGACCGTGCCCAAGGCGACATAATCGAGCAGCTGGCCGAGATTCGGATCGGGCAAGCCCTTGGCCTGAAACCAGCCGGTCTCCCGGAGCCGGCTGCGAAGCGCCAGCAGGCAATAAAACATCACGCCGACGCCGGCCAGCGCGCCGCTCGGAAATTTGTCGTCGGGCAGGTTCGGATTCACGATCGCATCGGCGGCCGGCAGCTGATCGCCCGGCAAATGGTGATCGGTCACCAACACCTTGATACCGGCCTGTTTGGCGACATTGACGCCTTCGAGGCTGGAAATGCCGTTATCGACCGTGATGATCAGATCGGGGTTTTCCAGTTTGACCAGTTCGACGATTTCAGGCGTCAGGCCGTAGCCGTACTCGAAACGATTCGGCACCACAAAACTGACGCGTTTGGCGCCGAACAATTGCAGACCCTTGATCGCGACCGCGCAACTGGTCGCGCCATCGGCATCGAAATCGGCGACGATCACGATTTTTTGCTGCTGTTCCAGCGCGGTGACCAACTGCGCCACCAGCTTTTCGATGCCGGACAAGAGCCACGGCGACGGCAACTTGGCCAACGAACGGTCGAGTTCATCCGGCGACGCCACGCCACGGGCCAAAAAAATGCGTTCGAGCAAGGGGTGCAGACCCTCGACAGGCAGGTGCTTTTGCGTCAACGGACGATTGATGATGGTTTTCTTGATGCCTTGATGGTACATGCGGTGGGGAAAATTGCGGCTTTAGGACTGGATACGGGAGCGCCATTATAGCGTTAAAAATCATATCACTGCCTCCGGGTTACGTTTTCCGGTCAAATCAGCCAGCCATCATGATGCCGAGGCGGCGCCCAAAATTATTCGAAACATTAAGACCAGGGTGCCGGGCGGGACATCCCTACCGTCCGGACGATTCAAGGTGCGCTGACCCTGGGCTTGCGAAAAATTCAGGGAGCTCGCCGCCAGGCTCCAAGAGGCCGCACACCAGACTCCAGACTCGTTTTTAGCCTTGGCCGCAGCCAGACAAATCCACTAAACATTGATATATAGGGAATAAGTAGCATATAATTGGGCTCATTTTGAACTTTGCAAATAAGCTCTGGTCATATTTGTCTATACGATGAGCGGCTGAGAGATCAGGCTTGATCTGCGGATCACCGGCATCGCAAAAAATTCAAAAATACCCCCTCAACACTGGAGGCTGGAGAGATACTTGAAAACAAAGATTCTCCCCAATCCGGAACCCATGCTACGGTTGTCCCGGCAGAAAGGCAGTCAACTCTGTCGCCGGCGGCGAATTAACCTGAGTAGCGCCATACGTTGTATGCCCGGTTAAAAGGGTTGACCGCATACAGCCTTCTTCACCCCCACTAAGGACACCTTTTGAAAAGATTATTTGTTGGAAACTTGCCCAGCGACGCGACCGAAGCCAGCGTAACGGCTTTATTCTCGGAGTTCGGCAAAGTGCATTCCATTGAGATCATCACCGACTTGTTTAGCGGTAGATGCAAGGGTTTTGGCTATGTTGGCATGGAAGGCCACGAAGCCAGAGCCGCCATCGCAAAACTCAGCGGCAATCTGTTCGGCGGCAAGCCGCTCAGAGTCAGTTTTGAAGTTGCTACCGGTAAAAAAGGCAGACGCCGCTAACTGCCATCGAATAACTTTCTCTACTTTTTCAGGATTCGGGGCGGCATCTAAACCGGGATAAGTTCAACGCTTATCCCATGGCAACAGAGCGGTCCCGTAACCTCACTCCGTTTTACCTTTACCGGGATTCCAATCCCTACATTCGAGAATTTCTATGTCATTTTCTTCTCTCGGCTTGTCCGAGCCCCTGTTGCGCGCCATCAGCGACTCAGGCTATACCACCCCCACACCGATACAACAAAAAGCGATACCCTCGGTATTATCCGGCCGCGACCTGCTCGCCGCCGCGCAGACCGGCACCGGCAAGACCGCGGGTTTTACCCTGCCTATCCTGCAACGCCTGGCGGAAAAACACATCAGCAACAACCGTCCGATTCGGGCTCTCATTTTAACGCCGACCCGCGAACTGGCCGCGCAAGTGGCCGAGTCGGTGACCAAATACGGCGCGCATCAGATGCCGCGCCTGAAATCGGATGTCGTGTTCGGCGGGGTCAAGATCAACCCGCAGATGATGCGTTTACGCGGCGGCGTCGATATCTTGACAGCAACGCCGGGACGCTTGCTCGATCTGGTCTCGCAGAATGCGGTCAAGTTGAATCAAGTCGAAATCCTGGTGCTGGACGAGGCCGACCGCATGCTGGATATGGGGTTCATCAGGGACATCAACAAAATTTTGGCGTTGTTGCCGAAAAAACGGCAAAACCTGCTGTTTTCGGCGACTTTTTCGGCCGATATCCGCAAACTGACGCAAAACCTGCTGGTGAACCCGGCGCAAATTGAAGTCGCAGTTGAAAATGCCGCCGCCGACACTGTCGAACAAATCGCCTACACGGTCAACAAGACCTCGAAAACCGCGTTATTGACGCACCTGATCAAGAGCAACGACTGGCGGCAGGTACTGGTGTTTACCAGCACCAAACACGGCGCCAACAAACTCACCGAAAAACTGAATTCCGCGCAAATCAGCGCGAAGGCGATACACGGCAACAAAAGCCAGGGCGCCAGAACCAGCGCCTTGGCCGATTTCAAATCCGGCGACATCCGGGTGCTGGTCGCCACCGACGTGGCCGCGCGCGGGATCGATATCGCCCAGTTGCCGCATGTGGTCAATTATGAATTGCCGCGTTCCTCCGCCGATTACGTGCATCGTATCGGCCGCACCGGGAGAGCCGGACGAGGCGGACTCGCGGTGTCGCTGATTTCTCAAGACGAAAACAACGCATTGCGTCTGGTTGAAAAACTGATTGGCGCTAAAATTGCGCGCGGACGAATCGCGGGCTTTGAGGAAGTGGAAACCGCTCGCTAGCGCGTTGCTGCCCACAGCCTAAACGCTGCGGATTATGCGCTTGAAGGTTTCACGGCAAAACGGGTTTGCCGTGAAAAATAGTTCAAAACGCGAACTTGATTCGGCAATCAGATAGCCATTCGGGTTCGCGAATCCTACTTGCCCTGAATGATGGCTGCATGGCAATCATGCAAAACGCCATGTTCATTAAGGCCTATTTTTTATTAAAGTAATAAATCTCGCCAAATTTCCCTTTCAGCGTCATCGTCTTATCGTCTTTCTCGACTAAAGAAAAGGTGTCAAAGCCGGATCTGCCGACATAAGGAATTTTCAATTTGCCATTGTCGATTTCGTAATTGACCGGCGGCTGGTCATAATGCTTGCCTTCGCGCGGAATATTCAGGATCGTGATCTTGCCGCCTTGAAATACCCACGTATCTTCCCGATTAATGGTTTCCTTGGCCGTTGCCGAGTTTTTGGTGTATTGCAGCTTCCAGCTCCCTTGAACATCATCCACCGATTTCAGCTCAATATCGGCATACACAGAGCCTGTAAAGAGAGATATAGCCAGGAATGCTGACGCTAAATTTATTTTTTTCATGATCATTCGCCTCTGATATTAAATAACCGCACTGCATTGTACGCGTACTGCCCAAAGAACCCTATTTTTATTGTTGGCGCAAAAAAAGTCGTGAGCCGTTCCATGGCGTCAGAACTCAATCAAACTCGAACGCCGGGTTCGCTGCCGCAGAATCGAATTTGATGATAGATTGGAAATGGCGAGCCGATAGAAGTTCAACACGCTATCGGTTAGAGCGGCGACATCAGACTCAATCAATCCACCTTATTTCTGCCCCAGGTTTTTAAGGATTTCCTTCAAAGGCACCAGGTTCATCGTCATTCTGAACAACACTTCATTATTCTCCAACAGGCCGTAACAATGGTAGGTTCTTAGCCTGATGTGGGTATGGTTCAACGTGTTTTCGGACGATTCCGGAAGCTGTTTGACCAGGATATGCAGGCTGTCGTTATTTCTCAGATAGCCTAAATAAACCCGGTCGACCGATATTTCATGCGAGGTGTACACCATCGGATTGAGTTTGAAATCGTGATTTTCCAATTGCGCTTTTTCGAGCAAGGCTCCGGAGGCCAGACTGCAAGGAAATATCTCCGGATAATGCGCAACCTGCGCCAGTTCGTCGAAATAATCGGATTGCTCGGCCAGGGAGCCTGACAGAAAGTTTTTGACCGAACCGTTATTCATGTATTTGCGCTTCAGGAAATAATCGGTGTCCGGAACAATCGTTCTGTCGGGAATATCGTTCAGATCAGGCAGATTGTCCAGTTGGGTGTCGGCCAAAAACAGCGGCGACGGCGTTTCCTTTTTATATCCCAGCAGCACGGTTTTGCCATCGGATTTCATCGCGATACGGTTGGTCAGCGTCAGGTTCGGAATGGTGTTGATCAGCGTCTTTTTGATTTCCAGATAAAGCGGCATGCGCGGGCGGACAGCGTTGATGAAGGTCATCTGGTAATTGCTGAAACGCAGACGGTTTTCGGCAATGACCTTGTCTTCATAATGCGCTTCCCGGTACAGGCGCATTTGGTACTCAATCAGGGTATTCAGTTGAAAACCCAGTACGATCGGGCCTTTGAACGGGTTATGGGTAATCTGCAGCCATTTATGCTTGTCATGAAACAGATTGAAGTCATCTGAGGCATTGCGCGCGACTTCGATATGGATTTGATCAAAAATGAAAGGTGGGGGATTCATGATGTAGGGTTGAAATGCCGTATCTGGGAATAGGACTTTAAAGTCGCCAATCCTTACGCAAGTTACAGATAAAAGTCCAAAAAATCAACCACAGCGCATCGCCGATCATACCCGCGTTGCGGAGTGCGATGGTTTTTGCTGGCGCCGGCATAATTTTCCGAGTACTTTACTAAGAAATAGTTATTGCAAGGCCCTGCATTTGAACTATCCTTGTCGAATCGAAAGTTATTTCGGTATGTCACGGCCACCGACAGTCATGCTTCTTGAACAGACTTTCGCGACGGTTCGAATTTTGGAAGCGATCAACTTTTTTTACTAGCAATGTATTTTTAAGCTGAGTTTGATATAACAACAACCTGTTCGTTGCATAATGGCCGACTGTCAGGAAACTGGAGCGTCATGATGTCTTTCCGATCCTGGACAATATCCTATGGAATTCTAGGTGCCATGCAACTTGAGCCACAATACAGCCCGTTCAATCCTGTCATGACGCACTGTCTTTTAACAAAGCAATTCATAATAATGCATTATTTCATGGCCTTGCTTTTGTTTGTCAGTGCGGCTTCGGCGGCTTCCCCAACGGCTCCTCCGGCCTCCGCTCAAACTTTCCCTGCAACTGAGTTGACTCAGAACGAAAGAGAATGGCTGCTTGCGCATCCAAAAATCCGCTTAGCTCTCGACGACTCGTTGCCCCCCTATAGCTTTGTTGATAAAAAAGGTCAGTTCAGGGGGATTGCGATCGATATCATGGATGCGCTCAGCAAAAAGCTCGGAATGAGTTTCCAGGCATATCCGAAGTCATCCCTGGTCAATACCTACTCGGCGGCGGCAGAGCAGCGCATGGATATTATCGCCACGATGGTCGACCTTCCTGACCGCCGTGCATGGTTCAATTTCACCCATCCGTATCTGACCAAATCGCTGGTCATCATGACCCATAAAAACGATACGACCATCACTGACCGCGATGATCTGTCCGGAAAAAAGGTAGCATTCGTCGATGGCTTTGAGTTTTCCACCCAAATCACAAAAAAAAATCCCGCGGTTAAACCCTATGTCGTGCCGTCGATGCGGGCTTGTTTGAAAGCCGTAGAGCGGAAGAAGGCGGATGCCTGCATCACATTTAGCGGCACCGCGCAGTACTTGCAACGCGAATATCGCCTGGACAATTTGCAGTTCGCCGGCTTTTATGAACGCAATACCGCCGACGAGAGCATGGCAGTCCGTAAAGACTGGCCGATGCTGACCGCCATCCTGCAAAAAGGGCTGGATTCACTCAGCGAATCCGAAATGAACGCGATTTATTTCAAATGGATGCCTCCCGGAATCCAAATGCCGGGCTTGCAGCCGCACGCCTCCGTGAGCAAGAATCCCACGCTTGCGGCATGGTGGCAAAATAGCACGCCCGCCGACTGGCTGAAAGTCCTGGCGCCTTTACTCGTCCTTATCGGCTCCTTTGTGTTCTGGACGCTTCGAACCCGAAGAGTCGCGCAAATCGTCCCAAACAACGAGGAAGCCCCTGATCAAAACCTCAAACAGTTACAAATCGATTTCGAGCGGATGATCCTGAAGCGCACCACCGAATTGAATAACAGCGAAAGAAAATTTCGCAATCTGGTCGAAAACACGAACAAGGACTATTTTTTCTATCAGCGCGATCGCCAAGGCCGCATGACCTATGTCAGCCCGTCCGTGGCCTTTGTGCTCGGCTACGCGCCTGACAATTTCGCCGCGAATTTCCGCCGCTATCTGACCAATAATCCGGCCAACCGAAGACTTGAGACGATCCTGGAGTCCAGTGGCCAGGGTATTCCCGCCCCGCCCTATCAACTTGAATTCCTGGATTCGGAACAGAGGCGGCGCTGGCTTGAAATCGCGGATGCGCCGGTATACGACGAATACGGCAACTGTATCGGCGTGGATGGCCTGGCTTTCGATATTACCCAACGCAAGCAGGAAGAGGAAAAATTAATCTGGCTTTCCTTTCATGATGAATTGACCGGGCTGGGTAATCGGCGGCTATTTACCGACCGCATATGCCAGGCCATCGCATTATCGAGCCGCAATTGCATGCCGTTTGCGGTGTTTTACCTGAATGTGGACAAATTCAGAGCGCTGATTGATGAATTGGGGCATGCGGCGGGCGACTATGCGCTGAAACACGTGGCTAAAATGCTGGTAGATACGCTCCGCGAATCGGACACGGCCGCAAGCCTCGGCGACGGCGAGTTTGCGCTGTTGTTGCCCGATACCGATGTGAACGCCTCCGCGACCGTGGCGCAAAAGCTGATCAGGAACCTGCGTGATCCGATCATTTTCGGCAAGAAATCGGTCAGCCTGGAGGTGACCATCGGCATTTCGCTTTACCCCCGCCACGGCTCCAATCCCGGCACGCTGCTGCAATATGCCGATGCGAGCATGAATTACGCAAAAAAGCAACGGATCAGCTATTCCGCCGTCGCCGACGCTTGACCCGCTGATTGCCGGCCGTCAACGCCGGTATTGTTTATCCAGCGCCTGCAAGTGCTTTAATTTTTCGCCGATTTTGATTTCCAGGCCTCTGCCCACCGGCTGGTAATAAGAAGCCCCGCGGAGCTCGTCCGGAAAATAGCTCTCTCCCGCCGCGTAAGCTTCCGGTTCGTCATGGGCATAACGGTATTCCTTGCCGTAATCCAACGCCTTCATCAGTTGGGTCGGCGCATTGCGCAGGTGCACCGGTACGCTCAGGCTACCGCTGCGTTTCGCATCCTGCATCGCGGCGTTATAAGCCCGGTAAACCGCATTGCTTTTCGGCGCGCAGGCCAGATAAATGACCGCCTGCGCGAGCGCCAGCTCGCCTTCCGGGCTGCCCAGGCGTTCCTGAGCGGCCCAGGCATCCAAAGCGATTTGCAGGCCGCGGGGATCGGCGTTGCCGATGTCCTCGGACGCCATTCTGACGATCCTGCGGGCAATATACGCCAGATCGCAGCCGGCATCAATCATCCGGCACAGCCAATACAGTGCCGCATCGGGCGCACTGCCGCGCACCGACTTGTGCAGCGCGGAAATCTGGTTGTAAAACTCCTCGCCCTGCTTATCGAAACGCCTGACGCCGCCGCTGAGCACCTCCCTGGCCAAGGCCTCGCCGATGCAGTTCTCGTTATTCGCGGCGGCCAGCTCGACCGCCAGTTCCAGCAGATTCAACAGTTTTCGCGCATCGCCATCGGCCGCCAGCACAAACTGCTGCCTGATTTCCGCGTCCATGGCGATGCCGAGACGTCCGAGCCCGCGTTCCTGATCGGTCAAGGCGCGTTCGGCGACCGCCAATAAATCTTCGGTCGTTAAAGGATTCAGCACATACACGCGGGCGCGCGACAATAACGCATTGTTCAGCGCGAATGACGGATTTTCGGTCGTCGCGCCGATAAAATAGACCGTGCCGTCCTCGACATGCGGCAAAAACGCATCCTGTTGCGCCTTGTTGAAACGGTGAACTTCGTCCACGAACAAGATCGTGCGCCGCTGCTTTTGCTGCAACAGCAACTGCGCTTCGCTGACCGCCGCCCGGATTTCCTTCACGCCAGCCAGTACCGCCGAAATCGGCGCGAATTCGGCATCGGCATGGCGGGCGATCAGCCGGGCGAGCGTGGTTTTACCCGCGCCGGGCGGCCCCCAAAAAATCATCGAATGCAGGCGCCCGGCGCTGATGCTTTGATAAAGCGGCTTGCCGGGCTGCAAAATGTGCTTCTGCCCGGCATACTCGTCCAGGCTTCTCGGCCGCATCCTGTCGGCCAGCGGCCGGGTCAAATCGTCCAACATCGGATACCTTGCGCCTTTATTCCGCGATGCCTATCACTCCTCAAACACATCCGCGCCTTTCGGGACTTCAAACTGAAACAAAGTCTGCTTGATCGGCGGATTGATCAGCACGTTCGAAAAGTAGATACGGGTCAGTTGCCCGAAATTATCGCTGAGTTCCATGCCGCCGAGAGAACCCTTGTCCAAACCGATCAAAATGTACTTGAATGTCGTTTCCGCGCTTTTCGGCAACAGCTTGATCCATTGCATGTCGCCCTCCTTGCCCTGACCTTCGATCGTGAAATTGTCGTCCAATGACACCTCGCCGCTCAGCAATAACGCCGGCGTCGAACCGAGCGATTCATCGAGCTTTTTGACGGTGACCTGCTCCAAGTCTTTGTCGTAGAACCAGACCTTGCCTTTGTCGGCGACAATCTGTTGGGCAAACGGTTTTTGATAATCCCAGCGGAATTTGCCCGGACGCTGCAGGTAAAAGACACCAAAACTGGTCCGGACCGGCTTGCCCTGCTCATCGATCAAGACCTGCTTGAAATCGGCGGACAACGATTTGGAAGACGCCAAAAAGGCTTTCAGCTGCTGCACCGGCTTATCGTCCGCCTGCGCCGGCAAATAGCTGAACAATAATAAAATCAGGATAAAACCCAACCACTTTTGTTGACTCATTAAAACACCTCGTTAAATTCTGTGACGGTCAGTGAGCGCTGAATTAGGCGCACGGAGCCCTCTCCTTTAGGGAGAGGGCTGGGGATTTTTATTCGCTCTGCGGAAAAAACTCCTCAAACCACGGCCTATCCTGTTCGATGACCGCATTGCCGCAGGCCGAATAGGCGGTCGGTTCGGAGCCTGCGACATAGGGATAGCCCCTGCCGTAAGGACAATCGGGCCCTGCCACCAAACCGGAATACGGGTCGACACGCACCATTTTGATATTATCGGGCGGCGTCAAATTGACCGGCTGCCGTGAAATCTGCCGCATAAACGCGGTCCAAACTTGCAGCGCACCGGTCGCGCCGGTCAGTCCGGCCGGCTTGTTATCGTCGCGGCCAACCCAGACCACCGACAAATAATCACCGGTAAAGCCTGCAAACCAGCTGTCTTTCGCATCGTTGGTCGTGCCGGTCTTGCCGACCAGACCGTAATCCTGCGGAAACACCGAATAAGCCGAAGCGCCGGTGCCAGAATGCATCACTTCCTGCAGGATCGTATTCAGGATATAGGTCGAGGACGGATCGACCGTTTGTCTGACCGTATACGGATAGCTTTGCAGCCTGTCCCCCGAGGCGGAGACCACCGCCTTGATGCCCTTGATCGGCGTCAGGAAACCGTCGCCGGCGAGGGTCTGGTACATCTGCGCGACTTCGAGCGGCGATAATTGCGCCGCGCCGAGCAGGAACGAGGGATACAATTCGACCTTGCGGTTGACGCCCAGGTCTTTCAGGGTTTTCGCGACCCTGCCGATACCAACGTCCATGCCGACCCGCACGGTCGCCAGATTGTACGATTTGGCTAATGCGGTATGCAGGCCGATCGTGCCGTGTTCCTTGTGATCGTAATTTTTCGGACTCCAGTCGTTGCCGTTGTCGCCCTTGATGAAGATCGCACTGTCGCTGACCGGGGTCGTGATCGTGTAGCGCCGCGGATATTGCAGCGCGGTCAAATAAATCACCGGCTTGATCAGCGAACCGATCGGCCGCACCGCATCCAAGGCCCGGTTGAATCCGGCCGAGGAGTCGTCGCGTCCGCTGGCCAGCGCGGCGATCTCGCCGCTGTCCCGGCGCGTGATCACGACGGCCGATTCGAGCGCCTTGGTGGCCTTGGGCTGTTTTTCCAGCTGCGGCAGCTTGCGCTTGATCGTTTCCTCGAGCGTATCCTGAATCTGCGTATCGAGCGTGGTAAAGATTCTGAGGCCTTCGGAGGTCAGATCTTCCTCGCGGTAATCCTGTCTCAACTGGCGCTTGACCAGGTCGAGGAAGGCCGGATAGCGATTCGCCGAACGACGCAAACTGGCGATCACGTTTAAGGGTTTGGCTTTTGCGGCGGCCGCGTCTTCTTCGGTGATGTACTCCTGTACGGCCATTTCATCCAGGACCAGATTACGGCGCTGCAACGCACGCTCCGGAAAACGCCGGGGATTGTACTCGGATGGCCCGCGCACCAACGCGACCAACGAAGCCAACTGCTCCAGCGACAAATCCTTCAACGGGCCGCCGAAATAAAACTGACTGGCCAGTCCGAAGCCGTGCACCGCGCTGCCGCCGTCCTGGCCCAGATAGATTTCGTTCAGATAGGCTTCGAGAATCTCGTTCTTACTGTAACGATATTCCAGGATCATCGCCATCAGGGCTTCCTTGAGTTTCCGGGTCAGCTTACGCTCGGAGGTCAAATAGAAATTTTTGACCAGCTGCTGGGTGATCGTACTACCGCCCTGCACCATGTCGCCGGCCTGGATGTTCGCGACCATCGCCCGCAGAATCCCGCGCAACGAAACCCCGAAGTGATCGTAAAAATCCCTGTCCTCCGACGCGAGCAAGCCCTTGATCAGCATCTCCGGCGCTTCTTCGAGCTTGATCAAGATCCGGTCTTCCTTGATGGTCGGATAAAAGCTGCCGATCTGCACCGGGTCCATCCGGACGATCGCCAGGTTTTGATTGTTCGTCAGATCGGTGATGCCCGCGATGCCGGCTTCGGAAAAATCCACGCGCATCGCCGCACTGGGCTGCGGTTCCTGCTGATCCCAAAAGGCGAAGGTGCGGGTCTTGACCGAAACTTGCCCGCCATTGCGGAAATAAGTGCCTTCCGCGGCCAGTTGCTGATCTTTTCGGTAATGCAGCATCTCCAGCAAATTCTCGAATTTTTGCGCGCTGATCCCATAGCCGGCATACAGCTCAACCGGATTGCCATACACGCGCGCGGGAATCGCCCAGCGTTTGCCTTCGAACTGCGTGCGGACCTGGTAATCAAGGTAACCAAGGTAGGTGAATAGAAAAAAAGCGCCGATGCCGAGCAGGATGACGAAGCTGTTTCTAAACCAATGGGATGTCGATTTTTTGCTGGGTGGCGTCTTGTTATACCGGGGGGAACCTCGCCGGGTCGGTCTGTCTGTCATGGCCTTTTTAAGCTTTAATGAGATGAATTTTCCGTAACGTGTCCGGTTATTATACCCAGTTCAGGCATGCCGGCATCAGAAACCGTGACATTAACAAGTCAACGATGAATGGATAATGAATGAAACCAAAACCTGCCGGGGGATTTTGCCAGCCCGGCAGAGGTCCAGGATGCGGCATCAGTTTGCCGAGGTCAGCACCGGTTTGAGTACCATTTCGGCGCGTTTGTCTGCCCCTGACGGCAGCCGGGCGCTTCTGGAGTCTATCCAGGCGGCAATGTCCTGCCAGGTCTTGTCGGCCTGCAAATCACGCAGCAGCATGTGATAGCCTTGTTGATAAAAGGCGACGGTTTTTTCCTCGGCGGCATGGTTGTCTTTCAGAAAGCGCTGTAAAAAGGCATAGGTCGGCTTCTTCGGAATGATGTCGTCCTTTTCGCCATACAACAGCAAGGTGTCTTCATTCAGTTTATCGGCGCTGTTGAACGCCAAGTCCATCAAATTGGCCAGGCCGTACAGCGTTTCGACGCGCGCGCCCTTGATCACCCAAGGATCGCTCCCCAATTCGCGCAGCATTTCGATATTGTCCGACGGCGTCACCTTCACGACGCCTTTGCCGGTCAGCCTGAGCCACGGCGTGGTATGCGCGAGTACCCATAACAGGCTGTTCTGATACCAGGGCATCGTCTTGCGCGCCCACAACGCCGGCGCGGCCAGAATGATGCCGTCGATCAAATCGGTCGTATCGTTTTTGACTGCGGTCATCACTACCGCGCCGCCCATGCTTTCGCCGAGCAAGAACAAGGGGCTCCGGGGATAGCGTTCCTTGACCAGGCGCGCCAGCGTCAACAGATCGTCTTCATACGATGCACAGCCGGCCCACAACCCGCGTTTCGGCCCCTTGCCGAAACCGCGCTGATCATAGGCGAAGCTGGCGATGCCGTGCTCGCTGAAATAGCGCGCGGGCTTATCGAAAAACCGGCTGTAATCGTTGAAGCCGTGTACCGCGATGATCACGGCTCGGGGTTCGCCCTGCGTCGGCCATTCCCTAAGCGGCAGCCTGGCGCCGTCCTCGGTGATGAAAGCTTGCGTATCAAGATCGAGATGTGCGGCGGTCGTTTTCGCGCCGGAAGGATAAATCGACGGCACACAGCCGGCCAGTAAGCAAGAGAGGATCAATATAATGTGCGTGAAAATCGTTTTCATAAGCTGTTCCCGGTTAGCTTCCGGGATAAAATGGACAGCGCGGATGCACCCTCGCAACAACGCCAAAACTATTGACTCTATTGATCTTTGAGGAGCGACTAAAGTTCATCGGGTTTCAAGGCCAGAATAGCGTTAGAATACCGATAATTCAATCCCCAAACTCGCCCGTCATGCCTATGGCAAATCAAAACCGAACCGTTGTTATCTCGCCCATTTTCCGAGGCTTAGTCAATCGGATTCTGCCGAACTCCCAGGCCGTCTCGCTGTCGTTGATACTGATCGTCCTTTTTGCGCTGATTTATTCGCTGTCCGGCATGCTGATGCCGGTGTTCGCCTCGGTCGTGCTCGCTTATCTCCTCGAAGGCCTGGTTGCCAAAACCGAGGCGGCAGGCCTTCCGAGATGGGTGGCCGTCTATCTGGTGTTCTCGATCTTCATGGCCTGCGTCGGCTTTCTGTTCTTTTATCTGCTGCCGATCGTTTCGCAACAGGCGGTCGAGTTCGTGCAGCAGATTCCGGCGATGGTGTACCGGCTGGAAATGAACATCATGCGGCTGCCGAAGCTGTATCCTAAACTAATCTCGGAAAGCCGGATCCAGGAAATCATGCATATCCTGCAACGCGAAGTCTGGACCTACGGGCAAAACATGCTGTCGCTTTCGGCCGCGTCGCTGGTCAGCGTGGTCAGCGCGCTGGTTTACCTGTTCCTGGTGCCGATGATGGTGTTTTTCCTGCTGAAAGATAAGAGCCTGCTGATCGACTGGTTTTTGCAGTTCTTTCCGCGCGATCGGCATCTGACCGTGCGCGTCTGGGAAGAGGTCGACATGCAGATCGGCAATTATATCCGCGGCAAGTTTGCCGAAGTGTTCATCCTGTGGGCGGCCAGCTTCGTGACCTTCAGTTTTTTCGACCTGAACTATGCGATGCTGCTCGCGGTGTTCATGGGGCTGCAAGTGGTGATTCCCTATATCGGCGCGACGCTGGTCACCTTTCCGGTGCTCGGCGTCGCTTATTTTCAATGGGGCTGGGGTAGCGATCAATTCATGTATGTCGCGATCGCCTATGCGGTGATCCAGGCCCTCGACGGCGTGCTGCTGGTGCCTATCCTGTTTTCCGAGGCGGTCAATCTGCATGCGATCGCGATCATCGTCGCGATCCTGTTCTTCGGCGGCCTGTGGGGTTTCTGGGGCGTCTTCTTCGCGATTCCGTTGGCGACCGTCGTCAAGGCGGTGCTGTCGGCCTGGCCGCGGCTTGGCGACCCCAGCCAGGACGCGTGTTTTGACCTATAGGTAATCCGAACCGTAATCGGCCAGCCGCGAGCGTTCGCCGCGGCGCAGCGTGATATGCGCGCCATGCTCCCAACGCTTGAAACGGTCGACCACATAGGTCAAGCCCGAGGTCGTCGCGGTCAGATACGGCGTATCGATCTGCGAAAGATTACCGATGCAAACGATCTTGGTGCCGGGACCTGCGCGAGTGATCAAGGTCTTCAACTGTTTCGAGGTCAGGTTCTGCGCTTCGTCGATGATCAGATAACGGTTTAAAAAAGTCCGGCCGCGCATGAAATTCAGCGAACGGATCTTGACCCGGTTCATCAGCACGTTTTGCGTCGCGCCCTGCTCCCATTCGGTATTGCCGGAACGGTTGCCGAGCAATTCGAGATTGTCCATCAGGGCGCCCATCCACGGCGCCATTTTTTCTTCCTCGGTGCCGGGCAGAAAGCCGATATCCTCGCCGATCGGCATTGTTTCGCGGGTCATGATGATTTCGTGATAAAGCTTCCGTTCCATCGTCAACGTCAACCCCGCGGCCAGCGCCAACAACGTTTTGCCGGTTCCGGCCGTGCCCAGCAAGGTCACGAAATCGATATCCGGATCGAGCAGCACATTGAACGCAAAATTCTGCTCGCGGTTTTTCGCGGTGATGCCCCAGACATTGTTATGCTTAGAACGGTAATCGCGGGCCAGCTCCAATATCGCGGTGCGGCCGTCACACGAGCGCACGATCGCCTCGAAATTCGACGAGCCTTCCATGTACAGATATTGATTCGGATACCATTCGGCGACCAGAGGATCTTCGAGCTTGTAGAAGGTTCTGCCCTTTTCCTGCCAGGAATCCATCTTGCTGCCGTGCAGGTCCCAGAAATCGTCCTCCAGCGCCATCGCGCCGCTGTACAAGAGCTCGATATCGTCGAGCACCTGGTCGTTGTGATAATCCTCGGCCGGCAATTCGAGGGTCGCCGCCTTGATCCGCATGTTGATGTCTTTCGACACCAGAATCACCTTGATGCCGGGCAATTGCTTGGTCAGCGCCAACACCACGCTCAGGATCGAATTATCCGCCAGGCTGCCGGGCATCGTCGCCGGCAAAAGCTCGCTCATGATGCTGGTCTGAAAATACAGACGGCCCGATTTTCCGATCATTCCGCCCTTGCCGTTTGCCTCCAGACGCGATAACGGCAGCCCGTCCTTGATACAACCGGGATCGACATCGCGGATCAGTTCATCGAGAAATCGGCTCGCCTGGCGCACGTTGCGCGCGACTTCGGTGATGCCTTTCTTGGCCCGGTCCAGTTCCTCCAGCACGATCATCGGGATGAAAATGTCATGTTCCTGAAAGCGAAAAATACAGGCCGGATCGTGCATCAGCACATTGGTGTCGAGCACGAATAGCTTTTTGTCGGGCGTGGTTTGAATATTCATGAATTCCTTGGACTGTCTGATGAATGCTGAGAGGTCACCCGCCCCGCTCCCGACGCTGATGACCATGAGCGGATCAAGACTTAAGAATAATCGCTTTAAACAAATTTATAAAGCACGGGTACGGCAAACAAGAATAACGCGGTTGTCGCCTGCGCAAAGAAATTTGAGAATTGCGATAGATTACTCAGAAAAATTTTCATTTCCATGATCTCGACTATACTTAAATCGGGGCCTGAAAGAGGCAGGATGATGATTACAAGCGGTCTTTGCCTTCTACACGTTAAAAAGTCATTATCCTTTGACTTCAGCCGCTAGAATACCCCACCAATCACTGCTACCGTCTTCCCAGTTAAAACCCAGAGCAATGATACCCGTTCACGCATTAAGATCAGCCCTGCTGTTTCTAACCAGTATCGCTCCGGCGCTTGCCGCCCAGGAGCCGCAGGACGTGATCGATCTTCAGCTGCGCTGGCACCATCAATTCCAGTTTGCCGGCTATTACGCGGCCGTCGCGAAGGGTTTTTATCGGCAGGAAGGATTGGAAGTCCGACTGCATGCGGGCGATCCGGCGCATCAATCGGTTCAGGAAGTCTTGTCCGGACGCGCGCACTATGCCTCAGGCAACAGCGAAGTTCTCTACAAACGCTTACAAGGCAAACCGCTGGTCGCGCTGGCCGCGATTTTTCAACACTCGCCTTCGATACTGCTGGTGCGCAAGGATTCCGGCATTGGCTCGGTGCATGATCTGGCCGGCAAAAAAGTGATGCTGATGAACCGAACCGATGACGCCGACGTTCTGACCATGTTTTTGAATGAAGGCATTGCGCTTTCCCAAATGGACATCATCCCCAGCAATGATCAGATTGACGACCTAATCACCGGCAAAATCGACGCTATTAGCGCCTATTCCACCAACGAACCGTTTTACCTGAATCAACGCCATATTCCGTACAACATCATCGACCCCGGCAACTACCGGGTCGATTTCTACAGCGATATTCTGTTCACTTCCGCTCAAGAATTGCGCGATCACCCCGACCGGGTCGAAAAAGTGCGCCGCGCGACGCTGAAGGGATGGCGATACGCGATGGATCACCCCGATGAAATCATCGGTCTTTTGGTCAATGAATATCACGTCGAAAAAACCCGGGCGCATCTCGAATTCGAGGCGGCCGAGATACGCAAGCTGATCTTTCCTGACATCATCGAAATCGGCCACATGAACCCGGAGCGCTGGCAGCATATAGCCGACACCTTCGTGAAACTCGGCTTGATCAAATCCAGCGCTCCGCTTGACGGCTTCATTTACAGCACGAAGGCCAAACACCTGCCGGCATGGGTACAGCCCGCGCTGACGATCGCCATCGCCGTGCTTATCGCGGTGTTGTCCGCGACTTATTATCTGCTGCGCTTGAACCGGCGCCTGATCCGCGCCGAGGCTCTATTACGCGCCACCAATACCGTTTTTGCTGCGGAAATCGATGACCGCAAGGCAATCGAAATGAGCTTGCGGGAAAGCGAAGCGCGCTATCGCTCATTGTTCGAAAATATGCTGGGAGGCTTTGCCTATTGCCGAATGCTTTATCAAAACGGTCAACCCGAGGATTTCATTTTTCTGGAAGTCAACGCGGCATTCGACTGTTTGACCGGTTTACAGGATGTGACAGGCAAAAGAGCCAGCGAAGTGATTCCCGGCATCAAGGCATCGAATCCGGAATGGTTTGCGATTTACGGAAGTGTAGTGACGGGAGGCGCTCCCGAAAAATTCGAAACCTTTGTAAAACCGCTGAATAGCTGGTTTTCGATAGCGGCTTACAGCGCCGGCCAGCAATGTTTTGTCGCGGTCCTGGAAAATATCACCGAACACAAACAGATTCAGCGCAGTTATGAGCAAATGGCGCAGATCGATCATCTGACCGGCCTGGCCAATCGCCGGCATTTCACGCAGCAGGCGGAAGCGGAGCTAGCTCGCACCTTGCGCCATGGCGTCCCCCTCTCCCTGCTGATGCTCGATTTGGATAACTTCAAACGGATCAACGACAATCATGGGCACCAAACCGGCGACCGGGTTCTGCAAACATTCAGCGACATCTGCCTGTCATCCCTGCGCAAAGTGGATCTGATCGGCCGTATCGGCGGAGAAGAATTTGTGATCATGCTGCCGGAAACCGCCATCATGGAAGCGATCGACGTAGCCGAACGCCTGCGCAAGACGGTTGCGGATGCATCCCTTCCCTTGGAAGATGATCAGGCGCTCCGTTTTACCGTATCGATCGGCGTCTCCACGGTCAATGCCTTGTGCGTCCATATTGACGGGCTTCTGCAAAAAGCGGATCAGGCGCTCTACCAAGCCAAGGCGGAGGGGCGCAACCGGGTTTTTGCCGAGGCTTCGGTACGGCAAAACCGAATGCTCTGTTAAACGCGCCGTTTCTCGATCGGCGAAAAGCTCAGCTCAAACCCTCGACCGCCAGCAGCACTTCCTGCGCATGCTCCTTGACCTTCACCTTGCGCCATTCGCGCACCAGATTGCCCCGGCTATCGAACAAAAACGTGCTGCGCTCGATGCCGCGCACCTGCTTGCCATACAGTGACTTCATCTTGATCACATCGAACAGGCCGCAGAGGGCTTCATCGGGATCGGAAAGCAGTTCGAACGGAAACTCCTGCTTGCATTTAAAGCCTTCGTGCATTTTGACCGAATCGCGCGAAACGCCGAATATGACCGTATTCAGCACGGCAAAGCGTTCGCTCAGATCGCGAAAATCGCGGCCTTCCTGGGTACAGCCGGGCGTATTGTCTTTCGGATAAAAATACAGCACGATGTTTTTTCCCTTAAAATCGCTCAAGCGGAGCGTCTTGCCGCCGGTACACGAGATTTCAAGGTCGGGCGCCACGCTGCCGAGTGTCAAAACGGTCATCAGGGCATCCTAACGTTTAATCGGTTCAAGAATCGCATCGATATTCAGTTGATCGCAAAAATCCAGAAATTCTTCGCGCAGCGACAGCAAACGGACTTCCGGCGGGATCAGCACGATAAATTTGGTCGAGAATACCGAAGTCGCGATATAGGGCGCCTGATAGGAACTGCCCGAGACTTCCTCGATTTCGATCCCGTGCATCGTTAAAAACGTTGAGACCGACTCGATAATATTGTCGCGGTCCACCGACAAGGTTTCGAGCGAATAAGGCAGAAATTCTTTTTCATGAGGCTCATGCTCGGGCCGGAGCATCTGAATTTGAATTTCAAGCCGTTTTTGCAAGGCATCCAACAGGTTCTCAAATTTGGCGATTTGATTCCAGTTGCCCTGTACCAACAAATGAGCCGCATCCACCTGTTTCAGGCGAGTGTAGCGGATTTCCAAAATACTGCATTTACAATCGCGGATGGTGGATAATATTTCGGCAACAAAATAGTTCCGATTATGTCCTAATACGGTAATGGCTAATTGCATATTTTTTCTAGGTTTTATCGACTCGTAGGGACAATTTGACAAAATTACATTTACTTAGCCTTAACTGCTGAATTAAGCAAATGAAAGTTATTGGATTTTTTCTGCGGCAAGCCATAAACTAGCCTTTCGAGATGCGTTATATTACTATCAAAGTTCACCCAAATGACAGAGCCAGCCAACAAAAAGTCTAAAGAAGGGCGCTACCGCCTCGACTCGAACCTCATCGAGGTCGAAGTCGAACCGGTCGTCGAGCCGTTGACCGACCTGGACAGCGACGAAGACGCGATCGATCGGTTGCTGATCAATACGGGGTTCGATGCCGAAACAGATTTTTTTTCAGCGGAAAACCTGGACCCGGATGCATGGGACAAGCCGCTAGCTGCCTACGATACTCGGACTGTCGAATTTGACGCGTTAAGCGATGACCCGATATTGGCTACGCGGCAAACCGGCGATGACGAGACTATCGAACCTGTCGACCTGGGCTCACCGATTGCCGACATCGAGTTAACCCCGGCGCCATTGCAACAGGAAACCGCAAGCGTTGACGCGCTGATTGAAAAGGCCGAACCTGTGCCTGCCGAAGATGACGGTTTTTGGGCGCCTGATGACCCTGAGGCCGAATTCAACGAATTCAGTCATGCTGCTTTCAACTTAGACGAAGCGATTGAGCCTGTCAACCTGGACTCACCCGTTGCCGGCATCAACCCGACTGAGGCAGCGGTCATCGATAACGCGCCGTTTGCATTTTCTGCTGCGCTTTTCGAACCGTCTGCCCCCGCGGCCGAGACGGAGCCCGAACCGCATCGCGCCTGGCAGGGCCCCAGGGACGATGCGGCTCCGATCGCGGCGGCGATTGCCCCCCCTGCCGAAAACGGCGGCGATCACACACCGCTCACGGACGCCCTGCTGGAACAAGCCATCCCCCCTGAGGTCCCGGCCGATTGGAGCCGCTCGCTCTCGCTGCAGGAAGCTACCGGGCGGCAATTGGCGATTCTCGAAGGCAAAACCAGAAACGCCGGGCGCCTGTCTTTGGTAGCGCTCGCTTTGTCCCTGACCGCGCTGTGCGCGGCGCTGACGCTCGGCTATCTGAATGTCCAGACGCGTGCCGAGCTGAGCAAACTCAAGACGATGACGGCCATCCTTGAAGAAGATATGGGCGGCTTGAGCGAAAAAGCGGGCAGCAACAACCCTACGGAGGAGGACAGCGAGGCGGCGCCAAGCCATTTTTCCGAAGAACCGGAGCCAAGGACGGAAAACAAAGCCATTGCCGCGCCGCCAACGGCGGCAACCGAGCCCGCACCGGCAGAGCTAGCCCCGAAGCCGGCCTTGGTCAGCAAAGACGCTTCGCCACCCGTGCGCAAAATTCAGACACCCAAGCCCGCGCTTAACATGGCGCGAGCCAAAGCTTCGGAAAAACCGGCCGCTAGCGCAAGCGGCGCCAAGTGGACGGTCAATCTGGCGGCCTTCAGAGCCATAGCCGATGCCAGAAAAAAAGCCGCGGAATTCCAGCGCAAAGGCATAGCGGTCAAAGTGATGAAAGTCGATATCCAGCATGCGACCTGGTACCGGCTTGCCGTGCCCGGCTTCAAAACCAAGGAAGCCGCCAGCGCGCATTCGACGAAATTAAAGAAATTGCTGCGCCTGAACTCGATTTGGGTCGCGGCTCTTTAAATCGCTTCCCAGCAACAAACGGTGGCCGCATCGCGCAAAACCACCGCCGGCTGATCAGGATTACTTCGCCGGCTCGCTCGGTGTCGGTGCGGCTTGCACCGGCGCATCGGCGTTTTTGGGCGTTTCAGGATTCGGTTTTGCCGCTTCGGTTTTCTTATCCGCAGCCTCCGGCGGCTCGGACCGGAGCATGATCGCCGAATAACAGTTCATCATGCTTTCGGTTAGGTTGTTATGCGCATCGGCCAAGGCTTTCGGCGATCCGAAATCCTTGCGCAACTCATCCAACGTCTTTTTCGGATCGGTTGACTTCATCAGCGACAACATTTTGGTGTAATTTTTATAAGCGGTACGGCGCTCCGGATCAAATTCGAAATAACCCGGCATATGCATCGTCGTGGTGTCGATCACGCAGCTAGCCATTTTTTCCGGATCAATCTTATAATCCTTCACATCCTGTTCCTTCTTCATTTCTTCCAAAACCGCCTCTTCATAGTCACCCTTTTCAGCGCAGGCGGTGATGAATAAAGCAGAAATCGAAATGAGCAGAATTTTTTTCATTAAAGTCAAACCTTTGATAATTTTTAAACAATTCCGAGGGGTTCAGGGAGAAAATAAACTGTTTGAACCCTGGACCTAATTTCCTATTTCCTTCATCGCATCGCTAATCCAGGCCTCGGCCTCGGCATTGATCTCGGCGGCCTTGCGGCCCTTGCTTTCGATCGGCGGGCCGATTTTGACCTTGATCGTGCCGGGATATTTCAAAAAACTGTAGCGTGGCCAATAAACGCCGGCATTATGCGCAATCGGCACCACCGGATAACCGGATTGCTGCGCCAGCAGCGCGCCGCCGGCACTGAATTTTTTGCTTTCGCCGGGCGCGGTACGGGTGCCTTCGGGAAAAATGAGCACCCACAGCCCGGATTTTAAACTTTCGCCGCCTTTGTCGAGCAACTTGCGTAGCGCCGCGCGCTGATTTTTGCGATCGATCGCGATCGGTTTCAGCATCGCCATCGCCCAGCCCCAGATCGGCAGCCAAAGCAGGGACTGTTTCAACAAGACCGAATGCATCGGCAAAAATTCGCGATAAGCGAGCGTTTCCCAGGCCGACTGATGCTTGCTCAGAACGATCGAAGTGCGGCTTGGATCGATATGCTCCATGCCCTCGACTTGATAGTCGATGCCGCAGCAGACTTTCGCGAGCCACAGCACCCATTTGACCCAGAGCCCGGCGATCCGGTAACGCATCCGGAAAGGCAGTACGATCGCCAGCACCACCAGCGGGCAGATCACAAACAGCGACAACGTCATGCCGAGAAACAGCAGCGTCGAACCGAAATAAACCTTAAAGTTATTGTCCCGAGACGAGGGAGTTTGCAGCGTCATATAAATTATCGAATACTGGAATCTTCAAATCGGGGTTGGCGTTCAGCGTTTTCCGGCCCTTGCCGGTCTTAACCAGGATAGCCCGCGCGCCGGCCGCTTCGGCGGCCTGAATGTCGCGCAGCGAATCGCCGATCAGCACCGCATCGTGCAGGTCGACCTGATGCTCGGCCGCAAATGCCAGAAGCAACCCCGGTTTCGGTTTGCGGCAGTCGCAACCGTTCTCCGGCCCATGCGGACAAAAATAAATCGCTTCGATCGCGCCGCCGTTTTCGGCCACCAAGCGGAGCATCTTTTGATGGATCTTATCGAGCATCGCCCGATCGAGCAGGCCGCGCGCGATGCCGGATTGATTCGTGATCACCGCGACCTTGAAGCCTTTCGCATGCAGCAGCGCAATCGCCTCCAGGCTGCCCGGAATCGGCCGCCATTCATCCGGCGATTTGATGAACTGGTCGGAATCCTCGTTGATCACGCCGTCCCGGTCGAGCAAAACATAACGGTTTCGAGTCATATTTTAAATCGGTTAGCCTCGATTCCGTTTATCCTGAGCGAAGCGACATTCATTCCTGATCAAGACTGCAATTTCGAAATATCCGCGCAGGTCAAAAACTGTTCGGACAGCAGCGTCAATAACGCCAGACGGTTTGCGCGCAATTCGAGATCGTCGCACATCACCATCACATGGTCGAAAAAGTCATTGACCACCGGTTCAAGCTGCGCGAGCCGGTTCAACGTGCCCTGATAATCCCGCTGCGCCAGCAAAGGCTTGATCGCTTCGCCGGCCGCATTGGCGGCTTCCAGCAAGCGCTGTTCCTGCGCTTCGGCCAGCGCGCCGACGCTTGCAGCCGGCGCGGTTTCCGATTTTTTCAGGATATTGCGGATGCGTTTGTTCGCGGCCGCGAGGCTTTCGGCCTCCGGCAACTGCCTGAAGGTCTTGACCGCGGCCAGGCGCTGGATGAAGTCGAGCGGCTCGGACGGATTGACCGAGAGGACCGCCTCGAACTCGTCGGACGTGTAGCCCTGATCCAGACAGTAGCCTTTCAGCCGGTCGAACACGAATTCGGTGACCGCAACACGCGTCGCATCGACATCGAAGGCATGGGTAAACTGGTACAGCGCAAAATCGATCAGATCGCGGATGTTCAGCGGCAGACGGTTTTCGATGATGATGCGCAGCACGCCGATCGCCGCGCGCCGGAGTGCATAAGGGTCCTTGTCGCCGGTCGGAATCAGGGCGGCGCTGAAAATGCCGCACAAGGTGTCGATCTTGTCGGCCAGCGCGACAATCTGACCGGTCACGCTGCCCGGCGTCGGACCGCCTGACTGTTTCGGCAAATAATGCTCTTCGATCGCCAAAGCGACCTCGGCCGGCTCGCCGTCCGCGAGCGCATAATAGCGGCCCATGATGCCTTGCAGATTGCCGAATTCGCCGACCATGTCGGTCAAGAGATCGGCTTTCGCGAGCAAGGCGGCGCGCTTCGCGTGTTCGACATTGGCGTGCAGCAGATTCGCGATCACCTCGGCCAGCTTGATTACCCGTTCGGTCTTGTCCGCGACGGTGCCGAGTTTTTCCTGGAATACGATGCTGGACATGCTCAACACACGCTCGGCGAGAGGCTTCTTGCGGTCCTGCTTCCAGAAAAATTCGGCGTCGGTCAGACGCGGAGTGATTACCCGCTCGTTGCCGCGCTGGATTGATTCGGGACGCTTGCTTTCGATATTGCTGAAGGTGATGAAATGCGGCAGCAAGGCGCCGTCCCGGTTCTTGACCGGAAAATATTTCTGGTTGGTCTGCATCGTCGTGATCAACACTTCGGCCGGCAGTTCCAGGAAGCGCGGATCGAAATTACCGGTCACCGGCACCGGCCACTCATTCAGCGCGGCGACTTCTTCGAGCAGATCGTCCTCGATATGCGCAATGCCGCCGACCTGCGCTGCCGCCTTATTCGCGGCGTCGCGGATGATCACCTTTCTGGCGTCGAAGTCGGCGATCACCCGGCCCTGTTCATGCAGCGTTTGGACGTAGGCTTCGGGGCTCGTGATCGTCAATTGTTCCGGCGCATGAAAACGGTGGCCCTGCGTCGCGCGGCCGGTCGTCAGGCCCAGAATCTCGGTCTCGATCACGTGCTCGCCGAACAACAGCACGGCCCAATGCACCGGTCTGACGAATTCGGTCGTAAAATTGCCCCAGCGCATTCGTTTCGCGATCGGCAAGGCGGCCAGGCTCTTGCGGATGATGTCCGGAATCAGCTTTTCGGTGGCTTGCCCTTCGATCTCCTGGGTGTAGGACAGCCAGGCGCCCTTGTCGGTATTCAGTTCCTGCAATTGCTCGAAGGTGGTGCCGCAGCTGGCCGCAAAACCCAACGCCGCCTTGCTCGGGCTGCCGTCCGGCGCATAGGCCGCCTGCAAGGCCGGGCCGCGTTTTTCGACCGTCTTGTTCGGCTGCGCGGTCTCGAGATTTTCGACCCATACCGCGAGGCGCCGCGGCGTCGCATAAAACTGGCTGCCGGAAAAGGCCAATCCGGCCTCGTTCAATCCGGCGACGATGCCGTTTTGCAGCGCCTGGGCCAGATTCAACAAAGTCTTCGGCGGCAGCTCTTCCGAGCCCAATTCGAAAAGTAAATGTTTAGTATCGCTCATCGTGATTCTCCCTGTCCTGCCAGCATCGGGAAGCCCAGCGACTCCCGGCGCTGGTAGTAAGCCTCGGCGACCGATTTGGCCAAATTTCTGACCCGCAAGATATAACGCTGGCGCTCGGTGACCGAGATCGCATGGCGCGCATCGAGCAGGTTGAACGTATGCGACGCCTTCAGCACCATTTCATAGGCCGGCAGCGGCAGGTTCGCCTGGATCAATTTCTGGCATTCCTGTTCGTAGGTGTCGAAACATTTGAACAGGAAATCGACGTTCGCATGGTCGAAATTGAACGAGGACATTTCGACCTCGTTCTGATGAAACACGTCGCCATAGGTCACGACGCCGTGCGGCGTCCGTGCCCAGACCAGATCGTACACGCTCTTGACGCCCTGCAAATACATCGCGAGCCGTTCCAGGCCGTAGGTGATTTCGCCGGTCACCGGCCGGCATTCGAGCCCGCCGACCTGCTGGAAATAAGTAAACTGCGTCACTTCCATGCCGTTCAGCCAGACTTCCCAGCCGAGCCCCCAGGCGCCCAAAGTCGGCGATTCCCAATTGTCCTCGACGAAGCGGATGTCGTGTTCGAGCAGATCGAAGCCCAGAGTGCGCAGGGAGCCGAGATAGAGCTCCTGAATGTTGTCAGGCGACGGCTTCATCAGCACCTGATACTGATAATAATGCTGCAAGCGGTTCGGGTTTTCGCCGAAACGCCCGTCGGTCGGCCGGCGCGAAGGCTGCACATAGGCGGTATTCCAAGGCTCGGGCCCGATCGCCCGAAGAAAAGTCGCCGGATGAAAAGTCCCCGCCCCCACTTCCTGATCCAAAGGCTGCAACAAGACGCAACCCTGCTTGGCCCAGTATTCCTGTAGGGCCAGAATCAGTCCCTGAAATGTCGATACATCGTAATTCGAACTCGCCACGGTACACACACGATATGCAGTAAAAATCCGGCGATTATAACTTAATTTTTGGCTTGAGGCAGGGTTTGTGATGGACGGCTGGCGGATTTACCGCCGCGAGTTAGAACCGAGACGGACGCCCTGCGCCCCGAACCGCGAAGCGGCTCAAGATACGCAGAGCTTGGGAACGCTAAAAAGATTGATCGAATCCTTACAGAATCTTCAAATATTCCAACAACGCGGCTTTTTCCTGTTTCGACAGCCGGGTACCGAATTCATGGCCGCAGCGGCTGTTGCCGGATTTGATGTTGTCGCCTTCGCAATCGGTCGTCTTCAAGACATAATCGAATTTGCTTTGCTCGACCGCGAGTCCGATTTTTTCAGGGTCATAGGCGGGGCCGATCTTAAATTCGACGGGCCGATTCTGCGCCGGCTCCAACAATGCCGCCAGCGTCGGCACCGAACCGTTGTGCAGGTAAGGCGCGGTCGCCCAGATGCCCTGCAAGACACGGGATTCGTAAGCAATAGCCGGAGTCGGATCG
The DNA here is from genome assembly GCF_000527095.1 of Methylomicrobium lacus LW14. NCBI lineage: Bacteria > Pseudomonadati > Pseudomonadota > Gammaproteobacteria > Methylococcales > Methylococcaceae > Methylomicrobium > Methylomicrobium lacus. The sequence continues at coordinate 844,962 of NZ_AZUN01000001.1, read as the reverse complement.
GTGAACTTGTCCTTACAGGCATACCCCCCGGCCTGCCGCAAGCTCGGAGGCGCCTGCATGGTCTGATAGGCGCCTTTCAGCAACGCGCTGTCCGAAGTCACCAGATCCGCCTGTTTTTTCAGCAACTGCTCGGTAATTTCCTTGACTTTGCGGTCTTTGGCAGCTTTTGCATCGCCGACCAGACGCTCGATCAAGCCTAATTTGGTTTGTGCCTTCAACTCCAGATCCAGCGTTTTCGGTGACTTGGTGTACTGCAACAAGGTGCCCATACCGACCATGCTCAGGACTCTGACCGCATTTTCGTCCTTTGCCTTCAGCGGCTTCTCGAGGAACGGTATCTTCGCCCCGGCCAGCACGCCGGTATCGACCGTCAAGCCAAACAACTCGAACTCCTTCGGATCCGTGCCGACATAGCACAGCGGCGTCGCCCAGGTCTTGTTCAAGGCGCGTGGAATCCCGTCGCGAATACCGTGGCACCCGGCGCAGCCGCCGTTTTCGGTTTGGGTCGGGCTTTCATAGATCGCCTTACCCTGCGCGGCCAACTTCGCATTGACCGCCCATTTGCCTTCTTTCCACGGCCATGCCGGAGGACCGATCTTTTTGACCAGATTCTCGACCGCCTTCAGCCCATCAAAATTGGCCGAATTATGTTTCAGATAATCGAAGCCGAGAAGCTGGCCTGGGGCTTTTTTCGGATAAAAATCGGCAAACACGCCCAGCACTTCACCGTAATTGCGCGACAACCCCAATAAACCGTTGCCGTTGTCCGCAAAGCCGGGCCACTGGGTCTTGTCCTGAATCGGCGCATTCCAGATGAACGGATAGCGCACCGGCGTGTCGGCCAAGTGAATGTTGGATTTGATGATATGATCCGGCGCCGTGCCGATATCCAGGCCGGTCACCCGGTTCAGGATCATCGCAACCGCATCGAGACGCGCAGGCCCCCACGGCTTGTCCTTCGGTAAGGCGATACTCATGATCGTATGATAAGGCAGGTACCAGGTCTCGACTTCTTTCCGCAAGCGCGTTTTTTGCTCGGCCGAAGGCGTTCCGCCCAGTACCGCGGCAGCGAAAGCGTCGAAGGACGGCTGATCATTCAGCGTATGCCCAACCGCGCCGTCCAAATCGGCTGCAAAGGTCTGGAAGTCGGAGATTGCAGGCCCCCCGTCGATCCGGTAGGCCTTGCCGCCTACCTCGATTTGCCGGGTGTGGCAGGCGGAACAGGTCATGCCGACCGCGTTGCCGTTGACCGTGAAACCGACCGGCAGGCCTTGGGTCTTACTGTCGGGATTCGGCAGATATCCGTAACGAGACATGCTGTCGTCTAAAAACGGCTTGCCGTTCGCCTGTTTTAATGCCAGAAACCATTGCAGAGGCATCAGCCGGGAGCCCTGATCCTGCGAGTAATATTGCAGGCGCGCCGCCTGGGTCCATTGTTTGCCTTGGTCGGTGTAGACCGGAGCGGATGCGGCGCTTGCCAAGCCGGGCAACAGGCAAACCGTAGCTGTGAAAAGGAGGGAAAGGGGATTCAACTTGAAGGATCGAAGTCGGATCATCATGACGAAAACCTCATTGTGAAAATGTTATTGTTATTGTTTTGGTCGACATATTTATAGCCATGTCAAGGCTTAAAAGCTTTCCCGAGAAGCCCTTGGAGGTATTAAAAAACCTCCAAGGGCTTTGCTGCCCTCGCGATTGTGATTGTGGGTCTAATGTTGATGCAGCCCCTGGATTGAAAATAACTTGCCGAAATTTAGTCCCTTACTTTTTCCTGTCATCCTCGGTCATCAACCGCGCGGCCAAGGCGTGGTCCGAAAAAGTCTCCAGCGCATGCCCGACCTCGCGGCACTTGCCGCCCTGCGCCGCGTAATCGTTGCTGAAATCATGGATGAAATCCATCACGGTATGATCGATCAGATAACCGTTCGAGAAATCGAAAATGAGCGTCTTGCCATTTTCGAGACCTGCCAGCGCCTTTTTTAACGGCAGATAATTCGAGAACAGCGCCGATCCCAACAGTTTGACCACGATCGTGTCAGTCCCTGATTGCTCGATCGTGAAATGGATCTTGAACATATTTTCGAGCCATACCCCGCGCGCGATGTGGATGCCCAGTTTGACCGCGATGCCGAGCAGCACGCCGATCAGCAGATCGGTCGCGAGGACCCCGAGCATCGTCACCACGAACAGGCCCAACTGTTCCGCGCCGATCGCCCAAACCTGGCTGAAGGTCTTCGGCGAGGCCAGCTTGAAACCGGTATAAACCAGCAGCGCCGCCAACGAGGCCAGCGGAATGTTATGGATCAGATGCGGAAACAAGGCGACAAATCCCAACATAATCAGCCCGTGAAAGAAATTGGCCCAGCCGGTTTTGGCGCCGTACTGGATATTGGACGAACTTCGCACGATCTCGGCGATCATCGGCAAACCGCCGATGAAACCGGCGACCGTATTGCCCAAACCGACCGCGGCCAGATCCCGGTCGATATCGGATTTGCGCTTATACGGATCAAGCTTGTCTACCGCATTCGCGACCAACAAGGTTTCGAGACTGCCGACCAGACAGATGCTGATTACCGCGCCCCAGAACTCCAGGGTCAGCGCCTTCGAATAATCGGCAAACTGAAAAAAGGACGACCAATCGTCCGGAATATCGACCAGAAATTTCGGCGCAATCGCATGCGCATGGCCGGCCTGGAGTTCCGCGTCCGTCAAGAAGGGATGCCAATGTTCATGCTGCACGCCGAAAATCTGCCCGAGCCCCATACCGGTCAACAGCACGACCAAGGGGGCGGGAACCTTCTTCAATTTCGGATGCTTGACCCAAGGCCAGAAAATTAAAATCGCCAACCCGCTGAGGCCGATGAAGGCGATCACCGGATCGGGATTCAACAGGCTGTGCGGAATCTGCGCGATCGTCGCGAAGATGCTGCCCGGCTCCGGGCTCGCCCCCAGCATCACATGGCTTTGTTTCGCGATGATGATGATGCCGAGACCCGCCAACATGCCGTGCACGACCGCCGGCGGAAAAAACGCGCTGTACTGGCCGGCCTTGTAAACGCCCATCAGCACCTGCAAGGCGCCGGCCAGCATGATCGCGGCCAAGGTATAACGGTAGCCGGCCAGCACATCGCCGTCGCCGAGCGTTTGCACCGCGCCGAGGATCACGACGATCAAGCCCGCCGCCGGGCCGTTGATCGTCACATGTGAACCGTTCACCCGCGAAACCAAGAGGCCGCCGACGATCGCGGTGATAATGCCCGCCGACGGCGGAAAACCGGAGGCGACGGCGATGCCGAGACACAACGGCAAGGCGATCAAAAACACAAAAAAACCGGCGAGCAGGTCGCTGCGCCAGTTTGCCTTCAGGGCGTCCAGGCCGAATCGGGGCGGCATTCCGGGTTGCATATTCATCAATAAACCTCGTTGAGTGACTAGGGGAACCCTCGTCAAGTCATGCGTGGCGAGGAGGAGAGAATCCATACGGGAATTCTACCACTTCTTACTGTAATGAAATGAGCATCCGGCGCATTCAGCCTGCTGAGGCGAAAAAAACAGGCTTACTGAGGAAACATTTTAACGCTTCTCAAATCTCATTTTTCGGTTAATAATTACCGAAGCGGGATTTTCACGAGAGTTGTGCGCAAAGCGTCCCACAATCGCATTTATTGACTATCTTTGAAGGCGCGGACCTGATCAAGAAGGGATTAAGACCGTTACTCTGAAATAAACAGTAGTAAATATTACTTTCTAAGCATCGACCTTATTAAGAAGGGATCATTAAAGGCCTGCATTGCAGGCCTTTTTCATGCGTTACTGGCCGAAGGAAGTTGTAATTTTTATGTGCCTACGACAATGCTTGTTCGGTGTTTGCGGTGTTTTGATGGGCGTTCCTGTAGCGAGTGCAGACGGCGCGCCTGCCGGGTTGATTGCCGAACTGTCTGACAAAGATGCCGCCACCTGGGCCGGTTTGCAAAAATATGGGGTGAATATCGGCGGTTGGGCGACGGCTGGCATCAACTACAACACCAACAATCCCAGTGACCGCAGTAACGCTCCGGTATCCATGACTGACCGGAACGCAGAGTTTCATTTGTATCAGTTGAATCTGTTTATCGAAAAAGCCGTCACCAAAGCCTCGAACTGGGATGTAGGTGGACGCTTCGACTTCATGTTCGGCACGGATACCCGATATACACAAGCGACCGGCCATTGGGACATGGGGTTGATCAGCCAACGCGACCTGCGCTTTTATGACATCGCCCTGCCGCAGGCTTATGTCGAGGTCTATGCGCCGATCGGTAACGGCCTGAGCGGAAAGTTCGGACATTTTTACGGTCTCATCGGCTACGAGTCGGTACCGTCGCCGCCGAATTTCTTTGCCTCTCATTCCTACAGCTTCAAGTCCTCGCCGTTTACCACGACCGGAGCGCTGTTTAGCTATGCGCTCAACGACCAATGGAGCGTAAACCTCGGCGCGGTGACGGGTGGAGATAATTTCGATCGGGATTTAGGCGCCTGGAGCCATATGAGCGGACTGACCTGGGCTAATGCCGACACCGGCACCACGGTTTCCTTTTCGGTGTTGCAGGGCGATGTCTACCAAAATCAGAGTTCTGAGCTGGTGTATTATTCGGCGATTCTCCAGCAAAACCTCGGTAAATGGCACTATGTCCTGCAGCACGACCGGGGCACCCAACAAAATGCCATCGCTCAGGGGCAGAATGCCGACTGGTATTCCATCGCCCAATACCTCACCTATGACATTGACGCTCAATTGGGCGCCGGTTTACGCGGAGAGTGGTTTAGGGATGACGACGGGGTCCGCTATTCCGCAGGCGCCGCCAACTATTACGCACTGACGGCGGGCTTGAACTGGAAACCTAAGGACTGGTTGATGGTCCGGCCTGAAGTGCGTTACGACTGGAGCGAGGCGCAAATCGCTCCATTCGACGGTGGGCATCAGACCGACCAGGTTCTGCTGGGTATTGACGCAGTCATCCAGTTTTGATTCCCCTTAGTGTGATCACGGGGTGTTAGCCGCCGTATTACTGATGGCCCTTGCCCCAAAAGCCCTCTGAGCATCCGATCCGGCTCAGCCCCGCTATCTGCTGACGAAGCCGGCGTGGGCTATCGATTGAACGAGGAGGAAACCCCATAACCTTGCGAAATCCTACAAATTCGCAATCATCACGTCTGCAAATTCGCTGCATTTGACTTCGGTCGCCCCGTCCATCAGGCGGGCGAAATCATAGGTGACCCGTTTACTCGCGATCGCGGCATCCATCGCGCGGATCACCGCGTCGGCCGCCTCGGTCCAGCCGAGATAGCGCAGCATCATCTCGCCTGACAGGATCAATGAGCCGGGGTTGACCTTGTCCAGATTCGCATACTTCGGCGCGGTGCCGTGAGTCGCCTCGAAAACTGCGGCGCCGTTTTGGTAGTTGATGTTGCCGCCGGGCGCGATGCCGATGCCGCCGACCTGTGCGGCCAAGGCATCGGACAGGTAGTCGCCGTTCAGATTCAGGGTCGCGATCACGTCGAAATCGTCGGGGCGGGTCAACACCTGTTGCAGAGTAATATCCGCGATCGCATCCTTGATCAGAATCCTGCCTGCCGCGAGGGCTTCGGCCTGCTCCTTGTTCGCGGCCGCCTCGCCATTTGCGGCCTTGGTTTTCTCCCATTGCAGCCAGGTATAGGTCTGCTCGGGATATTCCCGCTCGGCGAGTGCATAGGCCCAGTTGCGGAACGCGCCTTCGGTAAACTTCATGATGTTGCCTTTATGCACGATCGTCACGCTCTTGCGATTATTGACCAGGGCGTAATCGATGGCGGCGCGCAGCAGGCGTTCGGTGCCCTCCTCCGAAACCGGCTTGATGCCGATGCCGGAAGTCGCGGGAAAGCGAATCTTCGCATACTGCTTCGGAAAGTGTTCTTGCAGCAGGGCCAGGAAGCGCAGGTTTTCCTCGCTGCCCTGTTCGAATTCGAGCCCCGCGTAAATGTCTTCGGTATTTTCGCGAAAGATCACCATATCGACCGACTCCGGTTTTTTGACCGGCGACGGCACGCCCTTGAACCAGCGCACCGGCCGCAGACAGACATACAGATCGAGCAATTGCCTGAGCGCGACGTTCAGCGAGCGGATGCCGCCGCCGACCGGCGTGGTCAATGGCCCCTTGATCGAGACCAGATAATCGCGGCAGGCTTCGACCGTCGCGTCCGGCAGCCAGGTATCGAACTGACGGAAGGCTTTTTCGCCGGCGAAGATTTCGAGCCAGTGAATCTTGCGTTTACCGCCATAGGCGCTCGCGACCGCCGCATCGAGCACGCGCACGGTCGCCCGCCAGATGTCGGGACCGGTGCCGTCGCCTTCGATGTAGGGAATGATCGGATTGTCCGGAACGAGCAATTTGCCGTTCCGCATCTTTATCTGACTGCCGCCGGACGGCGGGACGAGAGATGGACCTGTCATGACGACTCCTATGAAATCGAATAAACTGACTGGGCAGCCGCGGTTCGGATAACTTGCGGCATTTTAAAATGCACTGCACTAGCATCATAGCAAAAGGCAATGGCTTTGTCCTGACCGTTAATGTATCTTCAGTATGGCGCTTTTCGAGGCGGCGACTCGCAGAGGATCTGACCGTGATCCAGGAACCTGACAGAACGCAGGAGATAACGAGAATGAAACGCTTATTTTTTGCCCTATGGCCCGATCCGGAAACCCGCACCCGATGCACGGCCGTTGCCGCCGCGCTGAAACAGGCCGGACGCCCGGTACGCCCCGACAATTTGCATATCACGCTGGTGTTTCTGGGCAGCGTCGATGAAGCGACCGAAACGAAACTGGTCGAAGCGGCCGCGGCGATCCGTTTCGCGAAAATTTCGATCCGATTCGATGCGCTGCACTATTGGCGCCGCCCCCGAATCATCTGCCTGTCCGGCAAACCGGAAGATTCAGCGGTAGCATTGCTGGTCGAACAACTGAACACGATCGCCGCGGCGCAGGAGATTACGACAGATGACAGGCCTTATCAGGCGCATGTGACCTTGATCCGCAAGGCCAGCCAATTGCCGCCATTGACCTTGGAACCGTTCCTCTGGCAGGCCGATGCTTTCTGTCTGGTCGAATCCTGCTCGACGCCGGAAGGCGTCGCCTACCGGGTACTGAAAACCTGGCAGGCTTATGAAGACCAAACCCCGATCGACAGCGAAGCGGATTAACAAACCCGAGCGACGCGATTATAATCGACGACACCTCCTCCACCCACCGTCCCTGAAACGCCATGCCCTATCTGAAACTGAACACGAACCGCGCGATCTGTGACGCACAAGCGCCGCCACTGCTGAGCCAACTGCCGCAATTAGTGGCGAAGAAAACCGGCAAGCCCGAGCGCTATGTGCCGGCCGAATTTTGGGGCTGGAACGGCTCGACGTTCGGCTGACCCCCATAGACTGACCGGAGACAAACATGAACGACAAAGAATTAGTCGCACAGCATGCCGCGCGGAAAATCGAAAACGGGATGATCGTCGGCCTCGGCACCGGCTCGACCGCGAATTGTTTCATCGAGGCGCTCGCCCGGCGCCATCATCAGGAAGGCTTAAAGGTGCAAACGGTCTCCAGTTCGGTGGTCAGCGCGATCAAGGCGCGCGAGCTCGGCCTGCCGTTACTCGCGGTCGAACAACTGACCGGCCTCGACGTGTATGTGGACGGCGCCGATGAAGTCGCGCCCGACATGACCTTATTGAAAGGCCGCGGCTTCGATCTGGTGCGCGAAAAGCTGCTGGCCGGCGCAAGCCGGGAATTCTGGGTGTTGATCGATCCCGGCAAGCGCGTCGGCCGGATCGGCGAACGTTATGCTATTCCGGTCGAAGTGATCCCGTTTGCCTGGCAACTGGTCAAGGAAAGTCTCGCCGCGATCGGCGGCAAGGCGGAACTGCGGCAAACCGCGAACAAGGACGGTCTGGTGGTGACTTCACACGGCAGTCTGGTGCTGGATACGGCGTTTGCGGAAGCGTTCGACAGTCACACGCTGGATACGGTATTGAACGGCATTCCGGGCGTTGTAGAACACGGCATTTTCAGCCATCTGGCGAGTGCGGTGTTCTGCGCCAAGGCGGGACGGGTCGAAGAGCAGATCGCCTGATCGTCCCGTAATCAGCGCTCCCACGTCGAAGCGCGGGAACGCCGCATTGAAATCAATATTGTTCTTTGTCGGTAATCTTGCCTTCACTGTCGACGGACACGGACCAATGGCTGCCGGGAACATCGAGCGTAAAATCGAACTCCTCGCCCGCCCCGTTCGGATTCACAATCTGCAGCGCTTGCTTGATTTCGTGATTCGGAAACTCGGCCTTCAGATTATCCAGGGTTCCCGGCGGCAACACGCCCGAGGGATCGATCACCGGCGCACTGACGAAAAAATGGCCATTCTTGCGGTAGTATTCGACCAAGGATTCCTCACCGTCCTTGAAATGGATTTCGTACAGGTCCTGATTGAAATGTTTTTTGGCCAGCGCGCTGATGTTCGCCGCATTCGGATGTTTCTTATACAATTGGTCGGCGACCGGGGCCGGCAAACCCTCTTTGCCGAGCAATTCGGCATGCGCCGAAAACGAAACGAACGCGGCCGCGGCCAACAATGAAGTCATGAAGAGTTGACGCATATTCCCTACCTAATAATAAATTTATTATAATTATCAATCTGATGCGGTATTGCAAAAAGAAAACCGCAATACCGCGGTTTGCGGTTCAGCAAAAAGCTGCGCAAATTATAACCAATATTCGTCAAAACCCGGATACGCAACATTATCACCGCATCCGATAGACTCACGCCATCCACGCCTTTTTGCAAACTTTCGAAAACCGATGCCGAATTCATCACCCGTAAAATCTTCCACGCTCAGCGTCGAACACTGGATTGCCTTGCTGAGCCTGGCCGGCATCGGCGCTTATCTGCCGCTCCGCTACGGACTCGCGATCGGCAGCCAGACCTATCGCCTGTCGCTCTCGGCCGCGTTCGGACCGGACGCGGCGCCGTTGTTCGAGCAAAGTTTCGCTTTCACCTTTGCGCTCGCGCAATTGCCGCTGCTCGCGGTGCTGGTTTTAGGCGGACTGCCCTTGCTCTCCCGCCTGCTCGTGAAACTGCTGCACGGCGATCTGGGCGCCGATCTGTTGGCCGGAATTTCGATCGTGACCGCGGTATGGCTGGACGAATGGCTGGCCGGCAGCCTGGTCGTATTGATGCTGTCGGGCGGCGCGGTGCTCGAAACTTATGCGCTGCGCAAGGCGTCTTCGGTGCTCGAAGCCCTGGCCAAGCGGATGCCCTCGATCGCGCATAAAAAGACCGGCGACACACTGACCGATATCGCGGCCGACAAAATCCGCATCGGCGATACGCTGCTGATCCTGCCGCACGAGATATGCCCGGTTGACGGCACCGTGCTCGAAGGCGCAAGCACGATGGACGAGTCCTATCTGACCGGCGAACCCTATCTGATGTCGAAAACCGCCGGCTCCCAGGTGTTGTCCGGCGCGATCAACGGCAACGCCGCACTGACGATTCACGCGGATAAAGTCGCGGCGGATTCCCGCTATGCAAAGATCATGGAAGTGATGCGCTCGTCCGAACGCTACCGCCCGAAAATCCGCAGGCTCGGCGACCAACTCGGCGCCCTGTACGCGCCGCTCGCGCTCGCGATCGCGACTGTTGCCTGGTACGGCAGCGGCGATGTCGTGCGCTTCCTGGCCGTGCTGGTGATCGCAACGCCCTGCCCTTTATTGATCGGCATTCCGGTCACGATCATCAGTTCGATCTCGCTGGCCGCGCAGCGCGAGATCATCATCAAGAACCCGGCCATCCTGGAAACGCTCGGCCTGTGCCGAACCGCCATTTTCGACAAGACCGGCACCTTGACCTATGGGCGTCCCTCCCTGATCGCGATCAAGACCGCAGCAGAACTCGACGAAGCCAAGATACTGACGCTGATTGCAAGCCTGGAACGCTATTCGAAGCATCCCCTTTCAGGAGCGATTCTGAAGGCGGCCGAGAAGGCCGCATTGCCCTTGCTGCCGGTTGCCGAGATTGCCGAACTGCCAGGGCAAGGCATTTCGGGCCTCATCGCCGGCAAAAAAATCGCGATCACCAGCCGTCATGCCGTTGCCGAACAACTTCCGGAAGTGCTCGCGCGCCTGCCCAAGGTCGGCGGCGGCCTGGAATGCATCGCCCTGATCGACGGCCAGTATGCGGCGACGCTGCAATTTCGCGATGAAGTGCGCGCGGACAGTTCTTCGTTCATCAATCATTTACAGCCGAGCCATTTGTTCGACCGGGTGATGCTGGTGTCGGGCGATAGGGAATCCGAAGTCCGCTATCTGGCCGAACAGGTCGGCATCGAACAAGTCCACTTCAGCCAAAGCCCAGAACAGAAACTGGCGCTGGTCAGGGCCGAAACGCGGAAAGCCAAAACGGTCTTTCTCGGCGACGGCATCAATGACGCGCCGGCGTTGACCGCCGCGACGATCGGCATCGCCTTCGGTCAGAACAGCGACATCACCGGCGAAGCGGCCGATGCGGTGATCATGGACAGTTCACTGCAGAAAGTCGACGAACTGTTCCATATCGGCGAAAGAATGCGCAAGATCGCCCTGCAAAGCGCGATCGGCGGCATGGCGCTGAGTGTGGTCGGCATGGGCGCGGCGGGCATGGGTTATCTGACCCCTGTCGCCGGCGCCCTGGCCCAGGAACTGATCGATGTGCTCGCGATTTTGAATGCGCTGCGGGCCGCGCTGCCGCCGAAAACGTTGTCCGATTTTTGATCCCACAAGACCGGTAGGGTGGATACGCTGCGCCCTTCGACAGGCTCGGGCAAGCTTAGCCATGACACTTAGCGATAAAAGTAGCCGTCTCTGTAATCATGGTCATTATGCTTGAAATAGCGAATATCCTCGGATGATCGCGCAAGCTTTTCCTTCAGAATCTGCCGCTCCCGCCGATTCAGATGACCATCCTGTGTGAAACGGCGTTCGACCCACTCGATATGGCGCTGCTGCCGGGCCAGTTGTTCATATTCATAAGGCGTCAACTGTCCCCGTTCGAGCCCGCTTTCGATGCGCTGACGCTGTTCCGACTGCACCCTGTTCACCTTACCCGCACCGTGGACGCGATAACCGGCGTGGTCGTGATAATCGCGGTAATGCGCCTCGGCGGTGCCGATCGAACTTAAACCGGCCAACAACGCCAAAATCTTTGCAATTTTCATGGTCTGTCTCCTCTGTTGATGACGGCTCTAGATTAGCCGCGGCAAGTTGAATCCAGACTGAACGCTTTTAAAAAATGATAGAATGCCGCGCGATGAATAAGACCAACACCCCGCCCAAGATTTATACGGTCTCCGAATTGAACCGCGAAGCCGCGCTGGCGCTCGGCGAGCATTTTCTGATGATCTGGGTCGAAGGCGAAATCTCGAACCTCAGCGCGCCCTCGTCCGGCCATCTGTATTTTTCGTTGAAAGACGCCGGCGCCCAGGTGCGCTGCGCGCTGTTCAAAAACCAGCAGCGCGGACTGCGCTGCAAACCCGCGAACGGCATGCAGGTTTTGCTCCGGGCCGAGGTCAGCCTGTACGAGCCGCGTGGCGATTATCAATTGATCGTCGAAAGGATGGAGGTGGCGGGCGACGGCGCACTGCGGCGCGCTTTCGACGCGTTGCGGCTGAAATTGTCCGAGGAAGGCCTGTTCGATTCCTCCCGCAAAAAAAGCCTGCCGCGCCTGCCCCAGGCGATCGGCATCATCACCTCGCCGACCGGGGCCGCGATACGGGACATACTCAGCGTCTTGAAACGGCGCTTCCCGGCGATTCCGGTGATCGTATATCCAACGGCCGTGCAAGGCGCCAATGCCAAATTTGAAGTGGCCGAGGCGATCCAAACCGCCAACCGGCACGCAGATTGCGATGTCCTGATCCTGGCGCGCGGCGGCGGCTCGCTCGAAGACTTGCAGGCCTTCAATGAAGAAATCGTCGCGCGCGCGATGGCCGCGAGCGCGATTCCGATCATCTCCGGCATCGGCCACGAAACCGACGTCACGATCGCCGATTTTGCGGCGGACCTGCGCGCTGCGACGCCTACCGCGGCGGCCGAACATGCCACACCGGATCAGCAGCAATGGCTGAACGGCTTCATGCAGCTCGAAAAACGTCTTGAGCAAGTCTTGCAGCGCAAACTGATCCGAACCCGGCAGAGCCTGGACTGGCTGGATAAGCGCCTTGAGCAGCAGCATCCTGGCCAAAAACTGCGGCGCAATGCCGAACGGCTAGACGCATTGAGGTTGCGCCTGACGCAAACTGTGCTGAAAATACAGCAGCAACAGAAACACCGGCTCGCGGCCGCAAGCGCCAGATTGGCGCAGTTCAATCCTGCCGTTCGCATCCAAAGCCACCAACAACGGCAACAGTACCTGACGCAACGCCTGGAACGGGCGATGCAGCACAAGCTGGAGCAAAACCGGCTCAGACTGGCGAACGCCGGCCAGACCCTGCATGCGGTCAGTCCGCTGGCGACATTGAATCGGGGCTATGCGCTGGTGACGCAGCCCGAGAGCGGCAACATCGTCCGCTCGATCCGGCAACTTGCGGTCGGCGACAGGATTCAGACGCGGATCGCCGACGGGCAATTTGTCAGCGAAATCGTTGATCTGTAAGCTAACGGTGAAATCGAGTCTGCTGCTATTTTTTCCAGAATTCGGGCAAGAACAGGATCACGATCGAAAAGATCTGCACCCGGCCGAGCAGCATCGTAAAGCTGCACACGACCGTCTGGAAATCGGTCAGACTGGCATAGTTGGTGGCAGGCCCTACCTGATTCAAGCCGGGACCGGCGTTGTTGAAGCAGGCGATCACCGCGGACAAGGCGCTGACAAAGTCCATCCCGCTGAGCAGCAGCGTGAACACCAGGATCACGATGCTGATGAAATACAGAAAAATGAAGCCGGTCACCGAAGTCACGATCGCGTTGTTGATCACATGCTCGCCGATTTTCAACGGCCGAATCGCCTGCGGATGAATGAATTTGAACAATTCGAGCCGCGCCTGTTTCAACAGAATGATCGTCCGGATCATCCGGATGCCGCCGCCGGTCGAACCGGACGAGGCCGAAAGACAGCTCAGAAACAGCATCCACATCGGCACGAAAATCGGCCACTGATTGAAATCCTGGGTCGCAAAACCGCAATCGGTCGCTATCGTGACCAGATTGAAGGTCGCATGACGCAACGCGGTCCAGAAATCGGCATAGGTGCCGTTCTGCCACAAGACCGACGCCGCCAGTACGCAACTGCCAAGCACCAGCGCCAGGAAGCTTCGCGCCTCCATATCGACCGCATAGGGTTTGAAGGACAGCTTGCGTATCGCGACGAAATGGGTCGCGAAGTTGATCGCGGCGATCAACTGAAAGACGGTCAGCACGACCTCGATAGGCAACGAGTTGAAAAAACCGACATTCTGATCATGCGTCGACATGCCGCCGAGGCTCATCGCCGCGAACGCATGACAGACCGCGTCGAACCAGTTCATGCCGGCCAGCTTTAACGACAAAATGCAGGCGACCGAGATGCCGGCATAGACCATCCACAAGGCTTTCGCGGTCTGCGCGATACGCGGCGGCAGGTCCGATTCCTTGACCGAGCCCGGGGTTTCGGCGATGTAAAGCTGCATGCCGCCGATGCCCAAGATCGGCAAGATGGCGACCGCGAAAATGATGATGCCCATGCCCGCGATCCAGTTCAGTTCATGGCGCCAGAGATTGATCGACATCGGCAATTGATCGAGCCCGGACATCACGGTCGCGCCGGTCGTGGTCAAGCCCGAAGCCACCTCAAAATACGCATCGACAAAACTCATGCCGGGGAAATAATAGAGCAGCGGCAAGGTGCAAAAGACCGGCGTGACCGACCAGGTGATCGCGACCAGTAAAAAACCGGTCTGCCGCGAGACTTTTTTCTGGACGCGCAGGGACGGAAAAAACAGCAGCGCGCCGGCCAGGAAGGTGACCAGCACACCCTGGGAAAAAGCCGATGTCGCCCCGTCGCCGGCCCAATACGACGTGATCAGGCAGGTGGTCATTAAACCGCTGAAGCCCATTGTCACCAGGCCGAAAATATGCAGAATCGTCAAAATCATAGCCATGACCGCGCGGGGTGACAAAGCACGCCGCCCATACCGGTTGAAAAAAAATGCGGAAAGATCGCGGTGGGAAATTTCAAGAGTAGTTATGGCAATCGCAAGCCACGAAAATCATCGATAAAGTTTGCTTCATAAGGTTTTATTCAGCGGCTGGAAGATTTTCTCAATATTGCTGACCAGCTTTTTGTCCATCGCAAACATCACCACATGATCGCCTTCTTCGAAAATCACGTCGTGATGGATCGGAATGACTTGATTGTTGCGGATTAATGCCCCCATCACGATACCGGGCGGAAAATGGATGCTGTCCACGCGCTTGCCGACCACCGAATTCTGATCGCTGTCGCCGCTGTAATGCGCGACCGCCTCGATCGCCTCGGCACTGCCGCCGCACAACGAACGCACCTGCGCCACATCGCCGCGGCGTACATGCTTTAAAATGCTGCCCAGGGTTTCCTGGTTCGGCAACACCGCGACATCGATATCGGTATCGGTCAGCAACTTCGTATAAGACTTGTGATTGAGCAGGCAAATCGCCTTGCGCGCGCCGAGGCTTTTCGCGAGCGATGCGGAAATGATGTTGACGCCGTCATTTTCGGTAATCGCGCAGAACAGATCGGTGCTGCCGACCGCTTCATCCATCAATAACGTTTCATCGGCGCAATCGCCGTGCAACACGATCGTTTTTTCCAGCTCATTCGCGATCTTGTTCGCGCGCTTCGGGTTCTTCTCGATGATCTTGACCTGATGATCGTCCTGCAGCGCTAACGCCAGGCGTTTGCCGACATGGCCGCCGCCCGCGATGATGATCCGCTTCAGCGGCGCTTCCAGTTTATGCAGCGCTTTTAATACATGCCGGACCTGCTCGCGCGGAGCGACCAGAAAAATTTCGTCACCGGACTCGATATCCGCGCCGCCATTGACGATCAGGGGCTTGCCGTTGCGGAATATCGCGACGACGCGGATTTTCGCATCGGCCAATTCATCCTTGATCGACTTGATCTTTTTGCCGGTCAGGAAACCGTGCGTCCCCACCTTGACCGAAAACAGCCGCACCAGGCCGCCCGCGAAATGGGAAATATGCAAAACCCCAGGAAACTCGATCAAATTGCGGATCGACTCCATCACGATCTGTTCGGGACTGATCACGATGTCGACCGGAATGCCGGTCGGACTGAAGAGATTCGGATTTTTCATATACTCGATCGCGCGCACCCGGGCGATCGTTTTGGGACGGCTATACAGCGTATTGATGATCAGACAGGCCAGCATATTGGTTTCATCGCTGTCGGTGACCGCGATCACCATATCGGTATTATGCACGCCGGCCTGTTCGAGTACGCTGGGATGCGCCGCATTGCCGGTGACCGTCGCGATATCGAAGCGCTGCTTCAACGAATCCAAGAGCTCTGGCTTGAAATCGACCACCATGATATCGTTTTCTTCACTGGCCAAGGCCTCGGCGACCGACGAGCCAGTCACTCCCGCTCCGAGAATCAGAATCTTCATAATTGGATGTTTGAACCCATGCAGTGAAATTGGCGGAGTATTATAGATAACGCCTTAAATATTGCATCAAAATTATACGCCGTCCTCAATGATTATAGCCGGCCGCGCTGATTTAAACACTTGATTATTGATATGAATCAATTGCCTGTTAAATATCAGTCAGTTGCATCGCAGATTCAAGAGCATCAGCAATGCCGTTAAGCGGCGTGATCCGCTGCGGGATGATTTTGTCGGCAGAGTAAAATTTACGCCTGCGTTTGCCCCGCAAACGCCCTGCAATTCGGAACGCCGGCAGGCGCTTGGCGAATCTTCTCCCGGCCTTTCGATGCGCACCATTCAGGGTGCATTAAGTTTGGCTCTTGATAATAGACTGCAATTTGTTGGAGGCGGCTGTCTCGCTAAAATGGGCCTTGAGCACAAAGTTCGGCCATCAATGTTATGCTTTATCCATCGAGGGCCAGTGTCATATGAGAGTGCGCCCACGACCCCGTTATTTATTCCACCGACTATTTTAATCTATGAAAAAATTCTACACATTCGGAAAAATCGCCTCGCTTGCGTCTGTCACGCTGATTTCAGGCTGCTTGGGCGGCCTTGGCAATAACAATAACGGCTACCCCGGTGGCGGTTATTCCAACCCAGGTTATCCGCCTGCCGGCTACCCCAACACCGGTTATCCGAACGCAGGCAATCCTTACGGCGGTTATCCAAACGGCGGCAACCCTTACGGCGGCTATCCGAATAACGGCGCCCAAAACAGCAGCCCCTTCGGCGCGATGCAAGGCGCGGTGATCGCCGCGATCATTCAAGGCATGGCGGGCAGCGTTTTCAATGGGTCAATCGGCTCGCAGCTGGCGCCGGTCGACCAAAACTTCCGGCTTCAACAGTTGGGCAGCCTGTTGCAATCAGGCTCGCTCAACCAGTCTCAGCAATGGCTTAACCCGCAAACCGGCAGTAAAGTCGCGATCAATCCGATCGGCCAGCTCAGCCTGAATGCAAAAACCCAGCAGCAATGCCAGAATCTCGAAGAAACCATCACGCTGCCCGACGGCAAAAAGATCCGCGAAAAACGGGTTGCCTGTCTCGATTCGCAATCCGGAAAGTGGAATCTGATCAAATAGCGGCTTGACGCATCTTTTGCCCTTTTGCCGGACGGGAATTTGTCCCGTCCGCATCAGTCCTCCGCCGGCTTGGGTATGATATGATATGATTTGATACACGGAAATTTTCTGTTTTTTACCCTATTCAACCCGATTGACCTGCGCGATGACTGATTCCTTTCTCTCCACCAAATCCATTCCATCCGAAGAACGCCTGATCATGGCGCTGGACGTTCCGAGTTTCGAAGAAGCGCGCCAATTGGTCGACACGCTCGGCGACAGCGTCGTGTTTTACAAGGTCGGGATGGAATTGTTCATGTCGGGCGATTATTTCGGCTTTATCGAATGGCTGAAACAGCGCAATAAAAAAGTCTTCGTCGACCTGAAATTTTTCGACGTGCCCGCGACGGTTGGCCGCGCAATCAAGGCATTGAGCCGCAAGGGCGTCGATTTTGCGACGATTCACGGCAATGACGCGATCATGGAAGCGGCCGCCAAGGACAAGGGCTCGCTGAAGGTATTGGCGGTGACCGCGTTGACCAGCCTCGACCGCGGCGACCTCAATGACCTGGGTTTTCAATGCGACGTGCGCGAACTGGTGCTGTCGCGCGCCCGGCGCGCCTTGCAGCACGGCTGCGACGGCGTCGTCTCATCGGGACTCGAAGCGCCGATGCTGCGCGCGGAGCTGGGCCAGCGCCTGCTGGTCGTCACGCCGGGCATCCGGCCGGTCGAAAACCGTGAGGAAGACGATCAAAAACGCGTCGCGACCGTCGAAACCGCCTTCCAAAACGGCGCCGATTATATCGTCGTCGGCCGCCCGATCCGTGACGCCGAAAATCCGAAAGTGATGGCCGAAAAAATTCAGGGCCAGATTCGCGAGCAATTCCGCTAAACCCTGAGCGCGTCTTGCCGGCGGATTTTTTTGTGTGTCCGTGTTTGTATCTTGCCGGCTCTGTGGTAATGTGGGCTGATTATGGTACTTGATCCCGCCTTCCCTACCTCCTACCCGGTCGCCTTTATGATGGGCTTTCTGAGCAGCGTCCATTGCATCGGCATGTGCGGATCGATCATCGGCACGCTGACACTCAGCCTCGACGCCAAAATCCGCGCCAGCAAAGCCGCGCTGATCCCTTACGTCTTCAATTACAACGCCGGCCGCATCACCAGCTACGCGCTGGCCGGCGCGTTAGTCGGCATCCTCGATCTGTTGATCGTGCTGTCGATCGGCAAGCTGGACGGCTACCGGCTGCTGCAAATTCTTTCCGCGCTGATCATGACCGCCTCGGGACTCTATATCGGCGGCTGGTTTCCGCGCTTCGCCTATCTCGAAAAAGCCGGCCTGAAACTGTGGAAACTGATCGAGCCTTACGGACGCCGATTGCTACCGGTCAAAAACCGCCTGCATGCGTTTCTGTTCGGCATGGTCTGGGGCTGGCTGCCGTGCGGTTTGGTCTACGCGGCGCTGGCCTTGGCCGCGACCGCCGGCAGCATTCCCCAAAGCATGCTGACCATGTTGTTTTTCGGCCTCGGTACTTTACCTGCGGTGATGGGTGTCGGTATAATGACCGGATTATTGACGCGGTTATCCAGATTGCGCTATTTCAAGCAGGCCGCAGGCCTGTTCATGATCGTGCTCGCGCTGTTCGCCGCTCTGCCGTGGCTAAACCCGATGGCTTACACGGCGCATTCTGCAATTCATTGAGGTCACAGCTTATGAACCCATTTAGCTCGATCATTGGCCAGTCCCCGGCATTGGAGTCCTTACTACGCAGCGCCGGCATCGCGGCGATGACCGATGTCACGATTTTGATCAAGGGCGAGACCGGCACCGGCAAGGAAGTGCTGGCGAATGCGCTGCAAAAAGCCAGTCCGCGCGCCAATAAGCCGTTCATTACACTGAACTGCGCCGCGCTGCCCGAAAGCCTGATCGAATCGGAATTGTTCGGCCACAGGAAAGGCGCCTTCACCGGCGCGATCGCGAATCAGCAAGGCCTGTTCCAGGCGGCCGACGGCGGCACCCTGTTTCTCGATGAAATCAACTCGCTGCCGGTTTCGATCCAGGCCAAATTGCTGCGTTTCCTGGACTCCGGCGAATGCCTCGCGGTCGGCGATACCAAGCCTTACAAAGTCAACGTGCGCGTAATCGCCGCGACCAACAGCGATCTGGTTCAGCAAATCTCCGCCGGCCAATTCCGTCAGGATCTGTATTTCCGCCTGAATGTCGTGCCGATAGAGTTGCCGTCATTGGCTCAGCGCCCCGAAGACATCGAGTCGCTGATCAAACACTTTCTGGCCGTTTTCTCAGATACCCATGCAATCGATCCGCCTAAATTCAGCCGGCAGTCGATCAAGATCCTAAAGGCTTACCCGTGGCCCGGCAATATCCGCGAATTGCGCAATTTGTGCGAGCGCCTGTGCATTCTACTGGCAGGCAGAACGATAGAGCCTGAAAATCTGCCCTTTGAATTTACCCGCGGCTTTACCGAAGAACACCACATCGAAACCGGCTTCAAGCTGCCGGACGGCGGCGTGCAACTGGATACGCTGGAAGCCGACCTGATCTATCAGGCCTTGAATCGCACCCAAGGCAACCGCAGCCAATCGGCGCGGCTGTTGGGTCTGTCCCGCGACACCCTGCTTTACCGGATGCGCAAACACGGCTTTGCCGCGCAGTAAAATCCTGCGCTGCTCGCCCTTGCCCCGGTCATTCTCGCGGCAAAAACAGCCTTACATCATAGCGATAAACAGCGAACCCACTGCACGGTAATATTGTCGCTCTTGCCGTTCGCGCGCAACAGCGACAGCTTGGCCGCCTTTCCGAGTTCGTTGATACCGCTTTCCGGCTGCGCCAGTTGCAGAAACTCCTGCGCTTTTACATTCTCCCAAAAGCCGTCGCTGCATAATATAAAGGTCTCCCCCGCCTCTGCGGCCGGATAGACGGCGATCTCGCTCTGATGCCCCGCCGCCACATTAATGCTGCGCCGCAGACAATTCTGTTCCGGATGCCCGCCCATTTCGCTTTCGGTGATCTTGCCCTCTTCCAGCAAGGCCTGCGGGATCGAATGATCACGGGTCCGCCATAGCACCTCACGCGGACTCAGCCGATACACCCTCGAATCGCCGCAATGCGCGGTCAAAACCTGATTTTTATCGAGGTAAAGAATCGCGCAGGTCGTGTGCGCCTCGAGCGCCGCCGGATCGCCCGCGAACAGATTTCGCATTTCCTCCACGGCGGCGTCGATCCATAACGCCATCGTCACCCCCGGCTTGTTCTCCATCAAGCGCGCAAAAGCTTCGGCATTTTTGATCAGGCCATGACAAAAGAAACGTGATGCCTTTTCGCCGGCATGATGCCCACCGAGACCGTCCGCGACGACAAACAGCGCAAAATCAGGATCGACGCGATAGGCCATGCAGTCCTGGTTAATCTCCCGGTTGCCCTGCGAGGTCAGTTGATGATGAACCAGTTTCATAGACTCATTTAACGGCTTGCAAGACGGCTTTGCAGCATCAATTGCTTCAAATCGCGAACCGCCTGATCGAGCCCGCTGAACAAGGCCCTGGCCACGATGGCATGACCGATGTTCAATTCGACGATTTCAGGAATCCGGCAAATGGCCTGCACGTTATGATAATTCAGGCCGTGGCCGGCATTGACCTGCAAGCCGGCAGCGTGCGCCAGGCGCGCGGCTTGGCGGATGCGCTCCAACTCCCGCGCGCACGCGGCGGGATTTTCGGCGTCCGCATAGCGGCCGGTATGCAATTCGATCACCGGCGCGCCGGCTTTAATCGCCGCCTCGATCTGCGCTTCCTCCGGATCGATGAATAGCGAAACTTCGACGCCGACCGCCGCCAGTCTGGCGCAGGCCGAGGCAATATGGGGCAGATTGCCGGCGACATCGAGGCCGCCTTCGGTGGTCAATTCCTCGCGTTTTTCCGGCACCAGACAGCAGGCGGTCGGTTTGAGTTTTTCCGCGATGCCGACCATTTCTTCGGTCACCGCCATTTCCATATTCAGCCGGGTCTGGATCATCGCCTGCAATAAAAACAGATCGCGGTCCTGCATGTGCCGGCGGTCTTCGCGCAGATGCGCGGTAATGCCGTCGGCACCGGCCTGTTCGGCGACCAGGGCCGCCTGCACGGGGTCCGGATACACGGTGCCGCGCGTCTGCCGCACGGTCGCAATATGATCGATATTGACGCCTAATAAAATTTCTCTGCTATCCATTGGCTTATAAACGTTTAATGATTTCGTTGAGGACCTTGCGGCTGTTCAGCGGCTTGCCGTGCAATAATTGATCCAGCACGCGCCTCAGCAACACTTTCGCCCCGACCAAGACTTCCGCATCGCTGAAATTGCGGGACTGCATGGCCAGCAAGGTATTGCCGGAATAAATCCCGTCCATCGCCTCGACTGGACTCAGATCGGCATCGAGGTGATATTTTTTAAGGGGATCGACCGGCCTGTCGTGATGAGCATCGTAAGCGAGTTGCAGACCGTAACCGGTCTTCTCGATCAGATTGAGCTCGAAATTTCTCAGCAAGGCTTCGAGCAAGCCTGGCTGCTGCAAATCGCCCAGGCATTGACGATAATCGGCAAACAACTCCGGATGCGGATCGTCCGGGTGCAGAAAAGCTGAGGTCAATTCATTCAGATAAAATCCGCAATACAATGCGAAACCGTTCAAGGGCAGGTACGATTCTGCCAGTTCGACATCGGTCAGCGTCTTTAATTCCGCCTTGCCGAGAAAAGTCAAATGCAAAGGAACAAAGGGCTGCAGCAAGCCTTGCGATTTCGATTTGGCTTTCCTGACGCCTTTCGCCAAGACCGAAATCCTGCCGAAATCGCGGGTAAAGGCCTCGAAGATCAGGCTTGATTCGCGGTAGCTGCGCTGCCGGAGGATATAGGCGGGCTGTAAATAGACACGGGTTTCAGTCATTAAATCCGAGGCTGTGCAAGGCGCGCTCGTTATCGGACCAGCCTTTTTTGACCTTCACCCACAGTTGCAGATAGACTTTCTTGTCGAGCAGCTTTTCGATGTCCAGGCGCGCATCCATGCCGACCTTTTTCAACAACTCGCCGTCCTTGCCGATCACGATCGTTTTCTGCGCCGAACGCTCGACCCAGATCACCGCATAAATCTTGGTGATGCCCGGCATTTCCTGATACAGTTCGATTTCGACGGTCAACGCATACGGCAGCTCGTCGCCAAGACGGCGCGTCAACTTTTCGCGGATGATTTCGGCGCATAAAAAACGCTCGGGACGATCGGTGATTTGATCTTCCGGGTAAATCAGGCCGCCTTCGGGCAACAACTCGAAGATCGCGCTTTCGAGGTCTTCCAGGTTGGTGTTTTTCAACGCCGAGATCGGCACCAGATGCTTGAACGGAAAGCGGTGCTGCGCCTCGGCAAAAAACGCCAGAATCTGCTCCTTGTCCTTGATCCTGTCCACCTTGTTGACCGCCAGAATGACCGGCAAGCCCGCCTGTTCGAGCTTTTTGAAGATGACTTCGTCATAGTCCTGAAAGGTCAGGCCGTCGATCAGCCAGACCACCACATCGACGCCGAGCAGGGTCGTATCGGCCGTCCGGTTTAGATAGCGGTTCAACGCGCGTTTTTCGCTTTGATGCATGCCGGGCGTATCGAGATAAACGATCTGGCCGGCTTCGGTGGTGTTGATTCCGACGATCCGGTGCCGGGTCGTTTGCGGCTTGCGCGAGGTGATGCTGATTTTCTGTTTCAGCAAATGATTCATCAATGTCGATTTGCCAACATTCGGGCGCCCGATCAGGGCCGCAAAACCGCATTTCATTGATCTGTTTTCTCCAGTAATTGCAGTATTTTTTCTGCCGCCGCCTGTTCCGCTCGCTTGCGCGACACGCCGGTGCCGATACACGCATCCTTCAACAGCGGGATCGTGCATTTGACTTTAAAGGTTTGTTCATGCGGCAGACCGGACATGGTCAACAGCGTATATTCGGGCAAGTCGATTTTTTTCGACTGCATCAGCTCCTGCAGCTGCGTCTTCGGATCTTTCTGCCAATTATCCAGCGACAAGGCTTGGACTTTTTGCTGAAACAAGTCCTTGATCCATTGCTTGCAGACATCCATGCCCTGATCGAGATACAACGCGCCGATCACCGCCTCCAGCGCATCGGACAGAATCGATTCGCGCCGGAAGCCGCCGCTTTTCAATTCGCCGGAACCTAAGAGCAGGTAATCGCCGAAGCGATGTTCGCGCGCCAGCTCGGCCAGCGAGCCCTGATTGACCAGATTCGCCCGCAGCCGGCTCAGTACGCCTTCGGGAGCGCAGGGAAATTTGTCATATAAAACTTCGGCAATCACGAAACCCAGAATCGAATCGCCTAAAAATTCCAGGCGTTCGTTGTTTTTCGCGCCGGCGCTGCGATGCGTCAACGCCATCAAAAAAAGATCGGGATTATTAAAGGTCAACCCCAATTTACCGCACAAGATCTTCGGTTCCCTAATCACACGCCGCCGTCTCCTCCAGTCTCTATCATGTCATGAAAATCGACCAACACGCTGAGGTTATAAGCCAACGGCTTGACCACCTCATAGGCGATCTCGACTTTCACATAATCATTGCTCTTGCTCACTTTAATATCTTCCGGAGCAATAAAATCGACATAACCGATATTAAAGCGATTATCGAGGCTCCGCCTGATCTCGTGTTCGGTCATCATCGGAAATGCCGAATCTTTTTTCAATGCGGATAATGCACTCGCGACCTTATTGTGATCCATATAAATCGGCCCGATTTTCAAAACCAGAAACACGAAGAAGCCGGCGATACCCAGCAGAATACATAAGGAAATAAAGGTCAGACCCCGCTGATGTTTTGGCAATGCTTGCATAACGCCTCCCAGGCTTAATGAATGAATCCCCTAAGTCTAGTTTATTTTAACGCGGTGCCAATACGGTCAAAACCGACGCCTTTATCCTGCCAATCCCAGCTCATCCAGATAAAGAACGCCTTGCCGACCAGATTTTGTTCCGGCACCATGCCCCAGTAACGGCTGTCGTTACTGTTGTCGCGGTTGTCGCCCATCACGAAATAATGCCCCTCCGGCACCACAAACACGCCTTCGACCGTAGGCGCTTCCTGCCGGACTAGAATTTTATGTTCGACGCCGGTCAAATCCTCGTTCAGTTCGATCGACCCGCTCATGTCCTGTCCCTGGCCGCGGCCTTCATAGGTGCCGATGGCCGCCTGACTGACCGGCGCGCCGTTCACGGAAAGCGTTTTATTGAAATAGCCGATCTTGTCGCCCGGAAGACCGATCACGCGCTTGATGTAATCGACCGTCGGGTCCTTAGGAAAGCGGAACACCACGATATCGCCGCGCTGCGGCTCATTCACCTCGATCACTTTTTTGTTGATCACCGGCAGGCGAATGCCGTAAGTAAATTTATTGACCAGAATGAAATCGCCGATCAACAAGGTCGGCATCATCGAGGCGGAAGGAATCCGAAACGGCTCGGCAATGAATGAACGCAGCACTAACACGATCAACACGACCGGGAAGAACGAATGCGCATATTCGACCAGCCAGGGTTCGTTTTCTGCGTCGTAGGGTCTGTTTTGGGTCTTTAACCATGCGACATAGCCGCCCCAAATGACGCCCGTGACGACGGTCGCCACGAACAGAAAAAACGAAAAATCGTAGTCCATCGTTATCCAATCCTGTGCTGATTATAAAGTGAAGACACCGCTCTATTCCTTGTTCAACTGCAAGACCGCCAAGAAAGCCTCCTGCGGTATCTCGATATTGCCGACCTGTTTCATCCGTTTCTTGCCGGCCTTTTGCTTTTCGAGCAATTTTTTCTTACGGGTGATGTCGCCGCCGTAACACTTCGCGGTCACGTTCTTGCGCATCGCCTTGACCGTCGAGCGGGCGATCACCTTCGCGCCGATCGCGGCCTGAATCGCGACCTCGTACATCTGCTTCGGAATCAGGTCCTTCATTTTTTCGACCAGATCGCGGCCCCGGTTTTGGCTTTGATCGCGGTGCACGATGATCGACAGCGCATCGATCTTGTCGCCGTTGATCAATACGTCGAGCTTGACCAAAGGCGCTTCCTGGAAACGCAAAAACTCATAATCGAACGAGGCAAAGCCGCGGCTGACCGATTTGAGGCGGTCGAAGAAATCGAGCACGACCTCGCTGAGCGGCATCTCGTAATGAATCGCAACCTGCCGGCCGACGAACTGCATGTCTTTCTGCACGCCGCGCTTTTCGATGCACAGATTGATCACGCTGCCGAGATAATCCTGCGGCACGAAAATATTCGCGCGGATGATCGGCTCGCGGATCTCCTCGATCAAGCCCGCTTCCGGCAGCTTGGCGGGATTATCGACCATAATGATCTGATTGCCGTGCGTGACGACTTCATAAACCACGGTCGGCGCGGTGGTGATCAGGTCGACATCGTATTCGCGCTCGAGCCGCTCCTGGATGATCTCCATGTGCAGCATGCCGAGGAAACCGCAGCGGAAACCGAAGCCCAGGGCCTGCGACGTTTCCGGCTCGAACTGCAAGGCCGCATCGTTCAGATTGAGCTTGTTCAACGCCTCGCGCAACTCCTCGTAATCGTCCGAGCTGACCGGATACAGCCCCGCGAACACGCGCGGCTGCACCCTCTGGAAGCCGGTCAATTGCTCGGTAGCCGGCTTGTCGGTCCAGGTAATCGTATCACCGACCGGCGCGCCGAAAATGTCCTTGATGCCGGCCACGACGAAACCGACTTCGCCGGTATCGAGTATGTCTTTTTCGAGACGCTTCGGCGTAAACACCCCAACCTTCTCGACCAGAAACGACTTGCCTGTCGACATGATCGTGATCTTTTGTTTGCGACGAATGCTGCCATGCACGATACGGACCAGCGACACCACGCCGAGGTAACTGTCGAACCACGAATCGATGATCAAGGCCTGCAAAGGCCCCTCGCTATTGCCTTCGGGCGGCGGAACCTTGGCCACCAGTTGCTCCAGCACATCGCTGACGCCTATACCCGTCTTCGCGCTGATCTTCAGCGCTTCATCGGCCGGAATGCCGATTACATCCTCGATTTCGGCAATCACCCGCTCCGGTTCGGCGGACGGCAGATCGATCTTGTTCAGCACCGGCACTACTTCGAGGCCCTGCTCGATCGCGGTATAACAGTTCGCGACGCTTTGCGCCTCGACGCCTTGCGCCGCATCGACGACCAGCAAGGCGCCCTCGCAGGCGGCCAGCGAGCGAGAGACTTCATACGAAAAATCGACATGTCCCGGCGTATCGATGAAATTCAGTTGGTAAGTCTCGCCGTCCTTCGCCTTATAATCCAAAGTCACGCTCTGCGCCTTGATCGTAATGCCGCGCTCCCGCTCGATATCCATCGAGTCCAGCACCTGCGCGGACATTTCCCGATCGCTGAGCCCGCCGCAAATCTGAATGAAACGGTCCGCCAGCGTCGATTTGCCGTGATCGATATGCGCGATGATCGAGAAATTTCTGATATGTTTTAAATCCACTGTATCTGCTAAGTCTGTAGAGGCCGATGAACGGAAGGCGGGACCATACCGGGAAATGATTGTCCAATGCTGTTGGAGCGAGTCGGACCGCGCCTGAATATAAACCGGACATTATAACAGAATCAAGCAGACCTGAACCGCAAGGATTTGCGTAAAACAAATTTAAACATCGTTTCACCACCTCTCGCCGGGCGGAACTATCGAAGCCGTGAAGTTGGCTTGAAGCGTTCGGGGCGGGCTTGCAAATCCCGCCCCGCCCCTGGAAACGCCGCATCGAAAGCCGCCGAGGCGCCATTTCAAGAACCTCAAGAAACCGGCAAATGCAGGTGGCGATGACAAAAATAACGGAACCTCGAACCGTAACTGCGATGTGTCCTTTTCCAGGTATCCCGAAAGGCTTCCGACTTCGCCCATTGGATGAACAAGGTCCGCCAGCCTTCGTTATCCGGATGTTTCCAGGTTTCCTCTAAATCCAGATCCAAATACACGTTCTCCATCAGTTGAATCAATTCGCTGCAGAAATAAAACGTCGACCGGAAAGTTTCGGGAATCGGTTCGGGGGAAGCTGCAGCCAATTGCGCATCCAGGGATTGCAGGTCTTTATTACCGCCGATCGCCGACCAGAGCCCCATCAGGCGGTCCGCATGCCGGGAGAACTGGGCAATGCTGGGCAGAATCGGCGACCAGATGTCGCTGAGCCTTTTTGCGCACTCGATAAAATCCGGCGCCTCGATATAGAGTCCCTCGATGTAGAGCCGGGTATCGGAATCGATATTTCTCAGCACCGGGTCGAAAGTCCGCCTGGTAATATCGCGCCCCAAGCGGCGATAACTCTCGAACTGGTCTTCGCCATAGAATTGGTCGCTGGTCGACTCGTGCGGGAAAGCCTGATGCGACGCCTTATATTGCATCACGGCCGTATCCTCATGCCCATTCATCGAGGCTTTGATATAGATTAAGGTGCCGGTAGAACTATCCTTATAAACGATCTCGCCTACCGCGCAGCGATTCCGGCTCCAGCGGACCCCAGCATCCGGCTGGATGGAGCGCACATCGATGTCGATTTTCGCCCCAAAATCGACATCGCACATCCGTATCAGGGTGCCCAAGCCTTCAAACTGATACTCAGGATCGCACTCGCCATCGCTGATGATGATCACTTTACACTGGCGTTTTATCAGTTCGTAAGCAGCCAGATTTTCGAAATGACCGCCGTCCGAAATCGACAGGTAATCGGAACGTTCGTTCGCCGCACCGAACAACTCCATCAGCAAATAGGTCAAGCCGAATCTCGGCGAAGTCCTGTTAACGTTGGGTTGGCTCGGATTCGGAAACCACCAGCCCAAGCGCACGTTGAACAAGGTCATCAGGAAGGCGGTGACCGGCGAGGTATGATAGCCCATGTTCGGGTTCGCGGCGGCGCCCGATACCGCAATCGCCTGCCCCAACGTCGGCTGGCCAAAGCGTTTGCAAAATTCGCGCGTATTCAAATAACCGACCGGCCTGCTGCCGTCATCCCCGCCGCCTTCGCTTTTGATTCGATAGCGGCTGCCGAAAGCATAGGGCGTCAAGGTAAAGTTCGCGCTTTGCCGGGTATGCAGCGCTAAATCGCTCGACCCGCCCAGATTCAGCGCGCAATTGACGATATGCAAAGGCCCGTTCAAATCATCCAGATCCGCCAGCGGCAAGTCGTCGCGATCGTCGAAGCCGGTAAAGATCTGCGGCTGGCGCTGCGTCGGCCGGGTGGCGCCGAGCCGGGTCGCTCCGAGATAACAGCGCGCGAGCCGGTTGCGGTAAAAAGCGTTGAAGCTGAATTCGTTGATATCGACACGCCAGCCGAGCAGCAATGTCAGCATGCACCCCGCCGCAAATAGCAACATCGCCCAATGTTCCTGGCTTATGTCTGCCGGCGCCTCCTTGATCAGCACGGACACGAGCGTCGACACCGCGACCAGCAAACCCAGGATGAACGCGAATGGCGCGATTTTCGCGACGACCTCGAGCACCCTCGAGCTGCCTCCATTGCCTGCGGTCGACGTGGATTTTCCGGCAAAAACACCGGCGATCGTCGTTCCTATCCAGGTCCCTCCAAGTAGCTCATCCCAGTTTTCCTCCACCAGCAGTTTGCTAAGAGCCGGCCCATATACGGCCGCCACGCTGATCACCATCCAACCGACGCCGTAAATCGACAACCAGGCGCCGAGGCGGCTCCACCATTCGCGCACGCCTTCGATCGAGTGACGCCCCAAAACGCCCAGCATCATGATGATCGAGATCGAGAATGCAAACAGGATCAGCGGCGGCGCCCAAACAAACGCCAGCCATTTCCCGACGTCTTCCGGTTGCTGCACCCAGCCTTTGAGCAGCCACCGCCCATCCTCGTCAGGCGTTATCCATGTGTGCAGCAGCAACATGGTCGCGGTGATCAACAGATACAACACCAAGGTCGCGATCGTGGGCGACAATACCAGCACCACGCCTTTTTCAAGCTGGGCGAGCAGGTTCGCGTCGGGTGTTTCTTGCGCATCGTCCGCGCCGTCCTTCAGGCAGCAGAAGGCGAGCAAAAACAGGGAGACGAAAGCGACTGTCAGCGGGAACGGCCAGTAGGCCCAAGCTCCGGTAAAAAAATCGCCGTAGGTTTCCCAATGACTATAAGGCGGTTTCAGACTTCGCTGCCAGACGATCGCCGCCACGAAAAAACCGACCGCCAGCATCGGCAGCACGACCCAGAGCTGCACCGCCCCTTGCGAATAATCGAACGGGACATCGCGATCGGACCTGTCTTTTCTGAATTGCAGCACGGCCGGCAGCAGAAAGAAACCGACCAGCACCAAACACAGCGCGATTGCAACCGCAACCGCAACATCCGAAATTTCACTCGCCAGCTCCCGGTATGCAAAAGGTTGAAAGTCGTAACGCTGATAGACCGCCGCGGCGATCGCGAGCAACACAAAAACCCTGAGCCACTGAATCTTGGCCTCCGTCTTTTTGATGTTCAGGCTGCGATTGTTGTAGGCGATGCCGGTCACCGCGAGAATGAACAGCGCGACCGTCGTCCAGCGCCAATCGAGCGCGATGAAAGGCGCATCCCCCGCCTCGGGCCACCAATTGAACACCGCAAACAACAGGTGCGGGACCAACAGCAGCACCGCAAGGCCCAGAATCACCGTCAACTGTATCATCAAGGTGTTGCGCAGCCAGACTGCCGCCATCGTCCAGGTGTCGGCGCTGAACAGCCCGACCTTGGGCGACAGATAATTCGAGTAGCGGCGCAAATGCCGAATCGAATCGTCCCATTGATCCTTCGCCTCCCCGCTCAGCCAGTCAGACACGCCATTCCCATTCGCGCGCCTGCAATTCGCGCTCAACCAGGCGCCGATATAGCCGCCGCCGGAAACGGTCGACAGGTAATCGACTTTCTTCAGCAAGCCGAAATCTCTCAGCGCCTCCAGCACGCCCAGGCCGAACGATGCGCTGCGGATGCCGCCGCCTGAAAAAGCCAGCCCTACGAGGTTTTTCGGGTCGATAGCCTGCCCCTGGCGTGCACCGAGCTTCTTCAGTTCATAGGCGAATACGAAGGCCCACTCCGGGTCGAGAGCGAATTGTTCGCCCCATTCCGTATCGCCGGCCAGTTTTTCCGCCCAGGCAAAATCATCGCTAAGCCGGTCGAACCACTCCGGTTTATGCAAAAACAGCGCGGCCCATTCCGGTTTACTAATGAATAATTGGAGCCATTCCGAATTATTTTTAAATGATTTTTCCCACGCGCCATCCGCATCCAATTTTTCGAGCAGGGATTTTGCCTGGCTTTTGAACAGGCCGATCCATGCCGGATGCGGCAAAAACAAGTTCAGGCGGTCGAGATAAGGCGCGCTGGTCAGGAACGCCGCCGCTTCGTCATGGTCCGCAAGCACGTCCCGCCACCCCGGATGGCGCGCAAAAAGCTCGGCCAATTCCGGTTTGGCGGCAAGGCGCTCGCCCAGTTCAGGCTTGCGTTCGGTCAACAGCAGGCGCCATTCCCCCTGCGGATCACCGAGGGTGAAGAGATCGATCCAGGCTTTTTTGTCCTTGAAAAGATCGAACCATTTTTTATCCGGCAACAGACTTTCGAGCGTATCTGCACCGACTTTATTCACAAGCGAAGGATGTTCATTGTTATTATTCATATTTCCCCCTACTTTATTTTTCAGCCCGGTAAGGGCATAAGAATCTTACGTTAGGCCGCAGTCAACTCGCCCCGCAGAGCCCTCACTGCAAGCATAATAATCCCGTAATTTTTACATTATTATTAATTTATTAATCAATTACTTGTATCTTATACTTGATACTTTATGTTTTTTGCAGCCGGCTCGTGCATCCTGCCACAAAAACCACTGAACTGCCAGTTCTGACTGTAGCTTTTCTTTATCGGGAGCATGCTATTAATTTTCTAACATCGCTTCGCGCCGAACTGGGGTTCGGCGTTCCCTGAGTTCCCACGGCAAATTAGCTTGAAGGCGTTGTCTCCGCTGATCGCCTGATCCAATGCGGCAAAACGCTGGACTTATCCTTAAACACAGAGAACAAAATAAACGGAGAATGGAGACTCGAACCGAAGCCCGTTAAATTTTGGTAAACCGATAAAATATCCGCTTGGCCACTTCGGCGGTCGCGATATAAAGCGCAACAATCCCTCCCAATAAAGCCAGCAGACTGAATGAAAGCGGCTCAAAGCCGATCAAAGAAGCGAACGGCAAATATGGCAAGGCAATTGTCAAAGCGATAATCGTTAACGTGGCGCCCACCAGATAGCTGCCGGGCCGGCTTTTGAAGACAGACTTGCTGCTGCGAACGACAAAGACGATCAAGGCCGCCGATACCACCGACTCCAAAAACCAACCGGTGCGAAATTGCTCGACGGGTACCTTTAACCCTAACAGCAAACCGAAGGTTAGATAGTCGAATAGTGAACTGACGATGCCGAAGGTGAACATGAATTTGCGAATGAATTGAATGTCCCAGCGCCGGGGTTGGGTCACCATTTCCGGGTCGACGTTATCGGATGCTATAGTCATTTCCGGAAAATCGGTCAGCAGATTAGTTAATAGTATTTGCTTGGGCAATAACGGGAGAAAAGGCAGGAACAGCGATGCCCCGGCCATACTGAACATATTGCCGAAATTGGAACTGGTCGCCATGAACACATATTTCAGCGTGTTGGCGAAGGTGATGCGGCCTTCTTTGACGCCTTTGACCAGAACGTCCAGATTTTTTTCCAAGAGCACGATTTGAGCGGTTTCCTTGGCAACATCGGCTGCGCTATCGACCGAAATGCCGACATCGGCGGCATGCAAGGCGGAAACATCATTAATCCCGTCGCCCATGTAACCGACCACAAAGCCGGCTTTTTTCAGGGCGATGATAATGCGTTCCTTCTGGTTGGGTTCGACTTCGGCGAAGACATTCACCTCGGCTACTTGATTCATCAAGGCCCTACCGCTCATTTGCGCAATTTCCGGGCCGGTCAAAATCTTGGCGCCCGACAGCCCCAATTGATGACTGACGCTTTCGGCAACCAAACGATTATCGCCGGTGATGATTTTCAGGGTAACGCCGAGTTCGCGTAATTGCTCGATAGTTTGGGCGCAGTTGGCTTTGGGCGGGTCGAACAAGGTGATAAAGCCCAAAAACAGCATCTCCTTTTCATCGTCCTTATCAAGCTTATTTTCTTCAGTCAGGGGCTTATAGGCAAGACCCAAGGTGCGAAGGCCTTGCGCGCTATAGGCTTGATAACTTTGTTCAATACGGCTTCGAACTTCATCGATAGCGGTCAAGCTGCCGTCGCTGTTTTCAGCGTGCGAGCAGACATCCAGCACATTGGTCAGCGCACCCTTGGTAATCAGAACGCTCGTGCCGGCATCGGAAATCAGCATACTCAAACGTTTACGATAAAAATCGTACGGAATTTCAGCTAATTTTCGGCACTCTTTGACATCGAACGAACGAAAATTCCGGATTGCTTCATCGATCGGATTATTGAAGCCGGTCTCGTAAAAAGAATTCAGATAAGCATAACGCGAAACCTTCTCGCTGGGTTTGCCCTCCCAATCCACCGCGCTCTTCAGGTGCACCTTGCCTTCGGTTAAGGTGCCGGTCTTGTCCGAACACAGTACGTTCATACTGCCGAAGTTCTCAATCGAAGCCAGCTGTTTGACGATGACTTTTTCCGCGGCCATGCGTTTGGCGCCATGCGCCAGATTAATGCTGATCACCGCGGGCAACAATTGCGGCGTCAGCCCCACAGCCAGCGCCAATGCAAACAGGAACGAATCGATCACCGGTTTATGCAGATAAACGTTCACCGCAAAAATCATGATGACCAGGATTAAGGTGACTTCCATCAGCAAATAGCCGAAGCGCCTGACTCCGCGTTCAAAATCGGTTTCAGGCGCTTTGAGTTTGATACGTCCGGACAGTTTGCCGAATTCGGTACTTTGCCCGGTGGCAATGACTAAAGCCTGTGCTTCACCGCTTTGCACATGCGTTCCCATCCATAGCGCATTGCTGCGCTGGCCTAGCGGCGCATCGGCGGCAACGAGGCCGGGTGATTTTTCGACCGGATAACTTTCGCCGGTCAACATCGCTTCATCGATGAAAAGATGGTCGGCGGTCAGTAACACACAATCGGCCGGAATGATGTCGCCGGCTTTCAAGACGACTATATCGCCCGGAACCAGTTCGTCGGCCGGAACCTCCGATGCGATGCCGCTGCGCATGACCGCCACCTTGATTTGCACCAGCGCGAGTAATTTTTCGACCGCATCGGCCGCGCCTTTTTCCTGCCAGAATCCCAGGACACCGCTGATCAAAACGATGGTCAAAATAATCGCCGCATCGACTTTGTCATGTAGGAAAAAGGATAACCCGGTCGCAAACAGCAAGATCAGGATAATCGAGCTTTTGAACTGAGCCAAAAACAGGTGCACGGACCCCGTTTTTTTCTTTCCGTTCAGTCGGTTGGCGCCGAAGCGTTTAAGGCGCTCGCCGGCTTCCTGATCGCTGAGGCCTAGCGCCGGCGTTTGCAGCCGTTGCAGATGCTGATCGACGCCAATGGCCCAGAAAGCTGAATCGGTTTTGGCTGCCGCCGGCAGTTTGGGTAGTGTCATGAGACTCTCCTTCGATAAGACTGAATTCCTGCCAAGTTTTTCCTAAAGCGGATCACCTCCGTTAATCGATCTGAAATTAACGGCAGCTTTGTCGACCTTTATTTACCGGTATGAATGATCTTATTCTTGAAGGCCGAGAGCGCGTTTTTAAGCTTATCCCAGGTGGCCGCCGCTTTTTGAGTATGAATGACGTCTTTGATTCCGTCGATGGCATCGTAAAGCGGCTTATAATCTTCCTTGGCGCCATAACCCAAAATTTCAGCCAGTTTCAACTTCTCCTTGGCCGCATCGGTCAATTTCAAGATTTCGTCCCGGCTGGTTTCTTTTTTTAAATCGCTTTTATGTTCCAACTCGGATGCAGCCGTCAGCAACGCCTCGGCTTTCAGCACCGGCAACGGCATGATCTCGGTGGTTTTATCCAGCAGACTCAGAACAGCGTACAGCGCTTCCTTAGCCTCCTCCGTTTTGCCTTGATCGATCAGTTTGGCCGCCTCCTTGATGGCCGCAGGGTATGTGCCTAAAGGAATGCTTGTCGTGGTAATGCGTGCTTCGCTGACCAATTCATCCAGAAGATAACGGGCATCCTGCACCTTATGCCCTCTGAGTAAGGTATCGGCTTGATCGACCATTTTTTGGACTTGAGCGGAATCGCTGTCGAAATCATCAACCTCCGCTTCGACATTCGCGGAAATCAAATCGATCTTGGGGTACTTCGCTAACAAAATACCGAGTTTGCCGGAAACATCCTGAAGTAAGGCCGTCGCTTTTTTCGTATCGTTCGTTTGCAACGCCATTAAGGCGTGCTGCGTGCCCGTCACCGCCTCTAATGCCTCATGCTCTATTTTTTGTTGCCTTTCCGCAAGCAGTTTATTCTTTGTCGCCAGCGATTCTTTCGGCACAGACGCCGATGCAGAAGCCGCTTGGGGTGAGTCGGTTGCCGCTGAAACGCTGAATGCCATCCCGGCTGACACAACGATGGCGATCGCCGCCGTCGCGCTCGTTTTTTTCAATGCCTGTCTGTTCATGTTTTTGCCCTTTATATCGAATGATGGTTAGCACGGCAATTAGCCGATAGACATAAGCTTAAGCTCTCGATGAGGCGATCACTGCGTTTGCCGATATGATCTGAATCGGAGTGGATAGGCTTCGTGTCTTTGCATTTCGTAATACAGCAAGCCGCATGCCAAAACCATCGCATCGCTGACAACGGGATCAAGGAAAAGCTTGCCTATCCCCCTAAAGCCCGCTATTGACGCGATTGCTTAGAAATTGGCAGAGCGACTTGGACCGTAAATACCCCCCCTGTTTATTCTCTTTTCGGCCGTTTTAAATGCTTTACAGCACTCGGTATCGGTTTAATAAACTCATCCAAGGTGGTTGTTTTAAACCCATTCAATCCATAGCTCCCTTCGTTAAAGGGAGTATGGACATCCGAGTCTTTTAGGATATCTGGACAATTTTTTGGCCCCGGCGTTGCGGTGCGTAGGGATGATCCGCGTTACTGTCGCAGTGGCTCTGCGGACCTTAGCGCTCGGTTTTTTTGAGGAAGATTACGCGTGAATCGGGAACTCAGGAACAATGCTCGAAAAGGCCGTTGTTTAGGCGATTTTTTAGAAAAAATGTATCCATAATCGATTGCAAATAAATCGTTGGCTTCGGCTTCGCTCAGCCACTGGCAAAACCCTGACCGATTGACCCGGTCAGCAATAATCTCTCAAACTCCTGTGCGGAAACCGGCTTCGAAAACAAGTAACCCTGCGCATAATCGCAGCCGACGGCCGCCAGCAAGTCGCGCTGCGCCTCGGTTTCGACGCCTTCCGCGATCACTTTGATGCCCAGTCGGTGCGCCATGCTGATGATCGCATCGCACAAAACCATGTCATTCGATTGCGGGGTAATGTTGTGGACGAACGACTTGTCGATCTTGAGGTAATCGATGTCAAATTTTTTCAGGTAGGACAGCGAGGAGTAGCCGGTGCCGAAATCGTCGATCGCCACCTCGATGCCGGCATCCCGGAACTCGAGCAACCGTTTCGTGACCCGATCATTCGCGTCCAACAGCAAACTTTCGGTGATTTCGACCACGATGCTGTGCTCTCCCAGCTTGTGTTCGCGCAGATGCTCGATCCAGGATGAATTCGCGCGATTTTCAATCAAAAACTGTACCGGGGATTTGTTCACGCTGATCTGAAAATCCCGATGGTACGCGGCTTGCCAAACGGCTACCTGTTTCGCGACCTGCCTGAACACCCAATCTCCGATCTCTACAATCATGCGGGTCTCTTCGGCGATCGGCACAAAAATCTCGGGGCTGATAAAGCCCTTTTCCGGATGCCGCCAGCGCAGCAAGGCTTCGGCCTTGTGGATGCTTCCGGAGGCAAGATCGACGATCGGCTGATAGTACAGCTGCAACTGGTTGCCCGCGATTGCCGCGCGCAGATCATGCGCAATGCCTCGGCGCAGTTCGGCGGCGGCCTGCATGGCCGGAGTAAAATAATGAAAACGGTTACGGCCCTCGTTTTTAGCCGCATACATCGCATGGTCCGCGTTTTTCAGCAACGCTTCGATCGAGGTCGCGTCATTGGGGAATAGCGCGATGCCGATGCTGGCCGAGATGTAGGCCATTTCGTGTTCCAAATAAAATGGCATCGCCAATTTATCGAGAATGTTCTGCGCAATACGGCCGATGCTCTGGTCATTCTCGCAATCGTTGATGATCACGGTGAATTCGTCTCCGCCCAAACGCGCCACCATATCGGTTTCACGCACGCTCTCGCGCAGGCGTTGCGCGGCATCCTTGAGCAAACGATCGCCCATGCCGTGGCCCAACGAATCGTTGATTTCCTTGAAATGATCCAGGTCGATAAAGAAAAGCGCGGCCCGCTCGCCCTTGCGTTGGGCTTTTTTCAGATCCTGCTCCAGACGATCATGGAACATATTGCGATTCGGCAGGCCCGTCACATAATCGAAGTTCGCTTGTTTCCAGATGATGTGGTCAAGGCGCTTGATTTCCGAAATATCGCTGAATATGCCCAAATAATGCGTGATATTGCCGTTCTTGTCATAGATGACGTTGATGTTGATCCAGATCGGGAAATGCTTGCCGTCTTTATGCTTGTTCCATACTTCGCCCCGCCAACTGCCGGCCGAGCGGATCGCGTGCCACATGTTAGTGTAAAACTCGCTATCCTGGCGTCCGGACGACAACAGAGAAGGATTTTTTCCGATCACCTCCTCCGCAGGGTAGCCGGTGATATCGGAAAAAGCCCGGTTGACCGAGATGATCTGCCTGGAGGGGTCGGTTATCAGAATCCCATCCATGCTGTTCTCAAAAACCTTGCCCGCCAAAAACAGCTGGTCATTCGTCCTTTGTTGTACGAGGACGATACTGACGAGGTTGGCGGCCAATTCGAGTAATTTCTGATGAAATGCATTGGGCAGGCGGTGTTCGAAGCTTGATAATGCAAAAGACCCCAGAACTTTGCCATTCTTGGCGCGGATAGGCACTGACCAGCAGGCGCAAATGTTAAACGCTTCCGCTAAATGGCGATTATCCTGCCAGCGGGAATCGGTCAACGTATTCCTGACATAAACCGGCTGTTGTCGATAGACGGCATTGCCGCAAGAACCGGCGCCCGGCCCGGGGCGCAGGCCGTTAAGCAATCTGACGGCCTCATCCGGCACACTCGGCGCGGCGAAAACATTTAAGACCTGGCCCGCTTCGTCGAACAGCATGATCGATGCGGCCGAGTTAGACACCAGCAATTCCCCAAACAAACAGATCTGCTCGCAGATGCTGATCGCATCATGCCCTTGCGCGACCCGGCTCACAATATCTTGCTGCTGTTGCAAAATTCTGGTCTGATCCTGAACGGTCAGGTCTAAAAAGTCCGGTTGCCGGGCCTGTTTTGGCAAATCTTGTGCCGAGGACTGATTGTTTGAACTCATTAGCAGATTCTTATCGCATCAAAAACCTGGCGACCCTACCGCTTTTTCAGGGTTCACCCGCATGATTAGCCCCGTCAGTACCCACATCTGTATTGATGTGGACAGCAGCATAGTTGCAACGGGAAATAAATAATATAAGTATATATGAATATTAGAAGAAATGTGAACTGATACCCTTCGGCACGCAGTGGACAATAGCTTGATGATAGAAGGACCGTAAAATCCGCACGGGCCCACATTTTGGCTTTGGCAAAAAGCAGAGTGTTACAAAATACAAGATGCCGTGAAATTTTTCGTGCCTTTCGAGTTTTTCGTGGATATTAATCGTGCGTAACTGCGCGCGTGAAACTGTCAATTGCGGTCATCGGCGTGCAAAGCCGTACATTGCCATTATGTATGGCGCTCGCCATGCTGAAATTCTACCTACTCCACTTTTTATTATTTGCTCGCGCATCGTTCGCGCAGAGCGCTGTCTGCCTGAAAGCCGATGAAACGGCCGTCAACGATGCCGCGCGCGCCTAGGATTTCGTCAAAAACAACTTCCCTAAATGAAAGTGAATTAGCGGATAATAACACGCCATCGACAACGCAAATCCCAACAGGACATGATTGGTTACGAGCCTGCAATAGAAGTCAAAATGCAACGCCTTTTTGCGAGCCTATCCGAGAAAGATAGGCGCCGCTATGCCGGCATAGAAGCCGCCAAGCTGGGGCATGGCGGCATTGATTATATCGCCCGACTATTTGCCCTGGACCCCAAGACCATCCGCCGGGGCCAGTTGGAACTCGACGCGACCGATGACCCGGCAGCGGATCGGGTCCGAAAAAAAAGGTGGGGGCCGGAAAACGGCGCTTGAGCAATCGGCGCAGTTGGAGACTCACTTTCTCGACCTGTTGGCGGACTTCACCGCCGGCGACCCGATGCGCGAAGGCGTCTTGTGGACGAATCTGTCGTGTGGCGAAATCAGTCGGCGCTTGGGCGCGAAAGCGACGCCGGTCAGCCCGAACACGGTGCGCAAACTGTTGAAAAAACACAAATTAGGTCGGCGTAAAGCGCGCAAGAAAAAGGCGTTGGGGGCTCACCCTGACCGCAATGCCCAGTTCGAAAACATCGCCCGGCTCAAAGACGCGTATCTGAGCGCAGGCGATCCG
The DNA here is from genome assembly GCF_000527095.1 of Methylomicrobium lacus LW14. Lineage (NCBI taxonomy): Bacteria > Pseudomonadati > Pseudomonadota > Gammaproteobacteria > Methylococcales > Methylococcaceae > Methylomicrobium > Methylomicrobium lacus. Next base: position 806,391 of record NZ_AZUN01000001.1, on the reverse strand, counting down.
GTGCTCAGCATCGATACCAAAAAGAAAGAACTGCTGGGCGATTTCGCCCGCGACGGTTACACCTACACGCAGGTGCCGGTCGACACCCTGGACCATGATTTTCCTAGCGTCGGCAACGGAAAATTGATCCCGCATGGGCTCTATGATTTAGCGCGGAACGAAGGCACGATACACCTCAACACCAGCCACGATACCAGCGAATTGTGCTGTGCCAGCATTGCCCAATGGTGGCAACGGCACGGCAACCGGCACTATCCCGAAGCGCGCAGGTTGCTCATCCTCTGCGATGGCGGCGGCAGTAATGCTGCCAATCGCCATGTGTTCAAGGAAGCGTTGCAGGCGCTGGCGACCCAATTGGGGCTGGAAATTCGCATTGCGCATTATCCGCCGTATTGCTCAAAACATAATCCGATTGAACATCGCCTGTTTCCGCACATCACCCGCGCCTGCCAAGGCATCGTCTTTCATTCGCTCGCCATTGCCAAGCAGTTCATGGAACAGGCAAGAACGTCCACCGGACTGAAGGTCACGGTGGAGGTGTTGGCGGGCGTTTATGAGACCGGGAAAAAATGTGCTACGGATTTCCTCGAAAACATCAGGATCGTTTTTGATAAACATCTTCCTCGTTGGAATTATCGGGCTTTTCCGTAGGAGCGTTTCGGGAAGTTATTTTTGAGCAAATCCTTAGGCTTCCTGAACACAACGATAAAAACAAGAAAAACGGCATCAACCCTGAAACCTTATTTTTTAGCGAGCCCCAAACCCGCTTATTTGAGAAATTGATTTTGTTCATGTTGCTATCCTCTGTCTTAATTCACGTTAACCGCGCTCCAGGCGGCAGCGACTGTTGCTTTTTCAGCACTCTCCAAGCCGAAAAGATCCCCTGCCGCGGCAAGAGTCGCCGCACGCGCTCCCGCATAGTTCGTCGAGGAGGTCATATAGACGGTGAGCGCCCGGTACCAGATTCTCTGCGCTGCATCCCGACCAATCCCGGTCACTGATGAGCCATTGCAGGTGGGACTTGCCGGAATCGCTGCGCTGCCTTCGGCCAGCAGATAAAAGAAATGGTTAGCCACGCCAGAGGAGTAGTGGACATCGAGACTGCCTACCGAACTGCTCCAACAGCTTGCCGATCTGCCGTCGAGACTCGGATTGTGCATATAACGAAGCGCCTTGGTTCCGCTCTTATAAAGTTTTTCACCGATTAGATAGTCGGGCCTGTCTTGAGCATTATTCGCATAGTACTCCACCATCGTGCCGAAAATATCGGAAGTGGCTTCGTTCAATCCGCCCGATTCGCCTGAGTACGTCAGGTTAGCGGTGCGCGAGGTTACGCCGTGACTCATTTCATGTCCTGCGACATCCAGCGAATCGAAAGGATTAAACGTTGTCCCATCGCCGTCGCCATAGGTCATGCAAAAGCAGCCGTCGGACCAGAAGGCATTGTTATAGTTTCTTCCATAATGCACGCGGTTAAATGCCCCCTTTCCATCATTGGCGATGCCAGTTCGACCATGCACATTCTTGAAGTAGTCCCAAGTCATCGCCGTTCCGTATTGAGCATCGACGCCAACCGTCGCTCGGTCTGTAAGCAGGAAGTTACCCCATGCATTGTCTGCATCGGCGAAGAGACTACCGCTACCTCCTTGTTTGTTTTTCATATCGACGGTGTATTGGTTACCACGAGAAGGATCTCTCAGAGAATAACTGTTGGAGCTGCTGCTATAATCCGTTGTCACCGCGACGGTTCCATTAAAAAAACTATCCCCATTCCCGTCAGAGCTGCTAGTTTCAATATCATCCCAATGATCGAGTAGCTGCGGAGCATTGGCGCCGATAATGTAATGGACTTCCGCTGGCGTTCCATCATCCTTACTACCCAACACCTTGACATCCCAAGCAAGCACAGGATCTTCATCGCGTGTATAGACGACCAGTTTACTGATAGATGAGGCATTGCGAATGCCGGTCGCATCGAACTCCATCTCAGCCAAATCGATGGCATCGGTTTCGTCCACATGGGCCTGCGTATCGACATCGATAGCATGCTTGAGGGTGTGGGAGGCCGAGATAAAGGCGCCATTGCCTCGGGAATGCACAACGACGTCGCCTCCTATCACGTTGAGCCCTTTGTATGTACGGTCAAAACGCACATGTTGCCCGCCGTCCCTGTCCACTATGACATCACGAACGAAAAACTGATCGCCAGATGATTTTTCAACCGCCTGACCATGGGCCTTGATATGGCCTAGTGCGCGTTTTACCGGATCATGGTTGCTGACGGCCCAGGCTGCAGTAGCATATCCCGTTGTCAGGGTTATCATCATTGAGACAAATAATTTCTTGAGTTTCATAAGTAAATTCCTCAAATAAAATGATTGACTTAGCCTCGATCCCTGAAAATTTTTACTAAAACATTAAGTCATTACCCATACCGCCGATCCATCTCAAAACGTAAGGCACTATGCTTTGGTCTTTTTTGCACTCCAAGCGCAGTACTAGCCGCAATCTTCTTAATGCATTATTAAGCTACACCTATAGGCTATGAAAATATATGGTCCTTATGTACTACTTAATTGATACATCCCACCGCCTTCATCTCGGCATCATCCCAACCGTTAATCATGACTAAGGCATTTCAAGATACTCATCAGGATTTGAGAGGAAACGCAAACCTAACAATCATCATAAGCCTCTAAAATCCAAAACAGCTCAGCACGCTACACCGTGGAACAGGCGAGAAGACTTGCGAATGGAGATTGGATGGAGCGAGATAACCCTTCCCTGCTGAAGCCGTGGGCCGGGAATTTTACGAAGTTAGAGCGAGAGCGAAGTCAAATACGAGGCCATCCTGCACGGCGCCAAGTCATTGTGCTGGCATAGCAAAAAAGGGTAACTTCGTGGCGGACAGGACGTACGCGGGTCGCCGAAGGCGAGGCGAACAGCTTACTTTTCATTGCTGAAGCCGGCAGATCTCTTTTCAGCATTCGCGAAAAATGCTAGCCAGAGATAAGAGATGTCAAATGCTTACCGTCTTAATACCGCGAAGAAGGCCAAGAGAAAGCAACGGGATTTTATATATGAGACGAACCACCTGCAGGTGGCTCGTCAGTGAATCCGCTTTGCGCAGTTCAGATAATCATACCTCCAGCTTTGCCGGAGGTGTTTGACTTGAGCTTGAAATAGTTAGCTTACCTTCCCATGGCACTGCTTATACTTCTTGCCTGAACCGCAAGGGCATAAATCATTCCGGCCGACCTTATCGCCGTAACGAACGAACGGCTGTGCAGCCAGTGGGTCGTTTTCAGCCTCTTCAGGTTCCTGCTCGGCCGCATCCAGAGATGGCGCCTCGGCATGTTCGAAATGCAATTCCTTCGGCGCCTGCGCTTGTCTTTGTGCATCGATGGCTTCGACATCTTCTTCCTGTCTGACCTGCACCTTGCACAATATAGTGATCACTTCGTATTTGATGTGATCGAGCAGATGCGTGAACATTTCGAACGCTTCGCGCTTATATTCCTGCTTCGGATCTTTCTGCGCGTAGCCACGGAAATGAATGCCCTGACGCAGGTAGTCCATCGCCGCCAGATGCTCCTTCCAGCTGTTGTCCAGCACTTGCAACATCACCGATTTTTCGAAATGCTGCATGACGCCCTGAGTGATCTTCTTTTCCTTGTCCTTATGCGCCTGCTCCATCGCCTCGACGATGCGCGCGCGCAGCGACTCTTCCTGCAGTTTACGATCCTCGTCGAGCATTTTCCGAATCTGAACCTCGACATGGAATTCCTGCTGGATATGCTCCTCGAGCCCGGCGATATCCCATTGCTCTTCCATCGAACGCGGCGGGATGTATTGAGTGATCACATTGTTGATCACATCTTTCCGGATCGCGGTGATGATGTCTGAGATTTCTTCGGCCGCCATCAGCTCGTTGCGCTGCGAGTAAACGACTTTGCGTTGATCGTTCGCGACATCGTCGTAAGCCAGAATTTCCTTACGGATATCGAAGTTGCGCGCTTCGACCTTGCGCTGTGCGTTTTCGATCGCCCGGGTCACCCACGGATGCTCGATAGCTTCGCCGTTGCCCATGCCGAGCTTGGCCATCAAGGCCGCAACGCGGTCGGAAGCGAAGATACGCATCAGATCGTCTTCGAGCGCCAGATAGAAGCGCGTAGATCCCGGATCGCCCTGACGGCCGGAACGGCCTCTGAGCTGGTTGTCGATACGCCGCGATTCGTGGCGCTCCGAGCCGATCACATGCAGACCGCCGCTCGCAATCACCTCATTATGGCGATCCAGCCAGACGCCGCGCACATGCGCTTTTTCTTCGTCGGTCGCATCGGGGCCCAAGACTTTCAGCTCGGCGTCCAGATTGCCGCCGAGCACGATGTCGGTACCACGGCCCGCCATATTGGTCGCGATCGTAACCGCGCCGGGCTTGCCGGCCTGTTCGATGATATGCGCTTCGCGTTCATGCTGCTTCGCATTCAACACTTCATGCGGAATGCCTTGTTGTTGCAACAAGGAGGAAAGCAGCTCCGAATTTTCGATCGAGGTGGTGCCGACCAGAACCGGCTGTTGGCGTTCGACACAGCGTTTGATGTCTTCGGCAACCGCCTGGTATTTTTCCGCGGCGGTCAAATAAACCAGATCGCCCATATCCTTGCGGATCAACGGCCGGTGTGTCGGAATCACGACCACTTCGAGTCCGTAAATTTTGTTCAGCTCGAACGCTTCGGTGTCGGCGGTGCCGGTCATACCGGAGAGCTTGTGGTAAAGCCGGAAATAGTTTTGGAAGGTGATCGACGCCAGCGTCTGGTTCTCGCTTTGGATCGGTACATGCTCCTTGGCCTCGACCGCCTGATGCAGGCCTTCGGACCAGCGCCGGCCCGGCATGATGCGGCCGGTGAATTCATCGACGATGATCACCTGATTGCTCTGCACGATGTAATGCACGTCCTTTTTAAACAGCACATGGGCGCGCAACGAGGCGCTCAGATAATGCATCAGACGGATATTCGAGGCGTCGTAAAGACTGCTGTCCTCGACCATCAGGCCGTGCTCGACCATCAGCCGTTCGACGCGTTCATGGCCTTCCTCGGTCAGATGCACCTGACGCGTTTTTTCATCGAGCGAAAAATCGCCGGGCTCACCTTCTTTTTCCTGTTTGGTCAGGAAAGGGATGATCGCATTGGCCTTCATATAGATTTCGGAGCTTTCTTCGGAAGGCCCGGAAATGATCAGCGGCGTCCGCGCCTCGTCGATCAGGATCGAATCGACCTCGTCGACGATCGCAAAATGCAGTTCGCGCTGGACTTTTTCTTCGAGACTGAACGCCATGTTGTCGCGCAGATAATCGAAGCCGAATTCGTTGTTGGTGCCGTAAGTGATGTCGCAGGAATACGAATGACGGCGGACGTCATAATCCATCTGGCTGATGATCACGCCGGTGGTCATGCCCAGGAATTCGTACAGCCGCCCCATCCATTCGGCGTCGCGGCGCGCCAGGTAATCGTTCACGGTGACCACATGCACGCCGCGTCCCGGCAATGCATTCAGGTAAGCCGCCAACGTCGCCATCAACGTCTTGCCTTCGCCGGTCTTCATTTCGGCGATCTTGCCGTCATGCAGGATCATGCCGCCGATCAACTGCACGTCGTAATGGCGCATGCCGAAGACCCGCGACGACGCTTCCCGAACCGTCGCGAAGGCTTCCGGAATCAGGTTGTCGAGCTTTTCGCCCTGTGTAAGCCGGTCGCGAAATTCCTGTGTTTTCGCCTTTAAATCTTGATCCGACAGTTTTTCATACTCAGAAGATAAATCATTGATCCTTTTGACCAACTTTCTTTTCTTTTTAATCAGCCTGTCGTTTCGGCTCCCTACAACAAATTTGACCAGCTTACCCAGCATGTTATTTCCGAAATTTAGTAATTGTGAATCAAAAACCCTGATTATAACCTTTTTGCCGTTTTTTTTATAGCAATGGGGATTACCCATCGGCAACGAAGGCGATCGGCTTGCGCTAAAAACAACTGCCGTAATCCAACAGCAGTTCCTCGCAATTGAAGAAGAGACGCGGATATTCGGCGCGGATGTACAGTTTCAAGGCGTACTCCAAAAACACGGCGACCGTGATGAAACGCGCGCCGGCGCCCTGCCAACGGAAGCGGGCATTCGGCGAACAGCGCCAGATCGACACCGTCCACCAGATGATCGGCAGCAGCAGGACAAAATGCACGTCATCCCAGCTCGACACGGTCAACTGTCCCGATTTGACCAGCCAATCCGCGCTGAACAACGCGGCATTCAACACCCCGAAGAACGGCCAAAATACGGTGCTTAGCCCCTGCCCGCCTACCCAGCACGAAAACAAATAATTATCGAAAGACAATGGCCGAAACGCGCCCTCCGGGGTAGGCGCCAGAACCCACACGATCACAAACAGCCCGGCCATGATAAACAAGGCCTCGGCCGGGCTCAATAAATTGATCTGATTGAACAGGATAGACAACGAATAAATAAACATGATGAACGTATGCAATGCCGCAATCAATCCGGCGCGTAATCCCAAATCAGCACTACCCGAACCGGTACCCGTATGTAATAATACTCCATTTAATTAAGCGGCACTTCGTTAAACCACGACAGCACGGGACATAGGCAATGGACGAAAACAAAAAGAAAGCGCTCGGCGCGGCATTGATGCAGATCGAGAAGCAGTTCGGCAAGGGCTCTGTGATGCGGATGGGTGATGTGGCGGCGTCTCGGGACATCGAGGTCGTTTCGACCGGCTCTTTGGGGCTGGACATTGCGCTTGGCTGCGGCGGCTTGCCGCGCGGACGGATCGTCGAAATCTACGGGCCGGAATCATCCGGCAAAACCACGCTGACCTTGCAGGTGATCGCCGAAGTGCAAAAACTCGGCGGCACGGCCGCGTTCGTCGATGCCGAACACGCGCTGGACCCGGGTTATGCCGAAAAAATCGGCGTGAATGTCGATGACCTCCTGGTTTCGCAGCCTGATACCGGCGAGCAGGCGCTCGAAATCACCGACATGCTGGTGCGCTCCGGCGCGGTGGACATCGTCGTGGTCGATTCGGTCGCGGCGCTGACGCCGAAGGCCGAGATCGAAGGCGACATGGGCGATTCGCACATGGGCCTGCAGGCGCGGCTGATGTCGCAGGCGTTGCGCAAACTGACCGCGAACATCAAGCGTTCGAATACGCTGGTAATCTTCATCAACCAGATCCGAATGAAGATCGGCGTGATGTTCGGCAACCCCGAAACCACGACCGGCGGCAACGCGCTGAAGTTTTACGCATCGGTACGGCTCGATATTCGCCGGATCGGCTCGGTCAAGAAGGGCGAAGAAATAATCGGCAACGAGACGCGCGTGAAGGTCGTCAAGAACAAGGTCGCGCCGCCGTTCAAGCAGGCCGAATTCGAGATTCTGTACGGCGAAGGCATTTCTTTCTTTGGCGAGTTAGTCGATCTCGGCGTCAATTTCGGGTTCATCCAGAAAGCCGGCTCCTGGTACAGCTATGGCGATGAAAAGATCGGCCAGGGCAAGGACAACGCGAAGCTGTATCTGAAAGAGCATCCGGACAAGGCCAGCGAAATCGAAGCGAAAATACGCGCGGAAGCCTTCGGCAAGACGCTGCCGGTTTCGGCTAAGCCCGAACTCGACGACGATTGAAGCCTGCGCTCTGACTTTACGTGGATCAGGCGGACGCCAAAATCAGGGCTGAATGCTTGCGCCTGTTGACCGGACGCGAGCACAGCCGAAAAGAATTGCTGCAAAAACTGGCCGTCAAAGGCTTTGCCAAGGAAAGCATCGAGCCGATCCTGGAAGAATTGAGCGCAGAGAACTGGCAAAGCGATGCGCGTTACGCGGAAAGCTATGCGCGTTCGCGGATCCTGAAAGGTTACGGCCCGACTTTTATCGCCTATGAACTGCGTCAACACGGCATCGATCTCGGCAAGACTCCCCTGTTTGATCTCGAAGCGCTCGCCGAATCGGTCGCCGGCGGCTGGATGGCGCTTTTGCAGCAGATTTATAGTAAGAAGTACGGCAACGACCCGATTCCGAATCGGAATGAATGGGCGAAACGCAGCCGGTTTTTGTTACAGCGCGGCTTTACCAACGCAATGATTGCCGATTTATTGAAAAACATCTCGAACACTTTTTAGCCTTTTAACCGCATAACCTATGAAAAAGTTGACCAGCGCAGAACTGCGCTCCGCCTTCCTGGAATTTTTCCGCCAACGCGGACATACGATCGAGCCGTCCAGTTCGCTGATTCCCGGCAACGACCCTACCCTGTTGTTCACGAACGCCGGCATGGTGCAGTACAAGGATGTGTTTTTGGGACGCGAGCAACGCGACTTTACCCGCGCGGCGACCAGCCAGCGCTGCGTGCGCGCCGGCGGCAAGCATAACGACCTGGAGAACGTCGGCTATACCGCAAGGCATCATACCTTTTTCGAAATGCTCGGCAACTTCAGTTTCGGCGATTATTTCAAGAAGGATGCGATTCATTTCGCCTGGGAATTCTTGACCCAGGAAATGGAGATCCCGCCGCAAAAATTATGGGTGACCGTGTTCGAAGAAGACAGCGAAGCCGAAAGCATCTGGCTGAACGATGTCGGCGTCGACCCTAAGCGCTTTTCACGAATCGGCGCAAAAGACAATTTCTGGTCGATGGGCGACACCGGCCCCTGCGGCCCGTGCAGCGAAATCTTCTACGACCACGGCGAATCGATTCCGGGCGGCCCTCCGGGCTCTCCCGATGAGGAAGGCGACCGCTACATCGAGATCTGGAACCTGGTATTCATGCAGTACGACCGCTCCGCCGACGGCACCCTGACGTCGCTGCCGAAGCCTTCGGTCGATACCGGCATGGGGCTGGAACGGATCGCGGCGGTCTCGCAAGGCGTGCACAGCAATTACGAAATCGACCTATTCCAGAAGCTGCTGAAGGCGGCGGCAAAACTGGCCGGCATCGACGACTTGAACCAAAGCTCGCTGCGGGTGATCGCGGACCATATCCGCTCCTGCGCGTTCCTGATTACCGACGGCGTACTGCCTTCGAACGAAGGCCGCGGCTATGTGCTGCGCCGGATCATCCGCCGCGCGATTCGTCACGGCTACCGGCTCGGCATTCACGACGTCTTCTTCTATCAACTGGTCGCGCCGCTGGTCGAGGCGATGGGCGATGCCTACCCCGAATTGAAAAACTCGCAGGCGCAGGTCGAAAGAATCCTGAAAAAAGAGGAAGAACGCTTCGCCGAAACTTTGGGACAAGGCATGAAGATACTCGAAGCCTGCGTCGCCAAGCTCGAAGGCAAGGTGATTCCGGGCGACACCGTGTTCCAGCTTTACGACACCTACGGCTTCCCGGTCGATCTGACCGCCGATTTCGCGCGCGAACACGACTTGTCTGTCGATCATGAAGGCTTCGAAGCGGCGATGACCGCGCAACGCGATCGCGCGCGGTCGGCCAGCCATTTCGGAAGCGACTACGACCAGGACATCAAGCTCGATGTCGAAACCGAATTTACCGGCTACGACCATCTTGCCGATCAATCTCATATCGTCGCGCTGTACGCCCAGGGCCAGCCCGTCGAAACCTTGCAGGCCGGCCAGGAAGGTGTGATCGTACTGGATAAGACGCCGTTTTACGCCGAATCCGGCGGACAAGTCGGCGATAAGGGCAGAATTACCGTGAACGGCGCGGTATTCGAAGTGACCGACACCCAAAAACAGGGCGGCAATCTGTTCCTGCACAAGGGCAAAGTCATCTCCGGCGCATTCACCCAAGGCCAGGACTGCGCGGCCCATGTCGATGCGAATGAACGCAAAGCGACCGAGTTGAATCACTCCGCGACACATATCCTGCATGCGGCTCTGCGTCAGATTCTGGGCGACCATGTCGCGCAAAAAGGCTCGCTGGTTAATCCCGAGCGCCTGCGTTTCGACTTCTCGCATTTCGAGCCGGTCACGACCGAGGAAATCGCCGAGCTGGAACGGATCGTGAACGAACAAATCCGCCTGAATACGCCGGTCACCGCCGACATCATGGCGAAGGACGATGCGGTCAAGGCCGGCGCGATGGCCTTGTTCGGCGAAAAATACGGCGCGGAAGTGCGCGTTTTGAAGATCGGCGAGTTTTCGACCGAACTGTGCGGCGGCACCCACGTCGAGCGCGCCGGCGACATCGGCTGCTTCAAGATCATCGGCGAAACCGGCGTTGCGGCCGGCGTCCGCCGTATCGAGGCGGTCACCGGTCAAGGCTGCATCGACTGGATTGCGAGCCGCGACAAGGCGCTCGCCTCGATTTCCGGATTATTGAAGAGCTCACCGGACAAAGCGGCCGAAAAGGTCGAACAATTGCTCGAAAAGACCCGCTCCCTGGAAAAACAGCTTGAGCGTCTGAACGCGAAACTGGCCAGTTCGGCCGGCGACGAACTCAGTTCCGGCGCGGTCGAAGTCAACGGCATCAAGGTGCTGGCGGTTAAGCTCGACGGCGTCGATCCGAAATCTCTGCGCGATCTGGTCGACCAGTTGAAAAACAAGCTCGGCAGTTCAGCGATCGTGCTCGCGACCGTTGAAGGCGACAAGGTCAGCCTGATCGCGGGCGTCTCGAAGGATCAGGTCGGACGCGTCAAGGCCGGCGATCTGGTCAATTTCGTCGCGACCCAGGTCGGCGGCAAAGGCGGCGGCCGCCCCGACATGGCGCAGGCGGGCGGCAACGATCCGACCGGATTGGCCAAGGCCCTGGCCGGGGTTCCGGCCTGGGTGCAAGAGCAGACGGCAGGTTGATACAGGCGGGCGGCGATTTTCCGCCCACCGGAACGGCATGGAAGTTCAATCATGATGCGTGATGATATTATCGATACATTGCAGTATATTTCTGCGTGAGCAACTAACACACCTAAGAGATTTTAAAACATGCCAATCTCCATTGATCTCAATTCAGAAACCGAACGGCGGCTTGATTTTTTGGTGACACAAACCGGGCGTTCAAAAGCGGATTATTTGCGGGAAATTATTGAAAACGGCCTTGATGATCTGGAAGATTATTATCTGGCAGCGGAAGTGCTGGAAAAGGTGAGGAGCGGTGCGGAAAAAGTCCATTCGGCCAGCGACATAAGGAAAGAACTTGGTTTGGGTGATTAGCTACGCCGATTCAGCGAAGCAACAACTCCGCAAGCTGGACAAGCAGGCCGCAAAAGCCATTCTCGATTATTTGGAACAGCGTGTTGCCAATATGGATAATCCACGCAGTTCCGGCAAGGCATTGACGGGGCCTTTAGGCGGTTTATGGCGTTACCGCGTCATGGATTATCGGATCATTTGCGAGATACAAGACAGCGAATTACGTATTCTTGTCTTGACGGTTGGCAATAGAAAAAGCGTTTATAAATCAAAATAACATTAAACAGGTAAAAAATGGCACTGTATGTGTTTAAATTCGGCGGCACCTCGGTCGGCTCGGTCGAGCGGATCAAGGCCGTTGCCGAAAAGGTAAAAAAATCGCACGACCAGGGCGATCAGATCGTCGTCGTGGTATCGGCGATGAGCGGCGAAACCAATCGCCTGATCGGACTGGCGAAGGACATTCAGCAGCAGCCGAATGAGCGCGAGCTCGACATGCTGGTCTCGACCGGAGAACAGGTCACCGTCGCCCTGCTCGCAATGGCGCTCGAAGAAGTCGGCTGCCCCGCGTTTTCATTCACCGGCGGCCAGGTCAAGATTCTAACCGACAGCAGCCATACCAAGGCGCGGATTCGCGACATCGACGACAGCCGGATGCGGGCAAAGTTGAATCAGGGCAAGGTCGTCGTGGTCGCAGGATTCCAGGGCGTCGATGAAGAGGACAACATCACGACCCTGGGCCGAGGCGGCTCCGACACCACCGCAGTCGCCCTGGCGGCGGCGTTGAAAGCCGACGAATGCCTGATCTATACCGATGTCGACGGCGTGTACACGACCGACCCTCGCGTCGAACCGAAGGCGCGCCGGCTTGAGCGGATCACCTTCGAAGAGATGCTCGAAATGGCCAGCCTCGGCTCGAAAGTGTTGCAGATTCGTTCGGTCGAGTTCGCCGGCAAGTATAACGTGGCATTACGCGTATTATCATCATTTACAGAAGGTAACGGCACGCTGATTACCTATGAGGACACACAAATGGAAAGCGCATTGATTTCAGGCATCGCCTTCAACCGGGACGAAGCGAAACTCACGATCACCGGGGTACCGGACAAGCCGGGCGTCGCCTCCAAAATCCTCGGCCCGATCGCCGATCTGAATATCGAAATCGACATGATCGTGCAAAACATCGCCGAAGACGAAACGACCGATTTCACCTTCACCGTGCACCGGAACGATTTTCAGCGCGCGAAGGCCTCGCTCGAAAAAACCTGCGCGGAACTCGGCGCGAAAAAAGTCACCGCCGATGACAATATCGTCAAGATTTCGATCGTCGGCGTCGGCATGCGCTCGCACGCGGGCATCGCGAACACGATGTTCCAGACGCTGGCGGCCGAAGGCATCAACATCAAGATGATCTCGACCTCCGAAATCAAGATCTCGGTCGTCGTCGACGAGAAATATCTGGAACTGGCGGTCCGGGCGCTGCACGCGGCGTTCAAGCTGGATCAGGCGGCGTAAGTCAGAGTGTTATTCCGGCTCCGTTTCACCATGAAGCGGAGCCGTTATTTATTGGGTGTCGGCCTTTGATTTCCGAATGTCCATCGATTTGGAACACCCATGCCTCGGAAATTTCTTGATATTTTCATCAAGGCGTGCTGTCAGCCATGTTCGCAACCGGGGCCGCGATGAAAAATCAGTTCCTCGACCGGCACGCCGCCGAGCAAATGCTGCTCTATGATGCGGTCGAGATTGACGGCGGTCACATGGTAATACCAAATGCCGTCCGGTTGGACGCAGACGATCGGCCCGGCCTTACAGGTGGCAAAACAGGTGGTGCGTGTGCGCTTGACCCGCAACGCCCCCTGATCCAGTCCCGCCGCCTTGAATTTTGCTCCCAGGCTGTCGAACAGCGCTTGCGATTCGCCGTCTTGCGTGCAGCGCGGGCCGGTACAGACCAGCAGATGGCGTTTGTAATCGCCCATTTTGGGTTTTTCCGGTAACGGCATGTCATTCATCGCGGGTAATCTCCTCGGATTCGTTATCTGTAACACCACTATCGAGCGCTTGACCGTACTGTTCAAAGGCTTGCTGGAAACTGTCGAGCGCGCATTGGTCGAAGCGATCGCCCGATTTAACCAGCAACAGCGAACAGATCCATGCGCCGCAGGCGTCGATAAAATACAGGCCGCACTGTTGGCCGGCCTGACTGAAAAACCAGGCGCTGGCGATGCGGCCGGTATCGACATGCAAATGACAATGCTCGCCGGCCAGATTCAGCCATGAGCCTTTGCGGGTAAAATCTTTTGCTTCCAGCAGCACTTCGGCGATGGCCGCGTCACTGCGCACCACGGCCCTGAGCCTGCCCCAGTCCCTGGCTGCTGTCAGCACCCTATCCAGATGCTCGGCCGCGATCAGCCGGGCCTGCATGTTGCCCGCGGTGTCATCGGGCCGGGCTTCGGCAATGGCCGCCAGCAATTCGCCCGGAGGCGCGTCGAAATGGGCACCGGCTTCGCGCAGAGTGACCGCCGGATTTTCCCGCAAATGACGACGCACACAGGCATGCCAACCGTTCAGGCCCATCGCCAGCGAACGCCCGGCCTGTTCCCCGTTTTTGGCTTCGCGGGTTAATGTATCGTATTTGTTGGCATAGCCGCGCGGCGTGACCATCAAACCTTCGCGGACGAAGGTGCTGCTGTTGCCGATCAATACCGTACACAGCATGCCGATCTCGCAATCGGCCATCTGCGCCAGCGTAGTCATTTGAATGGCCTGCCGGCGGCGGTAGCCCGATTTGACGATCGCCACCGGCGTATCCGGCGAGCGGTGCAATAGCATAATCCGTTGCGCCTCGACGATCTGCCGGGTGCGGCGGCCGCTTTTGGGGTTATACAGCGCGACGACGAAATCGGCACGCGCCGCCGCTTCCAGGCGGCGGGCGATGACCGGCCAGGGCGTCAGCAAATCCGACAACGAAATCGAACAAAAATCGTGGGTCAGCGGTGCGCCGACCAGCGCCGCACAGGCATTCAACGCCGTTGCGCCGGGAATCACTTCGACGGTGATCTCACTGCTCGGCGTCCAACCGGCCTGGAACAGCACTTCGTAAGTGGGGCCCGCCATGCCGTAAATGCCGATGTCGCCCGACGAAATCAGCGCCACGGTTTTGCCTTGCCGCGCCTGCTCGTACGCTTCGACGCTGCGATCGATTTCCTCGGTCATGCCCTTGCGGATCACTTCCTTGCCGTCGAGCAGTTCCTGCACCAGTTTGATATAGGTGGAATAACCGATGACCACATCCGCCTCGGCGATGGCGGCGCGGGCGCGATGGCTCATGTGTTCCGGGGCGCCGGGACCGAAGCCGACCAACAGAATTTTGCCTTTTTTCATTTAACCCTTTCTGATGCTTGCAATCGAAACCGTGGCGTTTTTGCCGTCTGCGCCGCGGTATTTGTGTTTTTCCAGCAGCAACGCCTGCATCGTCGCATTGGCCGCCAACAACGCGGCAGCCTCGGCAACCGCCGGCGTCCCCATGTATTTACGCACGGTTTCCGACGGATTCGGCACCGGCACTTGCGTCAGTCGTTCGGCGCTATAAAAATGCAAGGGCCAGCCGTGGTCGGCTGCCAACTGCAGTATCGCCGCTTCGTCGTTTTTTTTGTCGATGGTCGCTATGCCGGCAACGGCGGACAGGTCGAGACCGGCCGAGGCCAAAGCCTGATCGACGGCGGCTTGTATTGTGGACAAGGAGGTATCGCGGTCGCACCCCAGGCCCAGCATCACGGCCATCAATCTTGTCCTGCCGGCGGGCGATACACCACCAAGCGTTCGGCGAGATCGTCCCAACAGGCCTGAGCGATGTCGCGTCGGGTGACCCACAACACGGCGCGGTAGCGGTCAAGATCGACATCCTCGAAACGTTCGAACAGATGAATATTGCCCGGCAGCGGTGTCGGCCGAGTCCACCAGTTAAGCGCGCCGGCTTCCTGCACGAAAGCGATCGGTTCTTCGTTGACCACATGCGCCGAGACGCGGGTGATGTTGATTTTTGGCGCCTCGACCTGCCAGCCCAACTCCCGGCCCAAAATGTCTACCGGAATGGTCTTGCCGACATCGGAGGCCGTGGTCAGCACCGCTTGCGCCTCCAGCAAGGCGGCCAGGTGTTCGGCAAAGGCATTGGCACCGCCGACATGACCGGACAGCACCGGAATCACATAACACCCGGCATCGTCGATGACCACCACGCCGGGATCTTCGTCCTTGGATTTGAGATGCGGCGCGATCAGCCGCACCACCGCGCCCAGCGAGATGAACATCACCACCTGGTCGTAGCGCGCAAACAGCATGCCGATATTCGCGCTCAATGTGCCGGGCAACACCTCGATGGGGTTGGCGATGGCCGGCAAGCCGGCGGCGAATTTTTCCGAGACCGCCAGATGCGCGTCGGGCAGTTTTGCGGCCAACTGCAAGGCTTGCGACAGGCCGTGTTTGGTGATCGCGACCAGCACGACGCGGGGTTCTTGTATTGCTTTCATGTTTATTCCGGATTCGATGTTTTTTTGCGGCAGCCGCGAATGATGTCGCCGCGCTGGCGGTGCGGATTGCGAATCAGCAGTAATGACAGGTAGTTGACCTTTTCGCCGCGCAAGCGCTCGACATTGCGTTCGACACGCTCTTCCGGCGTGCCGGCTTTTTCGATAAACACGGCCTGGGACAACAAATCGCGACGTTGCAGCAGTTCGATAATGTCGTCCAGCAACGGTTTGACTTTCAGTAACACCAGGGTGTCGAAATCGTTCAGCAGGCGTTCGACCATGTCGATTCTGTAACTCGCGGGCACGATCGCGACGGTCTCGTCGGTGTCGGCCAGCGGCATCGCCACCCGCGCGGCGGCGGCGTTGTACGAAGGCACGCCAGGGATGGTTTCGATGACTAAGGCGGCATCCAGGGACTCTACTGTGCGCGCCAGATGGCCGAAAGTCGAATAGGTGGACGCGTCGCCTTCGACCATAAACACCACGTCCCGGCCTCTATGCAGTTGCGTCAGCACGGTTTCGGCCGCGCGCAGCCAGTAACCGGCCAGAATCTCGGCATCGTGAGTCATTGGAAAAATCAGCGGCGTGTGTTCTGCCGGCAGCGGCAGACCACCCCGCAAGGCGATTTGCAACGCATGGCTTTCGGCATGCTTGCGCCGGACCGGATAAGTCCAGTGGCAATCGTTACGCTGCAGCAATTCCCAGGCGCGCCGGGTGATCAGGCCCGGATCGCCGGGACCGAGCGAGACGCCGAACAGCCGGCCGTTACTTTGAGTCATGGGTGTCTTCCGTATTTTTTTCGCTACCGGGTTGCGCAGCCACGATCCAGATCGGGTTTTCCGCCTGTAGCCGGTGCATGTCCAGTATCGGTTTGCTGCGGGCGGCTTGTAGTTGCAAGACATCCCAATCGGCTCCGGCGGCTTTTAGCGCTTCCACCGCCGCGGCGAGATTTTCGATCGTCGCAAAGTTCATCACCAAATGGCCGCCATCGCGCAAGCGTTGCAGGCAGAGCGCAATCAGTTCGCGCAACTCGCCGCCGGAACCGCCGATGAATACCGCGTCGGGGTCGGGCCAGGTTTCGAGGCCGTCCGGCGCACGGCCGTGGCGCAGGCTGTAATTGCTGACCCGCAAACTGGCGCGGTTGGCGAGCGCGATGGCGGTATCGTCGGCGTTTTTTTCGATCGCGTAGACATGGCCTCGCGCGCACAGCCGCGCCGCTTCCAGACCCACCGAGCCGGAACCGGCGCCGATGTCCCAGACGATGCTGTCAGGCTTGAGCGCCATCCGCGCCAGCGATACCGCGCGCACTTCGCGTTTGGTAATCAGGCCTTTGTCGGGTTTACGCTGTTGAAAGCGCGCATCCGGCAGGCCAAACAGCGCTTCATCCATGTCACGTTTTTGCCGAATCAAAACGATATTCGGATCGGCAAAACGGCGGCCGGCGGCTTCATCGACGGATAGCCAACCGGAAATGTGTTCGTCCGCTTGCAGCAGCCGGGCGGCCACCGCGATGTCATAATGCGCGGCCGGCGCTTCCTGTTGCAGCATGCGGGCGATACGGTCCGGCGTGTTGTCCGGGCTGGTCAACACCGCCGTCAGCGGCGATTGCCGCAGCAATTGCAGCAACTCGTACAAGCCATGTTGGGCATCGGCGCCGGGGGTCCATTCGCCGGCATCGCGGCTGTGCACCGAACCGATGCGCACAGACTGCCACGACTGTCCCAGTCGGGCGCAGGCCAGTTGCAGCATCGACAGGTTGGGCAGGACTTCCACGTTGCCGTGGCCGAGTTTACCGATCAGGAAGCCGGCGATGCCGTGACACAGCGGGTCGCCGGTAGCCAGAACCACGACTTTTTTTCCTGCGCTTTGCGCGTCGCTGATCCAGGCCGGCACCCGGCTCAACTGGCCGGTCAACTCGTGACATTCGGCGCCCGGCGCAATCGCATCGGCCAGCAAGGCCAGCAGCCGCTGGCCGCCGATCACAACCTCGGCGCTGTTCAGATGCGTCAAGGCTTCGGCCGTCAGGCTGCGGCTGCCGCTATCGAGTACGCCGATGATCCGGCAGGGCTCTGTCATCTCATACCTCTCCGGCCGCTTCGGCCAGCTTGTTGCCATCGAAATCGCACATCAATACCCGTAAATGAAATTGGCCGGCATAACGGCCGTGCAAGGTTCGGATGACGCGTTCGCCCAATGCCCGATAAAACGGATCGATCAGGCCCAGTTCCTCCATCCGCTCGCTGGCATAGCGCGCCATTTCCGAATGGCGGATGTCGTTGCAGACCTCGGACGGAGCGCCGATGTCGGCGGCAATCTCCGCCAGCAAATCGGTATCGACCGCGCTGCGATTGGCATGAGTGATGGTCTCGCCTTGCGCAATCTTGGTCAGTTTGCCGACCATGCCGCCAATCACGACTTCACGTATGCCGCACTTGACCACCGTATCCAATGCGTATTTCAAGAAGTCGCCCATTTGCACGAAGCAGGCCGGCGCGAGCTCCGGCAATTCGCG
The DNA here is from genome assembly GCF_000527095.1 of Methylomicrobium lacus LW14. Lineage (NCBI taxonomy): Bacteria > Pseudomonadati > Pseudomonadota > Gammaproteobacteria > Methylococcales > Methylococcaceae > Methylomicrobium > Methylomicrobium lacus. The sequence goes on along the minus strand of NZ_AZUN01000001.1, from coordinate 788,193 downwards.
CATCGTGAATTTTTCGGTGCGGCCGCCGGTGGTCAGCACCACGATCGGCTGGCCCTGATTGGCCGCGACTTCGACGCCCTGAATCACACTGGCGCGAAACGCCGCGGTCGAATAAGGATGCACGACGCCGGTGGTGCCCAGGATCGAAATTCCGCCGACGATACCCAGCCGGTAATTGAGGGTTTTTTTGGCCATGTCCTCGCCGCCCGGCACCGAAATCGTCACTTCCAGGCCGCACTGTTCCAACAACTGCGCGGCGGCGGCACGGATATTGGCTTCGATATTGCGGCGCGGCACCGGGTTGATTGCCGGCCCGCCGACTTCGAGTCCAAGGCCTTGCATCGTGACCGTGCCGACGCCGGCGCCGCCCTTCAATATCACGGCCCCGGGCGCATCCGGCAGCAGACGGACATCGGCGGTCAACGGCGCCTTGTCGGTCACATCCGGGTCGTCGCCGGCATCCTTGATCACCACGGCATGCGCGTTTAGGCCGTCGCAATGCGCATCGCTCACGGCAAACCGCGCCTGTTGGCCGTTCGGCAACTCGCAATCGACCGCTTCCGGCACCGCGCCAGTCACCAGACCCAATACCGCCGCCCGCGCCGCCGCGGCCGAACAGGCGCCGGTGGTGTAGCCTTTGCGGGTGCCTTTGGCTTTTTTTTCCACGCTGCCTGTCAGTCCCGCGCCGATTGTTGCGCTTCGGCCAAGGCCAGCAAGGCATGGATGGCCGCCACCACGAGCGTCGAGCCGCCTTTGCGGCCATCGATCACGATCCAGGGGATGGTGGCGATTTCACTGAGCAGCGCCTTCGATTCTGCCGCCGAGACGAAACCGACCGGCATGCCGATCACCAGGGACGGCCGCAGATCGTCCTCTTGCACCATGCGCACCACTTCCAGTAACGCAGTCGGCGCGTTGCCGATCGCAACGATGCCGCCGTCGAGCAGATTCAACCGTTGCGCCTTGCGCATCGCCTGTACCGCGCGCGTGCTGTTTTCCGCTTTGGCCTGGGCGATCACATCGTCATCGGCGATAAACTGATGGGTGCCTACGCCAAAATGATTCAGCCGCGGCTTGGACAGGCCGACGCAAATCATTTCCACGTCGGCGACTATTGCCGCACCATGCAGCAGGGCCTGCACGCCGGCAGCGACCGCGCCGGGCGAGAACCGGGTCAGGCCGTTGAATTCGAAATCCGCCGTGGCGTGGATCATCCGCCGCACCACCTGCCATTCATCGGCCTGATAGGGGTGCGGACCGGCTTCGGCATCGACGATCGCAAAGGAATCGTGCTCGATGCGGCGGCCGGCGTCGGTGAGTTGTTCGGTGATGGTGTTGTGATTCATGCTACGGCCTCAGGCATGATGGTGAGGACCCAGGCCATGATCGGCGGCGAATTCACGGTATTTGCAGCCATCGCATTCCATCATCACCGGCTGGCTGTTGGCCGTGGCTTCTTGTATGCGCTGTTCCAGTAAGCGGTAGATCTCGTCCTCAAAACCCAGATACGGGCCGAGGACGAAGTGGACATGCGGATACTGGCTCTGCAAACGCGTCACCTGGCGGCGAATGCGTTCGATCAGGGTGCCGGTGAACAAATAAAACGGCAGCACCATGATTTGCCGCATCTCCAGTTTGATCTGACGCTGCACCACCGACTCCAGACGCGGATGGGTGATGCCGGTAAAAGCGATGTCCACCAAATCGTGATCGGTTTCTTCGTACAGCCACCGCGCCATTTTGGCGACTTCCCCGTTGGCAACCCGATCGGATGAACCGCGCCCCAACACGATCACGCCGGTATTGCGCGGGTCGGGCACATCCAGTGTGTGCATCGCTTTGCGCAAATTGCGCTGCAGGATGGTCAGGATTTCCTCGCAACTGCCGAGATGGCGACAATAGACAAACTCCACATGCGGATGGCGCAGCCGGGCATGTTCGATATACTCGGGGATTTCCATCTTGACGTGGCCGGCGGCGTTGAGGATCAACGGCACCACGACGACCTGGCCGCCGTGACGTGCGGCGAGATCCAAGCCGTCGTCGAGCAGCACATCGGCAAATTCAATAAAACAGACTTCGATGCGGCGTTGCGGTTCGCGGGCGCGCCACTGCTCGGCAAACGCCTGAATTTCCAGATTGCCGGAGACTTCACGCGAGCCGTGGCCGACCAGCAGGATGGTTTGTGCTTGCATGTTTGGATTCATGGTTTGCTCGCTTTACGAAAACGATGCGAAAACCCGGCATCGTAGAGTTTGGAATGTCGGATCTCAGGCCAATACCGGGCGCCTAACGCCGGGCTGGCGATGATCATCGCCTGACTGTTGATTTTTTCCGCCCGGCAGCGGTCGCGAATATCTTGCAAGGTGCCGCGCACGATTTTTTCCTCGCCGGGCCAGCTGGCTTTTTGCACGACCAGAATCGGCGCATCCGCCGGCCAGCCGGCCGCCAGCAAGGCTTTTTGCACATGGGCCAGCAAGGTAATCGACAGGAAAATGCATAGCGTGGTGCGATGGGCGGCCAAAGCTTCCAGTTCTTCGCCGGGCGGCATTGGCGTGCGCCCCGAGACACGGGTCAAAATCACGGTTTGCGTGACTTCCGGCAGCGTCAGCGTTTCGCCGGCCACAGCGGCGGAAGCCAGTGCCGAGGAAACTCCCGGCACGACAGCCCAATCGATGCCGGCCTGATCCAGCGGTCTGACCATTTCGGTCAATGCGCCGTAAAGCCCGGGATCGCCGGTTTGCAGACGCACAACGGTGTCATGCTGACGGGCCTGATCGATCAGCCAGGCGGTGATGTCATCCAGCGTCATGTCTTTTGAATCGCGAACCCGGCTGCCAGCCGGTGCGTACAGCGTTGCGGCCTGATTGACCAGGGATCCTGCATACAGCACCGCGCCGGCTTGTGCCAGTAAGCGCTGTCCCTTGACGGTAATCAGTTCGGGATCGCCGGGGCCGGCGCCGACAAACCAGACTTTAGCCATGCCGATTCTCCGGCGATGCCAGGCCTTGGTTTTCATCACCCACACCGAAACGGATGGCCAAAGCCGCCGACACGCTGCCCAATACCAGCCAGAACACAAGATTGCTGAGCGCTGACGCCTGGATGAATTGAACTTGCAATGCCTCAGGTGCCAGACTTTCTGCCATCGCCGGCTGCGGTGCGCCGAGCAGATGGGGACTCAGCAACAGCAAACCGCCTGCCAGTCTCGGCATGGGTTTGCTTTGCAGAAACAGCAAGCCCAGCCCGATTGCCGTGACGCAGACCGTACCCAGCCACCAATATTGTCGAGCCAGCAGGTCGGCGGCCGTCGTGCCGGGCAATTCCGGCGGCAGACCTAAACTTGGCGCCGCGAAAAACACCGCATAACCGGCCAATCCCCAGCCGAACCCGATAACCCAGCCAGGCGGCCGCCGCAAACAATAGGCGCCGGTCAACATCGATGCAAAACCGATGGCCATGACCACGTTGCTGCTGATTGTCGCCAGGGTTCTTTGCCAGCCGTCTTCGGGCTGCCAGGCCTGCTGCGGATGCTCGTGCCCGGCGGTAGCGTCGGCGATGTGGGTATGTGCTAGCGATTCCGCCGCGGTTTCATAAGTTTCGGCTTCGAGGATCAGCGGTGTCACCCACAGAATTTGCATCAGCGCCAGCAAAAGGGCGGCCACTATCCCCGAAATTCCGGCGGACAAAATAATGCGCGGGAGGAGCATGCCGGCCATCAATGGCAGGGAAAGCCGGTGGCGTGGCGGGTGTCGTGGGTGGCGTTGTGCACCTCGGTTAGCGGCGCAAAACCTACGGCCAGTACCAGAGTAGCGCCCAATAGGAGCATGGCCATGCCGGTCAAGACCCGCGCATCGAGCGCGTTAGCCAACGTTGGGAGTGGGGATTGGATAAACATGACAGTCTCCTCGATTCAAAATGGATTTCGGGAGCAGACTGGATTAGAGAATACGCGTACAGAGACGGATATAGGATGTCTCCGGCCTGCGCTCTCCCTCCGAGAGTCAGCAACCATACAGTCGAATCAGGCCGGTCTTCTGGCTCACCTTCATCTGAATTCGCCCACCTTCCCACGCGAAACGCGCAGTGGCATCAAGACGATTCATCAGGCTTACAGCAGCGGGGGCTGCGCCGGAGTAGATGGAAAAAATAACCATCGCACCGGACTTCCCGTTTAACTCTGGCACAGAGAACACGCACCAAAGCACCTAATCGGCGGCGAGTATAATTCATCCGAGGTAGCTATGGCGATTCTTTTCTGCCAAAAACGCCGAATTTCTACGTTCCTGCGCATTGGCGGGGTCGCCGAATTGGCCGTCAGGAAAGGATTAGAAGACGTCCGGGGCTCATGGGGTGAATGGCGCCGAGGGGCGTTTTTATCTCTGGGGTGGCCTGCGAAATCCGGCCGATTGTGGAAGTCGGGTAAGGTATACACCAAAACCGACAAAGAACAGTGCAAAATAGCCTTTACGATCAGAGTTTCTTCACTTCCATTGGGGTAGCGTTCAAAGCGGCAGCAGACGATACCTCGGAGAATCTTGTCAAAAGAAGTTCCCTCGTCTTATGCATCCACTCAAGGGCCACTTGCGCCTCCTTGCGAAATTTGAACGGCCCATGAAATGCGGCGTGATCGTTAAATCGCCTTGCCCGAATGTGTTCCGGCCAGTTGACGACATAATAGCCGGGAGCCAAGGTCTGGCCATGGTTGGTGCAATACTTTCGCTGATAAGACTCCGCATCGACGAGCCAGAAATCACGTATGACTGCGACAATCTCGAAAATATCATAATCCGCATCCATTGAGTCGTTACCCTTGTAATAAAATGAATCAAAACCGGATGCATCCTATATAGGATGATCCTCGCCACAGGAAAAGAAACTCGTCTTCCCCGCCTACCAAGAAGTGCATTCGATCTTAACGAATAACCCACTCCTTTTTTGGCAAGTTTGAGTCGAGCGAGCATCGCCAGTGGGATAAATTAAACCGTATATCAGTGAGCGATAAAATACGTGCGAGCACGTACATAAGGACACTTATTCAATACCAGCGGAGTACGGTGCATTCATACATTTGCCGGTTCACGAGCGAGAGGGTGAAAGCCTAATTTTAGCAATTAAGCTTAATTATCTCGGCGCAAGCAATTTATAGCCAAAATAGCAAGATCCGGGGACTCGAGTCAGAGTGGAAGATGGCTGGCTTCGCACAGGCGGGCCAGTTCCAGGGGATTCGTTGTGCCGGTTTTTTTTAAGATCCGTGCACGGTGAATTTCGACGGTACGGTGACTGATGCCTAGTTGCCGAGCGATTTCCTTATTGGAATGACCCGCCACAACCCAAGACATGATTTCCATTTCGCGGGAGGTAAGACCGTATAGGCGCATACAGAGAGCTTGTTCCGCCAAAGTCTGTTCGGATATCTGTGTTTCGTGCTGCAGCACTGCCTGTATCCGCTCGATCAACAGGTTGTTTGGAACGGGCTTCGTCAGAAAATCGACCGCTCCGGCCTTGATTGCTCGGACCGTCATGGGTATATCGCCATAAGCGGTGAGGAAAATAATCGGCAGGTGTATCTTGCGGCGGATGAGTTCGACTTGCAATTCTTGACCGTTCAAGCCCGGCAAGTTGAAGTCGAGTAGCAGGCAGCCAGGCTGGCCCGGACAATAGTTTTGCAGAAAGTCCTCGGCGCTCTCGAAAGTCTGGTAAGCAAAACCTGCGGTTTCCATAACCAGCCCAAGGCTATGGCGTATCACATACTCGTCATCGACGATAAAAACACAGAATTGAGTGCTCATGTCACGAAGGATAAGGTAAAGTGGACACTGATGCCGTTACCGGCGTTTTGCTCAGCCCACATTCTTCCTCCGTGAGCTTCGATCAAGGCGCGACTGATAGCAAGGCCCATACCTAAACCTTGGGGTTTGGTCGTGTAGAAGGGTTGGAACATGTTTTTCAAGATGGCGATGTCCGTCACGCTTTTTCCGCCGTCACGCACCGTCACCTGCGCCATGGCCGGCGTGTCATCGGTGCTACGCGTTGTTAGGGTGATCGTTCCGGCGCTTAATCCGCTTTCCTGCATGGACTCCAAGCCGTTGCGTAACAAGTTGATCAGCACCTTTTCGATTTGCAGACTATTGGCCCAGACCGGCGGCAAGGCCGCGGCGAGATTCAGTTCTATGCTAAAAACCCCTAAATGTCCGGCCGCCTTGACTAGCTCGAGTGCTTCCCGGGCCAATTGATTGATATCTATCGACTCGCTGAGGGCCTCGTCTTTATGCAATACCGTCATTAATTGCCGTATAACGCCCCCGGCACGCTGTGCTTGCTGGGCGCAAATCTCCATAAGAGAACCGAGCTTTTCCGGATTCTGGTTGCCGGCTTGCAGCATATGTAACGCCACTTCGGCATAAGAGGAGATCGCAGCCAGTGGCTGATGCAGTTCGTGAGCTATGGCAGCCGCCGTTTGGGTGACAACATAGAGCCGGAACGATTGCTCCATCTTATCGCGCCGCTCACTCAATTCCTTTTGCTTCTTGTAGTCGGTAATGTCTAAATTTATTCCCAGCATACGATAGGGACGGTTATTGGGGTCACGCAATAATCCGCCACGAGAGTGAACCCAGCGGTACAAGCCATCCTTGTGACGCAGACGGAACTCCAATTCGAAGACCGGCAGAAGTCCCGAGATATAGTTTTCAGCGGCCGCCAACACCGATGCCCGGTCGTCGGGATGCAAGCGGCATTCCCATTCTTCCCATCGGTTGAGCAATTCGTTCTCGTCAAAGCCGATTTGCCGCTTCCATTCAGGCGATAAGTAGACTGAGCTCGTATTCAGATCCCAGTCCCAATAACCCGCTTTCACCGCTTCGACGACAATAGCGAGTCGCGTCTGGACAGTGCGCAATTCTTCCTCGGCTGTTCGGCGTGCCGTGATATCCTCGCAGGAAATAATAATGCCGCCGATCTTCCCTTCCTGGTTTGTCCAGGGATAAGCCGCCCAACGCAACCAATGCCGGCTTCCGTCCGCTTGGATCCATAAGTCGTCATCGTTTTTCAGAAACGCCCCGGCTTGTGCTTTAACGTGAATCTCTCGCCACTCGGCGGAAATATCCGGATTAACCCAATAATGGTTACGTCCCGTCAGATCATCGTACCCCCGTCCAAACTCTTCGATCCAGCGTCGGCTAGTGACCAGATAGTTCATTTCACGGTCGAACATCGCAATGCTGAGAGGTGCCTGCTCGATAAAAGTCCGAAGCTGAGTTTGGCTCTTCGTTAACGAGTCTTCGACCCGTTTCAGCTCCGTGATGTCCAGAAAAGCGCCAACCGCGCCGCGTGGAAATCCCTCTTCATTGAATAAGGGGGATGCATTGCTGAGCACCGTGATGACCAGACCATCAGGACGGCTGATATCGATAATCTGGTTGGTTACTACTTCGCCGCGGTTAGCACGCTGTATCGGCAGTTCCTCGACTGCCAGCTCGCGTCCGTTCAGCATTGCACAAATGGGGGCCGGGGTGTCCCCTTCCAAAGAAAGCTCGCTGCCTGGCGCTAAGCCAAGCATCCTTTCAATAGCCGGATTACCTCGGATACGACAGCCTGTCGTGTCATCGGCGATACTTAGACCGATGGGCGCGGTATCGAAAATAGCTTGCATTTCCTCTATCCGGCGCTGCAAATGTCGGTTCAAGAAAGTTATTTGCTGCTCTGCCTGTTTTCTTTCCTCGATATCGATGGGAAGTAAGTTCATGTCGCACATGCCAATGAACTCCTGGCTATTATCGGCTAGAGAGATAAATTTTTGCCGTTCCAATTCGGTCTTTTTTTCCCAAGTCATATCTTGGATATAACCATGCCAGAGAGTGCTGCCGTCAGCTTCGCGTAGCGGTATCGAGTGGCCCTCGATCCATATTTCCCCTTTCGTCGGATGGTCGTAGCGGAAACAGTCTTGCCAGGGTTGCATAGTACGAGCAGACTCGGCGATCGTTTCATGGATATGGCCGATATCTCTGGGATGGACGCGAGCAAAGATCGGACTAAAATCTTTGGCTACAGCATCGGGCTTGAGTCCGTATACAGATTCGAAAACCGGACTGGCGTAAGGCATGCAAGCGGAGCCGTCCGGGCGCAACCGGAAGGAACAAATTACCCCAGGCACGGTTGCTGCAACCTTGGTCAGTTGATCCTGCAGCTTAAGCTGCTCCTTTAAAGCGCTATCTGCGCGCACGCGCTCCGTGACATCGCGCAGGATGGCGGTAAATGATTTCTCGCCATTTATCTCGCACAGGGAAATAGCCGCCTCGATCGGGAACTCCTCGCCATCGGCGCGCAGGCCTTTAACAGCAGCCAGTTCGCCCATTTTACGATTGCTGGCGCCGGTACTCCCGAAAGCGCGAATATGCGCGGCATGGGCGGGGCGAAACCGCTTGGGAATAAAACGCTCGAGAGATCCCCCCACAGCTTCATCTGCCGTACATCCGAACATTTTTTCCGCCGCGGCGTTGAAGAGTAATATATGTTGATCGGCGTCGATAGTAATCAATGCGTCCAAAGCCGACTCGACAATTCCGGCATAGCGTTGCCGGCTTTCCCAAAGCGCCCCGGTTAACCTCCGATGAAGGCTGGTGGTGGCGACGATAACCGCGGATAAAACGCAAAAGCCCGCATTTAAAATAAGAACGTCATAAGACTTTAAAATCGAGGCCGGAAACAAAATAAGAGCATTAACTGCAATCAAGGATAAGAACATCGCGAAAATACCCGGGTTCCGTCCGAGCCAGAAAGAGGTCTGGATAATCGCGAAAAAAAATAACAAGAACGCTGCCCGCTCGCCAATCACGGGAACATAGAGTGTTGCTATCGCGGCGATAGCGACTGTCAGCATCGCCCACCCGTAGCGCAACCCATAAGGTTGCGCGTCAAAATAAAGGATAATCGATTGAGTTTTAAATCGTTTAAAGTTCATCCGGTATTGCCGTCTATGCTCATTTCGCAACGGGAATAAGGTTTGCCATCCTCTGGAATATGCTGGTGGCGCATATTTACTGTGACTGAGCAATTGATTGGCGGTTCCTGATTATCTGTTCTTCGACAGCAATGCCGCGGAACGAGCTTAGCCGACAGGATACGGCTTATTGACTATTGCAAATCTTTGGGCAGATCATTTGCCGTGAATCGACGCAGCGTAACCGATATAAGGGCCCCAGGCCGTGACGAGCATTACAGATTTCCCCAATACTACTGTAAATAATCACTGGTTTATAAGTTCTGGGTTCTGGTATTCCTTCGGCGTCGGCGAAAACAACCGCCGCCTGGCTGCCGTAAAACGCCTGATCCAGGGTCAGCGGCATGGCGTATGCCTATGGCCGATCTTGAAGCTCTCCCTCCATGGCAGCGACTTGCCCGTAGTGCCAGTTGATTTTCGACTAACTCAAGGAAATCGGTTTCAATCAACAAGGGCGAGCAATAATAAACACATGAATTTTGGGGAAATCATCCTGCACGCGTCCCGAGTTATTTTCAATATTTTAGAGTCAAAGACGCCGCTTAAAGCTTCAAAGGGCCGAATTAATCATTCGCATTTATTTGTTTAACAGGGAATATTTGGTACCATCCCGACGGCCTGCAGAAGACTCACCTGTTGAGTACAGGCAAAAGATTGGACTTTCATCGGACCGCCTCCCTTATGAAATCCATTTATATCACATCGTCGAGGCACCCTTCGGAGAATCACACTATGAACAATCTCACAGCACTTTCTTTCAGTATCGGCATCTTGGCGGGCGCCGCGACATTCTTTGCGGTAGGCCCGCTCAGCGGATATTTTTTCATCTGGGCGGCAACGATTCCTTGGGCGGCGTATTTCGCACTCGGTGCGAATGAAGCCGCCTTCAAGGGCACGATTACCTGTAGTATTTTCGGCGTCGTGATGGCTTGGATAACGGCCTTCCTGCTTATAAATGTGCCGTCCGACGCGCTGCTCGGGTTTCCTTTGATGGCGGCCTTAACCGTCACCATTGCGGTAATCGTGATGTGTCTCGCCGCGAGCCTTCCTCAATTATCCGCAATCCCGGCCAGCGTGTTCGGTTATTCGATGACCTTTGCCTATCTGCTGCAAACGCCTGACAAAATGACTAAGGACGTTTTGCTTGGCGTCTCATTCAGCAATCCGCTCGTGGTGATTTCGGTTTCGATCGTGATCGGCGTTTATCTTGGCAAGTTTTCAGCGCAGCTGGCCGAAAAATGGACGACGAAGTAATCAACGGTTAACTAGTTGATGACTCCGTCTCGAAGACCCGGAGCGGAGTCAGATTCAAGCAGAGCTAATACGGATTACTGCACTGCAAGAAAAAAAAGGTCCAGATACGACGACAACCACTTTTTTGCTTCAACCCGCACATGGTGGAAGGCTTAGTGATAGAATCGAGAGCGGACGTAGACAATCTTACTGGGCTGCGGCTATTCGTTTAAACCGCTTATTTGACGCATCATGATGGAATTAGTTTGGGTCGGGACGGCTTACCTCGTTGGCTTGATAGCCAGCCGCTTGTCATTTCCGCCGCTTGTCGGTTATCTGGTCGCCGGCTATGTGCTGCATGTTGCCGGAATAGAATCGGCTCACACCTTAACGCATATCGCCGACATCGGCATCGAGTTATTACTCTTTACCGTCGGCCTAAAGATTAAATTGAATTCGCTGTTACGCCGCGAAGTCATCAGTGTCGGCGGCTTGCATTTATTAGTGGTGACCGCTATATCCGCGCTGGGTTTTCTGCTGCTGGGCGAACAAACCCTGGGCGGTCTGGTGTTGGGCACCAGTTTGGCTTTTTCCAGCACCGTACTCGCGATCAAGGTATTGGAGGACAACGGCGAGCTGTCTTCATTGCATGGCCGGGACGTACTCAGTATTCTGATTCTTCAGGATGTCGTGGCCATCGCGCTGCTGGCATTAGCCGACGGCAGACAACCCTCGCCCTGGGCGTTCGCCTTGTTGCTTGTGCCTTTATTACGCCCGCTCGGACATCGCCTGCTCAATGCCAGCCGTTCCGACGAACTGAAACTGCTGCTCGGCGTATCGCTGGCGCTGGCCGGAGGCGTTTCCTCCGAAAGTGTCGGCATCTCGCCGGATATTGGCGCATTATTGATGGGAGTCATGCTAGCGTCCCATCACCAGGTCGACGTTCTCTCCGAAAAGCTCTGGAGCCTCAAGGAAGTGTTCCTGGTCGCTTTTTTTCTGCAGATCGGTTTGGCAGAGTTGCCGAATAAAGACCAAATCATCACCGCGCTTGAGCTTTTGGGCGTGTTGCCGCTTCAAGGACTCTTATTCTTCGGGCTATTTTTGCTGGCCGGCATGCGCGCCCGCACGGCCTTTATCTCGTCGCTCGCGTTAACGACCTACAGCGAGTTCGCGCTGATTACCACCGGCGCGGTGGTAAAGACAAATTTGCTATCATCGGAGTGGAACGCCACAATCGCCTTGGCGGTAGCGGGATCTCTGGCAATCGCCGCGCCGTTAAACCGTTATTCACACCAGTTGTTTTCACGGTTTGAGCCTTTTCTTATCCGCTTTGAAAAAAAATCCGACCACCCCGATCGTCTGCCCGAATCCATCGGTTTGGCGGAATGGCTAATCGTCGGCATGGGACGCACCGGCGTTTCCGCCTATCATACCTTGAGTCAGCAGGATAAACGCGTCGTCGGGCTGGATGCCGACCCCACGGTTTTAGAACGTCTGCTTGCCGAAGGCAAACGCGTGATTTATGGCGATGCGGAAGATCCCGAGTTATGGACAGGGCTGCCGCTGGATAGGGTCAAAGGCATTTTACTGACCCTGCCGGAATTCGATGCCCGGTGTTCGGCCACACTCCAGCTTAGGAAGCGGGGTTACCGGGGGCAAATCGGTACGATTTCCTATTTCCCGGAAGAGAAACAGCAATTAAAACAGCTTGGAGTGGATTTTATCATTCATCCGCTGGTCGAGGCAGGCAATCAGCTGGCCCTGCAACTGATGAGCGGCGATCACGAGGCGGCGGAAGAATAACGACGAGAAGTGGATTGAACACTGTATTAAAGCATTAAAGCGGCAACGCGCACTCATGAAGCCACATCGAGAAAAAGCCTCAGGATTGTTTTCTCGGATGGTCTCATCGTATATCATGTGCGCATCCTAAATGCGCTCCTGCACGCGTCTTGCATCGATTGAAAAACAATAACCTATGAAGATTCTGAGCATTCACTTCAAAAACGTCAACTCGTTGGAAGGCGAGCATCGGATCAATTTTGAGCAATCTCCATTCACCGACACCGGCGTTTTTGCGATCACAGGCCCCAACGGCTCGGGCAAATCCAGCATTTTGGACGCGATTACGCTGGCCTTGTACGGCGAGACTTACCGCTTCGACCGTCCGGCCGAGCATGTGATGACCCGGCATACCGCCGAGTGTTTTTCCGAGATCGTGTTTGCGCTGGGCCTGGATAAATACCGGTCGAGTTGGCGCGTGCTGCGCGATGCAAGCGGCGAGTTATTGCCGACTGAAATGCAGTTTCTGCGTCTGAGTGAACAGGAAGAAACCCTGGCGGCGACGCCGCATGAAGTCAATGCCCGGATGACCGAAATCACCGGCATGAATTTCCGCAATTTCACCCGTTCGATCATGCTCGCGCAGGGCGATTTCGCCGCGTTTCTGAATGCGCTGGACAGCGAGCGGATGGACATGCTCGAAAAAATCGTCGGCAGCGATATTTATGCGGATCATAAACGCGATATCGAAACCCGGCTCGCCGAGGCCAAGCAGAATCTGGAGCGGGTCAACCAGGAGCTGACGCGGGTGCCGATCATGGACGCGGCGAAACGGGAAGCCTCCGAGCATGACTTACAGGACTTCAACGAACAGTTTATCGAATTGCAGGCGGAGTTGAGCCGCCTGCAGGAACAGCAGCTCACGCTGCAAAAGATCGAAGCCCTGCAAGGCCGGATCGAAGGGCAAAAAAAGGAATTGCAGGACTTCGAAAACGAGCACGACCGCATTCAAAAAATCCTGACCCGTCTGGACACCTTGCAGGATTTGAAGCCGTTCGCGCATGACCTGGAGGCGCTTCGGCATAGCGCTCAGTCCGTGCAGGAGAGCCAGTCGGCATTGGCGGCGTTGACGGCCGAGTTGAAGCAACTGGAAGACTTGGTGGCCGGCTACGATCAGCCCCCAATCGCTCCAGAAGCCTTAGGCAGCCAATCGCTCGAAAATCAGCAGCAAGCGCTTTACGACCTGCAAGGGGAAATGAGCCAGCTCGATCTGGCGCGTTCGATGCAAACCGGCAAATTGCAGGCCGTGGCCGCGCAAGGCGTCGAAAAGAAAGCCGCCTTGCAGGAGGTCGACGCCTGGCTCGAACAGCATGCCGCCGATGCCCCTCTGGTCGATAACTTCCCCGAGACGATCAAACTCAAAAATCTGCGCGCGGAAATCAAGGAACTGAGCCAAAAGCAAAAGGCGTTCGACGATTGGGCCAAGAACGCTTCGGCGGCGCTACGGAATACGCAGGCCGCGATCGACAAGGAAACCGTGAGCGTCGCCCGTTTGCAGGAACAAATCGCCGCCGAGGAAAATACCGTCACCGCGCTGCTGCAAGGCAGAACGCCCGATGACCTTGCCGAATTGCACCGCGAACAACAGGAGCGCGTCAAGTCGTTCAAGGCATTGCAGGATCTGGCGATACAGTACCGGAAGCTGAGCGGCAACGGCTCAGGCCTGTTCGGGCTGTTCAGAAAAGCGCCGAGCGCGGCGCCCGATCCGGATGCGCAGGCGGCCGAACTCGCGGAACTGCGAGAAACGATCAAACGCGACGAGAACATCCGGCTGATCCTCGAAGGCGCGGTTTACCGCGAAAACATGATGAAACGGATGGAGGCCGACCGCCATCATCTGATCGACGGCAAGCCCTGCCCTTTGTGCGGCGCGTTGCAGCATCCTTACGCGAAACAACAGCCCGCCATCGGCAGTTCCGAGAAGGCGCTGGTCGATCAGCAGGCGCGGATACGCTCCGAAACCGCGAGGGCCGAGCGGCTGGAAATCGAGGTCGAAGATGCGCGCAGGCTGGCGCAAAAATATGCGCTGACGAATCAAAAGGCGCGGCAAATCCAGGCGCAGTGGGGAACGCTCCGCAACCGGCTGAATATCGGGCAAAACCTCGAGATCGACCAGATCAATCGCATGGGCGAACTCCATGACGAGGAAGACAAGCAATTCAAGGAAATCGCTTTTCTGCTCGGCAAGCACAAGAACAAGATTCAGGGCATCGAAAAACTGAAGGTGCAACTCGTAAAAAGCGGCGCCGCGATCGAGCAATTGACCGCCACCTATCAGAAACTCGAAGCGGAACGGGAAGCTCAGCCGCAGGATCCGTTTGAAGTCGCCAATGCGTTGACCGCGGCGGTTCAGGAAGAAAAGGAACTGGCGGTCAAGGTCGATCAACAACTGGCCCTGATCGGCGAAAAAATGCCCGGCAAAGGCAAGGAAGAGCTGTTTTATGACAAGCTCAGCCGCCGCCGGCACGATTATCACAGCCAGTTGATTCGAAAACAGGGTCTGGAGGAGGACTTGACCGCGCTGGCGGCCAGCGACAAGGCGCTGCGCGAGGAACTGAAGGGCTTGGAAGAAAAGCTTGCCGGGTTCAGCCGCAAGCTGCAAAAGGAAGAAAGCATCGCGCTGCACTTGGCGCTGCTCGACAAACAGAAGCTGATTGCGGCCGAGCGCATACGGCTTGCCGAAAAGCAGGCGCAAGTGAATTTGCTGGAGAAAAATCTCCAGGCCAAAATGCGCGAAGCCAATTTCTCGGGCGTCGAAGAAGTCAAGGAGACTCTGACACAGCAGGCGTCCCGTCCCGAACTGGAACAGAAAGCCGCCTTTTTGGCCCAGCGGGCCGCCGAAACGTCGGCGAGGCTCGAAAGCAACCGGCAGCAACTGGAAGCCGCGGCGCTTGAAAAAGACACCGAGCTGTCGCTCGACGACATCAGCGCACAAGTGCACGACGTCTCGCAGAAACTCGAAATCGCGCATTTCGAAGTGCGGCATCTGGATAACTTGCTGAAGGAGCAAGAGCGCCTGCACAGCAAATACGATGCGGTGCACGCTCAATACGAAGAGCAGGAAGCGCTCGTGAAGGCATTGACCGAAGAGCAGCAACTGATCCATGCCGAAAACGGCATGGCGTTCCGCCGCCGCGTGCAAGAGAAGATCGCCGACCAATTGCTCGGCAAGACCAACGCCTTGCTCGAAAAACTCAGCGGCCGTTATTACCTGCGCAAAATGCCGAGCGAGAAAGGCCTCGCGCTGGAGATCGAGGACACCTTACAGGGCAACGCGCGCCGCCTGCCGCGGAGCCTGTCCGGAGGCGAGAGCTTCGTGGTCAGTCTGGCCTTGGCATTGGGACTTTCCGAACTGGCCAGCAACGGCAAATCGGTCGATTCCTTGTTCCTCGACGAAGGCTTCGGCAGCCTCGACGCCGACACCTTGTTCAGCGTGATCAGCACGCTCGAAAGCCTGCATACACAGCACGGCAAAACGGTCGGCGTGATTTCGCATGTCGAAAGCGTGCAAAAACGCTTCAAGGCGCGCCTGCAGATCGTCAAAAAACCGAACGGCATGGGCATGTTGAAAATGGCGTCTTGACAGGGTGATGCCGTTGAGCGAAGCCGTGATCGGTGAATCTTTTTCGGCTTCGCCCAGGAAAGGCGGGTCGAGACCTGCGCGTTTTAACTCACCCGCCCTTCCCTTCCAACCCCGGAAAACCGAACTTTTGGCCGGATCAATTGGCTAGCCGGGCTAAATTGATTATACTGGCTGCAACAATTTTGCCTTTGCAGCGGGCGTACCCGCTGGACAGGGCCGAAAATGGACCATTTCGCCGGCCGCGGCAAAGAAAATCGCGGTAAAGTATACATACCGTCTTATTCATGTTGATGACTTTAGAAGATGTGGAACCGCGCTCTCCCATCGAGCTGACTCGGGATGAGATGCTGACGATCAGCGCGGAGATCAGCCTTAAGTTCTCTCCGGATAAGACTTCGCTGGCCGCTGCGGATTATTGGCCGCCGGCCAATGTGAATATCCCCCCGCCAGCCGCCGCTTTAGCCGAGCCGCCGCAAATCGGGGGCTTCAGCCATCTGGAATTACAGACGATTGGCCAGGACATCAGCCAGCGCTTCGCGCCGAAAGCCGCCAACGGCGCTCCGGAGCTGCTGTTGCTACCGGTCGATCCCTACCACCTGTATGCCTACTGGAATACAGGCGCCGCGCCGATTGCCCCTGATCAGAAGAATGTACAGCCACCGTTGACTTTGCGTATTTACTGGCGACCGGATGCGGCAGAGGAAATCACCCGCTCGAACATCTGGTTCGACATTCCCGCCGACAGCCCCACGAACCGGAAAAAAGTGCGCCTGCCGATCGATGATACGAGCTATTCCGCCGCCTTGGGCAAGGTGAATCCGGACCACAGCCTCGATGTGCTCGCGCTCTCGAATAGGGTGCATGTACCGACCGCGCCGGACAGGAAACGGCTTGCGCTAGAGCATCCTGCTCAGCAAACCGCGGCCGCCAAGGAACCGGCATTTGCCGTTCACCAACTACAAGGCATCCTGGCCGCGACTCAGCAGGAAGGCGCGTATTTTCCGGAAGGCTGGTCGATCAAACTGCATCCCAGCGATCCTGCGAGCTTAGCCCGCGAATCTGAAAAATTTTATGGCGAACTGATGAGCATTTTTCAAAACAACAGGATCGATGCGGAACTGGTTCCCGAAGCCGCAGCGCTCGTCGAGCAAAATACACTGTCCAGGCACGCCTCGGGACTCGGACTCTGAGACGGCCGATGGAAAAAGGCTTCCTCAGCATCGTCCTGCATGCGCATCTACCTTTCGTGCGCCATCCCGAACACCCGAGCTTTTTCGAAGAAAACTGGCTGTTCGAGGCGATGACCGAATGCTATATCCCGCTGATCGGCATGCTCGACCGGCTCGAAGACGATCAAATCGACTACCGTTTGACCTTGTCGCTGTCGCCGCCGTTGATTTCGATGCTGCGCGACGAGCTCTTGCAGAGCCGCTACCTGAAACATCTGCACCAGCTGATCGAACTGGCCGAGAAGGAAATCGTCAGAACCCGAAAAGCGCCGGAATTCAATAAACTGGCGCGGCTGTACCGGCGCTTTTACCGGCATGCGCTGGCTGTCTATCAAAACCAGTACCACGGCGATTTGCTCGGCGCGTTCAACAAGCATCAGGCGCTCGGCAAGCTCGAACTGATCACGACCGCCGCAACGCACGGCTTTCTGCCCCTGCTCAGCGTCAGCGAGGCCGCGGTGCGCAATCAAATCAACATCGGCGTCGACACCTTCCGCACTCACCTCGGCATCGCGCCGAGAGGATTCTGGCTGCCCGAGTGCGCTTATTATCCGGGGCTCGAAACTTACCTGAAGGACGCCGGCATCGCGTATTTTTTCGTCGATGGACACAGCCTGCTGAACGCCAGCCAGCCGCCGGTCAACGGCGTCTATGCGCCCCTGGCCTGCGACAATGGCGTTGCCGCGTTTGCGCGCGATCCCGAATCGTCCGAACAGGTCTGGAGTTCCCAACAGGGCTATCCCGGCGATTTCGATTACCGCGAATATTACCGCGACATCGGTTTCGATCTGGACCTGGACTACATCGGCCCGTATATTCTTGACGGGCACATCCGCGCGAATACCGGCATCAAATATTACCGGGTAACCGGTGAAAACCAACCGAAGCAACTCTACAACCCGAAAGCCGCGCGGGCGAAAGCGGAACTGCATGCGCGCGATTTCATCCAAAAACGGCAGCAGCAAATCGACGCGCTGGCAGGACAAATGGACCGGCCGCCGCATGTCGTCGCCCCCTATGATGCCGAATTGTTCGGCCATTGGTGGTTTGAAGGCCCCTATTGGCTCGAACAGGTGCTGCGTATCGCGAGCGAAAAGTCAAACGGCATCCGGACGGTCAGTTGCGGCGATTATTTAGCCCAAGTCCCGTCGCAGCAAGTTGCGACGCCTTCCGCCTCGACCTGGGGCGCGCAAGGCTATTCGAGCTACTGGATTAACGAGACGAACGACTGGATCTATCCCTTTCTGCATCAGGCCGCCAGGCAACTGGAAGACTTCGTTTCCGAACTGAAGGGCGTCTCGCTCAATGCCTTGCAGGAAAGAGCGTTCAATCAGGCGGTCCGCTCGCTGCTGCTCGCCCAGTCTTCCGACTGGCCGTTCATCATGAAATCGGGCACCACGACCGAGTACGCGAACAAACGCATCACCGACCATCTGGCCCGCTTCAATTATTTGTACGACAGCCTGCGCAAGGGCAACATCGACGAGCGCTATCTGACCGCGCTCGAAATCATGGATAATATCTTTCCTGATATTGATTTTAGGCATTACCGCGCATTGAAGCCGTCATAAACTTTAACCCACACGGGTACACAGCCATGCGGAAACCTTCACTCACTCCATTGATCGCCGGCCTGATCACGGCATCCCCTCTTGCTACGGCAGCCCCCGTCAAAGATGACTGGGGCATGTGGCTCAGCAATACCTATCAGACCGACTTCGGCGGCAGCAACTATCTGGCGTTTCTGGAGTTGGCGCCGCGCACGAAACACGACAACGGCGAATTCAGCCAGATCATCGTCAGGCCCCTGCTGGGCTATAAACTGACCGATAAGCTGCAGTTCTGGCTCGGTTACACCTGGCAGGGCGAATACAGCAAGGACACCGACTTCGACCTGGCCACCCACGATTTCATGCAGCAAGTGCAATGGATCGACAATTGGACGCCGCAATTGAATTTTCAATACCGCTTCCGCCTGGAGGAGCGTTTTTTTGCGGACGAGGATACCGCCTTCCGGATGCGCCACCGTTTCCGTTTTGTCTACACGCTGCCCGAAACAAAGACTTATCTGATCGCGGCTGACGAGTTGTTCGTGTATTTCAATTCGTTCAACAGCGGCCGTCTGGCTCATTCGGTCCAGCCGGGCATCAACCAGAATCGAAGCTATGTCGGGGTTGGCTACAAGATCACGCCCAAGATCAATATCGATACCGGCTACCAGTTTCAATACGTGAATAATTTCGGCGCGCCGGATGGCGCCAATCACATCTGGCTGACCAATTTCAATATCAATTTTTAGGCGCCGAGGCCAGCATCTCCAACGCCAGCGCGGCCATGTTTTTCGAACCGCCGCCCTGCCCTAATCTCTCCTTGACGCCTTGCAGATGCTCACGCATTTGCAACGCATAATCCGTGTCGGTCAGGATAAGGCCGATCTCGGCGGCCAAATTTTCGGAGCTGGCCTCATGTTGAATCAACTCCTTTACGACGCCTTTGCCGGCCACGATGTTCGGCAGGCCGATGAACGGCGTTTTGACCAGCAGTCGTCCCAGCCAGTAAGTCAGCGGCGATAACTTATAGCAAACGACCATCGGCACGGCCAGCAAGGCGACTTCGAGCGTCGCGGTGCCGGAAGTCGTCATGATTGCGTCGCAGCATTGCATCACGTCATAGGGTTGATCCTTGATCACCGTGATTTTCGCCTTCGAGGCTTGCAGATAGCTTTGCAGCACATCGTCGGCAATCGAGCCGGCTTGCGGCAAGATAAACTGCACGCCCGCCACACGCTCCGCAATCAATGCGGCCGCCGCCAGCATCACCGGCAGCATGCGTTTGATTTCTCCGCTCCGGCTGCCCGGCAGCAGTCCGACGACGGGGTTTTCCGCATGCAAGCCGAAGCGCAGAAAATCCTCGCTTTTGCTGTAGTGCGGACGGACCCTGTCGACCGAGGGATGGCCGACATAACGCACCGGCACGTTCTCGGCCTCGTAATACGCCGTTTCGAACGGAAAGATCACCGCCATCATGTCGATCACCCGCCCGTACTTTTTGACCCTTCCCGGCCGCCATGCCCACACCTGCGGGCTGACATAAAACAGCACCTTGATGCCGATCCGTTTGGCGTAAGTCGCCAGCTTGAAATTGAATTCCTTGTAATCGACGCAGACCAGCAGATCGGGGCGCTCGGCCGCCAGCAGCGACTGCATCAACTTCAGCGCGCGGCGGATTTCAGCATAGTGTTTGATCACCTCGACCACGCCGATCACCGCGATTTGCGATGAATCGTAACGCACGTCGATCCCCGCCCCGGCCATCTTCGCACCGCCCATGCCGATGCCGCGAATGTCGGGCTGGAGTTTTTTCATTTCGATAAACAGATGCGCGGCATGCTGTTCGCCCGACGCTTCGCCGGCGCTGAACATGACTTTATAGGGCTTGTGATCCGACAAGACAGAATCCTCGTGTGGGTTTGAAGCCGTCTATTGTAAGGCGTTTTCAGGCAAAGCACATACCCGATCCGCGTCAAACCCGAACCATATTGGCGGCATTGCCGCGCTGATACCTCAAACCCAGGCATCGCATCGAATGGTCAGGGGCGTATGCCCACTGACCTACAGCTTGTAGATTTGCGAAACGCACCCATCGTGCCAGGCATCGTCGACCACTTGCGACGGCATGGCGACCATTTTGGCTCTGGCCTGGCAGCATATATATAAAAATAATCCTTTAAACCGTTGAAAACTCGGTCAATCTGCTTGGGAGTCAAGGACGGATGCTTTAAGGCAACTCGGTCTTTCAGATGCGAATCAAACTGATAATCCTGAATATAGCTTCTTTGCCGGCTTGGCTTGAGTAGGATATATAACAAGAGCAACATCCCGGGTATAAACAAAGTCGCGGCCAAATCTTGCATTTGACTCCCGAATTTGGACACCACAGAGACGAAACTGATAGCGACTACACTTCCCATTTAATCCTCCAGCTGTAAAAAATTAGGCTGTTTAAACCCGTTAGATTAATTGGCCGTATCGCAAAAAACTCATTTTGCCATGACGGCGTCAGGCCAATTATTCGCCCAAGTTGACGCCACGTCACGCCCCTACTCGCAAATGACCTAAAATATGCGACGAAATACCGGCTTTACCGGATGAAAACCCCACATTGATTGGAGAAACTTGCTAATATAAACCTAACGTTTTTTATGTGTCTTCTATGCCCGTGAATACTCCGTCGATCGACATATTCTTCCATTGGCTGGTCAATACGCCAGAACTTTTGCAGCGTGCCTGCGTGGTCATCGTCGTGACTTATCTGGCGATCCGGCAGCCTTGGTTCAAGCAGGCGATGCGCGGCGTTAACCAGTCTTGGCGGCACCGACTGGTCGCGGCGATCTATTTCGGCGTCTTGGCGATCGTCGGCACCCATAACGGCATCGTGCTGGACATCAGACGGCACGGCGCGGTAATCGAATATCTCTCCAGGCAACCGGCAGGCCTGCAACAGATGCAAGCTATCCTCAGTTTTCGCGACATGTTGGTGCTTTCCGCCGGCCTGTTCGGAGGCCCCTGGACCGGGCTCGGCGCCGGCCTGATCGCGGGCGGCGAACGCTGGCTGCTCGGCGGCTTCGTCGGCTTAGCGAGCGGCATTTCGACCGTATTGCTCGGCTTGGGGGCGGGTTTGGCAAAGCAGGTTTGGCCGCATATCAACAGCCGCCAGGGCACTCTGGCGACGGTCTTGGTCGGCACGGTTGTGCAAAAATATCTGATCGTTTCGCTAAGCGACCCGCACGTTCTGGCCATTGCGACGATCAGGGAAACGATCGTCCCGGAGATCACGGTCAATTGCCTGGGCTGCCTGTTGTTTCACTCGGTGATGCAGGACATGGAACGCGACCGGCTGAAAACGCAGGCGCAGCAAGCCGAACTGAGGGCATTGCACGCGCAGATCGAACCGCATTTCATCAACAATACGCTGAATGCAATCAAGGCGCTGATCCGCCGCGACCCCGAGCAAGCCTCCGATTATGTGGTCAAACTGGCGCGCTTTCTCGACGATACCCGGCAGATTGCAAGAGCCAATTCGATCAGCCTGAGCCAGGAACTGGAGCAACTGGAAAACTATCTCGATTTTCAGCAATTGCGCTTCCCAGGCGCCTTCCACTTTGAACAAGATATCCCTTCTTCATTGCTGGACTGCCAGATACCGCCGCGCAGCCTGCTGACGCTCGCCGAAAATGCGCTGCTGCACGGGCGCGGCCACTCCGGTATATTAACTCTGCGGATTGCCGGCGCCGATCTCGGCAAACAACTGGCATTAAGCATCGAGGATGACGGCCGCGGCATCGCGCCTAACCGCCTGGAGTTGCTGGGCAAACAGCCTGTCAATTCCGAACGGGGCAGCGGCAACGGCCTGTTTCAATTGCATGAAACATTAAAAATTTCCTTCGACGGCGCCGCTACAATCGACATAACGAGTCAGGAAAAAATGGGAACAGAAATCACCTTAATACTGCCGAAAAGGAGTCAGCCATGGTAAACAAGCGGCGCGTGATCATCGTGGATGATGAGGTATTGGCGCGCGACGAATTGGCCGCGATGCTGCACAGCCGGCATCTGGATATCGAGGTGATCGGTGCGCTGGACGGCACCGCCAAAGCGTGGGAACTGATCCAGGCCGATCACGCTATCGAAGGCATTTTTCTCGATATTGACATCCAGACCGAAAGCCGGCGCGCGGGTCTCGATTTTGCGCTGAATTTGCAGCGCCTGGAAAAAAAGCCCTGGATCGTTTTTGTGACCGGCTACCGGGAGCATGCGGTCGAAGCCTTCCAGTCCTTCCCGGTCAACTATCTGGTCAAGCCGGTTGACAACGCCGCAATAGACCGAACGCTCGACTGGGTACGGCACAACTTCCCGAGCGCAAAACCCCAAGCGGAACGCCTCGCTGTCCGCCACCGTATCGACGACCCTTCGGGCGAAAAGCTGTTCTGCACCGAATACCTCGATATCGACGAGATTTTTTATATCCAGAAAAATAACGGCATCAACACAGTCAAAATCGGCCTAGTCAATGGCGAAGTGCTGGACGGCGTTAACGGCACGCTGAAGGAATGGGAACAGCACGGTTTTTTTCAAATTCACCGGCGCAATCTGATTAATCTGCAACATGTACGCCGCGAGGAGCCGCGCATCGGCGAAAATAACGTCTATAAAATCGTTTTCAAAAACAGTCCGGTTAAACTGGACATCGGGCCGGACTTTTTACCAGCGCTACGCGAGCGCCTGAAAGCCCCTTGATTCATCCTTTTCAAACCGCGATTATTCCGGCAATCGAAATCAGCGGGCAGGTATAATTAACCTTTGCCCAGCCCTAAACCTGCCGTTGATGCCTAAAACCTTATTCGCCCGGACGCGGCGCCGCGCCACCGAAGCGCCGCCCTTGCCTACCGGCACAATCCCCTTCATCCTGTACTGCCTATCCAGCTTCAAGGGCTGGATATTGCTGATGTTCATCTTCGAAACGGGCCAGGCGGCCGGCAGTATCCTGGTGCCTTATGCGATCAAAACTATCATGGAAGGTGTCGCGCACGGCCTCCCCGATGCCCGGACCACGCTCGACGCATTGCGGGAGCCCTTGCTGCTTCTGGCCGGATTGAATATCGCCGAAATTTTGTGCAGTCGGGCCAGCGGCGCGGTCTTGATCACGATCGGCCCCCGCCTGCGCCAGCGCACGACGAGCGCCTTGTTCTCCTATCTGCAATGCCATTCGGCGCGCTATTTCAGCAGCCATTTCGCCGGCGCGCTCGCGCACCGGATCAGCGAAACCGCGCTCAGCGTGAACCACACGACCTGGGCGGTGCTGTGCGATTTCTGGCCGATTACGGTCACCTTCAGCGTCTCCGCCGGCTTGTTGCTGGGCGTGCATCAGGGCCTCGGCCTAAGCGTCACCGCCTGGGTTTTTCTGTATGTCGCGATCTCGTTCTGGCTGGCCACGCGCTGCCGGCCTTATGCGCAAAGTTATGCCGGCATTCGCAGCACGACCAACGGCAAGATCGTCGATTCGGTCACGAATAGCCTGAACGCCCGACTGTTCGCGTGTCAGCGATTCGAGCGCGATTATCTGCAAGGTTTTTTGGACACCGAACTGAACGCCGCGCGCCGGACTTTCTGGTATATGGAACGGGTGCGCTGGTTTCAGTTCATCTCCGCCGCCGCGTTGAAACTGGGCACGATTTATTATGCGCTGACGCTCTGGCAAGACGGTCTGATCGGGGTCGGCGATTTTACGATGAGCGTCGGCCTGGCGCTGATCATCATCGGCGATGCGCGCAATCTGTCACGCCATTTTCTGGAGTTTTTCGAATATGTCGGCAATATCGCGAACGGCGTCGAGACGATCGTTGAGCCGCACGAAATCATCGATGCGCCGGGCGCAAAAGCGCTGAAGGTGACCGAAGGACGCATCGAATTCCGGGGCGTGACCTTCGGCTATGATCCGGATCAACCGGTTTTCAAGAATCTGAATGTGGTGATCGAGCCCGGCCAGCGCGTCGGCCTGGTCGGTTTTTCGGGCTCGGGAAAATCGACTTTCGTCAGCCTGATCTTGCGTAACTTCGAGCCGCAACAGGGCAAAATTTACATCGACGGCGCCGACATAGCCAAGGTGACGCAGGAATCGCTGCATGAACAGGTCAGCCTGATTCCGCAGGACCCGACACTGTTTCACCGCAGCCTGAAGGAAAACATCGGTTACGGCAGGCTCGATGCGAACGATGCAGAAATCGTCAGCGCCGCCGCGTTCGCACATGCCGACGACTTCATTCAGGCAATGGCCGAAGGCTATGATTCGCTGGTCGGCGAGCGCGGCGTCAAACTGTCCGGCGGCCAAAGGCAAAGGATCGCGATTGCGCGCGTCATATTGAAGGATGCACCGATCCTGATCATGGATGAGGCGACATCGAGCCTCGATTCGGTCACCGAAAAAACGATCCAGGAAAATCTGACCCGGCTGATGAGGCAGAAGACCGTGATCGCGGTCGCGCACCGGCTATCGACGATCGCCCACCTCGACCGCATTCTGGTCTTCGACCAAGGCCGCATCGTCGAGGACGGCACGCATGATCAATTACTGGCGCTGCAAGGCTATTACTATCGCCTCTGGAGCATGCAGGCCGGCGGCTTTTTGCCGGAAGGCCAGGCTTAGCCCTGTTCCCTTAGCAAAGTGCGTTTCGCGAACACGATCGCCGCGACCGGCATCATGAAGCTCAGCCCCATCACCACGATCAATAGCCAGCCGAGTTCGCTGTAATCCGCAGGCGTCACGATCTGGCCGGTCGCCGCATCGCGAACTTCGCGCGTGATCTCAAAGCCTTGATTCAGCCATTTAGTCAACAGTTGCGACAAGGACAGCGCCAGATTCACAAATGCCGCCATCACCGCGAAATAAGTCGCCTTCAGCTGTTTCGGCGCCGAATGGGCGATCCAGGCCAGCATCGGAATCATCGCGATCTGGCCCAGGGGAGATTCGAGCGCGGTATCGACCAGCGCGATGAAGCGGGCATCGACGACGCCGCCGGTAAGCGCCGCCGTCCAGTGATGCAGCCCATAATAGAGGGCGATATTGGGCAGATAAAGCACGGTCAGCGCGATAGTCAGCGCCGCGATAATATAGGTAATCGGCCGCTCGGCCATGAAACGGCGAAACAGGAACATGCCCAGCAAGGTCAGCGCGCTCGAAATCAGCGACAGCTTCGAGATAAACTGCTGATCGAAGCCGAGATCATCGATCATCCACCAGGTTTCGCCCGCGCCGGTGGTCGGCACCGCGCGAAACGCAAAGATCACGAAGGCGGTGCCGTACAATTGATTTCTGGTTTTGATTTCGAGATCCATCGTCAACCGCCACATCAAAAACAGCACGATGGCCAGCGAGCCGATGAAGACGATCTCCTCGCTGTTCGAGAAGCCGCCCAAGCCCATCACCACCGCGAACAAGGTAAATCCGAGCCCGCCGACCAACAGCGGCCAATTGACCGCGGGCGCTTCATGCGCGCCGGCCGCGGTAATCCGTTCAATATCCTCAAACTCGAAACCTTGCGCGGCGAGCCGCCATTCCTCCTGCGAGCGCAAATAAGACGCCAACGCGACGCCCAGGACCGAGATCACCGGAATCCAAAGCGCCCACCGGTAAATCGACAGATAAACCGCGGCTTTCTCGGCCGCGCCCATCGTGTCGACGCCGCTGAAGAACGCGACGTTGACGCCGGCAACGAGCAGGCTGCCGCCGATGATCGAGACTCGACCCAAGGTTTGCATCGTGGTATGCGCGGCCAGAATTTGCGGTTCGGGAAGCGGCCGGCCTTCGTCATCGAAACGCCGTACAGCCTCCACGGTCATCGCATCGGCCACGATATCCTGAATCACGTAACCGACCGGTGCCAATAGCGCCGATAACACAAACCAGCTTTCGACCGGCCATAGATGCCGCATGTATTCAACATCGCCTAAGAGCTTGATCATGACCAGCAAACTGGCGGCGATCAGCGCCGCGCCCAAATAGACCAGCCCGGCCTTATAGCGCCATAACAAATCGACCAGATGCCCCATCGGCATTTTCAACGCCCACGGCAGCATCGCCCAAAACCCCAAAGCGGCGAGAAACTCGGCGGACAAGCCGAGAGACTCCTTCACGAAAAAAGTCCCGACGATGCCGGTCAATCCGGAAACGCCCGCCGCCAGATAAACCATCAAGGGCGGCACATAACTGATACGCATCTGTCGCCCCAGATCGAGCACATTGCGGTCCAGCCATTGCAGAAATAGAGTCATGATCGACATGGTACTCGAGTCGGCGCTTGATTGATGATTGGTCATCGAAATCCCCAGCAGATGATGCAACGTGCAAATGTTAGGCTATCGACTCTGATGACGTACATAAGTTCGCGGCCTGACGGCAGGCCATTTTAATCCCAGAAGATATCAAGACATTGGCTTTTACCGCGTCCATTTTCTGCCGATTAGACTGGAGCGGGCATTGTGTGCATGAAAGCCCAAAAATTTAAGCGCCTGAAGGGTTTTCGAAGCCGTTTTGAACAATGGAGGAAAAAACTCTAGCCGAGGTGTGGCCAATCCTTGGCTTGCTTCCGCGGGGCAAGCAGTGCCCCGCGGGAAAGTGAATTCCTATCATTTACTGACCATGACCGTTACGGTCGCCGATGCAGTGCCTCCCTTACCATCGCTGACGGTATAGGTGAAGGTGTCGGTTCCTACGATCAAGCCTTTATAGGATAGGCTCTTGCCATTGACGATCGTGCCTTTTTCTGAAGAAATGATCGTCAAATTATCGCCATCGACATCGCTATCGTTACCCAGCACATTGATGCTGACAGACCTTCTTACGCGCACCGACTCACTATCCGGCAATGCAATCGGGGCATCATTGACCGGATTGTTCGAAGTGGCCGTCAATGTTGTAGCGCTGGCCATCGATGAAGCTGGCGTCTGATTGCCGGCCGCGTCGCGGGCCACGACTTGAAAGGTATAGCTGGTACCGGCGGCCAAAGCGCTAATTACATAGTTTGGACTGGTTTGCCAGGCGCTATTGATGCATCCTGGGCCGCCCGCAACACAAATGAACTGATACTTGACCACACCGGAAGCATCGGTTGCCAGCGTTGATTCCATCGCAATACTACTTTCACTTTGCGCAATTGGCGCGCTTTGCCAAGCCGGATCTGGCGACGGCGGCGTGGTGTCGGCAACGAAGGACGGCGGCGGCACTGCACCCGTAATAAAAAACTCGCCTTCGCTGCCGTAGCTGGAATACGGTATCGATGAATTGCCCACGCCGGTGATTGCGAGATAATACCGTCCAGCGTTCACAGAAGCGCTAATCACGGCGTTGGTATCCTCAAGCGGATCGCTGTCGGTCACAACACGACCCGATTCGTCATAGAGCGTCGCCTTGACATCGAGATTGGCGCCGCGCGATTGATCGTTCGTATCACCGGATCGGGTGAATGCGGCCCAAGCCGGCGTAACGGTGATATTGACGGTACCCCCATCGGCATCGAAAGCAAAAACATCGATATCGCCCTGTTTTTCAATGATACCTTTGTTTAAGGTATCGCTGTTTCCCGGATCGTTTTGCGGGTTTGTCGCCAGAATGCTGCCGTCGTTTTCTACGGCGAGCAGACTGGCAGTCCCTAACGCATTGCCGTGATCATCGGCTCTAAACGTCAGTTTATTCGCAATGATGCTGATGTCATCCTGCGTGTTATTGGCGTCAGGATATTCCCCCTTGCTCCATTGCGTCACATTGGTGTAGTAATCGAGGCCCATGATCGGGCCCCAGGACGAATGGCCGCTGCCGAGGCCTGAATAATACCCCACATCGCTGGTGCCATCGTGCGATAAGCCCAGATTATGTCCGAATTCGTGCGCGGCCGCCTCGGCCACATAAGGCGCATAGCCTGAACTCAAATTGTTGTAGTAGACCAGCGCGGGCGAATAATAACTGGCGTACTTAGTGCTGCCGAAAACATTGATATAAGCCACGCCGCCGGCATATTGTGAAGGCATCGCGAGACCCGATGCATCGATGCTATGGGTAAACAAAACCCTCCCAACCGAAGGGCCGAAAGTCGACGGCTCTTCGGTCGTCACGTCGATAGAGAAAGGCGCATAATCTTCGGCAACCCGATGCCAGATTTCGTGAATGCGGTTCAATTCTTCGCCGTTGAATGAATTCGGATCGCCGTCGATGTCAAAGGGCAAAGCGGTAAAAGTTGAGTGGGTCGAATTCCAGGCCGTGCCGCTGATCACATGGCCATCAAAATCCAGAAATACCTTTTTGGCCGCGCCGGGAAGGCTATGCAGCTTGAATACGTCGACAGGCGGCAAAGCAAGTGTATCCGAGGTGCCCGCAGTGGAACTGCCGGTTACCGGCGCCGGCGTTTCGGTATCGCTGTAAAATACGCCGCCTTCCAGATCGACCTCTAAAAACTGGATATCGGCTTCCGGAAAAGAAAATTCGTGCAGCCGTCTCATCGCTTTGAGTTTGCCCGCTCTTGAAAGCCTTTCGAGAGCATGGCGCAAATGGCTTCGCGCCGGCAGATCTTCGATCTGGAAAGGCGCGCCTTTGCCGTACATCCTGTGCGCGTGTAGGCCGGCTTGGGCTCTCAGATCCTGGCGGGAACCCGGCTTTGCGATAGCGACTTCGGTCAATGCGATCAGTAAGGCTAGCGTAATGGCTACGGATAAATAAAAGTTGATCTGGCGCATGGTTGGAGCCCTCCAATATGGCGAGGAAAAATCGGCCAAGATCGCCAAAGGCAGGACAACGGGCCGATTTGAAGTTCCTTGTTAGTATTGCAGAATTGCGCCATTGTTTTTGTGATAGGGTTACCAATACTAAAATATTACATAAACTTGATTTCAATTTGAATCGCAAGATAATATTAACTTACACACAAGATAAGCCGCTTTCACAAAAAAACGACCCAGCCTGATTTTGCAGTTTACGATGCTGGCAAAAGGCCGCATTGATCCTGCAAGACGGAGACTTGGAACGCCCTTCTGACTACTCCGCAATCATGCCGTTTTTCAGATAACTTTCCGCATAACTGAACACGATGTCTGCATCGGGAAGTACTTGGGCCTCGTCCTTGCCCTTGTAGTCGAGACGAAACAAAATGTCCTTGATGATATTGATCCGGGCGATTTTTTTGTTGTCGGCGCGCACCACGATCCAGGGCGCATCCAAATGATGCGTTCTCGCGAACATAATATTGCGGGCGAGGCTGTAGTCATCCCAATGCTTGACCGCTTCCAGATCGACCGGACTGGTCTTCCATTGTTTCAGCGGGTCCCGTTCACGGTCATCGAGACGCCGCTTTTGTTCTTCACGGCTGATGTCCAGGTAATATTTCAAGAGTTTAATCCCCGAACGCACCAGCATTAATTCAAAATCCGGCACGGTTTCGAGAAACGCGTGATATTCCTGGTCGCTGCAATACCCCATCACGCGCTCCACGCCGGCGCGGTTGTACCAGCTGCGGTTGAACAGCACCATCTCCTGCGCCGCAGGCAGATGCGGCGCATAGCGTTGAAAATACCAGCTGCTCTTATCCCGATCGGAAGGCTTGCCTAACGCCACCACGCGGGTTTCGCGCGGACTCAGATGCTGAATGATGCGCTTGATCGAGCCGTCTTTGCCGCCGGCATCCCGGCCCTCGAAGATAATCAGCACTTTTTCGTCATGCTTGATGATGTGCTTTTGCAGCTTGACCAGTTCGATCTGCAATTGCGTCAGTGTGGCTTTGTACGCTTCCTTGCCGATTTTTTTCGCGCCGTGTTTATGTTTGATGTTCATCTGATTACTCGCCGATATTAACCAGCCAGCCGCCGCTGCCCTTGCACTGGTTTGCCCCTTCCGCGCTAATATTGATCCGCGCAAAAGTCCCATGCAATACGGCTGGCAGCGTTCCGCTGACCTGATAGCCCTGCGCCACCGGTTTAACTGCAATCGCTGCGGACAGATCTTTGACGACCACCCTGATCGTGTCCGGCTGGGTATTGGGAGAAGCCAAAAAGGAAAACTTGGAGTTTGCTGGGACGTCCGCCTTGTCTGCCGGGTAGAATTGACTGAAGCCGGGTTTGGCGCAGGCTTTTGAGCTACTGCTGCTGCCGTAACCCCAAACCACGCCGGTCATCAACAGCAACGGGCCTAGCCCGAGTATTTGCCATGCTTTCATTCGCTTGTCTCCAGAGGTTTGTCGAGTGGAAATGCCGGATTATTGCAATTGATCGAGCCGTTGCCGAGCCGCCGCGCCGAAAGCTGAATCCGCTTCTTTTTCAGAGATGCGCTTCAATGTGTCCAAACTTTTGTCATTCAACAAGGCGATCGCCTGCAGCCGCACCGCCGGATAATGCGCCCGAAGCGCCGCCAGTTCCCTGAGATAAGCATTGGATTCGTTCAGCAATCGCAGCAGGATTCTTTCAGGGTCGCCGGTGAAAAGATCGCGGACCAGATTATCGTAATGCTCCTGTTCCCTCAGCACATCGCGGGGGTCGGCTCTAGGCGGTTCGGTGGGATCATGGCAGCAGGAACTCATGGCTTTTCTCCGCGTGTTGAAGACTCCGAATATGTTACACCCAAACAGGCCGCAACAAAATGGCAACACATGGGTACGGCTTGGCGAAACACATGATCCGTCAACCCAAAGGCCCGGCTTGGATCGCAAAGCGCTTATCGTTGCATTAGACAGAGTGTTACACTGCCCGAAGCAATTCCGATCCCCAAATTCTAGCTCAAGAAGCAACTTATGCATAAACTCAGCCTCTCTGCATTGCCCTTATACGTTCAGGTGATTATCGGCGTCGTTTTCGGCGCCACGCTGGGCGTCCTTTTCGGGACCGAAAATTATGGCTTCGGCTTATTGAGCAACGCGACGCTGGGTCAATTAGGCCAGTTGGTAATCCGTCTGTTAAAAGCCCTAGCGACGCCGCTGGTCTTCTTCGCGATCCTGGAAGCAATGGTCAATACCGACCTTTCATTCAAGCACGGCCGCCGTCTTCTGGCTTTATGCTCGATGAATCTGGCCGTGGCGATCGTGATCGGCTTGACCTTGATGAACGTCCTGCACCCCGGCCGCGCTTGGGAAGGCAAACTGACGGCGATGACCTCCCAGCTTCATGCCGGCGCCACCGCCATTGCCGCAAAACCGATGCCGGAAAATCTGTCGCTCGATCCGCTGAAAAACATCATCGGCACCATTCCCGAAAGTTTGTTTGAGCCGTTTGTCAAAAACAACGTGATTGCGATCATTTTATTGGCCTTGCTGGCCGGCACTGCGATCCGCCGATTCAAGCAGCAAAGCGCGGATCAGGATCAATCCGGCCTGCATCTGCTCGAAAAACTGATCAGCGTCTGTTATCACTTGCTGATTCAGATGCTGCTCTGGGTCGTCAAGGCGATTCCTTTCGCGGTTTTCGGCGTGGTTGCGCAAGTGGTCGGCAAATCGGGGCTAGACGTTTTTGCGCTGGTTGCGGTGTTTTTGGCCGCCATGCTGACCGGCCTGCTACTGCATGCGCTCGTCTATTATCCCTGCATGGCGAAATGGGGCGGCAAGATGCCGGTCAAACGTTATTTCGGCGAAGGCGCCGATGCGATCCTGACCGGTCTATCGACCAACAGCAGCCTCGCGACGATGCCGATCACCCTGCGCTGCCTGACCGAAAACATGGGCATTTCGAGCCGGTCGGCGCGCTTGTCGGTCTGCATCGGCACTAATTTGAACAATGACGGCATCATTCTGTACGAAGCGATGGCGGCGCTGTTCCTGGCGCAAGCGATCGGCTTCGATCTAACGCTGGCTCAGCAATTGATCATCGTCGCCGCCGCCATCATGGTCGGCGTCGGCATTTCGGGCATCCCGGAAGCCGGTTTAATCGCCCTGCCCCTGGTACTCAGCACCGCCGGCCTGCCGGAAGCGCTGGTCGTTACCGCGGTGCCGCTGATCACCACGATCGACTGGATCATTGCCCGCTGCCGCTCCGGGGTGAATGTGATGAACGATCTGCTGATTGCGATCCTGCTCGACCGCCTGGAAAAAAGCAGGCATTAAGCTAAGCGCCGAACTTACGCTGTTTAATTCGATCGAATTGGGGTATTTTATGACATCCGGGCCATCTTAAGCTTTTGCGAATATGAGTCATAACGCCACCTTTACCAGAATCAAATGGATGATCGTTCTTTTGTTGGTCATGTTACTGGATACATTACCCTTTCCTATCCTGGGTTTTATCATGCTGTATATTCTAATTTTCCGGCCGCAATGGTTCATAAACGCGGTGTTGCAGATATACAATCATGCCGGCCGCGGCGATCAAAACGACGCGAATTGATCTCAATTAAATCAACCTGTACCATTTATCATGAACACATATAAAGATTCCCTCTCCTCCAGACTGGTATTATGTTTCATCGTATTGGTCGGTTTGATCATCCTGCATGTGATTCCACTGCCGATATTGGAAACCCTGGTGCTGTATGTATTAATCACACGGCCCTACTGGTTTAAAGATCTGGTCGATCAAATTTATCGCAGTAAAAAGCCGAGTGAGTCAGCGGATGAATAGAAATAAAGCGGCTTTTCTTCCCACACTGATTTGCGCACTGGTTTAAAAAAATCGTGGATTCGATTTATAGCAGGGAAGAGATTAAACAGAACAATCATTCGGTCTGAACCCGCAACCGCGAAAGCGTCGGATTTAAGTAAGCAAACAGTGGGATTCG
Source organism: Methylomicrobium lacus LW14 (assembly GCF_000527095.1). Classification (NCBI taxonomy): domain Bacteria; kingdom Pseudomonadati; phylum Pseudomonadota; class Gammaproteobacteria; order Methylococcales; family Methylococcaceae; genus Methylomicrobium; species Methylomicrobium lacus. The sequence continues at coordinate 755,009 of NZ_AZUN01000001.1, read as the reverse complement.
AAAATAGGCGGTCGCCCAAAAACGCGAGGCAATAAAAAAGGGCTATCCTTTCGGATAGCCCTTCGAATATGGCGTCCCCAAGGGGGTTCGAACCCCTGTTACCGCCGTGAAAGGGCAGTGTCCTAGGCCGCTAGACGATGGGGACAGAATCTGGTCTGTCCGGCATGCCGTTCTATAAATCCTGGCATACCTTTGGCCTTTACTTATTCTCTATCTAAAATCAACCTAATCGTTGACTTGACTAGTGGCGTCCCCAAGGGGGTTCGAACCCCTGTTACCGCCGTGAAAGGGCAGTGTCCTAGGCCGCTAGACGATGGGGACAGAATAAGTGTCAATCATCTGATTTGGTGGAGCCAAGCGGGATCGAACCGCTGACCTCTTGCATGCCATGCAAGCGCTCTCCCAGCTGAGCTATGGCCCCCAACATCATCAGTTGAGAAAGCCCATTATACAGGATTCACAAACCTTGTCCAGCATTAATTTAAACTTTTTATGTAATCGATCGCTTTTTGTATTCTGGTCAGGGTCTTATCCTTGCCGAGCAAGGTCAAGGTCACGTCGATCGCCGGCGATACGGCCGTGCCGGTTACCGCGACACGCAACGGCTGCGCCACCTTGCCCATGTTCAACGCTTGCGCTTCGGCCAGGTCGACAATCTCCTGATGCAGCGCCTCCCCTTGCCAGTCTTCGACGTTCGCGAATTGCCGATAGAGGGCTGCCAGCACCTCCGCGGCTTCGGCGGTGAAATTCTTTTTGACCGCTTTTTCATCGTACACATCAAACTCGCGGTAGAAAAACGCGCTGGCCCGAGCCATCTCGACCAAGGTCTGGCTGCGTTCCCGTTGCGCTTTCACGACCTCGACCAGGTCCGGCCCTTCCGAAGGATCGATGCCCAACTGGCCGATATGCCAGCTCAAATGCCGCGCGACATGCGCCGGATCGCTGTTCATAATATATTGGTGATTCAGCCACAACAGCTTCTTCGTGTTGAAGGTCGATGCGGAGACATTCACGTTTTCCAACGCGAAATATTCGACCATTTCATCGATCGAGAACACTTCCTGATCGCCGTGCGACCAGCCGAGGCGCACCAAATAATTCAGCAACGCTTCCGGCAGATAACCCTCGTCGCGGAACTGCATCACGCTGACCGCGCCGTGACGTTTGGACAGCCGCGCGCCGTCCGCACCGAGTATCATCGGCAAATGCGCATACAACGGCACAGGAGCGCCCAAGGCCTGCAAAATATTCATCTGCCGGGGCGTATTGTTGATATGGTCATCGCCGCGAATCACATGCGTGACCTTCATGTCCATGTCGTCGACCACGACGGTCAGATTATAGATCGGCGAACCGTCAGTCCGGGCGATCACCAGGTCATCCAGTTCCTTGTTCGCGACCGCGATGTCGCCTTTGACCAGATCGTTGATCGTGACCACGCCATCCACAGGATTTTTGAAACGGACCACATAGTCGCGGCCATCGTCGCCTTTGTGCCCCGCATCGCGGCACTTGCCGTTGTAGCGCGGTTTTTCCTTATTGGCCATTTGCTCGTTGCGCACCGCTTCCAGCTCTTCCTTGCTGCAGCAACAATAATAAGCATCGCCCTGCGCGAGCAGTTGCTGAATCACTTCCTTGTAGCGATCGAAATGGTGCGTTTGGTAAAACGGCCCCTTGTCGTATTCGAGACCCAGCCAGGTCATGCCTTCTAAAATCGCATTGACCGATTCCTGAGTCGAGCGCTCGAGATCGGTATCTTCGATGCGCAAGATGAAATCGCCGCCGTGCTTGCGCGCGTAAAGCCAGGAAAACAGGGCGGTGCGGGCGCCGCCGATGTGCAAATAACCGGTAGGACTGGGAGCGAAACGTGTGGTGATTGTCATTGAATTCCGTTATGTGTTAAGCAAAAAATTCGGTTCATTTTGTGAATTGTCGCCTATTTTAGCGTTTATCCGGCATTCGCTTCAAAATTCCGCTCAATCACCCCGCCTTTCAGTCCACACAACACGACCCAAACGGCATGATTGTCGTGACCGTGCGATGAGCGATCAGAACCGCGCATTGGACACGCCCGCCTCGCAAAACGGGCATTGTGTTAGGAAAATCTCAAAAAGTTCAACCCCATAAAAATAAGCTACTCAAAACATACCGACAATGTTAGAATCGGAGCTTGGTATTGATACTGCAGATTCCTTTATCTTCATCGTTTTGTAACAAGGAGATTTTTCAATGAATAAACCACTCATCACCGCGGCATCGCTTGGGGCGCTGCTCATTTCCGGTTGCGCATCAACCCCCGTGAGCTCTTTTGAACCCTTTCAGGCCAGAGACCTGAACGAATTACTGACTTCCGGGCAGTATCAACAAAAGACCGACAATTTTTTTGTGATTAACGATTCGTCTTCCTCGATGGGAGAAGACTATCAAGGCGCGGCTTTTGCTTCCGGCCAGACACCGGCAAAACTTTCGGTGGAAAAGGAAATTCTGTCTCGAATCAACCAAACCATCCCCGATCTGAAACTGACTGCCGGTATCCGCAGTTTTGGCTTCGGCCCTTGCACCAGCTGGGGCAGCACGCTGTTGAATCTGCCGCCAGCCGCCTACAGCAAAGGCACGTTCACCGCCGGCATCGACGCACTGACCTGCGCGAGCGGCGGTTCACCGATGCATGAAGCGGTCGAAGCCGCGGCTTCCGACCTTTCCAGCACATCGGGCCGTATCGCCTTGCTGATTCTGAGCGATGGCCACGAACTCGAAGCCAGCCCGGTTCCCGCAGTGCAAGCCCTCAAGCAACAATACGGCGACCGTCTTTGCGTGTACTCTGTCTGGGTCGGCAATAAACATGAAGAAAGCGGCAAATTATTACTGAACAGCCTGTCCGATGTTGCCGGTTGCGGTTTCCGCGCAGATGCAGAGAATGTCGCCACTCCGGCCGGCATGGCTGAATTTGTCAAAAACGTTTTCCTGAAACCTGCAGCGCCAGCCGCGGCTCCAGGCTGTGAAGCGACCGACAGCGATAGCGATGGCATCAACGACTGCAACGACCGCTGCCCGAATACATTGAAAGGCGCGCATGTCAATCAATTCGGCTGCTGGATCATCGATGTCAAATTCGACAATGACAAGAGCAACATCAAGCCGCAATACTACGGCGAACTGGATAGCGCAGCCGAAGTCATCAGCAACAACCCGGGCGTGACGATCGAAGTCCAAGGCCACACCAGCAATACCGCATCGGCCGAATACAACCAAAAACTTTCCGAACGCCGCGCGACCGCCGTAGCGAAATACCTGACGCGTAAAGTCGGCGCCAGCGCAACACTGGTACCGCAAGGTTATGGCTTGACTAACCCGATCGATACCAATGACACCGAGGAAGGCCGCGCCAATAACCGCCGCGTCGAACTGAAGGTTATTCAATAACCTTCAGCGTTTCTCTCGAAACCGGAAGACCCCATCGGTTTTCCGGTATTCGAATCAGACATGGCCGCATCGATGATTCATTCTGTTTACAGGAATGATCGACGCGGCTTTTTTATGCGCGGCTGTTTTTTTCTCTCGCTCTCAGCTCCTAACATTCCGCCAATTTTTGCAAGGCGAATTGAATGTTTTTCCGAATTCGCTCGGCATCGCCAGCGGCCAGAGAAAATTGCAAGGCCGTTTCACAAGCCTCCCGGCTTTCCTGATAGCGCCCGGTCCAGTAAGACGCCACCGCCAATTCATCAAAAATTCGCCACTGATAAACTTCTTTTTCGACAAACAATATGTCGCTTGGGAATGGAATTTCGCTGCCCGCTTTCGCGAATAAATAAGCTTGCGCATACCAGCCCTGATTACGGCAATAGGCGGCCAGCTCATGTAACGGTTCGGCGCCCCGGCTTGGCCGCATTTCATAGGCTTTCAGCAACTGCGAGACAATCTCGCCATACGGCTTATTCATAATCACCGCCAATTTTCCGGCCTGATATTGCGCAACGAAGTTTTCCTCAACCCAACCCGGCATCTCGGCGCGCCGTAGATAATTTGCGTAAGCTTTTTGATATTGTTTGGCATCCCGGTAAGATTGCGCCAAATAAAAACGGCTGCGGCAGTCCTCGGGATTTTTTTTCAATTCAGTTTCGAGCAAGCGCGCATCCTTCAGAAATTTTTCCTCGGCGCTGACGCCGCGGGAACGCACCCCTTCGCCCTCATGAAAAATGATCCAGGCATCGGACAGCGATTCAATCGAAGGCGAACCCTCGGCGAGCAGATATTCATGCACAACCCCCTGCCATTGCCAGCGTGTTTGCGAAATATCTATCAAATTACTGAGGCTATATCGTAAGATTCCATGATGCTTTTCGAGGCGATAGGAAATACCGGGCTGCAATTTACGGTAAAACTGCGGATCGGAGCAAGCCAGTTCTTCGTCGGCGTCGATAATCAGCACCCAATCGGCCTTCCCTGAGCGGTAAGCATATTGCAAAGACTGATTTCGATTAAAACCGAAATTGACCCATTCATGAATGTGAACTTCTCCGGGAATCCCGGCCTTTTCCATCCATGCCTTGATAAACTCGGGCGTACCATCGGTGGAGCCGGTATCGACGATCACATAATAACTGATAATGTCTTTGATAGATGCAAACAAACGCCCAAGCACGGGCGTTTCGTTTTTTACGATCATATTCAGACAAATGCGTTTTTTCGTCATGACACTATTTCCTTGAGCCTATGTATCGTTCCATTGCGCAAACCGCTGACAGCATTGCAGTGAAACCGGTGTATAAAAGTTTTCGGAATATTATGTAAAAAAATGATCCTGATGTGAATCCCTCTGGACTCGCGATCAAAATTCAAGGTCATTTAAATCTGAAGTCCATAAAAAAAGAACCCATCGCGTGGATGGGTTCTTTGATCGACAAAGTGGGGGGCTAAAAAACGAGAATTTACCCCGGATTAGGAGCGGCACAAACAACATAAACGGTGTACTGACCCGGCGTCGGAGGATTATTGCCGTTCGACGACGTCCAGGATACACCCCAGCCATTCGGCGTTATCGAGCCATTTGCGGCGACTTCAGCCTGATTAAATAAAGGTAGGCTTCTTACGATCTGCGCACTGTTTGCCGCTGGCGCACCGCCACCGCCGAATGCGACTTCGGGCGCAACACATTCGGCAACCACCAGAGCATTATTACCGGGGTTAACTTGCATAGCATATCTGACCACCACCGTGCCTAAGGCGCCTCCGGTAAGGCCATTGTCACCCTTTGGACCTTGAGGACCTGTTGCGCCATCCGCTCCCGTCGGACCTTGAGGACCTACCGGACCTGGTGTGCCATCTGCCCCCGTCGGACCTTGAGGACCTACAGGACCTGATGCGCCATCTGCACCCGTCGGACCTTGAGGACCTACAGGACCTGATGCGCCATCCGCCCCCGTCGGACCTTGAGGACCTACCGGACCTGATGCGCCATCCGCCCCCGTCGGACCTTGAGGGCCTGTATCGCCGGTTGCACCCGCCGCGCCTGTCGCACCGGTATTATCCCAAATGATCTCCAGTTTCGGCTCATGCGCCGTGGCTTTACCTTCCTTGCTGTCCAGTCGGATATTCAGATCATCGCTGCCTTGCAGTACAAAACTGACCGCCGTCGCGCCATTGCCCAAACTTTCTTTGACATAATCGGTGACATCAAACTCCACCCATTGATTAAGCTGTGGAGTCGCGTCCCCAATGAGCGTTCCGATGTTCAAGTCGGCATTTTTAATCGTCATCTCGCCTACGTTTGTACTTGATTGAAACAAGCTCAATGCCCCCGTTGCTCCTTTCCTCTTCGGCACGAACAGCTTTAACTTGGCCTGAGTTAGCGTACCCGTTGGCGCCCCGTTAAGACTAAATTTCAGATAACCTGTTTGCGTTGTACCGCGCACCTGAATGAATGCGGCCTTGCCAAAATTTTTCTTCACCTGGGCAGATGACACGTAACTGTCATCAGTCAATGTAAAATCCGCCAAGGCAATAACAGGCATCGCCGTTAGTGCGGCAACGGCCCCCATTAAGGCTAACGATTTAATCTTATACTGTTGTTTGTGAACGTGATGATTTTTATTATTCATGTTGCCCCCTTCATTTATAAAATTTAAATTATTCTATCTAATAGAATCAGTTGAACATCACATTCATGCTTCACGAACCATAAGAGCACAGTCACCTTCCTTTTCGCTTCCTTAAATATTTAATGTAGCTCCGACAGTTCCTTATTTTAAAAGCCGATCGATGTTTGTGATAAATATAGCAAAGATTAAAAAAAACTTAATATTTGATACATAGTTAACTTAATAATTGAGAACTAGATCGCAAATTTAACAAAAACCTATGCGCTTGAAAGAGAAAGCTCGTTAGACTAACAATCAAGATATGGCGATACAGCCAAAAACACGAAAAAAAAAAGCGCCGTCAGGGAATGGCGGCGCTTTTTATTATTTAGATACGCCAAAGGCGTTAGAGAATGGGAAGAAAAATAAGCTTCTACGCTTAGTCGATCACTTCAATACCGCCCATATAAGGTAGCAAAGCCTCCGGAATCCGAATCCGTCCCTCCGCATCCTGGTAATTTTCGAGTACCGCGATCAAGGTTCTGCCGGCGGCCAAGCCAGAACCGTTCAGAGTATGCACGAGTTCCGGTTTGCCGGTTTCGGGATTGCGCCAGCGCGCCTGTAGGCGGCGTGCCTGGAAATCCTTGAAATTGCTGCATGAAGAAATTTCGCGGTAAGCGCCCTGCCCCGGCAGCCAGACTTCGAGATCGTAAGTCTTGGCGGAAGAAAAGCCGGTATCGCCGGCGCACAGCAGCATACGGCGGTACGGCAGGTTCAGTTTTTGCAGAATCGTTTCTGCATGTTGCGTCAGCTCTTCATGCGCCCGCGCCGAATCATCCGGCCTGACGACCTGCACGATCTCGACTTTTTCAAACTGATGCTGGCGGATCATGCCGCGCACGTCGCGGCCGTAGGCGCCGGCCTCGCTGCGGAAACACGGGCTGTGGCAGACCAGCTTCAGCGGCAGGTCTTTCGCATCGAGAATCACGTCGCGAACGATATTGGTGACCGGCACTTCCGCGGTCGGAATCAGATACAACGGCGGATTATCGCCCGCCTTGAACAAATCCGCCTCGAACTTCGGCAACTGGCCGGTGCCGCGCAAGCTGTCCGCGTTGACCAGATACGGTACATAGGTCTCGCTGTAGCCGTGCTCGCCGCTATGCGTGTCGAGCATCAACTGAATGATCGCCCGTTGCAGACGGGCCAGCGCGCCGTTCAAGACGACGAAGCGCGCGCCGCTCAGCTTGGCGCCCAACTCGAAATCCATGCGTTTGTTTCTGGCGCCCAGATCGACGTGATCCTTCGACGTAAAGTCAAAAGTCGGCAAGGTGCCCCAGCGGCTGATTTCGACATTGCTGTCTTCGTTCTTGCCTTCCGGCACATCGATGTCGAGAATGTTCGGTATATACTCCAGCAGCGCCGTGACCGCCGCCTGAATCTCGGTCAGTTCGGTTTCGGCCTGTTTCAATTGATCGCCGAGATGCTGGACCTGATCCATCAACGGCTGAATGTCCTCGCCCTTGGCCTTGGCCTGTCCTATCGCCTTCGAACGGCTGTTGCGCTCGTTTTGCAGTTCCTGCGTTTTGACCTGCACGTCCTTGCGGCGGTTTTCGAGGTCGGTATAAGCCTGCTTGTCGAAAGCAAAGCCGCGTCTAGCCAATTGCTCGGCGACATAATCGAGTTCGGTTCTAAATAACTTGGGGTCTAACATGATGGATACGTTACTATTAATATCAAGAAAAAAATCTAGCTAAAATGCGCCTGGGCCGGCCAACTGACGATATGCTCGAAATGCAGTTCGGCCTGCAAGACGGCGATCGCCTGCATGACCCTGTCCGGCTCGTCATAGAACTCCAGGATCAACGGCAGTTCGAGCGATAAATCGACCAGCGACGAGGTATGGATTTCGCGCGAGGCGCCCATGCCCTCGATGCCGCGAAACACGGTCGCGCCCAGGATTTTCTGCCGGTCGCGCAATATGTTCAGCGCCTTTTCGAGGCGCATGTCGCCATCCAGCACGTAAATTCTGGCAAGCATTATCGGTTTGATGCTCATATCCTTTCACCCGCGCTCAGGCCGAGCCATAACAACAATAAACACAACAAGCCGTTGCCGGCAAATACCCCCGCGATCAGATTCAGATGGGTCTCCAGCGCAAAGCCATGCTCAAGCAGGTAGAGCACCACATAGAGGCCCGACAAGGTCAAAAAGACCCCGGCCATGATCACCATCATCGCGGCGCGGTATTCGACCGCAATCTCGACGCGCTGCAACAGGATCGCGGCGACGATGCCGATCAAAAACGCGACCAGCGCATTCGCGAGCATGATCGCATAAGGAATGGCGCCGTCCTGCCAATGGATCATGCCGGCCGAATAATAATACAGCGACCTGCCAGCCAAAAGGCCAAGCCAGACCGCGAGCAGACAGGCAAATACGCTGCCCGCGATATTGAGCGCGGCCTTCGACAGCGCGCCCTGTTCGATCAGATAGATCGTTTCGAGCGAAAAGCTCGAAAAGGTCGTAAAGCCGCCGAGAAAGCCGACCAGGATCGCGGCGCGGTATTCGAGCGCAAACGTGACCCTTTGCAAAATCAAGGCTTCGGCCAACAGGCCGATTAAAAATGAACCGATCACATTGACGGCCAGCGTGCCGTAAGGAAAGCCCCGCCCCAGCCACTGGTAAACGCCGCTCGATACCAGAAAACGCACTACCGAACCGCAGGCGCCGCCGAGCGCGATCACGATCAACTGATTCATGTTAACGGCTTATGAGCCGCGCTTGGCCGCAAATTGGGGCGCGATGAAATGCTCCCGGTAATACTGGAGTTCGTCGATCGATTCTTTGATATCTTCCAGGGCGCGGTGCGAGGATACCTTGTTGAAGCCGTCCTTGATTTCCGGCGCCCAGCGCGCGGCCAATTCTTTCAGCGTCGAGACATCGATGCTGCGGTAATGGAAAAAAGCTTCCAGCTTCGGCATGTAGCGGACCAGGAAACGCCGATCCTGCCCTATCGTATTGCCGCACATCGGCGAGGTTCCTTCGGGAACCCATTGTTTCAAAAATTCGAGCGTCTGCCGCTCGGCTTCAGCCATATCGATTTCGGACGTCCTGACACGGTCGATCAAACCGGATTGGCCGTGATGTTGCTGATTCCAGTCGTCCATCTCCGCCAGCACCGCGTCGGGCTGATGCACCGCCAGCACAGGTCCCTGCGCCAATATCGCCAACTCCTTGTCGGTGACGATCGTCGCAATCTCGATAATCACATCCTGGTCAGGATTTAATCCGGTCATTTCGAGGTCAATCCAGATAAGACGATCCGAATCCAGTGCCATTTAATATCTCTCCATTATGTTCATAAAGTTCCGATTAGTGTAGCATTGGCGAATCTCAATGGCTATTCCTTAAAAGCTTCGATTATAACCAGATATCCATGAACATTTTTACCGTTATTTTCATCATCGCGCTGATTATTTCCTACTCGCTGCAATTCTGGTTGTCCAGGCGCCAGGCCGCTTACGTGCTGGCGCACCGCGGCGAAGTCCCCCCCGCTTTCGCGAAGTCGGTACCGCTGGCCGCGCACCAAAAGGCGGCGGACTATACGATTGCGAAAGGCAAACTCGGCGACATCGACGGCCTCTTCGGCTTGGTCCTCCTGTTGCTGCTGACTCTGGGCGGGGGCATCAATCTGGCGTTTACCTTCTGGTCCTCGGTTATCGAATCTTCGATCCTTTCCGGGGTCGCGGCGATCGCAACGATCTTTCTGGTAATGACCCTCTTGGAATTGCCGACCAGCCTGTATCAAACCTTCGTGATCGAAGAAAAATTCGGCTTTAACAAAAGTACGGTCAAACAGTTTTTCCAGGATCATGCGCTGCAACTGGCGTTGGGCGCGGCGATCGGCATACCGCTGTTATCATTGATTTTGTGGGTGATGGGAAATGTCGGCTCTTTTTGGTGGCTCTGGGCCTGGGCGATCATGATGAGCTTTTCCTTGCTGATGAGCTGGCTGTTTCCAGCCCTGATCGCGCCGTTGTTCAACAAATTCACGCCGATGGAAGAAGGCTCCTTGAAATCACGGATTCAAAAACTGTTGGACCGTTGCGGCTTCAGCAGCCAGGGCATTTTCGTGATGGACGGCTCCAAACGTTCCGGCCACGGCAATGCCTATTTCACCGGGCTCGGCAACAATAAACGGATCGTGTTTTTCGACACCCTGATCAAGTCGCTCGACGATGAAGAACTCGAAGCGGTGCTGGCCCACGAACTGGGGCATTTCAAATGCAAGCATGTGATCAAGATGCTGGTCGCCACTTCGGTGATGAGCCTGATCAGCCTCGGCATCCTCGGCTGGCTGATCGATCAATCCTGGTTTTATACCGGCCTCGGCGTGCAGCAACCCTCGCATGCGGCCGCCTTGTTGCTGTTCATGCTGGTGTCGCCGGCATTCACCTTTTTCATGCAGCCGATCAGCGCCTTTTTCCAGCGCAAGTTTGAGTTTGAAGCGGACAGCTTCGCGTCCGAGCATGCGCAAGCGGCCAAAATGATCAGCGGACTGGTCAAGCTGTATGAAGAAAACGCCAGCACGCTGACTCCCGATCCCTTGTATTCAGCTTTTCATTACAGCCATCCGCCGGCAGCGATCCGCATAGCGCATCTGGAAGCGAAAATGGCGGCCAAGTAGTGTCCGAGCTCAAAGAAGGATTGGTGGTAGCGCATTTAGGCCAGGGCATCGCGGTCGAGCATCGCGGCCAGATCGCTCTCTGCCAAACCTTAAGAAAACTGGATACGGTCGCGGTCGGAGACAAAGTGCTCTGGTCAGAGGCAGGCTCCGGCCAGGGCCGCATCGAAGAGATTCTGCCCAGGCACTCATTATTGATGCGCCCGGCCCGGAACGGCAAAACCCGTCCAGTCGCGGCTAACATCGATACGGTGATGGTGATTTTTGCGATGGAGCCGCATTACGACTGCCTGTTGATCGATCAATATCTGGCGATATGCGAAAACAGCAACTTCAAGGCGGCGCTGGTTCTGAACAAGGCCGACTTGCCGCTGACGGATGCAGCGGAAAACGATCTCGCGGTATATGTCGCGTTGGGTTACCCCTTGTACCAAGTCAGCGCGAAAACCGGACGCGGCCTGGACCAGTTGAAGCAGGCGTTACAAAATCAGGTCAGCATCTTTACCGGCCAATCCGGCGTTGGCAAATCCTCGCTGACCAACGTATTCATTCCGGACAAGGACATCAAGATCAACACGATTTCGGCGTCCGCAAAGCTCGGCCGCCATACGACCACCGCCGCGACCTTGTATCATCTGCAGGAAGGCGGCGATCTGATCGACAGCCCAGGTGTCGCGATCTTCGGGCTGGCGGATTTATCCGCAAGCGAACTGGCGTATGGCTACCGGGAATTCCGGCCGCTTATCGGCCACTGTCAGTTTAACGATTGCCGGCACGAACAGGACAAAGGCTGCGCGATACGGGCGGCGGTCGAAAATGGTACAATAGCCTCCTCCCGCTACCAGCGTTTTCTGAAACTTAAAGAAAAAATCCCGCTCAAGCGTTAACTAATCTTTCGGGCAGCCTTCCAGTTTGTAAATCGCATAGCCTCTCTCGTCGATCTGCCGCCGCATCTCGGCCGGCGCCTCGGCGCTATGACAAAAGTAGCATGTTTCCTGGGTGACCACCGCGTCGGCGTGGCCGATGCTTTCGAGCCAATGTTTGGCGGATTGCAGCGCTTTTTGCGGGTCCTGCTCGTCGATGATCACATCGAAATGCATGATGCCGCCTTTGGTTTTTTTCGCGTAAGTGTCAAATACGTGTGAAATGGTCATATGGTTTCGATAAAAAACCGGTGGACGAGCCACCGGCGCAACAAGAATGCTTTAATAAAGGATATTACCAGAAAAATTTCTGAACAATTTACAAGGCTTTACACAACAATCGAACCGTATTTGCCTGATAAAAAATTTCCTTAGAAAAAAAGTTATTTTTTATATAGTATCGATTCGATATGCTGTGAGATTATGGTATAATAAAATTAATGTCAAGAAATTTTAAAATTTAAGCGTGATGGAAAGAATAGCCATATTTGAAGTCATCGAACGCATGTCGGCATTGATCCGTTCCGAGGAACGCAAGAGGTGCACCGAACTCGGTCTGCAACCGGTCCATTTTCAGGTTCTGGATTACCTTTCGCGCTGCAACCGCTACAGCGATTCGCCGGCCGCATTGACCAACTACCTGGGCATGACGCGCGGCACGGTTTCACAAACCTTGCAGCTGTTGGAAAAAAAGGGCTACATCAGGAAAACGACCGACAGCAACGACCGCCGCATGGTGCATTTGAGCCTGCTTAATGAAGGCGAGTCGATGCTGTCCGATGCACGCTCGACCGAATTGTTCAGGGAGGCTTCGACCTTATTGAACGAAGATACCGACACCGAAAAAGTCTTCTCGCAAACGCTGCTGGCTTTGCAAAAAGCGCATAAATCCCATACCTTCGGTTTATGCAAGACTTGCAAATATTTTACCCGTGAAGCCGACGGATTTGCTTGCGGCTTGACCAAGGAACAGCTTAGCCAGAGCGACAGCGAAAAGATCTGCCAGGAGCACACGGTCAACTAGCGTTCCGATTGCCTGTCCAAAGCCCAGCGCACATGTTCTTTGATCAGTTCAGCTGGATGCTCAAGCTTTGCCGTCAATGCCGCGATGATTTCCGGCGCACTGCGCGCATTGCCGAGCGCGACTGCGATGTTTCTGAGCCAACGCTCATGGCCGATCCTCCTGATCGCCGAACCTTCGGTCTTGGTCAAAAAAGTCTGTTCATCCCAAGCGAACACCTCGAGCAATTGCGGTGTATTCAGCCTATGCCGAGGCTTGAAATCGCCTTCGCCGGTTAATTTCGCAAATCGATTCCACGGACAGACCAATTGGCAGTCATCGCAGCCGTAGATGCGGTTGCCGATCAGAGGCCGCAACGGTTCAGGAATCGCGCCGTGCAGCTCGATTGTCAGATAAGACACGCAACGGCGCGCATCGACCTGGAAAGGCGCTACGATCGCCTGGGTTGGACAAATGCTCAGGCAGGCGGCACAGGAACCGCAATGCGCCGAGGCAAGCGCATCGATCGGCAACGGCAGATCGGTGTAGATTTCACCTAGAAAAAACCAGGAACCGGCTTTGCGGTTGATCAGATTCGAATGCTTGCCGATCCAACCGAGCCCCGCTTTTTCCGCCAGCGCTTTTTCGAGCACCGGCGCGCTGTCGACGAAGGCGCGGTAGCCGAACGGGCCGATGTCCGCCTGGATCTTGTCGGCCAATTTTTGCAGACGATGCCGGATCAGCTTGTGATAATCGCGACCGAGCGCGTAGCGTGAGATATAGGCCGCGCTCGGATCGGCAAGGTTTTTGTCCATCGCGGCGGCAGGCTCGGGCAAATAATCCATCCTTACCGAGATGATGCGTAACGTGCCGGGTTGCAGCAAGTCAGGCCGGCTGCGCTTGAGCCCATGACGCTGCATGTAGTCCATTTCGCCATGAAAATTTTTGCCAAGCCAGACATGTAAATGCTGTTCGGCCTGCTGCAGATCGGTGTCGGCGATGCCGACCTGCTGGAAACCCAACTCCAGCCCCCATTGCTTGATACGCGCCGCCAGTTGCTGCATTTCCTCATGATGATCGGCTGACGGCACCATAAAATCAGGAATATCGCTTTTCAATTAGATTCAAAAACAAACAGGGGCGACAGCAGCCGCCCCTTTGATTAAAGTAAATACAATCTCATAGCTGCCCTACCGGACTGCCGACATTGACGCCTCTACCATCGCCTATATCCGGCTTTTGCACGCTGCTGCGTCCTGTCGTATCGTTATCGTCCAGCGGCGGACGCGGATCGCGGCCGGCCATCAAGTCGTCTATCTGAGCCTTGTCGATCGTTTCCCATTTCATCAGCGCCTCGGCCATCTTGTGCAGAATTTCGATATTGTCCTGCAACAGCTTTTCGGCGCGCTGGTAGTTGCGGTCGATCAACGCGCGAATTTCCTCGTCGATCTGATGCGCGATCTCGTTCGAAAACGAGGACCCCGGCGACGAATAGCCCATGAACGGCTGCCCGCTTTCCTCGCCATAAACCTGCGGTCCGAGCTTGTCCGAAAAACCCCAGCGCTTGACCATGTTGCGCGCCAGTTCGGTCGCCCGTTCGATGTCGTTCGAGGCGCCGGTGGTGACGCGGTCGCCGCCGTAGATCATCAATTCCGCGATGCGGCCGCCGAACAGGCTGGCGATCTGGCTTTCGAGCTTGCGCTTGCTGGCGCTGTACTGGTCGCGTTCGGGCAGGAACATCGTGACGCCCAGAGCATTGCCTCTCGGCATGATGCTGACCTTATAGACCGTGTCATGATCCGGCGACAGCTGGCCGACGATGCAGTGCCCCGCTTCGTGGTAAGCGGTCAGGCGCTTGTCTTCCTCGGTCATCACCATCGTATGGCGCTCGGCGCCCATCAGGATCTTGTCCTTGGCTTTTTCGAGATCGCCCATCGTGACTTCCTGCTTGTTCGAACGCGCCGCGAACAGCGCCGCCTCATTGACCAGGTTGGCCAGATCGGCGCCCGAGAAGCCCGGCGTGCCGCGCGCGATGTATTTCAATTCAACATCGGCCGCGGCCGGCACTTTCTTGATATGTACATTCAAAATTTGCTCGCGGCCTTTCACATCCGGCAGGCCGACATTGACCTGACGGTCGAAGCGGCCGGGGCGCAGCAAGGCTTTGTCGAGCACGTCGGCGCGGTTGGTCGCCGCGATCACGATCACGCCTTCGTTGCCGTTGAAGCCGTCCATCTCGACCAGTAACTGGTTCAGCGTTTGCTCGCGTTCCTCGTTGCCGCCGCTGAAACCCGCGCCGCCGCGCTGGCGGCCGACCGCGTCGATTTCGTCGATGAAGATGATGCACGGCGCGTGTTCCTTCGCCTGCGCGAACATGTCGCGCACCCGCGAGGCGCCGACGCCGACGAACATTTCGACGAAGTCGGAACCGGAAATCGTGAAGAACTTGACGCCCGCTTCGCCGGCGATCGCTCTGGCCAGCAAGGTCTTACCGGTGCCCGGAGGCCCGACCATCAGAATGCCGCGCGGAATCTGGCCGCCGAGCTTCTGGAATTTTTGCGGGTCGGACAGGAAATCGACCAGCTCGACGACTTCTTCCTTCGCTTCCTCGCAGCCGGCCACATCGGCAAAATGGACCGTGCGCTTGTCTTCTTCCAACAACTTGGCCTTGCTTTTGCCGAAACTGCCGGTTCCGCTGCCTCCACCCTGCATCCGTTTCATATAGACCATCCAGAGCACAATCAGCAGCAGCATCGGGAACCAGGAAACGAATATTTCCATCAGAAATGATTGCTTCGGCGGCGCGACGGTGCGGATCTGTACGCCGGCGGCCAATAAATCATCGATCATATGCGGATCGTCAGGTTCGTAGGTTTCATATTCCTGACCCTCATTCGTGCGAATCTTGATATGGTCACCCATGATCTCGACGCGCGCGACCTGCTTCGCCTTGACTTTGTTGATAAAGTCCGAATAGGCGATGGTATCGTCCGATAACTGCGGCCTGGAATTGAACTGATTGAAAACCAGCAGGCAACCTATCAGTACGGCTGTCCAAAGTAGCAGATGAAGTAGACTTGTTTTCATGATACGTCTCCTGCGCCCGCATGCGTCCGGGCAATAATCATGGGATTGACCGGCAGCCAAACCTTTATTTTCGCCTGAATGCTTGCCGGCAAGAACCGTCCCTGGAGGAATGTTGAACTCGGGGCGGAAACATCAATTCCCGCCGCCTATCCCGATGATCCAGTGATGACCGGGACGCAAATCCCTTTGCCTCGCGGCAGCCGCTGAAAAAAGACTTTCAACAGGCCGCGATACAAGTGACGTTGATTATTATTGTAGGGAGTACGCCAAATGATTCAATTTAAACCGAGTATCCGCTTTAAATTGAATATCCGCTGACTTTCATCATAATGCAACAATTAGACTAATTCAAATTCTGATGGGTTCACATTGAGTTCGCCGGCGATTTTGACCGCGACTTTTTTCTCGTTCGCATCGAAATTGCCGTCGGACGATGCGATCGCGATGATCATCCGCATCAACAGGCGCGCGGCTTCATTGTTCGATTTCATCTTGCCCAGGGCTTGATAGGCCTTGGCTTCGCCGATGTCCTTGTCGAATTCGAGCTGGCCGACAAAATCCTGAAACGCCTTGATCACGTCGCTGGTCGTAAACACCGACAGCGCATCGTTGCTCTCGATGAATTTGATCATTTTTTGCTTTTCTTCGCCGGTGATGCTGCCGTCGGCCATCGCAATCAATGCGGAACCGGCCATCGCCGCGTTCAGAAAATCCTTGTTCTTGAATTTCATCGCTTCGGTTTTTAATTCACTGGCTTTGCTTTTCAGTTGACTCAGGAAACTTTCAAAACTCATGGGGTCACTCCTTCATTGGTTGTGGGTAAAATAGGATAAACAATTGAACGGACGCTACGCTACGATTTTTGGGAAAGCCGGCCTTATTTACTGCCCGCCACATAATTCAACCCCCAACCATAGGCTTGGTCCATTTGCTGATGGCCGGAAAAATAATCGACCAATTTGGTGACGCGCAGTTGGCCATTCTCGTTTTCGAGCATCGCGATCGCGCACATGAATTGATCGTTGCGGTGGCTGTCGAGCCGCACTTCGATATCGGGCTGATTTTTACACTTGATCGTGATCACCGCATCGACATGCGACCAGTTCGGCACGCCTTCATAAATGAAGGCAAAGAGCAGCACCCGGCTGAATTCCTGCCATTGGCTGCCGTTGATGCGCAGCGTTTCGCCGCCGACCGAGCGGCCGCTGCGGTCATCCTGATCGAGTTCGATGAACGGGAACTGCCGCAAATTGCCGAAATGCCCTCCCAAGGCCTGCACCGCGCCGCGCGCGCCGTCCTGAAACTCCCACAGGCAGGCCAGATCGAGGTCGATGCCATCGGCCTTTCTGCCGAACAGGCCGGCCGATTTGACCGGCGTCGCGTTCCAGTTCAGATTGACCAGGATTTCGCCGAGACCGTCCCGGTTTTTCTCCAGCGAGATCGACTGGCCGCGTTTTTCGAGCGTGATCTTGCTTAAATTGAGCTTCGGCGGCGGCGCGGGCTCCGGAGTAGGCACCGGTGCCGGCGCCGGGCTCGATTCGCCTTCGCCGACATCGACGCCGTAAAACTCGGCCAAGGGCTGCAAACCGCCGATAAAACCCTGCCCGACCGCGCGCAGCTTCCACTGGTTCTGATGCCGGTAAAACTCGGCCAGAATCAGCGCGGTTTCCTGATTTTTGCTCGTGTCGAGCACAAAGCTCGCGATTTCGAATCCGGTCAGAAAATCCTTGACCAGCACGGTCACCTGCTGAATCTCCGCGAAACTCTGGCCTTTCGCCTGACCATCGGTGATCGTGATCGTCAGCGCAATTTTCGTAACCTCCGGCTGCGTTCTGTCCAGATGCAGAGTCAAGCGGTTGTGTTCGGATTCAAGTTCAACACCCTGATCGGCGCGGACTGGCTGATTGTAAAATACGAAATCGTCATCCCTGGACACCTTGCCTTGCGCATTCAACAGAAAAGCGCTCACGTCGAGGTCGGGGCCCGAGATCTTGCGCCCCGTCATCACGGTCACATGCAAGGCTGGCGCCGGCAGCGGACAATTTTGTCCGGCGACCATATCGATTCGATTATACATTGAACCCTCCCGCCAAGCTGCGCGTTTGATTAGATGGTAACTTCTTTATAATCCTGCAGCGACACCAGTTCCCGATTGCCGTAACAGGCATGCCGGGCGATGATGTCATCGCTCCATTGTCCGTGCGTCGCGACTTCGCACATCGCATTATGCATTCTGAACACGGCCGGCGCGGCGCTGTCCTGCATCGACACCGCCATGTCGTGGTCCGAGCGTTCGACCCGGTAGGCATTTTCGATCGCCGGCACCTGATCCGGATGAATCGCGGTCTTGCCGATCAAGCCATGCGCCAAATCCTGGCGAATCTCCTGCTGCAAGGTTTCATAGTCGTCCAGGTATTCGAAAACCGGTGCGGACAATGCAAATCCGTAAGGCTTGAACTGCGTGACCAATTGCGCGATCACCTGCCCCAGGGGCGTTTGATACAGCGTCATGTGCCGAGGCCTTCTAATGCCCAGCAGATTCATCAAATCGTTGCCGCCGACTCTGAGCATCAGGATGCGCTGATCGACGCCTTCCTGCAACAAGGCCTGGCGAAGTTCGCGCATCGCCTCGGCATCGAACACGTCGCGGGTTTCGAGCGTCGGCATCACCTTGAAAGACGTGCCCTGCAATTGATCGAAGTAGGCCGAAAAATTGTCGAGCGTGAACTTGGGCAGCACGAAGCCGTCGATGCGTTCGATATGCGGTAAGTCGAGCAGCCGCGAGAGAACCTCGGGATTGCGCGCGCGGATAAAGCGGAAACGCCCCTTGGTTTCCCGAAAGCCCTGCATGCACAGGCCCAAATGGCGGATGCAGCTGTCGACCTCGAATTTCAATACCGCATCTTCGGTGCAGAAAATCATCGATCGTAACTGCGGCAACTTATCGCCATTCGCAATGTCGCGAAGGTCAAGCCTGTGGGCGGGCATGTATAGCGGCGCCCCCAGTTGCCAAGGTGAGAACGGCCGATTTTGATCGGAAACTGGGAACATGGGGTTCATTTGACCTCTTTGATTAAAGCTGCCGCGAGATACGGCAAATCCTTGTGCTCTTCGACCGGGATAGATTTCGACTCGGCCAGCCATAGCAGATGCCGGGTGGCTTCCGAATCCTTATTTCTGAGCAGCAGGCGCCCGGCCTCGCGTCTCAGCAAGACGCGAGTCGCCTCGCCGATCCCGGGTTTGATGTAATTATAATGACTCAAGCGATAGCGTTCAGCAATGCCCTGCAAAAAATCCAGCGATACGGCCTGCAAGGCCTCCTTATCGGGCGGCGCTTCAGGCTCCCGAATGCCGGACTCCCGACACACCGTTTCCACCTGGCTCAGCATTGCTTCGATAAAATACTGCGATAGATCGTACGGCTCGAATTTCTTATAGTAGACACAGCCGTGAAATGAAGCGGGACCTGATATTTCGTGCCGGAAGATCGAACGGCTGATCAGCCCGGAGACGGTCGCATTCAACACGCAGGACGGGATCAGATAATCCTCGTTTGATGCGGCGACCGCCGCGGCTCCGGACAGGTCGGTCAGTACAAACAAATCGGCCGGAATACGGATGCCATCGGAGTCGACAAAATCGTCCAAACTGGCTGCCAACTGCCGGGCGATCACGCCCTTGCCGGTCCAGCCGTCCACAAAAACCAGGGATTCCTGCGCATGGCGCCGCAAAATAGTGCGTAGCGCCTGTTGATCAAGGCCTTTGTCGCGCAGGATAGAAATCGAATAATGGGCGGCGTCGCGCCCAAAATGGCGTTTCAGCACATGCTTCAGCAACACGCCGACCGGAGTGCCGGCGCGCGCGAGCGATACCAGTGTGATGTTGTCCTTGCGCAAGGCATCGATCCGTTTGGCCAGAAGCAACAGATGCTCGGCCATGCGCCGGCCGTTCAAGGCGATGGCATCGTGAAACAGTTGCAGATAAGCCTCTGAGGGCAGCGACTCGTGCGACAGCATTTCCGAATAATGCCTCCGGCCCGACTGGATCAGCGCTTCCTTGAGCGCGACCGGGGTATCTTCGATCTCGATCGGCGTCAGCAAAAATTCGACATCGCTGGCTGAATAACTGCCTGTAAACGGAGCCGTCATCTCATTGCACCGTTGCGAGAGTCTTGAACAGCTGCGTATTTTTCGGAATCAGCGCATAATCGCAGAGCGTCAGGAACGGTGCATCGGTCCGGCTGTCGCCCGCGCCGAAAGTCAAAACTTCGGGATGTTGGCGCCGGTAACGGTCGAGCAAATACTGCACCGCGTCCTCCTTGTTGATGATTTTCGGCAATAACGCCAGATTATTGCCGTTCAAATGCGTGTATAAACTGCCGTCCCGAACGAAGGGATGCGGTCTGACGATGTCTTCGAGCAATGCCTTCAGCGGCGCCTCGAGGCCCGATTTATGTTTCACCACGCCGAACCAGTCGATATCGAAATCGCGAACCAGGCGCAATTTGTAGCCTTCATGGCGACCCGCGAAAACCTGCACGTCCTCCCAGACCGCCAGCAGCTTTTGATAATAATCGGGCAAGAGACCCCGCATCCGCTCCATCCACGGCGGGTCGAATTGACGATTTTTATCCAGGATCACCGCGCCATGATTCAGCACGACTTCTTCCCGAAACGGCAGATTCACGCGCGCGAAGGCTCCGGCATCGCGCGCGGTGACCGGCACGATCTTGAAGTCTTTTTGAAACCATTGCCAAAGCCATTGCTGCTTGCGTGTCGCAAACGAATTCGGCGTGCCGTCGGGCAGAAATGCCCTGACCTCCAGCGCCGGATCGTCGGGACCGTGCTCGCACTTGCGCAAGGTCTGAAACAGCGTGTCATCCAGGTCTAAAAATATGTAGTTTTGCATGTAAGGTTGCAGGATCGATCGCGATGCGGGCGCTGAGCGCGCGCCAGGCAGCGAGGCGTTCTTGAAGAGGCGCGTTCAGCGGGGTTTCGTGGCAGAGGATGATCGCCTGGTAGGTATCTGGATTCAGGTTGTAGATGAAATTGTCGATGCCGTCTTCGTAATTGTCTTCGAAACGGCAGACCGAGGCAATGTCATTGCCCTGATGGATCGGCGAACGGGTCGTGCTTTGCACCTTGACCCGGTGACCCCGGCGTTCGAGTTCTCGCCCGAGCAAATAAGCCGGCGCATTGCACTCGCCGGTGCCGAGCACCAGCAGCGGGCGCGCATCGGCCGGGTTCAGCAGCTCCTGGAGATCCAGCATGTCCGCATCGGCCAGCGTCACCGGCGACTTGATTCCCAAACGGCCGGGCCAGGCCAGCAAATGTTTCTTACAGCGGCCGTTGCCGATCGCATTGACCGTCACCTGAGGCAAATCCACCTCGCCGGCATCCTCGAAACGCAAACGGCCCGCGCGCAGCGCGACCCATTCGACCGGCACGCCGGCCTGCGCTTCGAGTTTTACGCGGTCTTCAGAACGCGCAAAATTGACCAGGCTGACGATGAACACTCGCCGCAGCCCCGGATTGACCGCCTGATACGCCTGAATCAAGCGCAAGAACGTGCGCCCGGTGCTGATCTCGTCGTCGATCAACACCAACGTTTCGGCGCTCGAAAACAGCTTCCGCTCTTCCGCCCCGCTTGGATAATACAGAAAAAAATCGGTCGCATGACTGTGCGCCTCGTCGAATTCGAGACGCGGCACGCCTTCCAGATGATAGCGCGTGGTCTGCATGAACAGGCCGTTTCTTGCGCCCTCACGGCAGGCCGCTTCGAAGACGCCGTAGCCGAGGCCGGTCGCGGTTTCGGCCATGCCGATCCAGAGCGAGCCCTGCCCTAGCAAGCTTTTCAGTACCGGCCGCGCCAACGCGCGGTAGGTCCAGCTCATCAGCAGCGGACTGACCGGATAATGCTTGCCAAGCACCTTGCTGACCAGCAAAAATTTGCGCTTGCTGCCGATGCGCGAGGCGAAACCGAGCAAGCGCTTTATCGGCACGCGGCCCGGCTCGATGTCGAGGTGCAGAATGCCGGTGTCGAGTGGAATGGAGAGGGTTTGGGTCATCAGGAGTTGTTCAATGCAAGGGCTGGCGCAACAATTTGAGGTAGCTTTAACGCGAGGGACGGATCAAGCCGCCCCGTAAGTTTAGCGCATAAATATTACGAACGGATGATGCCAAACCGTCAGACGACAGAGGCTTCATCCAGCAAAACCACCGGCGTGTTGATTTCGCTTATCTTGAGCCCGTAACGCAGCGGCGGAATCTCCGGCGTTTCGCCGTTGAAGGCCTCGAGCGCAATCTTCGCCAGATTCGCGCCGGCAAGACAGGCCATGCCGAAACCGCCGGAAGGGCGCGGATTGATCTCGAGCAGACGCGGGCCCGACTCGCCTTCCTTGTATTGAATGTTGACCAAGCCGTTCAGGCGGTAATGCCGGATCAAACGCTCGGTCATCCCGGCGATGTCGGGATGATTGTCGATAGCCTGGCCATGGCCGGCCAACGGCGATTTTTTGCGTTGCACCGCGCACAGCAACTCGCCGTGCCGGGCCGCGCAATCGACGCTCCATTCCGGGCCGCCCAGGTGCTCCATCACCAAGAGCGTATCGAAATGCGGCGTATTCGCCATGCCGCCCTGCAATTCCCGCAGAGGAATCTGGTATTCAACGCCCTTCAACAAATGCACGATGCTGTCGCGCTCCGGGTCCAGAATCCGAAAACCCAGGCCATACACCGAAACGGCCGGCTTCACGCACAAACGCTTATGTTTTGATGACAGCGTCTCGACCGCCTGATCGAAGGAATCGCTATCATTGACCGCGATAAAATCCATCGCCAGCGCGACTTCCTTCGGAAGGTCCTGATAAAAATGCGCCTTGTTGTTCAGCAGCGTCAGCGTGTCGTGATCGGCCGCCGCCATCAGCTTCACGCCGGCGGACTCGAACTGTTCCCGGTTTTGACAGGCCAGGGCCACTTCCTTGCCCGGCCAAAAAACATCGATCCGGTGCTCGCGGCAAAAGTCCAGGCACCAAGCGACATAGTCCAGCCCATGCAGGTCGGAAGGCTCCAGATAGGCGTCGTCGGCGGCCAGAAAGGCGGTCGCGGTCCGATGCGTGTGCGTACACACGATCGTGACCTCGCCATGCGGATAACCCGCCTTCAGTTGTCTGAATACCGCGCCGATCGTCGAAAAGGTCTTGTTGAACCAGATTCTCATGCGGCCTTACAGATTCGCGGTGATTTGCGGCAACAGGCTGTCGATCGTCCGGCCGTGGCCGTTTTCGCCGATCGCATGCATCTTCCATTCGCCTTCATGGCGATACACTTTCGCCATGATCTGCGCGGTATGCGAGCCTTGCGCACTGAGCGTATAACGGGCGATTTCCTTGTTGCTGCGGCTGTCGAGCAGGCGGCAATAGGCATTTTCGACCTGGTCGAATGTCTGATTCGTAAAAGAGTTGACCGTGAATACCAATGACTTCACATTCGCCGGCACATTGTTCAAGTCGACGATGATCTGTTCGTCGTCGCCATCGCCCGCGCCGGTGCGGTTGTCGCCGGTATGCACGACGCTGCCGTCCTTGCTTTTCAATTGCCGGAACCAGACCGTATCGACGATCTTCTTTTGTTCGTCGAACAGCACACAGGATGCGTCCAGGTCGATCGAGGCAGCGCCACCACCGCCGAACATGCCTTTCAAGAGACCGCCGCCGGCTTTTTTCGCATCCCAGCCGAGGCCCATGATCACCTTGTTCAACTCGCCGCCCGCTTCCTTGTTCAGCGAGATTTTTTGGCCTTTCTGTAAACTGATACCCATTGCTTTGCCCTCTGTGTTTAGCGTTTCTTGGTTATTGATTGGTTGATTCTAGCGCATCAACGGACGATGCCTTGGCTTTTGGCCGCTTCGAGCCACTCGGGAAACTCGCCCAGCAATCGGTCATACAAAGCTTGTTCGTCGATGCTATGCAGGTCGTCCAGCGCGAAAAATCCGCAATTGTCCACCACGCGCCCGGCCATCGTATCGAGTTTTTCCAGGATGCCGTATTGCCGGCCGCCGATCCCGACAAACTGCCAGAAAATCGGCAGTGATGCCACATCGGTCAGCAATTGCTTGATTTCCTTGTTCAGGCTGACGCCGCCGTCGCTGACGAAGATCACCAAAACCGGCAAGCCTGTGCCCCGGTAATGTGCTATCACCTTTTCGATCACGGCCGGCTCGTTGTTGGTGCTCATCAGGCCCCAATGGCGCCAGCCGCGCTCGGCGGTGTTGATGTAATCGGCATAATTGGCCAGCGTCGCGGGCGGCAAAGCCAGCGCCTGGCGCGAAAACGCCCACACATCCAGTTCGCCGTCGTCATCGAAATGCACCGCCAGCGGCAACAGCCGTTCGATCACTTCCTGTACGCGGCCTTTGCTGTATTGGCCGCTCATCGAACCGGAGGCATCCAGCACCAGAGCGACCCTGGCTATCGTTGCGTGCAGGCGATGCTTTTCCAGGGAGACGGCCGCTTTTTTGGCCAGATCGACCAGTTTCGGCGCATGGGCCGCAATTTTCTTTTCGAGCGACAGTTTGGCACTCGGCGGCGGTACCGGTATTTCCTCCTCGACCTCGCCGCCGAAATGTTTGACCAATGCCGCCAGGCCGCCGTTGAAACCCTGACCGGTCGCGCTGAAACGCCACGCGCCATCCTTCCGGTAAAGCTCGCCGAGCATCAGGGCTTTTTCGTCCTGAAAATCCAGACCGCTAAAAGCAAAGCGCGCAGACTCCTTGCCGTCCTGCAAAAAGCGCAGATGGCCGGACCGGATTTGCCTCATTACGCCGCTGCCGTCGATGGCGACGGTAAATACCAGACGGTCGACCGAAGCCGGCAAGTTGCCCAGCCTGCACAGAAACCCCGCCTGATCACCGGCCGGAACCGCCAGTTCGACACCGCCGCACGGCGTTTTCGGCTGGTTGTAGAAGGTCATGTAGCGGTCGTCGGACAGTTTTTGCTGCGCATCCAGGCCGAAACAGGCGAAATCGAGCGCGGCGTCCAAGCCGCTGATGTGCAGTCCGATCTGAATCGTCGGGAGCGCGCCGGCGACCAGCGAGGACAGCGGCAGCCGCTGTCCCTTGGAGATTTCCATGCGGCTGATTTAAACGGTACTAGACATTCACGCCGAATGAAGACGCCAACGGTCCGAGGCCACCGGCATAACCCTGGCCGACTGCCTTGAATTTCCAGTCGGCGCCGACCCGGTAGATTTCGCCGAAGATCATCGCGGTTTCGATCGAGGCATCTTCGCTCAGATCGTAACGCGCGATTTCCTGGCCGCCTGCCTCGTTCACGATGCGGATATAGGCGCGGCTGACCTGGCCGAAATTTTGTTTGCGCGCTTCCGCGTCATGAATCGTGACCGCGAAGACGACCTTGTCCAGATCGGCGGGAATCTTGCTCAATTCGACCTTGACGACTTCGTCATCGCCCTCGCCGGCACCGGTCAGATTGTCCCCGGCGTGCGCGACCGCGCCGTCCGCAACCGATTTGTTGTTGTAGAAGCAGAAATCGTTATCGGAACGGACCTTGCCGTCCAGCTTGACCAGGAAAGCGCTGGCGTCGAGGTCGAACGCCGCACCGTCGGTCGCGCGCGCATCCCAGCCCAAACCGACCAGGATTTTATTCAGACCGGGCGCTTCTTTACTCAAATTGACATTGCCGCCTTTGCTCAGTGAAATCGCCATCGTGATGTTCCTCTTAGTGTTGGATTGAATCTGTGTTTTAAACGTTAATGCCGTATTGCCGCGCCAGTGCGCCAAGACCGCCGGCATAGCCTTGTCCTACCGCGCGAAATTTCCACTCGCCGCCGTGGCGGTAGATTTCGCCGAAAATCATCGCGGTTTCGATCGAGGCATCCTCGCTCAAATCGTAACGCGCGACTTCATTGTTCGTG
Source organism: Methylomicrobium lacus LW14 (assembly GCF_000527095.1). Lineage (NCBI taxonomy): Bacteria > Pseudomonadati > Pseudomonadota > Gammaproteobacteria > Methylococcales > Methylococcaceae > Methylomicrobium > Methylomicrobium lacus. The sequence goes on along the minus strand of NZ_AZUN01000001.1, from coordinate 729,303 downwards.
TCCTTGTTCACGATGCGGACATAGGCGCTGGCAACCTGGCCGAAATTTTGCTTGCGCGCCTCGGCATCATGTATCGTGACCGTGAAGGCAACACGCTGAATATCGGCGGGGACTTTGTCGAGCAGGACGACGACCGTCTCATCGTCGCCGTCGCCCGCGCCGGTGCGGTTGTCGCCGGTATGCTCGACCGAACCGCAGGTCGATTTGGTTTGATTGTAAAAAATGAAATCGCTGTCGGACCGCACCTTGCCGTCTTCCTTGACCATGAATGCGCTCGCATCCAGGTCATAATCGGAGCCGTCGGTGGCCCTGACATCCCAGCCGAGACCGACCAGCACATTCTTTAGCGTGGGATCAGTCTTGGACAGGCTAATATTACCGCCCTTGCTCAGGGAAATTCCCATAGTTACCCTCCTCGAAGCTTTGTAGGATTGAATCGTCGCGTGTTTTAGAAGTACGAATCCGTAATAGGATAGAAGAAACTCGCGAAGTTCACAAAACTTAATGAATTGCGAACGCCGTTTGACAGGAAAATCAGGCGGTTAGAAATAACCGCCTGGAAAGACGAGGAGGGGTTAATCGCCTGCCGATAATAAGGTCAGAACTGCAGCTCCTGGTTTTGATTAGATTGCCAGCCGGCCTCAGCCCGCGGCGCTTCCGGAGCGTGCGGCATCGCCCGCTCCTGCTGACCCTTGATCAGGATGCGCGCCAATTTCCGCAAGCCTTCGGACGAGATTTCCAGACCGAACGGCCGGCCCAGGCTTTCCAGTTGATAGATCACGTCGGTCGCCGCGATGAAGGTCATATAGCGAAGGCCCTCAATTTCGGGCAATTGCTTGGCCAAGTTCTTCAGCTCGGGCGCGAGGCGCTCCCAGGTATCGGTAAAAAACACCCGCACCGGATCCTTGCCGCCCGGCTGCTGGCCTTTGATGCCGGCCTGGAAGGAACTGCGGGCATCGAGCAGAATTTCGGTCAGTGAATCGCGCAGTTGTTCGTTGTTCGAATCCAAAGACGCCTGCTGAATCGCCTTGCTCAAAAACTCATCCCAGGACTGCCAGGCTTGCTGCCACTGCTGTTGCTCGGCGGCCGACAACGGCGCGGTAGGCGTGTTCGACAGTGGCTTCACCGGCGCCTCGAAACCGAGACTCACCGAGATGCCCTCTTCCTTGGCCGCCGCGCCGGTAAATTTGAGCGTACTGATCACCTGATGCAGTTCCGCCTCGTTTTCCTTCGGCAGATAGTCGGCCAGTTTGCGCTCGATGTCGCCGCGCGATTGATTCAAATCGACCTTCAGACTCGCCAGCTGCGGTTCCGCATAGCGCCTCAGCAAATCCTGCAACTTGTCCACATTCAACGGAATCCCGGACTGATCGTAGGCCTTCGCCTGGGTGACCGGCAGACTGAGTACGGTCTGCTGCGGATTGATCGTCGGCTGCTGCCAGGTTTCGAGCAAGCCGCTCCACTCGAAAAGCGGCAGACACTGGCCGTTCATGCCGGTGCCGAAGCGAACATGCACATTGTTTTTCAAATGCACCTGCCCGTTCTGACCGTCCATCTGCGGGTTCGCAAGCTGCAAAAAACTGCAATTCTGGCGGTCTTTCCAGACATTCGCGGTCTTGCCGGGACCGGTAAAAAGCTGCGAGACCAGCGCATTTTTGATCAGGCTGTAGTCCGCGTGAAGCGGCAGATTGAAGGATTCGGCCCAGCTGTTTTGGCTCATGGCGCCGAATAAAATAACGACTGAAGGGATAAGTCTGAGGGTCATGGGTTTGAGTGTTCCAAATAAAACCGTGTTGTAGGACTCGCTTAAAATCGCAAGGAGAAATGCGAGAATTTGACAAGACGCGATTAAAAACCGTTCACCCTGAATCCTTGATGAATCCAAGACCCATGGACAACAATTTTTCGGGCTTGACTATCCTATCAAGCATTCTAGCCAATTAGAAATCGGTTAATCCCCCCAGTCGAAAGACCAACGCATCCGCGTCAAAAAATCTGTACAATGCGCTGATGATCCACGCCGAATCAGTCCGCGCAACTGTTTACCGTTCGTTATGAAAAGAATCTCCTCATTGCTTGTATGCTTGGCGCTATTTAACCCGATTTCCGCTCATTCCGGAACCCATCCGTGGGCCGGCGTCAAAACACCCGCCGCGCTCGGACCCGGCGCCGAAAGCATAGGCTCCTATACAGCGGGCTGCCTGAGCGGCGCGGTCGAACTGCCGCCGAACGGCGCCGGCTATCAGGTGATGCGCCTTTCCAGGCACCGCGATTACGGCCACCCCAACCTGAAAAATTTTATCCAAGCTTTGGGACAAAGCGCCGCGGCCGAACACCTTGGCGTGCTGTTGATCGGCGACATGGGACAGCCGCGCGGCGGCCCGACTTTAACCGGGCACCGCAGCCACCAAACCGGACTGGATGTCGACATCTGGTTCCTGTTGTCGAAGCAGGCCGAAAGCCGGACGCTGGCCTATAACGAACGCGAAAGCTGGAATGCGCCTTCGGTGCTGCGCGATCATTCCGACCTGATCGACAGCCGGCAATGGTCGAAAGCGAATGAACGGATACTGCAAATCACTGCGGAAATGCCGGAAGTCGACCGGCTGTTCGTGAATGCCGGCGTCAAGCGAGAACTCTGCCGGACTCACGCAGGGCAAAACTGGCTGCGCAAAATCCGCCCCTGGTGGAAACATGACGACCACTTCCATGTCCGCCTGAAATGTCCGCAGGATAGCCGCTCTTGCGAAGGGCAGGAACCGCTGCCCGCCGGCGACGGCTGCGATGCCTCCCTGGCCTGGTGGTTTTCGGCCGAAGCCAAGGCGCCCGCGAAAAAACTGCCGCCGCCGAAGGCGCCGGTTTTACCGGCGCGGTGTGATCAGGTTTTGTACCGCTAAGGCTAAAATTTATAAGGCCGATTGATGTCCTATCCGATCGACAAAAAATTCGTGATCGCGGTCTCATCGAGTGCCCTGTTCGACCTCGGCCAATCCGACCGCATTTTTCGCGAGCAAGGCCCCGTCGCTTATAAAAGCTACCAGGAACAAAACCAGAATGTGATACTCGACAAAGGCGTCGCATTCCCATTTATACGTAGATTTCTTGCAATAAATCAAGCGTTTCCAAAGCAGGCTCCGGTAGAGGTGGTTCTCTTGTCCAGAAACTCGCCAGAAACGGGGTTGCGGGTTTTTCGTTCAATAAGACATTACGGCCTTGATATTACAAGGGCGGCCTTCATGACAGGTCGCTCTCCACACGAATACGTCCCCGCCTTCAATGCATCGCTATTTCTGAGTGCGAACGAAGACGATGTTCAAAAAGCGATAGACGCGAATTATCCTGCAGGCGTTGTACTCCCATCAAAAGTTTACGATGATGAACTAGACACTGAGCTTAGAGTGGCTTTTGACTTTGATGGAGTGATTGTAGATGACGAGGCAGAATCTGTATTCAAGAAGAATAACGATCTTGCTGAATTTCAGGCTCACGAATTCAAAATGCAGTTCATACCTCATCAGCAAGGGCCACTTGCAGATCTCTTCAAAAAACTTTCCTTCATGCAGAAATTGGAAGAGAAAAAGCTGAAGGAGGAACCTAACTACAAAAAAATTCTGAGAATTGCGATTGTCACGGCACGAAACGCTCCAGCACACGAGCGCGTCGTGACCACTCTGAAAAATTGGGGGGTTTCAGCAGACGAATTCTTTTTATTAGGGGGGATGGAGAAATACAGAATACTGACTATTATTAAACCCCACATGTTTTTTGACGATCAGCGAAGTCATTTGGAGTCGCCCGCGGGCGATATTCCGATGGTTCATGTGCCATTTGGAATTGCTAATAAGAATCCGTTTAGTCATTCAACCGAACCTGAGCATGAAGCCGCGCCTGTAACCGTAGGTGTAGGAAGCCCAATCAAGACATAGGCGGAACTGGCATCAAGATCCTGGCTAGCGGGCGCCGCTGGCGCGGACACTTGCTTATTTGGAAGTGATCAGTGGCCAGCTATACATTGCAGTTATGTTGGCTGGATTGGTAGGACTTTTTTTGCACGCTCGCAGATAGCGTGAATTAGCAATCCTTCAGGCAACCGCCCTATCGCCTCGCAATAAGGCTGAAGTGATTTAAATTTAATTGGGCTTCAGTTTATTTGGGTGCAACCGCATAAAAACTCCAGAAAAAGCGATACGCTCGCTAGCCGGTCAAGACTGCCAGCGTTTCGCGCGCGATTTGTAACTCTTCGTTCGTGCGCACGGCCAGAACGCGAACCGAGTGCCCGCTACGCCCTATCTCGCCGATTTCTTCAAATGATCTATCATTGGCTTCCTGATCGATCGCGATGCCGAGTTTTTCCAGGCCCTGACAGACCCGGTTTCGAATCAAAGCCGCATTTTCGCCGACGCCGCCGGTAAAAATCAGTGCATCAAGACCGTCCAGCGCGACAAAATAAGCGCCGATATATTTTCGGATGCGATAACAGTAAACCTCCAACGCCAGCCGGGCGCGTTCGTCACCACCCTGCTCGCCGGCCAGCACTTCGCGCAAGTCGTTGCTGCCGCATAGCCCCTTCAAGCCGGAGTCCCGGTTGAGGGCTTCCTGCAGATCGCCAGCGCTCTGGTCCAGAACGTTTTCCAGATAAAGCGGTATTGCCGCATCCAGATCGCCGCAGCGAGTGCCCATCACCAGGCCTTCCAAAGGGGTGAAGCCCATCGAGGTATCGATACAGCGGCCGTGTTGTATGGCCGCGGCGCTGGCGCCATTGCCGAGATGAAGAGTAATCAATTTAAGATCTTCGAGCGGGCGCTGCAAATAGTCGGCCGCCCGGCTTGCGACATAACGATGGGAACTGCCGTGAAACCCGTAGCGGCGTATGCCGTGGCCGCTATACCAGGCTTCCGGGATCGCATAGCGAAACGCATGCGGCGGCATGGTCTGATGGAAAGCGGTATCGAAAACGGCAACCTGCGGCACCGCCGGAAAAATGTCCCGGCAGGCTTCAATGCCGGTCAGATTGGCCGGATTATGCAGCGGCGCCAACGGGATCAGCTTTCGAATCGTATCGATCACCGTCTGATCGATCGCGACCGATGCCGAAAAGGCCTCGCCGCCATGGACCACCCGGTGACCGATCGCATCCGGCCCATCCCCTGCTTCAAAACCGACGGTACCGTGTAAAATCGCGGCAATAACGTTGAAAGCCGCGCGGTGATCGGGAGCATCGATTTCCTGCCGGGCCTCGACCAACTCGCCTTGGGCATTTTCTGCCCGGTGCCGGATCAGGCTGGCACCTTCACCGATGCGCTCCAGCAGTCCGCTGGCAAGCAAATGCCCTGGCTTCATCGCAAACAGTCCATATTTGATCGAAGAACTGCCGCAATTGATCACCAGAATTTTAGGGGTATCGGATAGGATTTCCACGCGGCTCATGTTTTGATCATCCGCGCGCCTCGAAAACGGCGACCGTGCGCCTAGCTATCAGATAAGACGAACCTTCGAAAATACTCTGCTGATTGCGCGGCAGGATGTCATCGGGCCCTGTGCGCGAGGTATCCAGCGCCAAGTGCCACTTTCGTCCGGGTATCTGAGGCAACGGCGCATCCACTGTCCGCTCCGACATATTTAAAATAACATGCACGTCTTCCTCATCGCCGGTCAGTCCTGCCAATGTATAAACCAAAAATTGCGCGCCGTAATCGAACCATAACGGCTCGTCAAGCCGATAGCCATGCCAGGATATATCGCGAAGACCGCGGCCTGGCAGCTCTTCTCCGGTAAAATATTCGCGATTGTTTTCGCCATTCGCTTCGTTGTGTTTGCCGTTATAGCTTACCAGATCGTGCAGCGTAAATCCGTCATAGCAGCTGATGAAATTGATGCTGTGCAGCGGCAAACGGTCCTCATCCGCATAAAAATTGCTGCTGCCGGCGATGCATGAGGCGACGTCGCCGAAAAATTCACCCCGGCGTCGCTGACGGTAGCGCCGGCCGGAAAATAGAAGCCGACGCTCGATTGATAGGTAAGAGCCACTGCAATTTACTCCATAAAACGTTCACATACCCGCACGGTTACACAGATGTTCGGGCATGTAGCTGCGGTCGCTTAAAACCTCCAGCATCGGCCCGTACGTCACAAACTTGACAATCGACACGGAAGCCGCGGGGGTATTGATACGGTCCCGGTAACGGCCCACGTCAATGCCCAACAGGCTGCAGAGAATGATGCGTATGGTCGCCTTATGCGATACCAGCAGCACATTGCCGGTCTTGTACTTGGACTCGATCTCGGTAATGATCGGAAGCGCGCGGGCGGTAATCTGAATCGCCGTTTCGCCGCCGGTCGGCGGGTTCCAGGCCGGATCGGTCTGCCAACGCAGATAGTCCTCCTCGTAACGTTGCCGGATAGTGTCCTGCTCTTGATCTTCCCATGCGCCATAACTGATTTCTCTGAGCCCCTCCCTAATCTGCATAGGCAGACCCAAGGCATCGCACAAAGGCTGCGCGGTCGCTATCGCTCTTTTCATCTTCAATCCGGTCACTGGCGCCCGCTTTTTCCGCCAAGGCAGCCAATTGCATGGGCTGATCGGCGTTTTTCAAAACGGAGAAAACTTTCCGTTGCAGCCCTAACAAGGTCTCGGCGGCCTTTTTTCCCGCTTCGACACCCGGCTGATGATAGGCATTGATATTGATCAGGGAGGGAGGCATACAATCCGACCGCGCGCTCGTAGAGTGCGATCAGCGCGCCGACCGATCTCGCATCCATGCGGGTAATCGTGACGGTAATCGAATCCCTTAAATTCTCATAAAGCGTGTGCCGCGTACCTTGTAAAAAACCGGAAAGAAAATCGCCGCTGGTGACCTCGGCTTCCACTTCGATCGAAGGTCCCTCCGGTCCTCCAGCACTTCGATGAAAGTCACAAAAAAATTCGCGATGCCTTCGCGCAGTTGCTGCACAAAGGCATGCTGATCGGTCGATCCCTTGTGCCATAAACGGCAAGGCCTTGATGGACCGTATTGCCGTCCAGGTCTTTTTCTTTGCCCAGCGACTCCATCACGAGTTGTTGGAGATAGCGTGAAAACAGCAGCAGGGTGTTATTGAGGCCATTTCCAGGACGCAAACTCGGGTTTGTCTATGCCATGTTCGTAAGCATAGTGGCTGCAACTGATCTGCATACCGCGTAATTTTTCTTTCACATGGGCGCCGGCCACGTTAAGACCAGGAACCCGGTTAATTACATCGATGGCCAGGCTGAAGCGGTCGACCTCGTTGCGAATCGCCAATTCGAGCGGCGTATTGATATTACCTTTTTCCTTGTAGCCGCGCACATGCAGGTTTTTATGATTGGTGCGGCGATAGGCGAGACGGTGAATCAGCCAGGGATAGCCGTGGAAATTGAAAATCACCGGTTTATCGGTCGTGAACAGACTGTCGAAATCCCGATCGGAAAGTCCGTGCGGATGTTCGCTCTCAGGCGTCAGACGGTAAAGATCCATCACGTTGATAAAGCGGATTTTCAATTGTGGAAAATGCTCTCGCAACAGGCAGACAGCCGCCAACGATTCTTGCGTCGAAATGTCGCCGCAGCTCGCCATCACCACATCGGGTTCTGCGCCTTGGTCGTTGCTCGCCCAATCCCAGATACCGATGCCTTTGGTGCAATGTTCGATCGCGGCATCCATGTCCAGAAATTGATGGTGCTTCTGCTTGTCAGAAACGATCACGTTGAAGTAGTCGGTGCTCTGCAGGCAATGGTCGGCGACCGACAACAGCGTATTGACGTCAGGCGGTAGATAGATGCGCGTGACTTCGGGGCTTTTATTCACCACCACATCCAGAAAGCCCGGATCCTGATGGGTAAAACCGTTGTGATCCTGCCGCCATACGGTGGAGGTGATCAGCAAATTCAACGATGAAACGGGCGCGCGCCAGGCAAGATCGTTAGAAATATCCAGCCATTTGGCGTGCTGGTTGAACATCGAATCGATCACATGCACGAAGGCTTCGTAACTGGAGAAAAAGCCGTGGCGACCGGTCAGCAGATAGGCTTCGAGCCAGCCTTCCAGGGTGTGTTCGGAAAGCATTTCCATGACCCGGCCATCCGGAGATAATTCTCCGCCGTCGGCGTCCTCCGGTAAGTAATCCGCCAGCCACATTTTTTTACTGACTTGATAGATGTCATCGAGCTTGTTCGAGGTATTTTCATCCGGACCAAACACGCGAAAATTGGTCGGGTTCAGCTTCATAATATCGCGCAAAAAAACGCCCAATGGCCTGGTGTTTTCGACTTCGGTTTGACCGGGTTTGTCCACCTTGACGCCGTAGTCGCGGAAATCCGGCAGACGCAAGGCTTTGCGCAACAGACCGCCATTCGCATGGGGATTGGCGCTCATGCGCCGTATGCCTTTGGGTGCCAGTTCCTTCAGTTCGGCGATCAGGTGGCCGTTGGCGTCGAACAGCTCTTCCGGTTTATAGCTGCGCAGCCACTCTTCCAGTTGTTTCAGATGCGCCGGATTTTCCTTCATGCCGGACAGCGGCACCTGGTGGGCCCGCCAAAAACCTTCCACTTTATGTCCATCCACTTCTTTCGGACCGGTCCAGCCTTTCGGACTGCGCAGTACGATCATCGGCCAGCGCGGCCGCACCAGGGCGCCGCCGGCACGCGCTGCCTGCTGAATCTTGCGTATTTCGGTCACGCACTGTTCCATCACCGCCGCCATGCGTTGATGCATCACCTCGGGATCGCTGCCTTCGACGAAATAAGGCGTCCAGCCATAGCCCTTGAATAGGTTTTCAAGCTCTTCATGGCTGATGCGTGCCAATAAAGTCGGATTATTGATCTTGTAGCCATTCAGATTCAGCACCGGTAGCACCGCGCCGTCGCGGACCGGGTTCAGAAATTTGTTCGAATGCCAGGAAGTCGCCAAGGGGCCGGTTTCCGCCTCGCCATCGCCGACGACGACCGTGACCAGGAGATCCGGATTGTCGAAAGCCGCGCCAAAGGCATGGGACACGCTATAACCCAATTCGCCGCCTTCATGAATCGAACCCGGCGTTTCTGGCGTGCAGTGGCTGCCGATGCCGCCGGGGAACGAAAACTCCTTGAAAAACTGATGCATGCCTTCCAGGTCTTCGCTCTTGTTCGGATAAATTTCCGAGTAAGTGCCCTCCAGATACACCGGGCCCAGAACGCCTGGCGCACCATGGCCTGGACCGGCCATGAAAATCGCATTCAGGTCGTGGCTTTTGATCAAGCGACTCATATGGATATAGGTAAAACTCAATGCCGGACTGGCGCCCCAGTGCCCGAGAAGACGGTTCTTGATATGCTCGGGTTTGAGCGGCTCTCTGAGCAAAGGATTTTCCTGCAGATAAATCATGCCGGCCGCCAGATAATTGCAGGCCCTCCAGTAGGCGTGTATCTTGCGCAACGATTCTTTGTCGAGGGGGTCGAGATTGTTCAAGGTCGTATCAGTCATGGGTTGCTCCTGTTTTTGTTAAATTGTATCTATTTGATGCTGAGGTATTATGAAATTCAGTTCCATGATCTCATCGCAATTACCAATCCGGTAAGCGCCAGCGATTGTTTTTTTCCTTCTCGGGTAAATCCGGCTCACTAGGGAGTAATCTCAGAATGACATGAGATTATTCTATTCCTGCGCAAGTAGATTTCGCTATTGGATTTTGGCCAAAGGCTTAGGCCATATGCGGAAAAACATAATTCAGAGTGATATCTTATTGATAGAAAAGGGGAACTAATTGGGGTATGGCAACGACCATACCAAGTGGAATTTTTGAGGAATCTAAAATTAGAATCCTTCAATCGCAACAGCGGTTATTGACGTTATGTCTGTTTGATTATTAACTCAGATAGTCAGCGCAATAATCCGGCAATCCGCTCCGCCGAAAATATCCGCTGAATCGTCAGCCCCTGAACGATAATCGAGAAGACGACGGCAGCAAAGGTCATGTTCATAATCAGCGGTTTCCAGGGGCTGTCGGGCAGAGAGACCGCAAGCGCCAACGATAGCCCGCCGCGCAGTCCGCTCCATGTCAGCAACTGAGTCAGACCGAAAAAGTCGGCGCGGATAATCCTCAGCAAGTTGAGCCCGCCGACTATCGCCGCAACGCTGATTGCGCGCCCTAACAGCACCGCGACAATCGATACGAGCGCAGGTATGCCCGGTATCACATTCTCCAATGGATTGATCAACACGACATGGAAACCGACGAAAACAAACAATAAAGCATTCAGTACGTTGTCCAGTCCGGTCCAGAAGGTGCTTAAAGGCGCGCGCATGTCTTCATTCATACGCGGGACCGTGATGTTGCCGCTGAGCAGGCCGGCAACGACGGTCGCAATCGGTCCTGAAATGTCCAGATGCAGGGCGGCGGCATACATCGAAGTCACGGCCCCCAATGTGATCAGAAGGCCGGTGCTGTAAGAAGTGGAACGCAGCATCAGGTAGTGGATCAGCATCCAGCCGATCAGACCCAACACCGCACCGCCCAAAACCTCCTGCACAAAAATTGCACCGGCGGCGGCCACACTGACCTCGCCGCCCTCGATCGCCGAAGCGGTAAAGATCGTGAATAAAACGACCGCGACCCCATCGTTCAATAAGGACTCGCCGTCGACCACCGTCTCCAATTTCTGTGGTAGTCCGATTTTGGAAAGAATCGCCAACGATGCAATCGGATCAGTGGCGGCAATCAGCGCCCCGAACAGGAGTGCCTGGGATAGGGTCACAGCAATGCCGAATGCGGAAAGGACACTGTAGACAATGCCTCCGGTCAGGAAGCAGGCCCCCGCGGTTCCGCCAAACGCTAACCAGCCGATCAGCCAGCGCTGATCACGAAGAACGCCCCAACTGACGCGTACGCTGCCGCGAAACAACAAAAAACAGAGCACGCCTTTTAACAGGGTATCGTTCAGATTGAACGATTGAGTCAACTCCTTCAATAAACCAATGTCTACAGCGGGCACAAAATTAGCCAATATCCGCAGGACTGCGGTGGCCGCGCAGGCCAGGATCAACAGGCCGATGTCATGCTGGACGTGCAGATAGCGATCGTTAACAAAACTCAGGATCGCCGCAATGCCGAACAGGAAAGCAACTGCTGTAAAGGTATCCAATGCTCCTCCTTTATGCCGATTGTCAGCTGTCGGCTTGTCCCTGAACCAGCCTGGAAAGAGAATCGGAAGGTATGATCCTCTGCTGGGTGACTGAGCCATTGTACTTTCCGGCGATCTTCTTGAATGTTTTCTCCCAAACGTTTTCAAAGAGCACGATCACCGCCGAATGATCTGGTGGGAGTTTATCCGCTATTTTTTGAATGTCTGTGGCGCTAAGACCGAAGTCCCCTTCCCTTGCGGCGTGTGCAGTGGATTCCGCCTTGGCTTGAGCCGCCTCAGAGACTGCGACACTTTGGCTTGCAAGCGCAGCAATCAATGCATTGATTCCATCACATTTTCTTCATCCTGAAAACGTCCACCCTCCATTGCCGAGATTCTGCCATCCTGATCTTTTCTAAGAAAAAGGAAGACATCGGGCCTCAGAACTCCGGTCTCCCAGAGCCCCTTTAAATCATTCACGAAATCATAGGGCAAAAGGCCGCCCTGAAATTGGGTCGCCAGCAGATTCATCCAGGTCCTTGCCCCGATAGCTCAACACGGCCTGAAGGGACGAGGCGCCACAGGAATATTTGCTGCTCTGGCGCGTTTGTTTGAGAAGACGGGAGCGTTTCATGGCAGAGTCCTTATGATGGAACAGGGATTAATCGACTGCTTAGGTCACTGTTTCACTGGGCCGGACTCGCCCCCACTTCTTCCCATGAAGAATCCGGGTCAAAGGCTTTCATCGCCAAAGCCAATTCGGTGGTCTTTGGTCCTAGATCTTTCTGGTATATCTTTCCCCTATGATTGACCACAAACGTCATGATGCCGGATGAACCATAGACGGCAGGAAACGCGACCAGGGCAAAGCCTGCAATCATGTTGCCGTTGATGATGTAGTCGTATTTTCCGCCGGGAACATTGCTGCCCTGACGGGTCAGAATCTTATATAAATAGCCGTGAAAAGGCATCGCTGTTTCGGCGCTGCTTTTTGCCTGGTAACCGGCGGCTTTGGCTTCCGCAAAGAGGGGGCCCAGGGGGCTTTCGGGCTGGCCGGGCGCCGTTTCCCAATACAAACCATCGAATTTGTTAGGTTCACTGCGTATCTTGGTCGCGAACTCGCTCACTTCGTCGCCGTCCCGATCGATCGACGCATATTCGGTTTGCGCTTCCACATAACCTCTCACCGCACCCAGTGTATTCAACTCATTGCGTCCAATTCTGCGATTCAGAATTTCCTGTTTGCCTTGTTCTGCATCGAATCGCCATTGACCTCCGTTATTCACGACAGGAACAGGAAATGACCAGTCATTCTTTCCAAAATGCAAGATCGCTTTATTGGCCTCATTTTCGACAGAGGATTTCTCTTCCGCCATTTTCAGAAAGTCCGCGCGATTGTTCGCATCTTCCACATCGTCACCGGACGAAAAAATTTGCGCATATTCGCTGCCAAAAAGCATCGAAATTTTGTTTTTGTCATTCCCGCGTGCGGCATCGACCAATGCTTTTGATGCCTCTTCGGGCGATGCAAAAGCTTGGCCCTTATCGGCCGCTTCCGTTGCGGGTGCGGCTGATAGGGAGCGCGAAGCAAGCAAAGTTATAAAAATGACCATCGAAAGGGTATAACGGAGTTTATTGGACATCATGATGGAAACCTCGCCTAAATAATGATCAAACTATCTGTGAACGGGAAGCAGCAAGAAGGGAAGCGATATCCTCTCCTTGCCAAGGACAAACCCAGTGATTTCATGCTCTTGTACCCTCTCACCGGCGACCACCACGACCTCCTCCGCCACCACCGCCTCTGCTTGCGCCGCCACCACCTCTGCTCGCACCGCCAGCACTACTGCCTCGACTCGCTGGACGTTGTCCGCCGGATGACGGGCTTTGCCTGGCTGGCTGGGCGCGCGACGGCGTTTGCCTGGCCGGTTGTTGAGCACGCGCAAAACTGGAGCTTCCGCGGTTACTATAAGCACTGGAGCGGCCGCCGTCCCGGGCGCTATCGAACGCACTCGGGCGCGACATTTCTTGACGACGCTGCGCCTGCTCGTTGCGTTGCCGGTCCATCTGCTGTTGCTGACTAGGTCTTTGAACGGCTTGTTGTGATCGCCTTTGGCTTGCAGCGGCGACGTTTTCGGATCGACGCGGAGTAGCCCCTCCAAGGTCTTTTGCACGCGCCTGACCTTTCCCCTGTTGCCGGGCATTCAGACTTGAGGCGCCGCGCTGGCTTTCGAAATTGCTCCTTTGACCCGATGACCGTAAACCTTCCAAAGCATTTTCACGACGGCTTTCTGCCATTCCGGGACGTGTTTCCCTGCCTGGCTTGCCTGCCAAGCGCTGCTGGACATCGGAACTGGAAAGCCGAGCCGGCGCTGCACGATCTGCAATCCCCGCCTGACCAAAACCTCGCACGTTGGCCGGAAGGTTTTGTGCGCCGCTGAGCCGGTTCCCGGCCAAGGCCGGTGACTCTGTTCGTCCGATGCGTTGCTGGGCTTTAGGCGGAAAAGGCTGACCCCGGCGATGCCGAGCATCCGGCTGCCAGCGCCCCCCTGCCCGGTCCTTCATGGCCGGGAGTTGATCCTGATTGAAAGTCCCGTCTCGATTAAAATTAATTTCATTGCCGGAAATGTTAACGTCCCGGTCCACATTGACATTGCCGCGGTTAATGTTTGCATTACCGCCGTAATATCCCCCTCCTCCCCCGGACCAGCAATTACCCCCGTGACATACAGAGTCGCCATAATAATGTCCGACATGGTAATCATCCCAGTCATCATCATCGGCCCATTCCATGATGCCCCAGGTCAGCAATCCGCCGACGACCGCGCCGGCCCCGAACGACATCCATTGATCGGAACTGGAAGTGGTCGTCGTAGTGGTCGCAGGTGGAGCATAATAGGTCGGATAATAGCTTGCTGGCGCAGCGGCCATGGTTCCGACGGGATACATTTGGGTGCTTGGAGGTGGCGCCATCGGCGCCGAATAAACAACCTCGGGGTTGTAGCTTGGAACCGATATCGTATCGGCTTTGGCCGGCTCTATGTAAATCACTTCCTTGGTCAATACGGCCGGAGTCACTTTGGCGCCGGTCGCTTGCAATTCGTCTTGCCCTGGCTCCTGTTCCGACACCGTCTTCGTTTCGACTTTCTGCAAATCGGAATCTTTCAAAAATCCGGCATCGGTCGCGCGCTTACGTAAAGCCTGAACTGAGTCCATCAATTGCGACGGATCTGACAGAAAAGCATCGCCCAACTGGGTGGTCCAATCCAGGTGTTGATCCATCATCGCAATCACGTCGGGGACCGCCGTCAACCGGCTGACGCTGGCGTCCCAGTTTTTGGTACGCACGGTCGCCAGATCCGGTTTAGTTTCAAGCCAGCGGGCCGCCTGCACCACTTCAAGAGGATAAGTTGCGGCGACCAGCACTTCGGCCAGCAGAGGGTCGGGATAAAGCGCTATCGGCGCCACCAGCGATTCAAGACTGGTCAAGGGTTTGGCTTCCGGCTTCGGAACGGGCGGCGTCGCAGATACCGGTTGCGCGGGCTGAGGCATTGAGGCGGCTGGCGGCGTCTGGACTTTCTCCTTGTCCTTATCTCCGCACCCGACTACAACATGCAGCGCGAAGATCATCAGCGCAGTACGGCCCATGATAGTCATTTGACTAAAAGCCCTACCATTGCCACGCACCCGAAGGGGGTCCTCGGCAATTTCGAGAAGACGGGTGTGGCGGGCGAGATTATTAATTTGATTCATTACGAAGGCTCCATATGATCAACACCCAGAAAGCAAACAGTGAATACTCAGCGATGTCTTCCGCTTGTCAGAAGACGAATCAGTTAATCTCAAGATGACATGTCATCACTATATTCCTGCGCCAGCCGACCGCGCTATTGGACTTTAGTCCAAGTGCCTACACCCACCCGAATGCCTCGACTTTTTTGTCATCATCGCGGGTATAAGCCGCTGATACCTTCGATTTGATACAAGGCAATTTCATTTGATGATTCGACTCACTACTTCCCTGCTGCATGCATGCATGCAATCAATTAACAAGAAACAGGAAAGATACCTCCGGGCGTTGGACCAAAGTCCAATAGCGAGACTTGTTTACGCAAGAATACAATGCCCTAGCTAATCCGTCATTCTGACATACAGAGAGTCGCCCTGCCTTCGCTGCCCTTCAACGTAGGCGAAAATCATCTCGCTCAGGTGAGAGTTCGTTGGCGTAAGTTGTCGATCTGGACCGCGATATTTGTCAGTCTTCAGGTGTTTTCCGGCGGCAAGGGCCTGTCCACAGGCGCCACGGTCAATTTTCTCGGACGCAGCCTGGAAACGTGGTGTATTCACCGAACATTCTAGGAAGGATATTCCGGGGTTCCGGCGATCCGATTGACGGAGGACCAGAACTGACGATCGACTGGGTTAATGACGTCAAAAACATGATGGCCTTGCTGGAGCGTGGCGACAGCATTTATCAAATCATGCAGGTCACCGGCGAAGAAGGTATTACCCTCGAAGATTTCAGCGAGTGGCAAAAATCGATGCTACTGGACATGGTGTATTTGCAGCAGGATGCCTTTGACGAAGTCGATGCCTGCATGCCGCGCGAGCGCCAGCTCGCGAATTTCGGACTGTTAAAAAAGCTGATTGCGGCGGACTTCAAGTTTCAGGATAAAAACGAAGCCCGGGATTTTTTTACCAAGATCACCGGCCTCTATAAAAACTGGAATTACAGCCGTGCCGATTCGCCGGATTACGAGCGCTACGGCAAGGACATTGAACAGCTCGCCTATCAATACTTACCGGGCCGTAATGTCCAATAAACCTCAAGCCGCGCCAGGAGAGTTGCCATGATTAGAAAAGACATCATCGATTTATTCAAGGTTAAACCGGATACCAAAATCCGGCTCAAGGATTACCACACCGGGTGGGAGCAAACCGGTGAATTCAAATCCATAGGCAAGAAATTCATCAAGGAGCGAGCCAACGAGATTTTGCAAACCAGCATTGAAGAGTTGGCCGAATGTCAGCAATTACTTTACGCGGATGACCGCTACGCCTTGTTGATCGTCTTGCAGGCGATGGATGCGGCAGGCAAGGACGGCACCATCCGGCACGTGATGTCCGGCGTCAATCCCCAAGGCTGCCAGGTTTTCAGTTTCAAGAAGCCGTCGGACGAGGAACTGGACCATAACTACCTCTGGCGCTATATGAAATCCCTGCCCGAACGCGGCCGCATCGGTATTTTCAACCGCTCCTACTACGAAGACGTGCTGGTGGTCAAAGTTCACAAGGAAGTTCTGGAACAACAAAAGCTCCCGGACGGCAAGCACGGCAAGGCATTTTGGGAAGCGCGTTATGACGACATCAACGCTTTCGAGCGACATCTGGTACGCAATGGGACGGTCGTGTTGAAGTTTTTTCTGCACGTTTCGAAGGAAGAACAGAAACAACGCTTCATGGACAGGCTCGAACACCCCGAAAAAAACTGGAAATTTTCGCTCGCCGATCTTAACGAGCGCGGCTATTGGGATGATTATGTCGATGCCTACGAAAAAGCCATCAGTGCGACCAGCACCAAATGGGCACCCTGGTATATCGTGCCGGCCGATAACAAATGGGCGAGTCGCGCCGTGATCGCCGACATTGTCACCTCGACATTGCGCAATCTCGATCTTGAATTCCCCGGAATGACTGATGAGCAACGCGCTTTATTGGAACAGGCGCGAAAAACCTTAGCAGAGGAATAATCTCATGGCTGAATTCAAGCTCTCCCCTTTTCGCACAACCCGCCTCGTGCAGTCGCAGATCCAGGAGTTTTTGGATGTGGTTTCGATGGCGATTTTAGCCTATCAGGAAGGCATGATTGCCTATCTTAAGGAAGGCTGGACTGAGACGGCCGAAGACAAACTGCAACAGATCTCCGCTTTCGAAACGAGGGGCGACGGCCTGCGTTCGACTATCGGGTTAACTCTGTACAGCGAGATGCTTCTGCCCGACACTTCGGCCGACATCCTGAGTCTGCTGTCTGAGTTGGACCATTTGCTCGACCGGATGAACGGGCACTTCACGCTACTGGGTATCGAGAAATCGGAGTTTCCAGCCGCATGCTGCGTTTCCGCACCGCGGCGATCCTGTGCGCGGTGTTCGTCGTGCTGGGCGCGGTGATCAGTGGTGCCGGCGCCTCGGATGGTCTCGGCAAGCTCGGCGCAGTCAATGCCTTACCGGGATCCTTTACCGTCGCGTTATCGGCCGCGCTGACCGTGTACGCAATGACCAAATGGGGCCGGCCGGTTTCGACCACGCAGGCGGTCGTTGGCGGCATCGTCGGCTGGAACGTCTTCAGCGATTCGCCGACGGACCTCGCCTCCCTTACCCAAATCGCGGGCACCTGGGTCGCCAGTCCAATCCTCGGTGCGCTGATCTGTTTTGTGATGCTGTTTATTGTGCAAAACGTTTTCGAACAGCAGGTTTTTGTACTCTCAAGCAATTCACATGCCGAAACCAAGCCCTAACGGTTTTTATCCATAGAGAAAGTAAGGTATTTTATATTTTCAATACCGATCGATACCATTTATTAACAATTGCAATCAATGGATTGCAATGAAGTTACCCAGAATTCTGACCAGTTTATTGATGAATCAATATAACTCGATGAATGATAACCCCTTACACGCGTTTATTCTGCCCACAGCAGGAACCACGATGTAAGTTAAATTTTTATTTTATTTTATTTTATTTGGAGATAGACATGCGTAAATTCATTTACACTTTGGTAGCCATCATGAGCATCGTGATGTTTTCTTCTTCGTCGATAGCAAAGCCTACGAAAATCAGTGGAACGGTTAACCTCAACGTAGGTTCTGTAGCCGCAGGGATCGGCTGGAGCTGGGGAGGTGGTGTCATGACTTTCGAGGGTGCCGAGCACAACTTCGACATCAAGGGGCTTAGCTTGGCCGACGTCGGCATTTCCAAATTTTCCGCAGCCGGAATCGTATATAACTTGAAGCATTTGGAGGACTTCAACGGCACTTATCACGGAGTGAAAGCAGGCGCAACCATCGCCGGTGGCAAAGGGGCGATAGCGCTGAAAAACGAGCATGGTGTAGTGCTCGAACTGACCGGAAGCGGTCAGGGTTTGAAGTTCGCTTTTGGGACTCAGGGCGTGACTATCAAGCTTAAAGATTAGTCCTGTTTTCCGGATGCGTCCGAAAAGGTCGCCTCAGCGGTCTTTTTCGGGCTCATCCGGTTTCCAAATCAAAAAAACGGGATCAAATCTTTACCCTTTCTCTTTGCGTGTTGCTTTTGCAAGTGCTCCCCCCTTTTTGCAGCGAACGCCAGCTGATAGCGCAACGGTCCGGACAAGCAGGCTGGACGGACGCAATCCGGAAATCAACTTCAAGGGAGAGAAGCTCAGTAATGTAACCCACCAAAGCACCGATCACAAAGCACAGCTTTCCATGAAGGGCGTAAGTGTATTAAACGGCGTGCCTCCTGATCGCTACCGACAAGCCGAAGGCGTCTGGGCTTGTCTCCAGCAACAAATCCGGCCGCACTAAGGCATCGGTCATTCTTCACTCATTTCGGAATTGGACCAATTTCGGTCAAGCATAGGGTGGAACAGGTAATATAACGGAATGCTCAGGAAGATTATCGTACTGAGATGCAAACTCAGGAATGAAACGGGGATGGCTATCAAACTGATAATAATTGGGCTTACAATCATTCGTCGTGTTACCTGTCGTCGGGTGTCTTCTTCGATCTTGTGGGTGAGCAGATGGGGATGCAAAACCGCATATCTCCAGAGAGCGATCAGAGCAAGCCCAATGACAATTTGTACACCGCCAAACAGCAGCGTAACCAATGGCTCGTCGCGATAGGCGCCTTTGAGCTCCGTGATGAACGGTAGCAGTGTGACAGGGAACAGAAAAAAAAGGTTGAGCCAAACCAGTGTTCGGCTTCCGTTCCGAAAAAAATGCATAATGGCAGCGTGTTGGACCCAATACGTGCCTGCAAGCCAGAAACTGACCGCGTAGATAAGCAGATCAAAGCCAATACGCCCCAGAAATGCAATAAGTCCTTGTTCGGAAAAGCGGTGATCGGTAGGGACATCGATACCCAGAACCAACAGCGTAACGACGATGGCAAATACACCGTCTACCAGTGCTTTGCAGCGGTCGAGGCCGAAGGAACCGGTAGAGCCTGATGAGAGAAGTTCTTTTAGCATTGTCCAGTCTCGCAAACCGTTTCAGCGATCGTTGTGTCGCAAATTGATCTTTCCCTCGTATTATACGGACACACAACTAAGCGACTTTTTTAAATAGTTGAATTTGATTTACAGATAACACAATTCATGTCGCTTAGGAAGTCATTACGTGAAACGTATCAGGCTGTATGGTAGAATTATCTGTTTTTTTACCAGTATTAGCCAATAACATTATGTTTTTAAAAGAATTTTATAGAAATCATGATGGCAGCGTCAGTATTGCCGCCGAACAAGCCAGTATGTTCGCCAAAGAAGTGGCGCATGATTTCAACCCTTTACACGATGTTGATGCCAAACGTTTTTGCGTACCCGGCGATTTGCTTTTTTCACTGGCATTGGAGAAATATGGCCTTAGCCAAAATATGCACTTTATCTTTTCTGGCATGGTCGGGCATGGTGTGCTGTTGAACTTTCCCGATACCGATGCCGCGCAGATTGATGTGAACGACAATCAGGGTAAAACCTATTTGCAGATCGAACGTTCGGGAAGCATTAGTCGGGATTCAGCATTGATTGAAAGCTTTACTCGCGATTATGTGGCTTTCTCAGGACAAAATTTCCCCTATGTGCTGGTTCCGTTATTAGCTAAGGAAAACGTTATGTTCAGCCTCACTCGGCCGCTGGTGATTTACGAAAGCATGACCCTGTCATTTGATCATCTTGATTTTCGGCAAGCGTCCGTGGAAATGATGGAACCGAAGATGGAAGTCAATGGCAAACGCGCTTCGGCTTTTTTACACTTTCAGATCAAGACGGGCGAAAATGTGGTTGGCACAGGCTTTAAAAAACTAGCGATCAGTGTGTTGAATGGTTATGAATCTGAGTCGATGCAAGCATTTGTCGATGACTATCTGGCCAGGAAAAACGGTTATCTAGATAATTTGGCGGTTCTGCCGCAGTAAGTTTGTCAAGCTGGATTGGAAAATACTCAACGACTATCGACAGAAACCGTATCACGTCATGCCCGATAATAAAATCGTGTAAGAAATACTCTCTGCCAGGCAATTTGAAAGTGCAACCTTGATCGATTCCTTTGACTAGATCGCCGAAGCCATTCCAGTAAGCAAAATTGGAGCCACCGAGTCTGTTCCGCGTTCATGGAAGGTTCGAGGAAAATCGGCATAGCGATCTAACGACCCAAGCTCAGCGACCCGGTCCACGGTACGCGTGGATTGCAACCACAGCGCGATGGCGTCAGCCGAAATCGCCGCGACCTTCGGACAGCCAATAAGCTTAAGAGCGCGCACGAGAACCCCCGTGAAGAATTACCGAAGATAGGTTGGGCTAACATACACTCGTTCATTTTTGGATGTCAAGAACCACCTCCAACACTAATAATCGAGAAACCGCACCTGTCCAGTATTCAACTCATAGACTCCTCCAATCAAGGTTACGCGTTTCTCTCGCAGAGCCCTCTTCGCTTCCGAAAGAGCGGTCAGTTGCTGCATCGACCAGCGCACATTTGCTTCCACGGCGGCGTTCAGCAATGCCTTGTGATCGAGTTTCAGATCAAGCTTCGATAGGCCCGGCCTGATTAAAGCCAGCAAGGCTTCGATATGTTCAAGTTCCCTGGGCTTACCGAGCATTTCCTCGACTGCGGCGGTGACTGCCCCGCAGTTTTCATGGCCCATCACCACCACCAGCGGCGTATGGAGATGAGCCACGCCATATTGCAGAGTGCCGACTACGTCTTCCGCGATGATATTGCCGGCAAGCCTGATCGTGAAGACATCGCCGAAACCCACGTCGAAAATCATCTCGGGCGGCACGCGCGAATCGCTGCACCCGAGAATCGTCGCAAAGGGCTTCTGTTCCTGCACCAATCGATGGCGCCAGGAAGCATTTTCATGCGTATGGATAGACTGATCATCCATGAAGCGCCGGTTACCGGCCTTCAAGCGGAGCAGCCCCTCGACTGCATTGCGTGGATAAGGCTCCAGACTGACGGAGCCGGAGCGAGGCTCTTGAGTTGCACAGGCTGGGATCATGCCCAAACCGAGACAACTCGCGCCGACGAGCCATTCCCTGCGGGTCATGCCGTGTTTTTTCATGGCCGCTTCTTTTTCTAAGATTTAGGCACGAACGAATGCGTTGATCACTCGTTTTCCTCGATAATCGCCTTGACTCGCCCGGAGTTGACCGCTTCGACCAAGGCCGCGTGATCGCGCTCGGTCTGGTCCGCATAGTCCATAGCGAATGTGCTGATCGCCTGATCGAAGCTGTCCGATTTACCCAAATAGCCGCTGATCATTGCCGCATCTCCCGACCGGGCATGAGCGCGGGCCAGGGTCCAGCCGCAGAGTTCGGCATAAAGGTAAAACTGCTGGAGTGTACCGCCTTCGATCGGTGCGGACATTTTCATGTCGCGCAACTGGCGTACGAAGAAATCGCGGCCGCTACTAGCCACCCGGCCCCAACCCAAAAAAATGTCGCTGGAGGATTGTGTCAGCCGTTGCCCCATCACCACGCGCTGCGCGTGATTGTCATAGCGGCTTTGTCCGGCATAGGGCTCCAATACCGAAGGGCAGGCTTCCTTGAACTGCAGCAGCAAAGGATGGTTCTCCGCGGAGAAAAACAGCCCGACGAAACAGCGCGTGCCGACGCTGCCGATGCCGACGACCTTGATCGCAGAGTCTTCCAGGCGGTAGCGGTCGAACAGCACCCGACGCTCGTCGGAGAGCGATAACCGATAGGCTTCAAGTCCTTCGCGAACCCGCTGTTGATACACGTCTTCTTGTGCATGGAACATGATCGGCGGCTGATCGAGCAGTCGATGGCGACCGCCCACCGCTCCGGCAATTTTGGGCATCAGTTGTTCGCCGACGCGCTGCTGCGCTTTCTCGACCAGCCTCTCGCGGAATCTTCTAATTTTCTCATCGGGCGCCATCTCAAGCAGGGTGTCGGCGTCCAGGCGGTCGTACCAGATTTCCAAAGGATTCATCTTCGAATACTCCCGCAATTTCTCCCGATACGCGCGGACGCATTCGACGGCTACGGCTTGGGCGTCCTCGTCACTCTGATGTCCATCGCGGACGGCGACCACGAAACTGGCCGCCAGGCGTTTGATATCCCATTCCCAGGGGGCGGGCAATGTTTCGTCGAAATCGTTGATATCGAATATCAGATTGCGTTCAGGGGTCGCGAAAAGACCGAAATTCATCAGATGGCAGTCGCCGCAGGCCTGCACCCGCAGACCGCTAGCCGGCGTGGTCGACAAATCGTAGGCCATCAGGCCTGCGGATCCACGCAGGAAGGTAAAGGGGCTGCGCAGCATGCGCCCGTAGCGTATCGGCACCAGTTCCGGCAGGCGATCCTTATTGGATTCTTCCAGAATGTCTATGGGATCCCGGCGATGCGCCGGCGCTTTCCAACCGGCATGGCTCGAGCGCGGCACTTTTGTGCGCAGTTCCTTTCCGAATGCAAGAGATTCGGTGCGCGCACGGAAGACTATGGGTTGAACCTTTTCGGCAGCTGCGGAGGATTCCGTTTTTTTTGTTTTTTTCTTGGCGGTGACCATGAGTTTGCTCCGGTAAAATTGGCTAGAGTTGTTTATGCAGCTTGCGTCTATTTGACATAATTTTTTAACTAAACAGGTAGCGCTCCTGCTCTTGGTTATCACGCGCCAAGTGTCGTCCGATGCAAAGATAGAAATCGCGGCCTTCTGTAAGAGCATCATTGTGTTTGGCCAGCGTGTTTTCCCAGCGCACGTCGAAGGCCTTGAACATGTTCTGGAAGAAGCGCGCCCGCTTGCGGTGGATATCGGTGATATACTCGCTGTGCACAAGGTCTTCTTTCGGTGCCGCTAACAATAAGGCCTGCGACGAGAGTCGATCTTCGAAGGTCGAAACCTTGTGCTTTTCGTCCTTGACCCGCAACGGCCGGATCATGTCGCCGCCTGCGGTGAATAGGTCGGCATGGATGCGGGTGCCTTGCGGCACCTTGTACAGTCCGGGCTCAAGGCGTTGGCTGCCGGCAACGACGCCGTCCAAGGTGGCATCGTTGATCTGTGCGGCTTGGTGTTCACCGCGCAGATCGGCTGGTGGACGGTTCGGATGCTCGGCATGAGCTTTAGCCGCCTGCAACAACGCAAACAGATATTTCGCTCTGGCGTTGGCCACGAGCGCTTCGCCCAGGTAATGCGGGAGAAGCAAAGACTTCTCACCCAGCGTTTCGACGATGCATAACTTCAGCATGACATTACCCAGGGCCTATGGATAAACTTACCGGAAGCGTCTTTGGGACTCTCTAGTTCCCGGTCAGTCGAATGATCAAGGTCGATGCGATCGAGACTATGCCCCACAGAACTTGCATGTCCGCCCCGCTCCCCTAGCCTTAATCCAACCTATTGCACGGTATAACCGCGGCCTGTCAGGCAGGCACCTAAGGCACGATTATAATTATTCGCCGCCTCATTAGCTGCGGCTGACGAAGCGGCTTGGTTTGCATCTTTTTGAGCGAAGCGCCGTTTCAATCCGCCCGCTGTCGCTCCTATTGCCGCGCCTGTACCCGCATCGCCCGCAATCGCGCCGATCGCAGCTCCCGCAGCCGCACCCCGCGCTCCACCTCTCAATGTCTCCCGGCCAAGGCTGCCTTGCTGAGTGTTTGGCTGCGGCGCGGTAGCACCGCTGCTGGGATCAAAGCCACTCTGTTGGACAGCCCAGGTATGACATTCATAACGGTCTTTAGATTGCTGGTCCGGCGTTTGTCCCCGCGCGGGATAAACCATCAGGTTTTGCGCAAAAACCGATAAGGGCAAAGCCGCCAGCAAGAGCGCAGATACCATATTTATGGGTTTAAAACGTGTTTTCATCAGGATACCTTTATAAAATATTTAAGTCGTTAAGCGGGGCCTTTGAAATCGTCGAAAGCCTCAATTGCTCTCTTTGCTGCATCATCTATTCCGGATAAATGCGGGAAATTTTGGAACCCTGCAAACCCAGTCCCGCCATTAATCCTCTCTGGCCGAAGATAAATGCATACACATTGTCCTTCGCAGTCGTGGTAGTCAGCGTTTTGGCCTTGCCTGCATCGACGACGACAATGCTTGGACCCATGCCGATTTCCCAACCTTCGCTCCGTTCGAGATAATTCAATGCCTCGTCGTTCATAAAAAACAACGCATAACCGAAAGCCTGCACGCCGGCTTGCATGCCATAGGATGCCGAGACGCTGTTGTAGTAACCGGTGGTTCGGCCCTTGACTCGTAAAGCGCCGCCGCGGCCGTATTGCGCGCCCACCATGAAGCCGGCTTTGACGATGCGAGGAAATACCAGAATGCCTTTCGCCTTCTTTGCCAACGATCTGGCGGCGGGGGTACTCTCATAGAGATCCTGTAACGCAAAATCGACGTCACGGTCGATCTCTGCGGCAGTCCCTGACATGGTTGAACCGACACCGCCCCCGACACCGCCTTGGCAGCCGACAAGAACCAGCAAACTGATCAATAAAACTACCAACCGATTTTTATTTAACATGTTTTTTTTCCTTATTATTTTTTCAATTGCACATCATTTAACGCCACCCGGCAGCGTCCACTGACTTTTTCATCATGCTGCTCCAGGCAAGCCAGCAACCGCCCTTCCCCGACTTCAACGGAGGGACAGTATTTTTCAATGTCGTCGTCACACTCATTGACGGTATATGCAAGCGCCGCCACGGCCCTCTCGAGCTGCGCCGCCGAGTCGTACAGTGCATATTCGCAGCGCGCGGAAATTTTGTCGCCGTGGGCATAAATGCACGCGAGCAACCGGTCATCACCCGGAGTGACATCCTTGCAATAAGTATACAGTTCGGCTTTGCAGCCTTGACGGAAGGTCTCCAACGGACCGTTCCCGGCTGTCGCGGTATTATCGGCTCTGCTTTTCGGCAGCGGCGCGGCGCAGGCGCTAACAGACCAATATAGCCACACAAGAAGGGCAAAATATTTCAGAACCATTGTTTTATTCCTCGTAGTGTCGGTTGAAGAAAAAGGTTTGAATTTGCAAAATTGATTTGGCGTGAAAGCGCTAGCATGCCGATGTCGGTTCAATCTCTTTCGGTAGGCTTGGTTCAGAATCCAGGCACTCCCTGCTTAACCATGCCCTTGCTGTTATTATCGTCATGCAGCATGGATTGCTCCGCCCAATACGACTTAAGACTAACATACGCCAATCTACCGAGAATCTTAACTCGCGGCTATTGGACTTTAGGCTTAGATCCTCTAAAACGGCGCTAAAACTTCAAGTTTTACATCAAGAACAAGGAGGATTTAAAGTGAATATCCTCTATCCGGTGCGGTGTTGTGTGAATTTTTCACATATTTGTAATGATGTTTTTTGTTAACACAAATGGTATCTTTAGGCCGTTTATACCAGCCTCATTTTTGACTCTAGGACCTCTTTGACATGGATCGCTTCGAACGCATCTATCAACTGCATCGCATCCTGTCAGGCCGCCGCACTCCCATCGCCAACAAGGAACTTCAAGAACGGCTGGAATGTTCCGAAGTCACCGTCAAGCGCTTAATCACCGTCATGCGCGATCATTTCACCGCTCCGATCGTGTATGACCGACAATTGAACGGCTACTACTACGACAATCAAAACGGCGCGCATCCCTATGAGTTGCCGGGGCTGTGGTTCAACGCCGAGGAATTGTGGGGCCTTTTGACCTGCCACACCCTGCTGCAAAAGCTGTCTCGCGGCCTTTTCGGCGACCATATTATCCAGTTACAAAAGCGCGTCGAAAAACTGCTGGCGCTCGATCAAAGCAGCGCCGGGCGCAAACTCGAAAGCGTTAAAATCCTGACGATGTCCGCACGGCAAAAAGGCATCAATCCGCTGTTCAATAAAATCGCCTCCGCCCTGTTCGACCGCCAGCAACTGCAATTGACTTATCAGGCGCGCAGCCATGGCGAAACCAGCGAACGCGCCGTCTTCCCGCAGACTTTGGTCTATTACCGCGACAATTGGTATCTCGACGCCTGGTGTCATACCAAAAACGACTTGCGCACCTTTGCGGTCGAAAACATCAAAGCCGCGAGCCGGCTAAACCAGACCGCCAAAGTCTTTACCCGCGAACAACTCGAAGACTACTACGCCTCCGCCTACGGTATTTTCTCGGGCAAAGCGCAGCACCTCGCCAAACTCAAATTCACTCCCGAACGCGCCCGCTGGATCAGCGACGAACACTGGCACTCCGACCAGCAAGGCCGCTGGCTGGATGACGGCAGCTACGAACTCACCCAGCCCTTCAGCGACCACCGCGAACTGCTGATGGACATCCTGAAACACGGACGCCACGTTGAAATTATCGAACCGGAATTTTTAAGAGAAGCCGCGCAACAGGAAATCCAGGCGATGGCGGATATTTATCAAAAAAATTTAGCGCCGTAGCGTGGAATGATACGGTGGTTATGGATAATGCTTTTTACAGCCCAAAAACCTGAGAGAAAACAATGACGACAGCCCAAAACATAGCCGAACCGCCGCTATATTACCGATATTGGGGCAAAGCCAAGCCGGATGCTGATAGCGAAGGTCCGGCCTATCATTTGTTGCCTTATCATTGTTTGGATGTGGCGGCGGTGGCGGATGTTTGGTGGGAATCAAGCCCAAGCCTCCGCCAGCAATTTATCCACGCCATTCGAGCCGGCAGCGAACAACAAGCAAAAGCCTGGGTCATGTTTTTTGTCGCATTACATGATTTAGGTAAATTGGATATTCGTTTTCAAAGCAAAGCACCCCATGCATTAAAGTCGTTGCAACCGGATGTTACTAGCTTTTCGACAGAACCTTATTATCACGGGCCAAGCAGCTATGCCTGTTTTATTCACGAACTGTCTCTATATGCCATTGAGTTTGTCTCGGAAGATGCCGCGATAGAATGGTTTCAGCAAGTCGCAGGGCATCATGGAGTTATACCCTATGATGGCGACTATATGCCCCCTCCTTCGTTTAATGATGAATCCATCAAATCGATCATTGCAAGAGACCGGCAGGCTCGAATAGACTGGATAACCGTTCTCCAACAACTTTATCAAGTCGATTTCAGCGCTATTCCTGAAAACGTTCCTCCGATGTTGGCGGGGTTTTGCAGCGTATGCGATTGGATTGGCTCATCCAATGAGCATTTTTTGTATGAAACAAAACCCAACATTGATTTGGCGACTTACCTGAAAGCGCGGAAAATCCCGGCGATACAGGCGCTCACCGAGTTCGGCATTCTTTCACAGCTTCAGTCCAATCAAACGCTTGAATCGCTATTTTTCACGTCCGATGGGTTACCTTATAAGGCACACGGCTTACAAACACTCATTGAAAAATTGCCGTTGGAGAGGAATTTGACCCTGATTGAAGCCCCGACAGGCTCTGGCAAGACCGAGGCCGCGCTGGTCTATGCCGCCCGATTGCTGCACGAAGGTTTAGCCGAAAGCATCATTTTTGCCTTGCCGACACAGGCCACCGCCAATGCCATGCTGGACCGTTTGGAAGCAATGGCGCAGCATTTGTTCGACGATGGCGCAAACGTCGTCTTGGCGCATGGCAAAAGCAAATTGAAAGACACACTGGAAAAAATCTTAAGCACCGATAAAACCACCGCGCAAGGTCGGGAAGAAGCCGCCCAGCAAGCTGTGCATTGGCTAGCCGCCAGTAAAAAACGCGCATTTCTAGGACAAATCGGCGTGTGCACCATTGATCAAGTGCTGTTATCTGTTCTGCCCGTTCGCCATAAATTCGTCCGGGGTTTCGGCATCCAAAAAAGCGTACTGATTGTTGACGAAGTTCATGCATACGATAGCTATATGTATGGATTATTAGGCGAAGTGCTGGAACAACAATACCACGCCGGCGGCAGCGCCTTGCTGTTGTCGGCGACATTGCCCCATAAACAACGGCAATATCTGGCGCGAAACTGGGGTAAGGCGGTTGTCGAGGATACCAAAGCTTACCCGCTCATCACGCAAATTACCCCTCATAAATCACCGAGCCTTTTTTCGATTGCTGACCTGGAACAATTACCCAAACGCCGCGAAGTCATACTCGAAACGTGGCAGTTGCCGGAATTGCAATTGGGTGACGACAATCTGCAAGCCATCATTTCCGCAGCCAATCAAGGCGCTAAAGTCGCGGTCATTTGCAACTTGGTCGCGGACGCTCAAGTGTTGGCGCAACGTTTGGCTAACCCTGAGATCAATTCGGGCATTGCGGTTGATTTGTTTCACTCGCGTTTCCGGTTTATAGACCGTCAGCAGATTGAGGAAGCGATCAAGGCACGGTATGGGAAGGAGCAGAATACACGCGCTCAAGGCGGGCGTATTTTAGTCGCCACACAAGTCGTTGAACAAAGCCTGGATCTCGATTTTGATTGGCTGATTACCCAACTATGTCCGGTCGATTTGCTGTTCCAACGGATGGGTCGTTTGCATAGGCACATACGAGCCAGGCCGGAAGGGTTTGAACTGCCCCGTTGCGTCGTGATTGTGCCGGAACATGCGCAAAAATACGGAGGCAGCCAGTACGTTTATGAAAATATCCGCGTCATGAGGCGGACCGAACATTTGGTCCGCAACCATTCCAGCGTTGTGTTCCCCGAAGCTTATAGGTATTGGATAGGCGAAGTTTACCTAGAAGACCCATGGCCGGATGAAGCGCCGGAAATGACCGAGGCGCACGACAAATATCAACGCGAAGTCGAAGACGTTAAACGTAGCATTGCCCGAACCGTAACGCAATATAAAGCCAATCCGTTGCCGGATGAAAGCGATAAAGCCACGACACTAACCCGAGACGGCGAAATGAGTTTGACCGTATTGCCGGTATTGGAGCGCGGCAAGAAATTTTATACGTTAGCCGATGAATGGTTGGATAAACACGGCAAAGAGTACTGGGAACAAATCAGTTTGCACAGTGTGTCCGTGCCTAGTTCATGGGAAAACGCGCTGTCAGGATGCAAGAAAGATGACGGCGTGTATTATTTGGTCATGACGGCGGACGATGGCGGATGGTTTGCCGAACTCAAGGATCGGCAAGTTTGTTATCGCATGGATTTTGGCTTGTTTGCAGCAAAATGATTAAAATAGACAAAATAATTATTTTAATCGGAGGATATGATGAAAAAGGTCAATGCCACCCAAGCCAAGCAATATTTCGGCGAGTTGTTAAACAGCGCTCAGCAAGAGCCCGTTGCCATCCAAAAACACCAAAAGGACTTTGCAATCTTGTTGTCGTCGGCGCGTTATCAGGAGCTCTTGGCTTTTGAAGACAAGTGTTTGCACGAATTGGCCGTGCTCGCCGAACAGGAAGGCTTTATCGGCACCGAGGCCAGTTTAAGTTTATTGGATAGCATTTGATGCGCCAGCTTGATTTCACTAAATCGGCGGAAAGAAGTCTACGCAAGCTGGCCGAGTCGGACATCCGCATCGCCAAGCAGCTGAAGATCAAAATACTGGCCTTGCTGCATGAACCGCATCCGCAAGACTCGCTAAAAATGGCTGGAAACCCCGAATATTTGCGGGTTCGTGTCGGCAAGTATCGGATCATCTATCGTTATGACAATGACAAGCTCTACATCGCCCTGATTGCGAAACGGGAGATCGTTTACGAAGAATTCGCCCGGCTAATGAGCCGGCAATGATGGAAAGTAAATTAATCCTTCTGGAATAGCCCATGAACCTGCTGACAGACGACTGGATACCCGTTGAGTTGAACAAAACCCAACAGCGCATTTCCTTACAAACGCTGCTTTGTGAGGACCGTGATTACAAAATCAAAACCTTCCGCGACGACATGGAACTGGCAACCTTGCAATTGCTGGTGTGCATTGTGCAGGTGGTGTTCATGCCGGACGACAAAAAGGCATTAAATAGCCGCTGGCAAAATCCCATGCCTGTAGACGAGTATCAAGGCGGCATAGAGCCCTACCGTGACTGGTTTAATGTGTCGCATCCGAAAACGCCGTTCATGCAAACCGCAAGCGTCGCACCCGAAAAAGGCAACAAAAACTGGGCGTCGTTGCAAAAATTGTTTATGGGCTTGCCGGAAAAAAGCAGTTCTAGCCCGACCTCCAGTGCGTTTTTTGATACGCCGGATGAAATTACCGCCATCCATCCCGGCGATGCGGCGATTGCCCTGTTCCAGCAGGCCACCAACGGCTTTAGTCTGGGCGGAGTTGGTTATTCGGTCGGCTTAAAGGGCTCCATGCCGATGACGACGTTAATCGTCGGCGAAACTTTGAGAAAAACCCTGTGGTGCAATGTGTTGAGCCGTGAGTTTCTTACGCCTTTCCGTATCCTCGATGCACCGCTGCAAGAACCCACCTGGATTACACCGCCGCACAGCAAGATTGCCGATGAACACGCCCACCACATAGGTTTGGCAAGAGGCCTGTTTTGGCAGCCGGCCAAAGTCAAACTGGAAATGGCGAATGGTGAGGTGACCGGCTTTAATAAAGAAGCAGGAACCTGCACGATTAAAGGCTTCTGGCAGCATCCGCATACGCCCATCGATATTGCCCGCATGCAGGCCGATAACCCCAAAGAAAAGCCGTATCTTTCCGCCCAAGGCAATCAGCCTCTATGGGGTCAAATGCTGAGTTATTTTTTTAGCGATAAAGACATAAAAACAGTAGAAGCCAACAGAGCAGGAGCAAGCCGCGCATTGGTTGTTCAGCAATATCAAGAAGTTTGGCGTGCAGGCGTCAAATTAGCTGTAGGGGGATATATTAAAGGCGGTTCCACCGAGAGTTTAGCCGGGCGCAGGCATGAGCTTTACAGCCTATCATCAGGCTGGGAAACAAAGACCTCTGAGATGGATCAGCTCATCAAAATGGGTCTGGATGCTCAACGAAAACTAGATATTGCCATAAGCCAATTTGTCGATTTGGCGGAAACGGCGTTCAAAGAGCGCCGGGAAGGCAAGAAAAAACAGCCTTCTGGTAAAGAAGGTCATTTCCGTAAAAGCTTGCGGGCAAAAGCCAAACAAATCTATTTCGACAATTCCGAAGCCATCATGCACAGCATCCTAAAGAACCTGGTGTTTGATGACATCGCTCACTATCAAAAAAAATTTTCAGACTTAGCCAAACAAGTTTTCGAGCAAATCGTCAGCCCCTACGAACACGAAGACAAAATGCTCGAACCGACATTGGTCTGCCGCCAGTTTCTAAACAATATGCTCAACAAATTAAGCAAACAGTCGACGGGAGTTAGCGCATGAGTCATGCACAAACCAAAGAAGCAACTCAACGGTTTTTAGATACCCTGCATGCCGAATTCGATGGGTTAAGCAACGGTGACAAAGCCGCTATTCGCCGTACGGTCGAGCCCGACGATTTATTGCTGAATCCGGCATTTTACCGCTTAGTTCAAGAAACCCTGAACCAATTTCAAGAAACCGAATTATCCAAAGCACGCGACTTCTTCAAAAATCTCTCGCAAGTGGCGCGATTGGTCTACCTACTGCCGTTTATCAAGCACCAGCCACTCGGCAAATCACTGGGAACTGTTTTAAGGGAAAACGAAATCAGCGAAAGACGCTTGTTTTTGGTAACGCGCTCCGAATATCCGCAAGACTTGATTCAACTGCGTCGATTGTGCCAACAATTCAAGGATGAAACAGTGGACGCCATCAAACTCGGCAAATTATTGCTTTACTGGGGCAAGCATAAAACGACCAGCGAAGGCAGCAAGCGTCAATTGATGAAGGATTTTTATTTGTCATTCGCCAGTGAAAAAATGGAGCCCGTCGATGCCGATTATTAGCCGCTTTCTCGGGATTGTCATCACCATGTACTGGTCGGACCATGCACCGCCACACTTCCATGCCAAATACGGCGAATACGAAATCATTGTCACCATTGAAGGTGGGGTGGTCGAGGGCAAATTCCCCAGACGCGCTTTGCAACTCGTGCTGGAATGGCTAGATTTGCACCAGGATGAGTTGATAGAAAACTGGCAACGTTGCCAAAACCGCCAGTCCCTAAATCCCGTTCAACCTTTGGAGTAAGTCATGATTCTGCATGTCACCGATGTTCAATACCTGCAAAACTATCAACTCAAACTGACGTTTAACGATGGCGTCGCCGGTATCGTCGATTTAAGCAACGAGCTTTGGGGAGAGATGTTCGAGCCGTTAAAGGATCCAGTGTTATTCAGCCAAGTCAGGCTGGACAAAGATCTGGATACCATCGTCTGGGCAAACGGCGCGGATTTGGCTCCGGAATTTTTACACAACCTGATTCAACACGTACAGGAAGAAACGCATGTCCAATAAAAACTTCGTCAACTTTCATATTTTGATGTCACACAGTCCTTCATGCCTGAACCGCGACGACATGGGCATGCAGAAAACCGCGATTTTCGGCGGCACGCGCCGGGTGCGAATTTCCAGCCAGAGTTTAAAACGTGCATTACGCACCTCGGCATACTACGAAGATCAATTCGGCAAGCCTTCCGAGCGCACCAAACAACTGACCTTGTTACGCGACAAATACCGCGAGCTGTTGAAAGATAAATTTGCCACGTCCGTCATTGACACTGTGTTGATGGCAGTTGCCGGCGTTAAGGAAATCAAGGAACTGGAAGAAAAAATCAAGAAAGGCCAAGGCAATGATGTAGACCGGACTAAATGGGAGGGCACCGAATCCGGTGCGGTTGCGGCTTGGTCGGTATACGAAATAGAAAAATACTGCGAGATGTATATGCGACTTCAGGCAGAACATTCGGACGACAAGGCATTTCAAAAAGCCTGGGAAAAAGAAACCAAAAAAGATAGTTTCAAAAAATTTAACGATGCTTTCCAAAACAGTGTCGATATTGCTTTATCGGGCCGCATGGCGACCTCCGGTATCATGACTTCAGTTGATGCCGCCCTCGCCGTTGCGCATGTCATTACCACGCATACCGTGGACGGCGATTTGGACTGGTTTACCGCCGTCGATGACTTGACCCAGGAAGCGGGCGAAACCGGCTCCGCGCACTTGGATACCCAGGAATTCAGCGCCGGCGTGTTTTACCGGTATGCGTCGTTAAACCTTGGACAATTGCAGGAAAATCTCGGCGAAGTCAGCCGCGAAAAAGCCCTGGAAATTGCCGCGCACACATTGCACATGCTCGCCACCGTCATCCCCGATGCCAAACGCAACAGTACCGCGGCCGATAACCCGGCCGATTTTGTCTGTGTTGCATTGAGCGATCAGCCGATTTCCTTGGCGAATGCGTTTGAAGAACCGATAAAAAGCAAAAACGGCTTTCTCAAACCGTCGATCGAGCAATTTATTAATTACAAAGAAAGCGTTTACCAAGGCTACGAATTACAAGATCAGGTCGCCTTTTTCAGTTTACACGACACGGCTAAGTTAGCGGGCCAAGCCTGCCCGTCACTGAGCAAACTCGAAAACTGGTTGAAGCAAGAGGGCGAGGTTTAACGATGCCGGAATTTTTAATCCTCAAATGTCAGGGTGCCATGCAGGCTTGGGGCGGCCATACCTATGAAGACTATCGGCCCAGCTTGATATTTCCTACCCGTAGCGCAGTCATCGGCTTGCTTGGGGCGTGTTTGGGTATTGTGCGCGAACAGCCGGAACAACTGAAGTTGTTGAACGAAAGCTTTGAATTGACGGTGTTGGCGCATCGACTACGGCATGTCGAGCATCGGCATTTTAAGGGCGAACGAAAACTTAGAACGGTATCGTTACATAAAATGACGGACTATCACACCGTGCTCGATGCCCGCCGCGCCGATGGCGGCAAGCGCGAGGATGCGATTGTTTCGCGCCGCGAATATTTATGCGATGCTGAATTCACCTTGGCATTGTCCTTTAAAGAACTTGCCGAATACAGTTTAGAGCGCGTGCTGCAAGCCATTAAAAAACCGAAATACACGCCGTATCTGGGACGCCGTTCCTGCCCTTTGCAACGCCCTTTGTTTGAATCCATCATCAGCGCGGAAACTGCGCAACAGGCATTAAAGCAAATCGAACAAGACGGCACACTGTACAGCGAAACGCCTTTGCTAAATGGACATGAAATGCAAGTGCGCGACCTACCGTTATTCGGCAAGACTCGCCGTTTTGTCACGCGCCCCGTTTATGTGCTGGGAGGTTGACATGTACTTTAGCCGTGTTCGGGTTTCGCCGGTTCATTTGCAGCAATTCGCCAAACTGTTTCAATACAATCATTACCAATTACATCAGCTTTTGTGGAAACTGTTTCAGGATAAACCTGACGATAAGCGGGATTTTTTGTTTCGTCAGGACAGCGATAAACAAGGTTTGCCGGTTTTTTATCTGCTGTCTAAATATCCGCCAATCAGTATCGACCATTCCTTCATCATCGAAACCAAATCTTACCATCCCCAATTACGAACGGGCGACACGCTCGGCTTTAGTCTACGCGCCAACCCTGTCGAGCAAAGCAGCCGCGCCAGAACAGCGGAGGAAAACGCCGTTTTACGCGAGCAAAGACGAGCAAAAGGTCTGCGGGAAAAAGAAATTTTGCCGCAGAAAAGAATCCATCACGATGTCGTCATGCATTTGAAAAAATCGCTTGGCGAAGAAGAAAGGCATCTGTATTCCCAAGCTGAACTGGAACAGAAAGCGGGCGAAAGATGGTTGCAGGAGCGCGCCGAAAAAAATGGTTTTCGTTTGCTGTCAGTGACCGCGCAAGGTTACCTACAGCACCATTTCAAAAAACGCCAGATCAAAATCAGCACCTTGGATTATGATGGCGTGTTGCAAATCACTGATCCGGAGCTGTTTGTCACTAAAGCGTTGTACCGAGGCATAGGCAGATCCAAAGCTTTCGGTTGTGGTTTTCTAATGATTCGAAGAATATAGCATCGAATTACTTTATATAAATGTGCGTATTACAAGTCATACAACCAAGGCAACATTATGAGAATCAATGCCCGTTTAGACGAAAATCACGAACAAAAACTACTGGCCATTCAACAGGCAACTTCCTTGAGCACGTCGGAAATTATCAAGCAAGCCTTGGATTTGCTGTACGAAAAAACCGCTTTAACCGGCAGGCAAAAAAATCAGAAGCTGATTGAAATGCTGGCGGGAACGGCGGAAGGGCCTGAGGACTTATCCGTCAATTATAAAGAATACCTGTATCAAGGCTGGAAAGAAAAACATGGTATTGAGTGATACCGGCTTTTGGTTTGCTTTTTTTAATCCCAAGGACCGTTTTCATGCGCATTCGATGGCTGTGATGCAACGGCTGGATGAGGGTTTGATAACCACATGGCCGGTCATTACCGAAACCTGTTATTTGTTGGGTAAAACATTGGGAAATGAAAGTCAGTTACGGTTTTTACAAGCCATCGAGGCTGGCTATGTGGAAATATTTCAAATTCAACTGCATCATTTAGCGCATATCCAAAAACTGATGCAAAAGTATGCGGATCTACCCATGGACCTGGCCGATGCCTCGCTGGTTATTCTGGCCGAAGAACTTGGCCACGGCCGGATTCTTTCAACAGACCGGCGCGACTTTAAAACCTACCGCTGGAAGAATCACAAACCGTTTCAAAATCTGCTGCTTCCTGATGATTGACATGGCCTTGATGATGGATGAACTCTTGCAAAAAATCGTCCCCCTTGCCGAAAGTGACCCGGACATCGCGGTCGTCTGGCTCTATGGTTCGCGCGCGAAAGGCAATGCCCATGCGTCCAGCGATTACGACCTGGCCGTGGCATTCAATCGGTTCATCAAGGACGATCCGATAGAACAGCGGCTGCGGCCCGAATGTTTGGCGCTGGACTGGCAACAGGCATTGGGTTTGCACGATTTCCAACTCTCCGTGGTCGACATCAATCAGGCGCCGATCCCGTTGGCGTGGGAAATCATTCAAGCCGATACGGTGATTTTTTGCCGTGATGAAAACAGGCTTTGGCGGGAAACGCTCCGCATTCATAGCCGTATGGAACTCGATTATGCCCACACCTATCTTGACTCGATCGAACCAGGAAATTCGTCATGCTACCACCGCTTAAACCCATCGCGATGAAAGAACGCGTTTCGATGGTATTCATCGAAAAAGGCCAGATCGACGTTAAAGACGGCGCTTTCGTCGTGATCGACGAAACCGGCATCCGCACCCATATTCCGGTCGGCAGCATCGCCTGCATCATGCTGGAGCCGGGCACGCGCGTATCCCATCATGCCGCCGCCCTGGCAGCCAGAGCGGGCACGCTATTGGTCTGGGTCGGCGAAGCCGGCGTCAGACTGTATGCATCGGGCCAACCGGGCGGGGCGCGCGCCGACCGCCTGCTCTACCAGGCCAAATTGGCGCTGGACGATGCCGCCAGACTCAAAGTCGTGCGCAAAATGTACGAGATCCGCTTCGGCGAAAAACCGCCCGAACGCCGTAGTGTCGAACAACTCCGCGGCATCGAAGGCGCG
The DNA here is from genome assembly GCF_000527095.1 of Methylomicrobium lacus LW14. Lineage (NCBI taxonomy): Bacteria > Pseudomonadati > Pseudomonadota > Gammaproteobacteria > Methylococcales > Methylococcaceae > Methylomicrobium > Methylomicrobium lacus. The sequence continues at coordinate 692,541 of NZ_AZUN01000001.1, read as the reverse complement.
CGCGTGAAAAAATTGTACGACCTCTTGGCCAAACAGGCCGGCGTCGAGTGGAAAGGCCGCAATTACGACCACACGCAATGGGACAACAGCGATACGGCCAATCGCTGTATCAGCTCGGCCACCGCCTGTTTATACGGCATCAGCGAAGCCGCAGTGCTGGCCGCCGGCTACGCACCGGCAATCGGCTTCATCCATACCGGCAAGCCATTATCGTTCGTTTACGACATTGCCGACTTGTTCAAATTCGACGAAATTATCCCGCACGCCTTTAAAATCGCCGCGAAGAATTATCGCGACCCGGAACGGGAAGTTCGGCTGATGTGCCGCGATATTTTCCGTCAAACCAAAATCCTGAAGAAAATCATCCCCACCATAGAAGACGTCTTGGCCGCCGGCGAGTTGGAAATACCCCAGCCCACCGAGGAATCCATCGGCCCTGCAATTCCCAATTCAGAGAGCATCGGCGATGTTGGTCATCGTAGTTGAAAACGTCCCGCCTCGATTACGCGGACGCCTGGCCGTCTGGCTGATCGAGATTCGCGCGGGCGTTTATGTCGGCGACTTATCGGTGAAAGTTAGAGAGATGATCTGGTCGCATATCGAAAACGGCATAGAAGAAGGCAATGCGGTGATGGTCTGGACCACCAACACCGAATCCGGCTTTGACTTCATGACATTAGGCAAAAACCGCCGCCTGCCGGTTGAACTGGACGGACTGAAACTGGTTTCTTTTTATCCCGCGGAAGACCCAAAAGATGAAAATGCTCTTTAACAATTTAACCTTTAAAAACCCGGAAAAATTCGGTAGAAAATTCGAGGCGATTATTTCTTTTGACTAACAATATGTTAGGATAAGTCCGTTCCCCACGCCCGTGGGGATGAACCGCTCGAAGCCGGCAGCCAAGACGCTAAGGAACTCCGTTCCCCACGCCCGTGGGGATGAACCGCTGTCAGGCGGGTTAAGAAAGGCGGCGCGAAACCGTTCCCCACGCCCGTGGGGATGAACCGTCTGAGATTGATATTGGTGCAATGGGAGGGTTCCGTTCCCCACGCCCGTGGGGATGAACCGAAAATGAATAAAAAATTCACCATGATTGAGAGCCGTTCCCCACGCCCGTGGGGATGAACCGTCCAGGCCAATCAGTACGGTTTCCCAGTTCTTCCGTTCCCCACGCCCGTGGGGATGAACCGACTGCGGATTTCTTATCCGTCAGCTTGTAAGTCCGTTCCCCACGCCCGTGGGGATGAACCGGATTCACCATGGAATTTCCAGTCGATTTGAAACCGTTCCCCACGCCCGTGGGGATGAACCGTACCAGGATGGGTTTATCGACCAGACTTATGGCCGTTCCCCACGCCCGTGGGGATGAACCGGCCACTAGCGGCAGTTTGCATCAAAATCCCCCCCGTTCCCCACGCCCGTGGGGATGAACCGTGTATGTAGATGGGCAGCCGGAAAACGCGCATCCGTTCCCCACGCCCGTGGGGATGAACCGGGATGGCATAAAATGCGTCAATGTCCTGGTACCCGTTCCCCACGCCCGTGGGGATGAACCGAAGACGGGCTCACCCACGATGGTGTCTGTCGGCCGTTCCCCACGCCCGTGGGGATGAACCGCGCAGGCAGTCATGAATAATTACCTGGCGATTCCGTTCCCCACGCCCGTGGGGATGAACCGTCAGCGCGGAAATTGCGCAGGCCAATATCGCACCGTTCCCCACGCCCGTGGGGATGAACCGGCGGCGATAGAAAATTGAACAAAGCGACCCGCCCGTTCCCCACGCCCGTGGGGATGAACCGTCCGATTTTGAATCTCAATTTGCTTTGGTATCCCGTTCCCCACGCCCGTGGGGATGAACCGGCGAGTGCTAACAACGGGAAAAGCAGACCGGCCCGTTCCCCACGCCCGTGGGGATGAACCGTTTGTGTTTCGCTTCCTCTTTTAATTATGGCCCCGTTCCCCACGCCCGTGGGGATGAACCGAATTTTCCGATGCTATCAATCCACCGCTACCGCCGTTCCCCACGCCCGTGGGGATGAACCGTTCGAGGTTAACCGTGATCCTAACGGCAAAATCCGTTCCCCACGCCCGTGGGGATGAACCGAATGGGAGTCGATACAATGCGCGCGATTCGGTCCGTTCCCCACGCCCGTGGGGATGAACCGTCGATCAAGCTGGAAGAGGCTGCCGCGCGCATCCGTTCCCCACGCCCGTGGGGATGAACCGCAGAAACAAAAACAACAAACAGAACGTATAGCCCGTTCCCCACGCCCGTGGGGATGAACCGGCCGGGACTAAATAGCTCGTCGTAAATCTGATCCGTTCCCCACGCCCGTGGGGATGAACCCTGATCGGCGTGAACGAGCGGCATTTTCGCGCCCCGTTCCCCACGCCCGTGGGGATGAACCGAAACCGGACGACAAGAAGCCGGAAGCCACCGACCGTTCCCCACGCCCGTGGGGATGAACCGATCAGGCTGGAATTTACGATGTTATGGACGCACCGTTCCCCACGCCCGTGGGGATGAACCGATACACAGCGGACGGCGGATTCTTTTGGAGCGCCGTTCCCCACGCCCGTGGGGATGAACCGCGGCGGCCTGCAATTCGTGGCCGAGATAATCGCCGTTCCCCACGCCCGTGGGGATGAACCGGACGCCTACGACCAGCACCTGCGCGAGCAATACCGTTCCCCACGCCCGTGGGGATGAACCGCTGATCGCCAAATCGGTAGAGCGCACGCGGCGCCGTTCCCCACGCCCGTGGGGATGAACCGCAAAAAAATGTATCGCATTCAATCAGAGGAAACCGTTCCCCACGCCCGTGGGGATGAACCGTTCACAACGTCAGTTTTTGACGATTTTGTCACCCGTTCCCCACGCCCGTGGGGATGAACCAGTTGCGATCAGGCGCGGGGTGCATACGCTATCCCGTTCCCCACGCCCGTGGGGATGAACCGGTAGTGTACCGACAGAGTAGCGAGATTTGAGACCGTTCCCCACGCCCGTGGGGATGAACCGAAGTTTCTTGTCCCCACGGAAACTGGCGAATTCCGTTCCCCACGCCCGTGGGGATGAACCGCGATATTCGCATACTCGAACGCAACTCGTGAGCCGTTCCCCACGCCCGTGGGGATGAACCCGGAAGACAGCCGTTACGCAAACGACCTGGCCCCCGTTCCCCACGCCCGTGGGGATGAACCGCCCTGGTCGAACGCGGTCGGCGCGCCGGTGCGCCGTTCCCCACGCCCGTGGGGATGAACCGTCGCATCTAATCAGGTTTCAGTCCGTAGCGGCCCGTTCCCCACGCCCGTGGGGATGAACCGATATTTTCGTCGAACATGGCGGTGAAATCCGCCCCGTTCCCCACGCCCGTGGGGATGAACCGAATGACTTCCTTGTCAATGTTCGACCTGTAAACCGTTCCCCACGCCCGTGGGGATGAACCAGCCGCTGAGTCATTTGTTAGATGTTGCAATTTCCGTCCCCCACGCCCGTGGGGATGAACCGGCACAAGGCCCGAGCAAAAATCCCAGTAGATACCGTCTTGTCATCCATTATGCAAGCGCATAATGGATGACAAGACGGTATCTACACTTGCGATTTCGCGTTAAACGGGATGCCGGTTTTTCTTGAAATATTCAGAAGATCGTCCACCACAGGCTTAATCAACGGAATCCCTTCTTGGCTTCGAATCGCTTCCGCTTCTCGCTCAGGATCGCCGGGGATCAGCGGCCCGCTCGTCCCGGGAGCCGGTTTAGTATTGCGGAAGACGTGAATCCAGTCATCGATTTGTTTCTTGAATTCATCCTTGTCGATGAAGCCGTCGATCTGCATGGCGCCGAAAAAATGGCCGATGCCTTTGCCGACGCTGCGCGCGGGAATTTCTTGCCTAATGGTGAAAGGGGGGGCAAAGGGACCCCAGTTGGCGCCGCTCAGGACGCCGCATAAGATATCGACCATCGAGGCGAGACAATAACCTTTGTGCCCGCCTATTTCTCTATCGAAGCCAAGCGGCAATTGCGCGCCGTCATTGATCATGTCCTGTGGGTGGGTGGTGTCGCGACCCTCTTTATCGATGATCCATCCCCTCGGAACTTCAGTTTTCTTGCGCAGCGCGATTTCGATTTTGCCAAAAGAGACGGCACTGGTGGCCATGTCGATGACAATCGGTGGCTCTTTATAGCCCGGAAAGGCGATGGCCATGGGATTTGTGCCCAGCATTCTTTCCGCTCCCCACAAGGGCGCGACCAGCGCCGTGGAATTAGTCATAGCCCAGCCGATGAGATCTCTTTCGAGAGCTTGCAAAGGATAGTAACCCGCGATTCCGAAGTGGTTCGAATTACAGACACCCACCCAACCGGAGCCGTAAGTCTCGGCTTTCTCCATGGCGATCTCATTCGCCGTGGGTCCCACGATAAGGCCCAACCCATTATCGCCGTCGACAGTTGCCACACTCGCTTTTTCCCGGACGATTTTGATGTTGGGCCTGGGGTTGATGCGGCCCAACTCCAGCATATCCACGTAAGTATGCAGCCTCGCCACGCCGTGAGAGTCGATGCCTCTCAAATCGGACCTGGCCAAAACATCCGCAGCTTGCCTCGCCTCCGCCTCGGGGACACCGAAGTGCATGAAAACCTTGACCGAGAAGTCTTTGAGGTAGTCAGCCGGGAAAAGGTATGAGTCTCTCTCGTCTGTCATGACTTTTTAATCCCGGTATAAAGCTGATTACGGAGACATGATAACGAATAATTTGCTTAAAACTCAAGAAACGGCAAAACTGAGCATGATTGATTATGTGGCCTTTTGCAACGGCCGCCGATCACACTCAACTTTAGGCTATCAATTCCCCGTTGAATTCGAACGGGATTTTTTTAGAAACGCCGTCTGAATAGGTGTCCGGTTTTTGTTGACCATTGCAATCCACTATTCCGATTTTAGTGATTTATACAACTCTAACGCCTTGTTCATCTCATCTGTAGCGCCTTTCATATCACCGTCTTTTACTTTGATTTGCGCTTCAATGAGGCTTTCGGTGGCCTTTTGGGTGATGCCAGGATCTCCCGTTACTTTCTCGGATTCCGCGCGCGCCGCTTTTAAATGTTCGCTGGGCGGCACGAAATCGTTATGCATGATTTCGACTTTAGCCTTTTCAATATGCATAATGGCTTGATTTGGGCTGTGAACTGAACTTTTGGCAGCCTCTTCCGCATTAGCAATAACGCTGATTGAGCCTAAAGAGAAAGCCAGTGATAATATTAACGCTGTGTTTTTGATAATACTCATAAAATAAAGCCTCTGCTGTAATTTCCGGATGCTTCCAGTAATAAATTATGGAAAAATAAACGCCTTTACATAACACACTAACAAATCAATCGTTAATGACTTTGAATTATTCAGCTTACAATTTATTTTTATGAAAATTACCATGCCTAAACCAAACACACAATACGTATAAATACCTAATATGTAAAAACATTAAGCGATATATAACACATCAATAATCAATAACTTATTGATTTGTACAACAAGACTTAGCGTGCGTGAAGTTTTAAACCTTTTCCTGAGTCTATCTGCTCAAATTCAGACGGTTACGCGTCATCGTCCCTGCATTTGCCGCAGCGCTTCCATTTCCTCAAGCAAATCCAGCACCAGCGCGATGCCCGGAAGATTCACCCCCAGATCCTGCTGCAAGCGCATCGCAATCTGCAGCCGTTTCAGCGCTTTGGTGTCAAAGCGCCAGCGATGAATCGAATCCCCATCGGGCTCCAGGATGCCTTCCTCGACCATTTCGATCACCTGTTCCTGGCTGGTTTTGGCATACTCGCAAAGCTCCAGCAGCGTAAACTGGATCGTTTCATCCAGCACAATTCCTGTAATCACCCACAATTCTTTTTTCATCCGTCTATCCCCATGTCTTGGCGTGGATTCATCGGCATCAGTTCGGCCATTTTTTGATACAAGGCTTTTGCCTCCGCGCTGACTGCGGGCGGCGTGACGATTTTTAAGGTGATAAACTGATCGCCCGGCGTCGCGGCTGGCAGGCCGCGACCTTTTAAGCGCAACTGCGCGCCCGACTGCGAACCGGGCGGGATTTTGACTTCGACTCTCCCGCCCAGCGTCGGCACCGGCACCGTCGCGCCCAGGGCCGCCTCCCAGGGCGTTACCGGCAGTTCGATAGCAATATCTTTGCCCTTGGCATGAAACAACCGGTGTTTGTTGAACTCGACCTCGAGGTACAAATCGCCGCTCTGTCCGCCCTGCATCCCCGGCATGCCCTGGCCGCTCAGGCGGATGCGCTGGCCGGCCTGAATTCCGCGCGGAATTTTGATGTTCAACGTTTTCCGGTTCGATACGATGCGCCCCTGCGCATCGACCTCCGGCATGTTCAGCGCAATCAGCCGCACGCCGCCGTGATACGCGTCTTCCAGATCGATCAGGATGCGCGCGTGCTGGTCTTCGCCCCGGCCCTGAAAGCCGCGATGAAACACGCCCTCTTGTGAGGCAAAGCCGCCGCCGAATAAGGTCTCGAAAAAGTCGCTGAAACCGGTAGCACGCCCGCCGGCAAAACCCTTGCCGACATCGAATTCGCGCTGCCAGTCGGGCGGCGGCGTAAAGGGCTGGCCTTCCCGCCAGTTCTGACCGATCCGGTCATAAGCCGCGCGTTTTTTCGGGTCTTTCAGCACCTCATAAGCCTCGCCGACTTCCTTGAATTTGGCTTCCGCGTCCCTCTCCTTGCTCACGTCGGGATGGTATTTGCGGGCCAGTTTGCGGTATGCTCTTTTGATCTCCTCCGGTGTCGCCTTGCGATCGACGCCCATGATCTTGTAGTAATCTTTATATTCCATCGGATCGGCACGGGGGTGGGAAATTCGAATTTGTCATGATACCCTAAACTGATAAAACTATATTGCAAACTGATTGTCTTTATCGCAGGATAGCACGCGTTAAATCGGTCTCGGGTAAAATAAACACAGCACCAAAACGCCGTATTCAGTGAATTTAATCATAATGCCCCATTGACTGAGTCATTCTCATGAAAATAACACCGCTCGATCCTTCCCAACTCTACAAGCCTTGTGATATTTCTGATTTGGCCTTCGCCTCGACCGATGAACTGGAGGACATTGACCTCGCGGTCGGCCAGGAACGCGCGATAGAATCGCTGAAGTTCGGTATCCGGATCGCCAAGAAAGGTTATAACGTATTTGCGATGGCCCCCTCCGGCACCGGTAAACTGACCTCGGTATTGCAGTTGGCCGAACACGAAGCCAGCCGGCAACCGATTCCGGCCGATTGGTGTTATGTGAATAATTTCAACCAGCCGTCCAAACCGAGAGCGATCAAGCTCGCTCCCGGACAAGGCCGAATCTTCCAGTCCGACATGGACAAGTTGGTCGACGAACTCAGCATCGCGATACCGGCCGCATTCGACGGCGATGAATACCGTTCCCGGGTCGGCGAACTGGAAAGCAAGTCCCGCCAGCATGAAATCGACCAGCTCAGTCAATTGCGCGACCAAGCCGCCGAGGCGCATATCATCCTGACCGAAACGCCGACCGGTTATGCATTCGTGCCTTCCGACGACAAAGAGCAGGCGATCAGCCCGGAAGAATTCAATAAATTCGACAAGGACAAACAGCACCAGATTCAGGACACGATTTTCGAGTTTCAGGATCGCCTGCAAAACCTGCTGAAAAAATTTCCGCACTGGCGCAAGGAAACCAAGCGCAAACTGCAGGCGCTGAACCGCGAGGTCGCCGAACTCGCGGTCAATCATTCGATCGACGATCTGCTCGCAAAATATGCCAAGCAGGACGCAATCATGGGGTATCTGAAGGATATTAAAAAGGATATCATCGATCATATCCGCGATTTCGTGCCGCATTCCGAGAAAGTGATCTCGTTCATGGAGTTTCCGCAGGAACAGAATCCGTTCAAGCGCTATCAGGTCAATCTGATGATCGATCTGAGCCAAAAGAAGTCCGCGCCGGTCATTTTTGAACAAAATCCGAATTACAGCAATTTGGTCGGGCGGATCGATCATCAGGCCTTTATGGGTTCCCTGGTGACCGACTTTACGATGATCAAACCCGGCGCCTTGCACAAGGCCAACGGCGGATATTTGATTCTGGACACGCAAAAACTGCTGTTCCAGCCCTATGCCTGGGAAAGCCTGAAAAGAACCCTGCAAATGGGCGAAATAAGGATCGAATCGCTCGAACGCGCGCTGAGCCTGATTAGCACCTCGGCGCTCGAACCCGAGCCGATTCCGCTCGACGTCAAAGTGATCCTGATCGGCGAACCGCTGTTTTATTATTTATTGAGTGCCTACGATCCCGACTTTCATGATCTTTTCAAGATCGCGGCCGATTTCGACGATACGGTCTCCAGGGAAACCAAGACGCCCGACTATGTGCGTCTGTTGGCGACGCTCGCGCGCCGCGAAAAACTCAGGCCGCTCAGCCGCCATGCGGTCGCCCGGATTATCGAGCACAGCTCACGCATGACCGGCGATACGGAGAAACTGCTGACCCATTTGCGCAGCATCACCGACCTTTTGACCGAATCCGATTACTGGGCCAGCAGCAACGGCCATACCGAGATCACCAACAGCGACGTGCAGCAGGCGATCGACCACAAGACCAAGCGCCTCGACAAGATACGCGAAAAACTGTACGAAAACATCCTGCGCGGCATCCTGTTAGTCAATACCGAAGGCAGCGTCGTCGGCCAGATCAACGGCCTTTCGGTGCTGCAGATGGGCGATTTCATGTTCGGCCAGCCATCCAGGATCACCGCGACGACGCGCCTCGGCAGCGGCAAAATCGTCGACATCATGCGCGAAACCGAGCTCGGCGGCGCGCTGCATTCGAAAGGCGTGCTGATCCTGTCGAGCTTCATCGCCGCCAAATATGCCAGGAAAAGCCCGTTTTCGATGGCTGCCAGCCTGGTCTTCGAGCAAACCTACGGCGAAGTCGAAGGCGACAGCGCCTCGCTGGCCGAACTCTGCGCGGTTTTGTCCTCGCTGGCGCGGGTGCCGCTCAGGCAGGATCTCGCGATCACCGGTTCGGTCGATCAGCTCGGCCAGGTACAACCGATCGGCGGCGTGAATGAAAAAATCGAAGGCTTTTTCGACATTTGCGCGGCCAAGGGCCTGACCGGCGCGCAAGGCGTGATCATCCCGGCCAGCAACCTAAAACACCTGATGCTGCGTTGGGATGTGGTGCATGCGGCCCAGACCAAACAGTTTTCGATTTATGCGGTAGCGACCGTCGATCAGGCGCTGGAAATATTGACCGGCATCGAAGCCGGTGAAGCCGACGCCGAAGGCCGCTTTCCGCCCGCATCGTTCAATGCAAAGGTCGATGCGCAATTGCAGCAATTTACAACGATCAAAAAAGATTTCAGCAAATCACAAGCGGATGACATCTCAACAGGCGACCAATCCTCGGAGAAGTAAAGTGTCATGAAAGCAAGCGGATTCTTTCGGCCCGACTTGGCCAAAAAACTCGACGGCCTGGCCGAACTGGCCGGAGATTGCAGTTACACCTGGGCGCACGGCGCCGATGAAATCTGGTCCGAACTGGATGACGAGTTATGGAGGCTGACCCGCAATCCCTGGCTGGTATTGCAATCGGTGTCGCATGCGCACCTCGAAACACTCTCCGAGAACCCGGATTTTTGCCAAAAACTGCGCACGATCGTGTCCGCGCACCGGCTCGCCTTGTCTGAAAATCGTTGGTTCCAACACCATTACGAACAGCAAGCCGCGCTGAAGAAGATCGCTTATTTCAGCATGGAGTTCGGTCTTAGCGAAGCGTTGCCGATTTATTCCGGCGGCCTCGGCCTCCTGGCCGGCGATCATTTGAAAGCGGCCAGCGATTTGGGTTTGCCCTTGGTCGGTGTCGGCCTCTTGTATCAAAACGGCTATTTTCGCCAGGATTTCGACGCGGACGGCAATCAGATTGCGCTCTATCCGTCGAGCAATACCAGCGACCTGCCGGTCACGCCGGTGCGCGATGCGAACGGCGAATGGCTGCGCATCAAGCTGTTGACGCCCTACCAGCTGTGGGTCAGGGTCTGGCAGGCGCAAATCGGCCGGATCGAACTGTATTTGCTCGATACGAACGATCCGATCAATCATCCGGTCGATCGCTGCATCACGACCGAGCTCTACGGCGGCGGCTCCAGCCACCGATTGGCGCAGGAAATCCTGCTCGGCATCGGCGGCTGGCGCGTTTTACAGGCACTAGGCATCACACCCGACGTCTGCCATCTGAACGAGGGTCATGCGGCGCTGGTCGTTCTGGAACGCGCCCGTGACCTGATGCGCGAAAAAGACCTCGATTTTGCGACCGCCTTGACGATTACCCGCGCCGGCAATCTGTTTACTACGCATACGCCGGTCGAGGCCGGCTTCGATCGCTTCAGTCCGGACCTGGTCAACAATCAACTGGGCCTGTATGCGAAAGAACTCGATATCAGTGTGGCGGCGCTGCTGAGTCTCGGCCGTGCGCCCGGCTGCACCGATCCTGCCGCGCCGTTCAACATGGCTTATCTGGCGATACACGGCAGCGCGGCGGTCAACGGCGTCAGCCGCCTGCATGCGGAAGTCAGCCGGGACATTTTCAGCCCGCTGTTTCCGAACTGGTCGCGCCATGACATCCCGGTCACCAATGTGACCAACGGCGTGCACGTGCCGGCCTGGGATTCGAAGGATGCGGACGAATTGTGGACACAGCTGTGCGGCAAGGGCCGCTGGTTCTGCGATCCCGAGATGCTCGGCCAGAATTTCAACCGGGTCGCGGACCAGGAGCTTTGGCAGATGCGCGCGAAAAACCGGGCACGGCTGGTTCATTTCGTGCGCGACGAATACAACCGCGAATTGAACATTCACAGCAATTTAACCGAGAAGGAACTCGAAAAACGCGTGCTGCGCGTGTTCGATCCGAATGTGATGACAATCGGCTTCGCGCGCCGTTTCGCGACCTACAAACGCCCTAACCTGCTGTTGACCGATCCCGACCGGCTGGCCCGTATCCTGTGTCATCCGGACAGGCCGGTGCAACTGGTCATTTCCGGCAAGGCGCATCCTGCCGATCAGCCCGGACAACTGCTGATCAAGGCGTGGCACCAGTTCATGCGCCGCCCGGAGATTCGCGACCGGGCAGTGTTTTTGAGCGATTACGACATGATCACCGCGGAATATCTGGTGCAAGGCGTCGATTTATGGATCAATACGCCGAAACGACCCTGGGAAGCCTGCGGCACCAGCGGCATGAAGATTCTGGTCAACGGCGGCCTGAATGTGTCGGAACTGGACGGCTGGTGGGCCGAGGCCTATACCCCCGAAGTCGGCTGGTCCTTGAACGGCAATGAAGATGGGCACAGCGATCAGGAACAGGCGGAGATGCTTTACCGCCTGCTCGAGGAAGACATCGTGCCGGCCTTTTATGAGCGCAACGATAACGGCATTCCCGAACGCTGGACAAAAAAAATGCGCGCCAGCATGACCACGCTGACGCCGTATTTTTCGGCCAACCGAATGGTGCGGGAATATACCGAACGTTTCTACCTGCCCCTGGCCACGCATTACCACGAACGGGCCGCGAAACAGGGCGAACTTGGCAAAGAGCTGACGCAATGGCAGCAGCATCTGCAAGACTTCTGGCCGAAAATCCATGTCGCGCAGGTGCAGGCCGAAGACCAGGGCAAGCAACAACTGTTCAAGCTGCATATTTATCTCGGCGATCTGACCGCCGATGATGTCGAGGTGCAATTGTTCTCGGAGCCGACCGCCGACATTCAGCAAGCCATCCATCCGATCCCGATCGATCACCCGATTCCGGGGGCGGTCAACGGCTATGTGTACAGCCTCACGATTCCGGCAGTCCGTCTGCTCAAGGATTACACCCCCCGCATCATCCCCCGCCATCCTGGCTGTCAGGTGCCGATCGAGACTCAACATATATTATGGATCAAGTGAGTTTGGATACACTCAACCCCGCCGAGGCGCACAACCTCCGCACACGCAAAGCCGTCAACCTGCCCTATTTCGACAATCTGCTGAAACTGCTGCATGAGGGCAATGCGGCGGTCGCACAAGGCTTCGGACGGCACGTGCATTGGGGCTATTGGGAAAATCCGCACCAGGCCGATGCGACCGGAGCCGATTTTGCCGAGGCCGCGGAAAATCTGAGCCAGGAAATCTGCCGGGCGGGTCAGATCAACAACGGTTTACGCGTACTGGACGTCGGCTGCGGCTTCGGCGGCACGATCGCGCATATCAATGAGCATGACACCGGGATGCAGTTGACCGGTTTGAATCTGGACTCGCGCCAGTTGCAACGCGCCCGCACCCAGGTCGTACCGCGTTCCGGCAATCGAATCGAATTCGTCGAGGGCGATGCCTGCAAACTGCCGTTTGCAGACCACAGCTTCGATGTGGTGCTCGCGGTCGAATGTATCTTTCATTTTCCGGACCGCGAATCTTTTTTTCGGGAAGCGCGGCGCGTATTGAAGCCGGGCGGCATGCTGGCATTGTCCGTAAGCGTCCAACCCTACCACATAGCGAGGTTGATGGGGGCGTGATTTAATGTGATTTGCCGAAAGGCAGTAGTTCGTCGATACGGCTGTTAGGCCAGGTAGGCAGTTTTTCGAGGGTGTCTTTTAGCCAGGCCAAAGGATCGAGGCCGTTGAGCTTGGCCGTGCCGAGCAAGGTTTGAATCACAGCCGCGCGTTTTCCGGCGCGTTCCGAGCCTGCAAAGAGCCAGTTCTTTTTACCCAAAGCGATAGGTCGGATGCTGTTTTCAATCGGGTTGTTGTCGATTGGCAGATCGCCGGTTTCAGCATAGCGTGTGAGAGCGATCCAGCGTTTCAAGCTGTAGTCGATGGCTTTAGCGGTCGCGGTATTGGGCGCGGCGTGGGTTCGGGTGCGTTGCAGCCAGTCGTGCAGGCCGGCCAGTGCCGGCCGGCTTTTCTCGGCACGCAGGCGTTGGCGTTCCGCTGAACTCAGGCTTTGGCCTTCGGCTTCAATCGCATACAGCACCGCGATGCGCTGTAAGGCTTCTTGCGCAATCGGGCTCTGGCTGGCCTGGAACAGGTCGAAGAATTTCCGCCGCGCATGCGCCCAACACGCCAGTTCGATACATGGCTCAAGCCGAAGTCGAGTTTCGGGATGGGCGCGGGCGGCCGCAAACAAGGCTTTATAGCCGGCGTAGTCGTCGACCACGAGATGGCCTTGCCAATCGCCTAGAAACTGCCCGGCATGCCGGCCGCTGCGACCGGCTTGATAGTCGAAGACGAGGATCTTGGGCCCCGGTTGTAGGTCATTGCTGCGATACGCCCACAAATAGGCTTTCTTGGTTTTGCCGTTGCCGGGATCCAGTTGCGGCACCGGCGTTTCATCGGCATGAAGACTCGACCGTTGTTGAAGATGCCAGGCCAGGCGATCCGCCAAAGGTTCCAAGGCGACGCCGAGACGTCCGACCCAGTCGGCCAGGGTGGAACGGGACAAGATCACGCCGTCGCGGGCGGCGATCTGCTCCAAGCGGTAGAGCGGCAGATGGTCCTGGAATTTGCTGATCATCACCCAGCTCAACAAGCCGACCGCCGCCAGACCGCCATCGATCACCGCCGGCGGAATCGGCGCCGCCGTCACGGTCTCGCAGCTCCGGCAGGCATATTGCGGGCGGATATGGCGATGGACGAAGAACTTCGCCGGCTCGACATCCAGTTGCTCGGTCACATCTTCGCCGATCTTGACCAACTCCCGGCCGCAGTGCCCGCAGGTGCAGGATTCGGGTTCGTGGCGGTGTTCGATGCGCGGCAAGTGAGACGGTAACGGTTGCCGGCCGGCGCGCAGGCGTTTGGGGCGGACCACCGTGGTACAAGGACTGGCATCTTGCAGTTGCTCGACGTCCGCGTCGATGGCCGAAATATCCGTGTTCCAGGTTTCCTCGAACACATCCCGCTGCAGCGGGGCCAAGGCTTCGCTCTTGGTGCTGAAACGGATGCGCTTGTAATACGCCAACTCGTGGGTCAGCGCGGCGATTTTGACGCCTTTGCTCTGAATGGCTTTGGCATCCCGCTCAGCCTGCTCGATCAGCGCTTGAATCAATGCGGCTACTTCGGTTTTTGCCGAAGGCTCCAGGTTCAACTGATCGAGTTTGGCGAGGGGATTCATGGCCGTTATTATACTGCATAAACCCACTGAACGCCTTGATTTTACTAGGTTTCAATACCGTACCTTACACCCGCCATTCTGTTGACGGTTGTGCCGATAGCCGTTGCCAATCGACACCAGCCACAAGCCACTGCCACTGGGCCTGACTGAGCGCAAAGACCGGGTCAGAGGCTTTGGGCCAAACAAAACTGCCTCGATGCAACCGCCGCTGGCACAGCCAAACCCCATTGCCGTCCCACAGCAACAGGCGCAAGCGGTTGCCGGCACGGTTGCGGAAGATGAAGGCCGATCCGCAGCCAGGCGGGTGCCCCAGGCTTTGCTGGACGATTGCGGTTAAGCCATCCAGGCCGCGCCGCATATCGACCGGCGCCACCGCCAGCCAGATCTGTGCCGGACTCGCAATCAAGCCAGGCATCGCAACAACTCCGCCACCCAGCGCGCTGATACGGTAGCGGACAACTCCAGGCGGTGACCTTGGGCATGCGTGAAGACAATCGCGGCAGGCGCAGACGGCTGAACATGCACCGGTATTAAGGCTGCCGACTCTGGCTGGGGCAATTTGCGATAGTCGCTCAAACGCGCCGTGAAGGTACGGACATTGAGTTGCCGCTCGGCGCAATACGCGGCTTGTGATAGCCCGCTACGTTGCCACGCTTCAATATGCTGACGCCATTTCGCTGTGATAGCCATGCCAAAACTCCTGACAAAAAAAGGACAGGATGCGACAGACGAAAATTATTTTATAGGCGGTACGGTTGAACGCTTACCATTGTCCGATTTCATTCCGGCGCCGATCATCGTGCCATTCGCCAAAATCAGGCTGCCGGAGCGTCTGAGCCGGGGATTTTACGGCAGATGCAATGTGCAATATACGCGCGAGGACTATCGCCGTCTGGCCAATGCTTCCGGCTTCAAGATTCTGGTCGAACGGGATATTACCGTCAATACCCTGCCCACTTACGCGTACATCCGGAAATTGGCGTGGCAGGCCTCATTTTTTAACGGCTTCGCGATGATCGAGACTGCGACGCTGGAACTACTGAGCCGGCTCCGGCTTATCAAATATGAGATTTATGCGTTTCAAAAAAACGAAGGTTAGCCACACTGCATAACTGCATTAGCGCCCTATTCCATTATCTGGTTTTCTTGCCAAACTGTTTCTTGCTCCCCCAATGATCCATCGGTCGCTTGGACCTGATGCTTCTTCGTTAGTGGCGGCCAATGCAGCCCAATATGGCGGTTGAATCTTTAGAAAAAGTAGAACCTGTCTCCCTAAAGTACAAAAAAATCTGCGCTTATACTGTCTCTACCAGTCAGCTCGATCATAAAATCTGCTTGCGCATCGCCATTGACGTCGGCTTCGAGGAAACCATCTGCAAACCGTAACTGGCCTGCTATACTCTCAAATTCCAAGGCACCGATGAAGGTAAAAGCATCATTTTTTGATGTCAGCGTATCGGCATCAATGGCTTTAAGATTGATCTTATCTCCGTATAGTAAGTCAGTAATCGTGTCAAAACTGTCCGGTAACGAATCATCGATACTGGTATAAACGAATTTATTTTTGCCGGCCCCCCCCGTTAGCACATCAGCACCGAGTTTGCCGGTTAAAGTATTGGCTTTATCATTACCAAGCAGTACGTTATCGCCTGCATTGCCGGTTCCTTTAATGGCTCCATTCCCTGTTAGTATCAGTTTTTCAACATGCTCAGGCAGTGTATACGACTTGTTCGAGAGCACCGTATCAACCCCCTCGTCTGCCCTTTCTAGCACAACATCCTTTGCATGATCGACTATATAAGTATCATCTCCTTGACCACCTCTTAGAAAATCAACACCCTTGCCGCCATCAAGAACATCATTACCACCTTCACCAAATAGATCGTCCTTGCCGCCTAAACCGTACAGATTATTATCCTGTGCATCACCAACTAAAGAGTTCGATTTTGACGTGCCGACCTGGTCTGGATCTTCAGGCTCGTCAGGTACCACGGGTACGACAGGTTTATAGGCAAGATCAACCAGGCTTGTGATGCCCGTTAATTGCGCAGCCACCTCCGAGCTGTCGCCGCCAAAATTAAGATCTCCCCAGGCAACCACCCTGCCGTCTGCCAGTAAAGCGGCAAATGCCAGACTCGATGCCGTGAGTTGAATAACATCTACGGAGCCATCCAACTGGGCTTGAATCTCTTCAAGATTCCCCCCTGCAAGTAAGCTGCCCCAAACGATAACCGAACCATCTGCGCGCAGAGCGGCAAACGCGTGATCATTTGATACGATCCTCTCTACCGGAATTGTGCCATCGAGTTTTTGTGCCACGCTCTGGCTATCTCCCCCATAGCCATCGAAACCCCAGGTTACCACGGAGCCGTCTTTGCGCAGCGCCGCAAATGCAGAACTCGTGGCATAGATTCGGTCGACGTTGTGTAGCTGTTCAGTCGCCGCGCTACTGTCGCCGCCCGCTTTAGCATCTCCCCATGTCACCACGGAACCATCCGCGCGCAATGCCGCGAAAGCGGAAAGGGTCGAAGCAACTTGGGTTACGTCGGTATCGCCGTCAATTTCATTGCTGACCGTACTGACATCGGCACCATTGGCGATATTGCCCCACACCACCAGAGAACCGTCGACTCTGTGTGCCGCAAAGACAGCAGAGTTAGCGAAGATAAAATCTACATCCTTCAGATCATCGTTACCGTTCAGCTCGGCGACGACTTTGGTACTGTCACCGCCATCATTAGCATTTCCCCAAGTAACCACCGAGCCATCCGCACGTAACGCCGCGAAAGCAGAGCCTGTAGAAAAAATTTGTTTGACATCAATGTTGCCGTTGATGTCATTGGCGACTTCGCTGCTATCTCCCCCGAAAGAACTATAGCCCCAGGTAATCACCGAACCATCGGCGCGAATTGCCGCGAAGGCCGCCGCAGTTGAACTGACCTGAGTCACGTCCATAGCACCGTTAATCTGACTGGCCACCTCGGTACTGTCTCCTCCCGCCCCCGGAGCGCCCCAGGTTGCGACTGAGCCGTCGACACGCAAGGCGGCAAACGCGCTACTGGTCGAAAAGACCGTCTTAACGTCTACGTTTCCGTTTAATGCCGGTAGCAATGACCCGCTATTCTCCCCCGTGTTACCCCATGTCACCACTGAACCGTCTGCACGCAAGGCGGCAAACGCGGCGGAGTTACTATACAACTGGACGACATCAATAGCGCCATTGAGAAGACCGCTGACTGCGCTGATATCGCCACCATAGTCGGGGTAACCCCAAGTTATCACGGTGCCCTCGGCGTTGATGGCGGCCATGGCATAATCGTTTCTATACTCAGAAAAAGTATGCCCTAGGAATACAGGGCGTTCGTTAATCGCGTTATCGTATAAAGTACTCATTCGCAAAACCTGTTTAATTTAAATGGGGAGACACCGTGTGTGCAGATCAATCGAAACTTCGGCAGAACTTTTGGCCAGGCAACACCCACTAGGCATAGCCCATTCAGCCACACAAGCTGGTTCAAAATCATCACATTTATCCTGCTTAACCCCACCACCAACCATCACCGGTAGCCAGGAATATATCACTAAATCCATTGCTATCCCCCAGGGCAATCGTATCAAGCCAAGTCTTGCGAACCGAGCAATTTTTGTCTATAAGCGTCGCTCCAGCCGGCTTTGAGGCGGCAGTTCTTGACGCCGGTCTTGCGCGTCTTGTCGGAGCGGATCAAATTGAGGGTGATACGGCGCATGATAGAGAAATTCACCGCTGAGTTACCCTCGCACATACGTGCCTGATCTTCGCCGTAGGCCACGTCCAGCGACCAGTGCAGCTTGTTCTCAATGCCCCAGTGCCCGCGCACGGCCTGCCCCATGTACTCGGCTTCGGCTTGGCCCGAGCTGATGTAGTAGCGCCGCTCGACAGTGGTTTTGCCGTTGATTTCGCGAATGGCTTCGACCAAGACCAAGGTCTTGAGCGCCGGCCAATTGGCCAGCCCCGATTGTCCGGCCGGCGGTTCCTCGACGACGCAACGGCGCGTCTCGATGCGCCCGTGACCGCCATCTACCCACTCGGCCCGCGTGTGCACCCCCTCGAACCCGTCGCGTTCCGCCGCCTCGAAGAAGTTCTCCACGGCCGGCCGCCGCCAGTGTCGGCTGGTTGTTCTTCACCATGAGGGCGTAATCGGCGCCCCGTTCGATGATCTTGGTGGCGATGGCCTTTTGGCAACCCATGGCGTCGATCGTAACCAGGCAGCCCTTCAACAGCAGCGCGTCCAGCAGTTCTGGAATGGCGGTGATTTCGTTCGACTTCTCCGCCGTTGGCAGAAACCGTCGCAACCATTCCAACTTCTCCCGCCCCCAATCCGCCATATCCACCCAGTTATCCGCCCCGCTCAGGATGGCGCACAGCGCCACCAGCAAAAGTTCCTGCAAGGGGTGGTCCGGATGCCGCGTGCGGGGGTCTTGCAAATTGCTAAAGTGATCCAAAATCGACGTTTCTGGGGTATCCATGGCTCCGCGGGCTCGCGCAAAAGCTTCCTTTAAGCCATATTGCCGCACCTCTTGTCAAGCCAAACTTCATGCGATAGCCCTGGTTCCGCCGCCATACCAGACAAGCCACTCTCCTTCTGCGGAACCCGGCAGAGCCGGTTCCGCCTTATTACGGGTTAGATACTTGTGAGTGCTCGTCGCGCTTCAATGCGAGCAATAGAAGGGGTCAAGACAAGCAATCCTCCATCCTACGGCTTGCACGGCGGAATCCGGCAGAGCCTATTCCACCTGACAGGCTTGATTCGTTTCACAACCACCAGCCATCCCCAGTTGCCAAGAAGATCCCTGGGATTCCAATGCTGCCTCCCCCTTCCGTTCCGAAGTTATCCGCCTCGGATAAAAAGCTCACATAACGTCCATCGGAACTGATGCTAGGCGCATATGAGTTGCCATTTCCCGAACCATTGGCGCCGGTAGAAATCAAGGTGATGGCGTTTGTCTGGGTATTATATAAAAAGATATCCCTTGTGCCGTTGGTATCGCCCGCCACCAGGTTGTCCGCATCGGACCCAAACACCACATAACGTCCGTCCAAACTGATGCTAGGCGCATATGAGTTGCCATTTCCCGGACCATTGGCGCCGGTAGAAATCAAGGTGATAGCCTTTGTCTGGGTATTATATAAAAAGATATCCCTTGTGCCGTTGGTATCGCCCGCCACCAGGTTGTCCGCATCGGACTCAAACACCACAAAGTGGCCATCCGCGCTGATGGCGGGGTCAAAAGAACCGCCATTTCCCTGGCCATTCACCCCGGTGGAGACCAGGGTAGTGGTGCCGTTCTGGGTATCGCGCAGGAAGATATCTCTTGTGCCGTTGGTATCGCCCGCCACCAGGTTGTCCGTATCGGACTCAAACACCACAGAGTGGCCATCCGCGCTGATGGCGGGGTCAAAAGAAGCACTATCTATCCCCGGACCATTGGCACCGGTGGAGGCCAAGTCAATGGCCTGGGTGGTGGTATTGTATAAAAAGATATCTGGGTGCCCGTCATTGTCTCCGGCTTGTGCAATATCCGAACGGGAAGAAAATGCGACATAATAGGAGCCATCGGCGCGTTTGTCACTGACAGCTGCATTAGAAGTATATTTTAAAACACGATCCTGCAGCGCGGCGCCAGTGGCAATCAAGGTAGTGATGCCGTTCTGGGTATCGCGCAGGAAGACATCGAGAGTTCCATTCGTGTCTTCAGCCCCCAGCAGATTACTCGCCCAGGAGTAAAATACCACATAGCGGCCGTCGGCGCTGATGGAGGGGAACAAGGAGTCGTCGTTCCCTTGGCCGTTGGCGCCAGTGGAGATCAAGTCGATGGACTGAGTGTCGATAGTGTATTTAAAAATATCCGATTTTCCGTTGTTGTCTCCAGCCAGCTTAGCATCGGACGGAAACACGACATAGCGGCCCTTGGCGCTAATAGAGGGAATATTGTCTGAATCAATATTACTTGATCCGGGGGCAATAAAAGTCAACGCGCCGCGATTGTCAATATCCCCCCGCGCCGAAGCCAGCATGTTCCCCCCGGCAATCGCATCGTCCAGTGTCGCATACAGGTCCAGCCAGAAAGTCTCCTCATTCTCAATCTGGGTATCGAGCAAGGTCGCCACGTCCACGGCCTGTTCAGTTTGGCCCGGCTCAAAATGCACGAGTTGGTTCGGGGCAATATAATCTTGGCCGGCTTCGGCGCTGCCGTCACGGAATTTGACATACACGTCCGCCGCTAGGGCGGTGCTGCTGCCGCTGCGGGTCACCGTAAAACTTACCGGAGCGCCTTCGATCGCCGTATCGTCGCCGGTTAACGCATAGTGGGTATCGTCCTCGATCGCGCATTCTGCCGAAGCCAGCACATTGCTCCCGGCAATCGCCTCGTCCAGCGTCGCATACAGGTCCAGCCAGAAAGTCTCCTCATCCTCAAGCTGGGTATCGAGCAAGGTGGCCACGTCCACGACCCGTTGGGTTTCGCCCGGCTCAAAATGCACGCGCATGTTCGGGGCGATATAATCCTGGCTGGCTTCGGCGCTGCCGTCCCGGAATTTGACGTACACGTCCGCCGCCAGGGCGGTGCTGCTGCCGCTGCGGGTTACCGTAAAACTTACCGGAGCGCCTTCGATCGCCGTATCGTCGCCGGTTAACGCATAGTGGGTATCGTCCTCGATCGCGCCTTCTGCCGAAGCCAGCACATTGCTCCCGGCAATCGCCTCGTCCAGCGTCGCATACAGGTCCAGCCAGAAAGCCTCCTCATTCTCAAGCTTGGTATCGAGCAAGGTAGCCACGTCCACGACCCGTTGGGTTTCGCCCGGCTCAAAATGCACGCGCATGTTCGGGGCGATATAATCCTGGCTGTCTTCGGCGCTGCCGTCCCGGAATTTGACGTACACGTCCGCCGCCAGGGCGGTGCTGCTGCCGCTGCGGGTGACGCGAAAGGTTACCGGAGCACCTTCGATCGCCGTATCGTCGCCGGTTAACGCATAGTGGGTATCGTCCTCGATCGCGCCTTCTGCCGAAGCCAGCACATTGCTCCCGGCAATCGCCTCGTCCAGCGTCGCATACAGGTCCAGCCAGAAAGCCTCCTCATTCTCAAGCTGGGTATCGAGCAAGGTAGCCACGTCCACGACCCGTTGGGTTTCGCCCGGCTCAAAATGCACGCGCATGTTCGGGGCGATATAATCCTGGCTGTCTTCGGCGCTGCCGTCCCGGAATTTGACGTACACGTCCACCGCCAGGGCCGTGCTGCTGCCGCTGCGGGTGACGCGAAAGGTTACCGGATCGCCTTCAACCACCGGGTCGTTGCTGGTGCGGGTAACGCTATAGCTGGTATTATCCGTAATAGTGGCTGAGTCCCAGCTCACATAATGATTATTGAGCGCATCTTCATAGGTAGCAAACAAGCCTAGCGAGAAATACTCACTGCTCTCGAGTTCTGTATCTACGTGGGTGGGGATGGTAACCGTTCTGCTGGTTTGATTGGGTGCAAACTCAAACAGCGTTTTATCCAGCCCGGCATAATCACTGCCACTGGTCGCCGTTCCGTCCCAGGTGCTCAGATACACGCCCGCCGCTAAACTACTGCTGCCGCTGCGGGTAATCGTAAATGTCACCGGTTCGCCTTCAACCACAGGGGAATTGCTGATGATGCTATAACTGACGTTGTCCGTAATTGTCGCCGAACCCACGCTCAAGGCATTATTACCGTTCTGGGCATCGGAAGCACTGGCGTATACCCCTAGCGTAAAAGACTCATCGCCCTCCTCTTCCGTATCGGCAGAGGTAGCAATGGTCACGGTTTTTTGGAGTTCGCCATCAGCAAAGTCAAACCGCACATTATCCTGCACGCTGTAATCGCTGCCGTCAGCTGTACCGTTCGTGGTACTCAAATACACGCTCGACGCGGCGCTACTGCTGCCGCTCCGGGTAACGGTAAAGGTCACCGGAGCCCCTTCAACCACGGGGGAGTTGCTGCTGATGCTGTAACTGACCTTGTCCGCAATGGTCGCCGACCCTACGCTCAAGGCATTATTACGGTTCTGGGCATCGGCGGCACTGGCGTATACCCCTAGCGTAAATGACTCATCGCCCTCCACTTCCGTATCGGCAGAGGTGGCAATGGTCACGGTTTTTTGGAG
This sequence comes from Methylomicrobium lacus LW14, assembly GCF_000527095.1. Classification (NCBI taxonomy): domain Bacteria; kingdom Pseudomonadati; phylum Pseudomonadota; class Gammaproteobacteria; order Methylococcales; family Methylococcaceae; genus Methylomicrobium; species Methylomicrobium lacus. The sequence continues at coordinate 670,189 of NZ_AZUN01000001.1, read as the reverse complement.
TTCGCCATCAGCAAAGTCAAACCGCACATTATCCTGCACGGCATAATCGCTGCCGCCGGTCGCCGTGCCGTTCACAGTGCTCAGATACACGCTCGACGCAGCGCTACTGCCGCTCCGGGTAACGGTAAAGGTCATCGGAGCCCCTTCAACCACCGGGGAGTTGCTGCTGATGCTGTAACTGACCTTGTCCGCAATAGTCGCCGACTCTACGCTCAAGGCATTATTACGGTTCTGGGCATCGGAAGCACTGGCGTATACCCCTAGCGTAAATGACTCATCGCCCTCCTCTTCCGTATCGGCAGAGGTGGCAATGGTCACGGTTTTTTGGAGTTCGCCATCAGCAAAGTCAAACCGCACATTATCCTGCACGGCATAATCGCTGCCTGTCGCCGTACCATTCCAGGTGCTCAGATACACGCTCGACGCGGCGCTACTGCCGCTCCGGGTAACGGTAAAGGTCACCAGAGCGCCTTCAATCACTGGGGAGTTGCTGCCAGTGATGCTGTAGGTGGATGTGCTGGGGGGGAGTCCGTCCTGAATGGTAATATAACTCTGTGTGTACTCAGTGTAATTGAGGAGATCTTGGTAGCTTCGGTACAGCCCCAAGGCGACGTATTCATTGCCCTCTACCAACTTATCCGAATAAGTGTCGAGCGTTACCGTTTTACTAGCTTTGCCATCTTCAAAGACCACGGACTGGTTTTGCCACTTGGTCTCATCATAATCACTGCCGTCCGCACTACCGTAGGTCTTTAGGTAGACCGTGGACGCTGTTTCCGTGCTGCTGCGAGTAATCGTAAACGTTATCGAATCCCCTTCAACAACGGACGTAACGTTGGTGATGTCATAGTCGTAGTTGACGGGTGGTTTGACGTTTTGCAGGCTAACATGCGCATGTTCAGACACCGTGTAATTGAGTGCATCGGCGTAACTGTCGAATAGCAGCAAATTGAACTCTTCGGTGCCCTCATCGATACTGTCCTGGTAAGTGTCTAGGGTAATCGTTTGGGATCCGGAAGAGTTAAAGGTAATCGCCCTAAAATAGGGCTGCTCAAAATCAAAGGCGTCTGCACTCCCTGAGGCGTGCAGATAAACGGTCGATTCTGAGTCATTGTCACCCGAACGGGTGATGGTCACCGTCAGTGCATCGCCTTCGGATACCGACGCATCTGCGCTGAGGGTATAGCTATAAACGGGGGTTACGTTCTGAATATCGGCGGAACTATGGAGTGCAGGGTTGCTGTCCGCATAATTTCTATAGAGATTGAGCGAAAAACTTTCTTTATCTTCAGTTGTGCTGTCATGGTACGTCTTGACTTTAAAGGGTTTGACCCGTTCATCTGCCTTAAAATCGAGTCGATATTTGTCATAAACGGCAAAATCACTGCTGTCAGCGCTGCTGCCGGAGGTGCTCAGATAAACGGTTGACGGCGTTCCGCTGTCAGAGCGAGTAATGGTAAACGTTATTTCGTCCCCTTCATTAGCCCCCGAACTTGCGTCATGGATAATGGTGTAGTTGTATAACGTCTCGTCCGTTGTATTTAAGTCAACGATGTCACCTTGGGAATCTGTTATGATGTCACTTTCCCTGATACCCCGTATAAAAGCGGGCGCATAGGTTGTATAAATGGCATCTGCACTGGTTTTGTAGAGATCAAGGGTAAAAAACTCATCCTCTTCCAGCAGCCAGTCCTGATTGATCTTGACCGTGACGGTCGCTTTTTGTTGATTGGGCGCAAAGGTAATCGCTTGTTTATTCAGCCCTATGTAGTCGGTTGGGTCAGCCGTACCAAAACTTGTGGAAACATAGACCGTAGATGCGTCTCCGGTACCGCTACGCAGGATCGTGAAAGTCACTTCACCGCCTTCTTTTGCGGCCGCATCGGGTGCGCTGGCGCTAGAGGTAACGAGGTAGGTATAGGTAGATAAGAACTGATCCTGGATATAACCGGTTGCACTGACCGCCTTATCTGTGTCAGTAATGTTTTTATACAGATCCAAGGAGAACGTTTCGGTGTCTTCGCTCAAGCTATCGGTAAGAGTATTAATTCTGACAACCTTACTCTCTTCAAAATCCTCGAATCTCAAGGCTCCCTTCTCAAAACCTTTGTAATCGGCGCCATCCGCGTTGCCATTTATCGTACTCAGATAAACCGTAGAGGAAGAACCCATGCCATTACGGGTAATCGTAAAGATAACCGTGCCGCCTTCCTTGGCCGTGCTTTCCTTGCTATCAATCGTATAACTGTAATCCTGTGTGCTAGCAACATTTTCAATATAGGCTTTTTGAGAGGTAACAGAAGAAGCATCATCATACGATTGATACAGATTAAGATGCAAAGACTCTGTCTCTTCACTGAGGGTATCCGCGTAGGTGTCAACGGTGACCAACTTCGTGGTGTCGGACTTGGAAAATGTTATCGCGACCTTGTTGAAGCCCAAATAATCACTGTTATTGGCAGTATCCTGAACCGTGCTCACATAAATCGTTGACTCTGCGCCGCTGGCGTTGCGTGTAACGGCAAAGGTTAGGTTTCCGCCTTCACTCACCGTATCCGCACCCTGAACACCAATCGTATAACTAAAAACCGGGTCCGCTAAGGTTGAGTCGGAGATAGCCACGACAGCTTTGACATATTTGTTCCAGAAATATTCTATGGGCACTTCAAATTCAGAGTTGTATGAGAGGGTTTGAACCGCCCCGCCCCAAGGATTTCTGAAAATAAATTTATCGGTTTCAGGGTTGTACCCCAGTAACATAAAGGCATGTCCCTGGATAAAGTTGAATACTTTATGGGATCTATCTGTAGTCGCACCATAGGCCGCTAACCAGCCTATTTCCCCAGCATTGAGGGCATCGATCAGTGTTTGTTTGTAAGTTTTAGGGTCTTCCGAATACAACACGCCTGAGTCGCTGTCATCATTTAAACCCTTATCCTTTAAAAAGGAGGAGTAATATTTGTAATTGAGATTGGTAAACTGTTTAATGGCTTGCGCAAATGATCTGCCTATGGCCGTGTAACTATTTTCTTTGGACCATGGCAACTCCGAGTAATCAACATCCTTATTGTCATGAAGACGTAAGAGCCTTACTTCTTGAGCGGAGAATTCCTGGGTATTGAATTGAGAATTAAATTGGGCATAGGCTTTTTCCAACAGAGAAATCCAAAGTTCTCCATTGAGCGTTCTATTCACATCGTCACTCACAAATACCAGTTTGCCGTTCGTTTTGTAAGTAGGTAAACTGAGATTCACTGTAGTGTAAGCGGGTTCGCCATTGGCATACAGTTTCACACCATAGGTGCCGTTACCATTATCGATGAAATCATCGTAAATAAACTGACTTTTTACCCTGGCGATTGAGCCTAAAGCCGACAGCAAATAGCATGTTTGGGCTTGTCCTTGTACGATGTCTTTTTCGCTTGCACCTTCGAAAAACAGATCACCATCAGCAGTTTTATAAACAAAGGCACTGGAGCCGTCCTTGCTCTTTAGTGCCTTCTCTCCGCTAACCGTCAACGGTAAATCTAGCCCCAAAAACCACTTATCAATCAAGCGTACAACCTGCTGCTCAGTAGAGCCGGCTTGTAAATTGCCCAGGGGCTCTGGCTTGGAACCGCCCCACCATGTTTCATTCGCGGGATTGCCGAAGATGACGTTATAGAAAATGGCTTTTAAATAGTCGCGACTTGCTGCATCACCCAAAATGCTTTGATAATTGCTATATATCGTTTTTAGATCGGTCCATTCCGTTTCAGTAACTCCTTGAATAGCCGCCGTCTGGAGCAGATCGAGGAGTTCTTGATAGTTATATTTACCATCAGAAATAGCCTTAGACACTAGGGTGAGTAGATGCTCGTTTTTTAAGCCGACTGTCGTTGTCGCCATTCTCTATATCCTCAGCTTGGATTAACTTCAATGCTGATGACCTGCCTGATTTTAAATAATCAGGCAGGTCAACTTCAAATATGGAAATTATTTTTTTACTGGACGCTTATTAAAACATCATGAATTTAGAATTCCCATCGCACCCCTAAACTAGCAGTGTGAAGCGTATCATAGCGGTGATCCAGCAGGGTTTCATATTGAACAAAAGAAGAGATGCCATGAGTCAAAATCGCACTCATACCAGCTCGAAAGACTAAATAATCGCGATCCGGATTATTAGTTCTTAAAGTAGAGGGAAGATTATTGAAGTCATTGTAATGAACCACAATATCGCGACTATTATTCTTGAACTCGTGCTCCCAATCTAAGTTCAATTGCGGCTGCAAGACGCCAAAAGGCGTGCTATAAGCATAACTGATCTGCCAACCTAAATCAGTAAGGACTGAGTCGTTGAATTGCTTGTCTACGAGCAAGTTATAAGGCGTCTGCCCCTCCTCCGAATAGGCATTAATATTGGTGCGACCGTACTCTGTGCGCGCCCTCAGCCCAACAGTCCAGCTCCCCATCGGCAAGTCATAGCCTGCGCCAAAACTGAAACGATGTTGATCACCTTGAGGCGATGAACTAGCGCTTCCGGTAATCAGACGCCCTTGTTCGTCAGGAAATATTAGCTCTCGTACTGATTCATAGTCGTTGTGAGTATACGTAAACACGCCATCAAAATACAAATTATCCGTTATGTTATAAGAGCCATAGATAGAGCCGCTATAGCCTCTATTGATCAAATGACCTTGATTATGAAAGAATTGAGATTTGTCATCCGTATACCCAAAGGCGGAGCCCAATACAATCCGATCGGTCAATCGATAGTCTGCTCCCAACAGGACGCCGGCATTATCCGTATCGAAGCCTTTTTCCCATTCGGTGCTGATACGATCGCCTTTACTAAAATGGCCGGTGACATAGACACCCAGCCGGTCATCAAGCAAACCTCCCGCTGATACAGTATCACCCGCAGCCCCCCCCAATGCTTGCCCCCTTAACAGCCCATTTGAGCTGACCTTAACTCCATCTGAACTCTCACCTTCTTTTATTTGTTTGCGAATCTCAAGCAAGCGTCGCGACACAATCGAGTTTTGACCACCAGATTGGCTGAAAGAGGAGTTAACCTGACCAGCTATTTGCCCCGGAGTTAATGAGTCAATGACTTCAGAGTTCCCCCCTAGCCCCTCCAAAATATCGGGGGGTAATGTGTTGCCTGCCTCAGCCTTACCCATCAAGCCCAGCGATAGCAGAATAACAGCCAATTTATAGTCTGGCCGCAAAGAAGATGTGCCGTTTTTATTAACTACAACTGAGTGATCCAAAAACATAGTAATTCCCTAGGACATAAAAATGTGATTAGTTTATAATTTTCATGTTAACTATTAATTAAGCGAAGCCTGAATTAGCCAACACTTGTGAGTTACTTTTTCATACCATATCCCATAAAGAATTTTCACAGCACCTGATTTTGTTCAGGCAGCGGCATGGTTCAGTTGCTGCGAAGCCATCTTATGCTATCGGCGGTTAAGAATGCTCTGAGTCTGCGTCATCAGATGGATTTCCAATAGACGCAGGAGCAGAAGGATCGTGGTTTCACCCGGCATGGCGTTTTCGCCCGCAACCTGGCCGACAAGATCACACTGCATCGGAATGTTGTTCACTATGAGGGTGAGATGCTTTATTGCAACTACTTACTGGAGTGCTGTGTTGGCGCAATTACATGGGGTGGAGCATTGGCAGCTACAGCGATTGCCATCAGCAAGTCCTGCTGCCGAAACGACTTTCTCTGCCATGGTCAAAGCGACGTACATTGAAGCCATGTTGGCGCCGTGCCAGCCACCTTCAATAGCTCGACGACTTCAGCGTTTGCCCAGCAGCGAAACTCAATAGTTCTATCCATGAGAACCCGATGCCGTTGCAACAGTTCCAGAAACGGCCAGCCCTTTCTTTGCTAGGTTAGTTTGGCTTTCTTGGATAGCACAAGTCACTGATTTACCTAATACCAATGAGAAGCAGCCCTAGCCAGAAGCCTGAAATGCCTGGGATGATTCCCGACGCATCAAAGTAAAGAAAACCAACGGCAAGTTAGCCCCCTATAAAGCCGAAGTTGATAGCAGTCTGACCGGACTGAATACAACGCTGGTAATAACTAAGAATGTCCTTTGTGACAGGGTCAACATGGGGATTTCTTAACAAGACCGGAATCTCAGTTGCCGCAAACACCTTGTTGGACTTGCTAACCCCAGAGCCGATATAGAACGATACAGATCCAATAGCTTTAGACGCATAGATACCTGACAACGCACGCCATGCAATGAAGCCATTCTCTTTCCATGGAAAAAGGTTGTCGATCGACTTCGCCCAAGCAAGCAGTGTGGGGTATGGTTAACCAGGTGTAGTAATCCTTGCGAGCACCTCCGGCAAGAGCTGTTTTGTTAAAACTTCAGGAGAAGTGCGTTTTAGCTCCTCCAGTTGGTTTGAAGAAAGAACCGGCATAGAGCAGTGTGCCGTTTGCCGGTGCAGCGATCCTCGCTCGAATATGCGGATTTTTCTGTAAGAAGCGTAAAAGCTCTTTTGTAGGCTGTTGCAATGGCATGGCCGCTCTTTTTGGGGCTAATATTTGACGTTAGGAGTCAGCATGGAATGGCTAGTCATCGTTTGCGAGCCTCAAGACTGACCACTTACAACCAGCGTGATGGCGGAGATTCCGTGCTTAATACTTCCTGTTGGAGGATGATGACGTGCAGCGTGGAATTCACCTGAACCGACCAGCGCATTTCGGTCGGACACAAGACGCAAAACAATGGCATCCCAAATCTGCTCTCCTTGTTGCTGCGAGACACTCGTTTCATCCGAAATGGCTGCTACGGCTTGCTCTCGGACCTTTGGATCGGCCAGCACTTGCTCGAACTGTCTCCAATCGCCCGCACCGACTGCCCTATCGAATGCTCTTTCAATCGCAGGTATTCGGCAAACTACTCGGCCAAGTAGGTAACCTGCTCCGCCCGTCACTAGAATCGCGAGCGCATTACCTCCCGTACTAATCGCTCCGACTACAGCACCGAGTCCGGTAGCAGAAATTTGACATGCGGTTTGTCCGGTAATGATTGGCATACTAAGCTCCAACTTCACAACGATGACGATTAAGTGGCGCCCAATTCTGGAGTCAGGCGCCACCATGACGGTCGGCCGGAACGTCCTCTTAAGCCATGCTTACGCAGTACGCCCATAAACTTGCATACGACCAAGTATGTCTGCTCTCTTGATGCCAAGCTGCATAAGTTGCTGATTTGCAATGACGATCTTTCTCTCAAGATCATTAGCGCGTATCGATATCTCTCGGCTTCCGGAGTCAACTAGCTGAATGGCTTGCCAGGCAGCCATGGAGTCCTCCGCTAGGCCAATGAGGATGTTCACGCCTGGAACGAATTCAGTCATGGCCTTACGCTTCAGCTCCTCCGTGATGGCTTGCTTAAGCAAAGACAAGGCTGTCTTTGCCTGTCCATCTAATCGGGTTCCGCTTTTTCCAAACTTCCCATATAGCTGCCGCACTAGAACCTGATAGGCTGTGTTCGCAGCTTTCAGTTCGAACGCATTGACAATGATGTTGAGGGGAATCAATGTGACATTGGACATCACGGCCGCGACACCCCAGGCATCGGCTGCTGCTCGCGCACGAGAAAGATCGATTTGGATCTGCCGCAATAGATCGATTCCTTCCTGGATTGCTAATTGTTTCCTTCCGAGCATTTCGAACTGCTGTACCAAATTCATTGCGAACCACCACCAGTGAGTAAAGGGATAAGGACCTAGCTAAAATTATAGCATTCGCCTCTATTAGACTCATTTAGCCTGAATTAAGGATTTAGTCTTAGGACTTTCACTAGCTAGCGGCATACGCCTGAATTCTGGGATTACGCAACTCAGCCAGCAAATAGTCGGAAAACAAGTCAGCTCTGACCTGATAGAGGGTCTTATTCAGTGGGCTTGCTTTGACTTTCAATGTGATCCACACGTGGTAAGCTCTTAACAAAAAATCGTCTGGTGTTTAGAATGTAAAGATTTATGAAGCCAGCCCAGGAAGGAAATGCGAGTTGTCCGTGTTGAACTGACCGACACCGATCGGGAGTTGCTCGAAATCATCGTCAAAAAAGGCAGCGACTGGCGCGAACGAGAACGTGCCCAAGCGATTTTACTGCTCGCCGAAGGTCATACGACGTTCGAAGTGGCGGAAAAGCAAGGGGTGTTGCCGGAGACGATCCGGGAACGGCGGAGCAAATGGTTCAAAGCCGGTTTTGCCAGCCTCCCCGATCAAGCGCGAAGCGGAGCGCCGAGCAAGTTGAGTGATGAACACCGGGCCCGGTTAAAGGCGTGGGTCGAGGCCGAACCGTTAACCTGCCGGGTCTTGGTCGATCGCCTGGAAACCGAATGCGGCATTCGCCTTAGCGCCAATACCTTGCGTAACGAGTTGAAACGCATGGGGTATGTCTGGAAACGGACGCGCTACAGTTTAAAAAAAAGCGCGACCCCGAGCGCTTCGCACAAGCCCAGCGCGACATAGCCGAGCTCATCGTCCAGGCAAAGGTCGGCACGATCGAGCTGGCTTATGTCGATGAAGCCGGGTTTGCGCCGCAACCGCCCAACCGATCCGCCTGGACGAAAAAGGGCGAAACCCATACCGTCACGGCGAAACGGGGGCGACGACTGAATGTGATTGGGGCCATGCTGTCATCGGGAAAACTGGTGATGGCAAAACTGTGGCAGAGCATCAATGGGTTGTGGTTCTTTGCCTTCTTGATGGCCATGCTGGATAAGGTCAGCAAGCCTTTGGTGGTGATCCTGGACAATGCGTCCATCCACACCGCCAAAAAACTGAAACCTTACTGGGACTTATTGGAAGAAAAAGGCATGCGATTTTATTTCCTGCCGCCTTACAGCCCCGAATTGAACCGGATTGAATTGCTTTGGCACAAGATGAAATATGAATAGCTCAAATTCAAACTGTATACGCCGGATGAGCTGGAACGGGCCATCGACGAAATCGGAGAAGGGTTCGGCAACTTATACAAGCTGACTTTTTGAGGGACGCTTAACAGCACGCGAGGTGATTGCGTTGCGAACGGGCTTTGCGGCATCGGCACTTCTCCGAACCGGTCAATTGTTTTAGTTCTCAGCGACAGCATTGATTGATTAATTGACTGGAACACCTAGATTGTAGGCTACTGGCGATATTTCTTGGCACGTGTTGACGCCTCCCTCGCATACCGTCCAGCAGAAATTGAAAACGGAGATCCCAGTTGCTTTACACAAGCAGATAAATCCCGATTTTCTCCAACAATAAACGTCACTTGTTTGAAGATTCCTGATGGAGTAAAGAAGGCACGTTGATAAAACCTACGCTCATTGTCGAGCCCTACATAGTTGTCGTGTGCAATTGGTCCAATTCTATATTTGGCACCCTTAATCATTTGGAACTTAGTGATACCTTCGAAATTGTTGCCCCATAATGAGGCGTTAAGTTCCATTTCCAAGAGTTCCGCCGTCCAATAACCGATAGGCGCAGATGCTATTGCAGGGGTGAAAAAACAGTTACCTAGTACTCGGGATGTACCACCATAGGCGCGGAAGACCACTTCTCCGCCATTGGCCGTAAGCTCTTCAGGTTGCTCAGAAAATCCTTCATCTTGCCAAAATGTAGGCTTTGGTAGCTTCATAGATATATGTTTACCTCTTGTGGTGTATTTTCAGCCTAATTTTTGGTTAACTCGCATTCGAGCAATAGCCGGCCTTCTTTTCTGCAACGGAGATAAGTTTACGAACTTCATCCTTAAAGCTCTGTTCTGTCATACCGCTTTGCCCTAGGATTTGCTTTACTTGCTCTGCACTTGATCTTCGAGCGATCATGCATGCAGTGGTGCCTCCGACAAAGCCAGCTAGAGCGCCTGCAAGATAGCCGGGCACAGCACCTACTAATGGAATCGTGACAGATGAGACACCGGCTAGAGCTACTGCACCAACTCCTGCCATAGGCACGCCTGCTGTTTGCGCACATCGCTTTGCGAGCTTCATGAGCGTCTCAGACTCCGAATCACCTATGCCAAAATAGTCCTTAGCAAGGTTTCTTACATCATCGTAGGCCTTCTCAACTTGGTCTGACATCTAATCTCCTTTAGTTCTAATGACGAAAAACATTGCGTCATCCAGCTGCCCAATGAACCATAAAAATACAAAATTGCTCTGAATTCATTCATGTACGCGAGAATATTATAACTAGGTAAATACAACACCTTTATAAGCGCATAAGTACATGTGCAAAATAAACCCGGTATTTTTCAGAATGCCTTGCAATATTTTATAATAAAAACAATGATATGCATATAAACTCTGACTGGATATTTATGCATAGGTACTTAACAAAAAATTGGTAGGTATTGTTTTCTGGTCAATCAAACAACAAAAGGTGACAAAGCCACATATACCTGTTGATTTATTGCTAAACTCTTACCCTAATATATATTGGAAAATCACCTAGGGCACAGCTAACGTCAAGGACAAAATTAAACCGCAGCATTATAGCAATAGCGCAGGGCAGAATCATTTAGCCTGAATTAAGGATTTCGTCAAAACAACTTCCTTATGGTAGTTATTATTTTATGAGCATTAATGGATAATAAGCGACGATACCAGTATATTGCGCCGCAAATGTGCAGCAGATTTCATCAAAAACACAAAAATCGTTCCGGACGGGAAGTTAAGTGCCTTGCAAAAAGTTCGCATGCATTAGTTTCTTGGAGATCCAGTAAATCCGGCAACAGTCAGATTTCATGTACCTGCTGACTTGTTGCTAAGCGCTTATAGTTAACAGCATCCTTTGTATTTCAACGCTTCGTTCTAAAAGGCGCGATCGGCAGCATAATCAGAAAGCCGATGCCCGAGCCGAGCGCCAGCCATTTTGCGAGCGTAATAGGAAGGATCTGGCTCCTGTCCTTATATGCGTACAGCAACGCCAAGGCGCTGGTCCAGAATAGCCGTTTAAACAGCGTCTCGAGAACGGATGACCATACCATCGGCCGTGAGACAAAAACCCGCCGTCACTTGCCCATCGGCAAATGCAGCGCCATTTTTCTTAACGCCAGCGCGCCTTCGTAGAGCGCTTCGGACAGCGTCGGGTGCGCATGGATCGTCCTTGCCAGGTCTTCGCTGCTGGCCGAGAACTCCATCGCCAGCACCGCTTCGGCGATCAGTTCGGAAGCCCCCGCGCCGATCATGTGCACGCCGAGAATCCTGTCGGTTTCGGCATGCGCGATGATCTTGACCAGGCCTTCGCTGCGCCCGATGGCCAGCGCCCTGGACGAGGCGCTGAACGGGAAAACGCCGATCTTCAACGGTTCGCCGAGCCCCCGCAGCGTCTGCTCGGTCTGCCCGACCCAGGCAATCTCGGGTTCGGTGTAAATCACGCTCGGCAAGAGATCGTAATTGATCATCGGCTGCAGGCCTGCAATTTCCTCGGCCACGAAAACGCCCTCCTCGATGCCCTTATGCGCAAGCATCGGGCCAAGCAGCGTCAGATCGCCGATCGCATAAACGCCGGGCAGATTGGTGCGGCAATTTTCGTCGACATGCACATAACCCGAATCGTCGAGCAAGAGGTCGGCTTCGGGCGCCGTCAGTCCTTCTGAACTGGGCTTGCGGCCGATCGCGACGATCAGACGGTCAACGCAAAGCGTATGGGAGCCTTCATGATCCTGATATTCGATCATGACTTCCTGATTGCCCTTCTTGGCCGAAATCACGCGCGCGCCGAGACGCATTTCCATGCCCTGCCCGGTGAAAATGGCGTAGGCTTCGCGCGAGATTTGCTGATCCGGCAGGTTCAAGAAGCTTTCCTGCGCTTCGAGCAATATCACCTCGGAACCCAGCCGGTTCCAGATGCTGGCGATTTCGAGCCCCTTGATGCCGGCGCCGATGATCGCCAGGCGTTTCGGCACCGAATCGAGGTTCAACGCGTCGCTGGTATCGATAATGTACTCGTGGTCGATCGGCGCGAAAGGCAATTCCAAGGGCGCGGAACCGGTCGCCAGAATGATGTGCTCGGCAGTCAGACAGGCAGGCGCGCTGCCGTCAGCCGGGACGACTTCGACGTGGCCTGACTGCAGCAATCTGGCCCTGGCGTGAATATGGTCGATATTGTGATGACTGAACAGGCCGGCGATATGGCTGTTAATTTCCGCAACGATCTGATCCTTGCGGCGGACCATCTGCCCGACATCGAGCGCGATATTCTCGGCGCGGATGCCGTGCTGCGCCAAATCGGCGGTCAGCGCATGATACAACTTTGCCGACTCGAGCAGCGCCATCGACGCGACGCAGCCGGCATTCAGATAAGCCCCGCCCAGACTCGGCCGGCCAAATTTGTCGCTCAAACTATCGATGCAGGCCGTTTTCAATCCCAGCTGGCCGCAGCGCACCGCGCTGACGTAACCGGCCGGGCCCGCGCCGATGATGATCACATCGTATTTCGCTAGTGGTTTCGGCATATTAAATGTTCAACAGTAAGTGGGCCGGCGACTCCAGACACTCCTTGATCGTGACTAAAAACTGCACCGCTTCCCTGCCGTCCACCAGACGGTGATCGTAAGACAGCGCCAGATACATGATCGGTCTAATCACGATTTGGCCATTCTCGACGACCGGGCGCTCCTTGATCGCGTGCATGCCGAGAATCGCGCATTGCGGCGGATTCAGAATCGGCGTCGACAGCATCGAGCCGAATATGCCGCCGTTGGTGATCGTAAAGGTGCCGCCTTGCAAATCTTCATAGGTCAAGGTGCCCGAGCGCGCCTTCTCGCCGAAATCGGCGATGGTTTTTTCGATGCCGGCAAAATCGAGTTGATCGGCGTCGCGCAGCACCGGCACGATCAAGCCGCGCGGCGTCGAGACCGCGATGCCGATGTCGTAGTAACCGTGATAGATGATGTCGTTGCCGTCGATCGAGGCATTGATCGCCGGAAATTTCTTCAGTGCCTCGATCGACGCCTTCACGAAGAACGACATGAAGCCGAGTTTGGCATTGTGTTTTTGTTCGAACCGGGTCTTGTACTGGTTGCGCAGATCGATCACGCTCTGCATGTTGACCTCGTTGAACGTGGTTAACATCGCCGCGTTTTGCTGCGCCTGCAACAGACGCTCGGCGACTTTCGCGCGCAGCCGGGTCATCGGCACCCGTTGTTCGGGGCGCAGATTCGAAACGCCAACGCTGCGCTCGGCCGCTTTCGGTTGCGGCGGCTCCGGCGCAACGGGCGCTTTCGGTTCGGCCGGTTCGGGTTCCTGAACGGTTTGCTTTTTCAGATGGTCGAGCACGTCCGATTTGGTGATGCGGCCGCTCTTGCCGGTGCCGGCAATCTCCTGCGGATTCAGCGTCGTTTCATGCAAGAGGCGCCTGACCGACGGACTCAACGGCATCTCCGCCTCATGCTGCGTTTCCGCAGGCTTTGAGGACGTTTGGGCGGGTGCGGCAGCGGCGGCGCTGCCGGCCGCTTCGATCACCGCCAGCAAGTCGCCGGCGATTACCACCGAGCCGTCTTCCTTCAGGATACTGGCCAGCACGCCGGATTCGGGAGCGGGGACTTCGAGCACAACCTTATCGGTTTCCAGATCAACCAGATTTTCATTCCTGACGACCGTGTCGCCAGGCTTCTTGTGCCAATTGATCAAGGTGGCGTCGGCGACCGATTCCGGTAAGTTGGGGACTAAGACTTCAATGCTCATGTTAATTTCCTGCTGGGTTACCGTACAAAGCCGAATCGACGACGGCTTTTTGTTGCTTAATATGAACGTAAAAATTGCCGACCGCCGGCGCCGCGGACGCTTCGCGCCCGCTGTAACTGACGCGGATATGCGGCGCCAGATTGTCATGGAAGTGATGGTTCGATTGATACCAGACGCCCTGATTCTTCGGCTCCTCCTGGCACCAGACAAACTCTTCCAGGTTCGGATACTTGGCCAGCTCCGCCTTGAACTGGTCATTCGGAAACGGGTAAAGCTGTTCGATACGCGCGATCACGACATGTTTCAGATCGGCTTCGCGGCGCGCTTCGAGCAGATCGTAATAAACCTTGCCCGCACAGAGTACGAAACGGGTCACCTGATTCGGATCAATGCCGTCCACTTCGCCGATGATGGTCTGGAAATAGCCGCCGGTCAAATCTTCCAGCGTCGATACCGCGAGCTTGTGCCGAAGCAGGCTTTTCGGGCTCATCACGATCAACGGCTTCCGGTAAGGCCGGACCAACTGGCGGCGCAGCAGATGAAAGATTTGCGCGGGCGTGGTCGGCGTGCAGACCTGCATGTTGTGCTCGGCGCACAGTTGCAAATAACGCTCCAGCCGCGCCGACGAATGTTCGGGACCCTGGCCTTCGAAGCCGTGCGGCAGCAGCAGCACCAGGCCGCACAAACGCCCCCACTTGGTTTCGCCGGAACTGATGAACTGGTCGATCAGCACCTGGGCGCCGTTCGCGAAATCGCCGAATTGCGCCTCCCATATCGTCAGCGTATTCGGCATCGTGGTGCTGTAGCCGTATTCAAAGCCCAACACGCCGGCTTCCGACAACAACGAGTCGTAAATATCGGCGCGCCCCTGATCCTTGTCGAGATGGCGCAGCGGAATATATTCTTCTTTCTTCTGCTGGTTGTGCAGCACCGCATGCCGGTGAACGAAGGTGCCGCGGCCGACGTCCTGTCCGGTCAGACGCACATGATATTTTTCCATCAACAGCGTCGCATAAGCCATATTTTCCGCAAAGCCCCAGTCCAGCGGCAACGCGCCGGCGGCCATCTTGCGGCGGTTATCCATCACCTTGGCGACGCGCGGATGCAGTTCGAAACCGGCCGGCAGACGCAGCATCCGGTCATTGCAATAGCGCAAACGATCGAGCGACACGGCCGTATCGCCCGGCACCTCCCAATCCCGGCCATGAAAATTATTCCACTGATGGGTATAGGAATATTTCGGATTTTGCGACAGCGGCCGCGACACCACCAGCCCTTCGTCGAGCATGCGCTGATAATCCAGTACCATCGCGGCGGCTTTTTCGGCGGTCAATACGCCTTCGGCAATCAATTTCTCCGCATACAAGGTTCTCGTACTTTTGAGGCTGCGGATTTTTTTGTACATCACCGGTTGCGTCGCCGCCGGCTCGTCCGCCTCGTTATGGCCCAGACGCCGGTAGCAGATCAGATCGATCACCACATCCTTCTTAAAGGTCATCCGGTAATCGAGCGCCAGCTTGCTGACGAAGACCACCGCTTCCGGATCGTCGCCGTTCACATGAAATACCGGCGCCTGAATCAAGCTGGCAATGTCGGTGCAATACAGCGTCGAACGCGCGTCTTTCGGATTGCTGGTCGTGAAGCCGATCTGATTATTGATCACGATATGGATCGTGCCGCCGGTTTCAAACGCGCGCGTCTGCGACATGTTCAGCGTTTCCATCACGATGCCCTGCCCCGAAAACGACGCATCGCCATGAATCAACACCGGAATGACCGACTCCTTGCCGTCGATGCCGGCGCGGTCCTGCCTCGCCCTAACCGAACCCTCGACAACCGGATTGATGATCTCCAGATGCGAGGGATTGAAGGCCAGCGTCAAATGCACAGGGCCCGTCGGCGTGTCGATGTCGGACGAAAAGCCCATGTGATATTTGACGTCGCCCGAACTAACGCCAGGCGTGGATGCCCAGTTGCCGGCGAACTCGTCGAACAACTGCGCCGGGCTCTTGCCGAGAATGTTGACCAGCACGTTCAAACGGCCGCGATGCGCCATGCCGATCACGATTTCGCTGACGCCCTTGGTGCTGCATCCCATGATCAGCTCGTCGAGAACCGGGATCAGCGACTCGCCGCCTTCGAGCGAAAAGCGCTTCTGGCCGACGAATTTGTTATGCAGATAGACTTCGATGCCTTCGGCCGCGGTCAGCAGCTTCAAAACCCAGCGCTGTTTTTCAGGGTCCAGGGTCAGGTTGCCCTTCGCATTTTCCATCCGACTGATCAGCCAGCGCCGCGTCGGCGTATCGGCGATGTGCATGTATTCGGAACCGATACTGCCGCAATAAATCTCTTTCAGGTTCGCGATGATCTCGCGCAGCGGCAGGCGATCGACGCCGTGCAAAATGCCGGTATCGAACCAGGTGTCCATATCCGGCTCGGAAAGGCCGTAAAAGGCCGGGTCCAGGTCGGGCGGCGATGGCAGGGTCGTCCCGAGCGGATTATTATTCGCGATTTGATGGCCGCGCACCCGGTAATGATTGATCAGCCGCGCCACGGCCGCTTGTTTCTTGACGCTCTCTTCGGTGAAGCCCTGCAATTGCGCGAGCCGGCCTTGCGATTTCAACGCCAGTTCGGCAAAACGCTCGACGATCGGGCTGTGCGGCGTTTCATAACCGGCGCCGTTCTGCAGCGCGCGAAAACGCTGCCGCCAATCGGGATCGACCGATTCCGGGTCTTTCAAATAACGTTCGTATAAATCTTCGATGAACCAGGCGTTGCTTCCGTACAGCGAGGAAGTTTCCCGGAATTGTTCAAGCAGCGAGGCCATGACGGTGTCCTGATGGGAAGAGCGTAAATGTCTGTCGGTCCAGATAACTATTCGCGCGAGATAGCGTAGTGGTATATTACCAGCATGCGCGGTGTTTGCTAACTAAAAAAGCAAGCGCAGGACCCCGAAAACAGTTTAGCTCAAAGCCCGATCGATAAACCGTATGACAGACTCGAAAAACATCGTAATCAAAGTCAAATACACGCCCCCTAATGCCGGAGCGGAATCTCAGCCGAGAATAATAACAGAATGGAATGTTAAAAGAATAGCCGGCGCGCTAACCATACTGATACTGTTGCTGGGGGCGCTGTACTTTGTTTTGCGCGGCAAATCGCGTGATATGGACAACGTACGGAATGCGGCTCCTTCAAGCCCGATTGAAGCGCCCGTGCCGCCCCCTCCCGCTTCCGCGGCCAAACCGCAGGAGACGCCCGTTGCCGCTTCGACTCCCGATGCCGCCGGCACCACAATCGAGGCCAAGCCATCGCCACCGGAACAAGTCAAAGCGAGTCAGGGCGGCAGAGTGCGCCGGACTGCACTCGCCTACCGCATCGTCGACAAGGAACCCGCCGATTTGATCGGATCGACCGTCAGCGTCAGCCGCACTCAGCCGGTTCTGGTGCATTATTTTACCGAAGTCAGGGGCAAGACGGATCAGACCCTGTTTCATGAATGGCGCAAGGACGGCCAACTGATTCTACGGCACCCCATGACAATCTCCGCGGCAAGATGGCGCACTTCCAGCCAACGCCAACTGGGTCCGGAAGATCAAGGACACTGGTCCGTGCGCGCGGTCGATGATCAAGGCGGCATCATGAATGAAATGCAGTTTACCGTTTCCGCGAAATAAACCTATTCTCCGGTATTGACAATCAAGCGCGTTTTTCTTTTGGAACGGCTATCGAGTGCTGTCCATTGATGCGTTGAAGTATTACGGGTGGCGTTATAAAACCCTGGACTTGGTCATGAATATATTTTCTTAGCATAACAACATTAATGCGCGCTTAAATTATTAAGCCATGCGCCCAATACGAAATCTCGCTTGTCGAATAATAACCCTCCACACTCGCCTCATCCAGCATGACTATTGAACAAAGTAATACCGAAAAGAGTCTTTGGTATTGAGAACGGTCAAGTTTTCCAAATAAATACTGATGACTGGCGTTATTGATAGCCCTAAAATTATAATAGGGTATTTAAAGTCCGTTATTACTTATGTTATAATTCAGCGCTTGTTGAATTTTTATGCCCTATCAAAATTATGAACGATTATCAGAACCTCTCCTTGAACGAATTACAAACCGTTATCGACAATGCCGAGAAGGCATTGAAAAACAAACTTGTGAATCACCGCAAGGAAATTATTGCCCAGATTAAAGAACTGGCAGCCTCGATCGATGTTTCGGTAGAAATTACCGAAATCGATAAGAAATCGCCTCGCAGAGGCGTTAAAGTGCCGGTCAAATATCGCCATCCTAATGATCCCGATAAAATCTGGACCGGCCGCGGCATGATGCCGAAATGGCTGCGCGCCCTGATCGACCAGGGCCACGACAGCTCCGAGTTTAAAGTTTAACGGTATTCGTTAACTTGATCCTATTGAGGCGGCCTCAGGCCGCCTCAATATCCGTCTGCGCTCGATTAGTTTCGAGTTCGCGCACATAAATCGTCGCACCAATCACCGCCGCCGGCGCCACGACGATATTAATCAGCGGCAATGCCAGCCCTGCCGCCGCCAGCCCGCCAAAACTCAAAGCCCCCCAGCGGACACTGCCGATCAACTTGCGTTGCTCGGAAAACAAGATACCGGCATTCTCCAGCGGATAAGCCATATATTCCAATGCCATGCCCCAGGCGCCGAATAATGCCCACAATACCGGCGCAAGCACATTAATACCCGGAATAATCGACAATATCACCAGCGGTATGGCACGACTTCCCAAATAGGCCGCTCGTTTCAATTCGGCCTTGATCACCTTTGGCCAGGGCGCTTCGGTAATCGTTGCCGACTCTCCGCTGAGTATCGCCAACGCGGCCGCCGACAGCATGCCGTAAAAAGGCGCCGCGATTAAATTGGCCAGCACCGTAAAGGTAAAGAATCCGCCGATAAAGAAACTGATAAAAAACAGCGGCCATAATATCCAGCGCAGCCATTGCAGCCAGCCCGGAATGAATTGGTCGATGATATCGGCAAGATAGTAATAACCGAGCGCGAAGGCGACGCCATACACTAAAAAATTAATCAAAACCGGAATTAGGACAAATTTTCGCAATTTCGGATTACCCAGCAGGCCGACTCCCTGCGCGAAAGATTTGATCGCCAGTAACGGATTATTTCCTCGTTGAACGAATGCCATCAGCAATACCCCCAAGATTTAAATTGCGCATTAGACTATTTTCAACCGCGCCATGCTTTCGGCGGTCGGATTCAATACCACGCCGCTTTCGGTCACGATCGCGCTGATCAAGTCCGCCGGCGTCACGTCGAAGACCGGATTCCAGGCATTGACCAGCGTTTCCTGCTCGCGGTAACAGGCCGGCAACAGCTCCGCCGGGTCGCGCTCTTCGATCTCGATGCAGCTGCCGTCCGCTATCGTCCAGTCGATCGTCGAGTTCGGCGCGACCACCATGAACTTGACGCCGTGCTGCCTGGCCAACACCGCCAACGCATACGTGCCGATCTTGTTCGCCGCATCGCCGTTCGCCGCGATTCGGTCCGCGCCGACGATGACCCAGTCGATCGCGCCGGAGCGCATCAGCCAGGCCGCCGCCGAATCGGCGATCAGGGTCGCAGGGATCCCGTCCTGCGACAATTCCCAGACGGTCAGGCGCGCGCCTTGCAGCCAGGGCCGCGTTTCGCCGGCAAAGACCTTGAGCGCCTGACGGGCGTACAGGCTACGGATCACGCTCAGCGCGGTGCCGTAGCCGCCGGTCGCCAGGGCGCCGGCATTGCAGTGCGTCAAAACACCTTTGACGCCGCCGATCAGATCCGCGCCGCGCTCGCCCATCGCCCGGTTCGCGGCGATGTCGTCCGCATGGATAAGCTCGGCCTCGGCCACAACCGCCGCCAACGGTTCGGCGGGAGACGCATCGAGCACCGCCTTCATCCGGTTCAACGCCCAAAACAAATTGACCGCGGTCGGCCGCGATTTGGCCAGCATGTCGATATCGGCATCGACCCTGGCCCGCCAATCCGGCGCCTTTTCACCGGTATGCCGCAGCACCGACAACACCACGCCATAGGCCGCGGCAATGCCGATCGCCGGGGCGCCGCGCACGCGCATCGAGGCGATCGCCTCGCTGACGCCTGCTGCCGTGTCAAAATCCTGATAAACGATCTGTTCAGGCACTTTTCTTTGATCCAGAACCTGCAATTTAGCGCCGGCCCATTTCAAGGCTTCGACAGATAATCTCATTTGTTTCGTCATTATTTGGTCAAATAGGTTGGTAAAAAGTTATAATTCCCGGCTTGATTCAAGGAACACTCATGCAAGTCGATACCCTGATCCACGCGCGCTGGATTATACCCGTTGAACCCGAATCCGTAACCTACGAACACCACAGCCTGGCGATCGACGGCGGCAGGATTGTCGACCTGTTGCCGACCGAACTGGCCAGGCAAAAATACACCGCAACTCATGTCGAAGAGCTCGCCGATCATGCGCTGCTACCGGGTCTGATCAACTGCCATACGCACGCCGCGATGACGCTGCTGCGCGGCATCGCGGACGATCTGCATCTGATGGACTGGCTGCAGCATCATATCTGGCCGCTCGAACAGCGCTGGGTCAGCGAAGCCTTCGTCAGGGACGGAACGGAGCTCGCGATCGCCGAAATGATCCGCGGCGGCACGACCTGTTTCCAGGACATGTATTTCTTCCCGGAAGTCGCGGCGCAACAGGCGATCCTGCACGGCATCCGCGCCAGCATCGGCCTGATCGTGGTCGATTTTCCGACCGTCTGGGCCGAAAACGGCGACGCCTATATCGAAAAAGGCCTCGCACTGCACGATCAATTACGCCACGAACCGTTGATCACGACCGCGTTCGCGCCGCATGCGCCTTACACGGTTTCGGACGGGCCGCTCAAGAAAATCCGCATGTTCGCGGACGAACTGGAATTGCCGGTGCACATGCATGTGCATGAAACCCGCCACGAAGTCGAACAGGAACAGGCCAAAACCGGCATGCGGCCGCTGCAGCGCCTGAATGAACTGGGCCTGGTCACGCCGTCGCTGATGGCGGTGCACATGACGCAACTGACCGGCGAAGAAATGGACCTGCTCCGGGACAGCGGCGCGCATGTCGTGCATTGCCCCGAGTCGAACCTGAAACTGGCCAGCGGCTTCTGTCCGGTCGCGGAGCTTCTCGCCCGCGACGTCAACGTCGCGCTCGGCACCGACGGCGCGGCCAGTAACAACGATCTCGATCTATTCGGCGAAATGCGCACCGCCGCGCTGCTCGCGAAAGCGGTCGCGAACGATGCGAGCGCCCTGCCCGCGATGACGGCCTTGAAGATGGCGACGATCAATGGCGCCAAGGCGATCGGCATCGACCGGGAAACCGGCTCGCTCGAAATCGGCAAGGCGGCCGACGTGATCGCGGTCGACTTGAGCGAACTCGAAACCCAGCCCCTGTATTGCCCGATCTCGCAGATCGTCTATGCGGCCAGCCGCCGTCAGGTCAGCGATGTCTGGGTCGCCGGCAAACGCCTGCTGAAACACCGCGAGCTGACCACGATCGATCTCGCCGCATTGACCGAAAAAATCGGTCAGTGGCGGCAGCGGCTAAGCGCTTGATTTATTCTGTCGTGAGGTAAGTCAATGGTGGGAGCGACGCCCACGTCGCGATTAGAGCCAAGTCGCGACGTAGGCGTCGCTCCCACCTAAGAATTGATTTGCCCAAAATTATTAACCTAGTAAAATACTAAACTATAGCCATCATCCGACCGTTTATGACTGCTTCAACTAACGTGCATCTGCACGAAATCAACAAATTCGGCTCGAAAGCCGAGCGCTGGTGGGACACGCAGGGCGAATTCAAGACCCTGCACGACATCAATCCGCTGCGTATCCAGTTCATCCGGAACTTTATCAACATTGCCGGCGCGCACATCGTCGATATCGGCTGCGGCGGCGGCATTCTGACCGAAGGCCTGGCCAAAGAAGGCGCGGACGCACTCGGCATCGATCTGAGCGAAGAATTGATCGACATCGCCGACCTGCATGGGCTGGAATCCGGCGTGCGCGCGCAGTACCGGAAAATCAGCGCCGAAGATCTGGCCGCGCAGCAGCCGGCCGGCTTCGACCATGTGACCTGCATGGAAATGCTCGAACACGTGCCCGATCCCGGCTCTATCATCAACGCCTGCGCGACCCTGGTCAAACCGGGCGGCATGGTGTTTTTCTCGACCCTGAACCGCAAGCCGAAAGCCTATCTGCTGGCGATCTTTGCCGCCGAACATGTGCTGAACATGCTGCCGAAAGGCACGCACGACTACAAGACCTTCATCAAGCCGTCCGAGTTGTGCCAGTCGGCGCGCCACGCGGGCCTCGAACTGCAAGGCATGGTCGGCATCGAATACAGTCCGTTCAGCAAGCGCTTCAGTCTCGGCAAGGACATCGACGTGAACTATATCGCCGCCTTCCGGCGTCCCGAGTAAGCGGCAATGGGACTTCGCTGCGTCATGTTCGATCTGGACGGCACCCTGGTCGATACCGCGCCGGACCTGCTGCACTGCCTGAATAGCGCCCTGCTTCAGCATGGTTTTGCGGAGGCCAGCCAGAGCGAGGTCAAGCCGTTCATTTCGTTCGGCGCCCGCGCGATGATCGCGGCCAGCCTGACCGAAGCGGTCGATCAGCGCACCGAGGAAGCATTGCTCGCCACGATGCTCGATTGCTATGAAAACCACATCGCCGATCACTCGGTGTTTTTTGACGGCATTGAAGACACCCTGAACAAGATCGAGGCGCAGGGATTGAAATGGGGCGTGGTGACGAACAAGCGCCAGCGCTTCACGACTCCTTTGATGGCGGCATTGAGGCTGACCGGCCGGGCCGCCTGCATCGTCAGCGGCGATACGACCGCTTTCGAAAAACCGCACCCCGAACCGATGCTGGCCGCCTGCAGGCAGGCCGGCGTCGCCCCCGAGCGCTGCGTCTATATCGGCGATGCCAGCCACGACATCGCGGCCAGCAAAAACGCGAACATGAAAACGCTGGCCGCGCGCTACGGCTACCTGAAACCCGGCGACCTGCCGGAAACCTGGGGCGCGGACGCGGTGATCGAATCGCCCCTGCAAATTACCGACTGGATAGGAGCGCATCTATGCCGCTGAGCAAACAAGTGATTTTGATTACCGGCGCAGGCGGCGGTCTCGGCGCGACCGCCGCGTTGGCCCTGGCCAAGCACGGCGCGCATGTGATCCTGCTCGACAACAAGATTCCGAAACTCGAAGCGGTTTATGACAAGATTGTCGAGGCCGGCGCGCCCGAGCCGATCCTGTACCCGTTCGACCTGGCCGGCGCGACTGAAAATGATTTTCAGGAACTGGCGGATCGGATCGAGGAAAAATACGGCGCGCTGCAAGGCATTCTGCATTCGGCGGTCGAATTCAGCGGTTTCACCCCGCTGTCGCTGCTCGGCACCAAGGAATGGGGCCATGCCTTGAATGTAAACCTGAACGGCCCGTTCCTGCTCTGCCGGGTGTTGTTGCCGGTGCTGCAAAAAAGCGAGCACGCCTCGATCGTGTTCACCTCCGACTCGTCCGCCCGCAACACCCCGGCCTATTCCGGCGCCTACGGCGTGTCCAAATGCGCGCTGGAAGGACTGGCGCACATCTTGGCCGAGGAAGTCGAAACCTTCGGCAAAATCCGGGTCAATATCATGGTGCCCGGCCCCGTCGATTCGCCGCTGCACAAAAAAGCCTATCCGGGCGTGGACAACAGCAGGTTTCCTTCCATGGAGTCTCTTGCGCCGGTTTACCTTTATCTTTTCGGCTCGCAAAGCATCGGCGTGAACGGCCAAATCATCGATGCGCGCACCTTTCATCTCTAACCACCTTTATGTCTGAACGAGAAGCCTTTGTCCTAACCCGCGACGTCAACATCATTACGATACCGGACGGCGTTCCCGACACCCTGAAAAAGGGCGAAACGGTCGTGATTCATCAGTCGCTCGGCAACAATTACACGGTCGTGACCCAGTTCGGCCACATGGTGCGGATCGCCGGCAGCGACGCCGACGCGCTCGGCAAGGAAACCCACGAGCTGCATACGCTGGTTTCCGACACCAGTCCCGAGGCGGTCGAGAAAAACTGCTGGGAAGTGATGAAGACGGTTTACGATCCGGAAATCCCGGTCAACATCGTCGATCTCGGTCTGGTGTATTCCTGCAAGGTCACCCCGGTCGATGACCACTTGAACGACGTGCACGTCCGCATGACCTTGACCGCGCCCGGCTGCGGCATGGGCCCGGTGATCCAGAGCGATGTCGAAAAGTGCATCCGCGCCCTGCCCGGCGTCGATCATGTGATCGTCGAAGTCGTGCTCGATCCGCCTTGGTCGCGCGAGATGATGTCGGAGGTCGCACAGTTGCAGTTAGGACTGTATTAATCCAGACAGTATTATCGCATCGCTCCCAGTTGTGCGCGCTTAGCGTGCGATCGTCATCTTTGCTAAGCGATGACTTGAAACGATACGGACGGGTTTACAAAACCAGTCCGGCAAAGAAGTCGGCCGCGCTGGCGCTTTTATGAATAATTAGGCCATTAAGATTTCGATGCCCTTGGTTTTGGCCAATCGCAGAAGTTTTAACGCAGTTCCGCTTGGTTTTTTGGCGCCAATTTCCCATTTTTGAACTGTGGGCGTTTTGATGTTCAGCATCGATGCAAACACAGCTTGGCTAAGCTTGAATGATTCACGAAGCTGTTTGATTTCTTCCGGTGAAAGGGTGTCCACTGGCGGTATACAAAGTTGGTCAAACTCGCGCATGGTGACTTTATCCATAACGCCAGCATCATGCAGCCCTTTTGCTGTTTCATGAACGGCCTCCAGAATCATTGACTTTGTTTTTCTCATTACACTCCACCTCAATTAGTTGACTTGCCTTTTGGGCTTTTTCAATGGCTACTGGCGTATAAGACAGTAGCTCATCGGCAAGTTTTTTTAATGCCTTTTCTTCGTCTTTGTCGATATTACTACGGCGTTTTTGGGGAAACCAAAAATAAAAAACCAGCGGTCTCCTCTGTTTGTGGCCACCAGGGTTCTAAACCCGCCGCTTTTGCCTTTTCCCTTCCCGGCGACACGCTTTTTAAAAAGTCCGCTACCAAGATCAGCATCAAACAGGCCGCTGGACATTTCATTAACAGCGCTGCAAAGTGCTTGATCGCTCAAGCCTTCTTTGTTTGCCCATTTATCGAAAAATTTAGTTTTGTAAACCCTCATGCCTAAAACTCCGTTTTAAGATGGCTACATAAAGATCCATTTTAATTTATTATGGTACTTAGTACTACATAAAGCAATAGCCTATAAGTAAGGTGTGGCTGAAAATGGCGTTGAAGTTTTGCCAGTTTTTGAACAAAAATGGCATGCAATTTTTTCTATGATACTACTTAAGTATTTGTTATAAAATGGATTTGTAAAATTACCATCACGCCAAGTATTGGAAAATTTTTAACGTCCGTTCATCCCCTCGGGCGTGGGGAACGGAGGCTAACATAGGTCAACTATTCATACATCGTCATATTTCTAAGCTGCCTGCGCGGCAGCGAACGGTATGATCGCGTTGACGCGGTTGACGTCGCTTTTCTAAGCTGCCTGCACGGCAGCGAACCCGGACGGCGCGGTGACTGCCTCCAGCGCGTTTTTCTAAGCTGCCTGCACGGCAGCGAACGGCGCGGCACGTTCATGGGGATCGACCAGATGTTTCTAAGCTGCCTGCACGGCAGCGAACATAGACCACCTTATGCGCCTGGCCGATCCGGTTTTCTAAGCTGCCTGCACGGCAGCGAACGGGCTGAACTGGGATCTGTACAACACGCGATCTTTCTAAGCTGCCTGCACGGCAGCGAACGCTCGGATGCGGTGTCGTTCCATCGGATCATTTTTCTAAGCTGCCTGCACGGCAGCGAACGGTTCTCCTGATGTAACATTGCCCGCATCAGATTTCTAAGCTGCCTGCACGGCAGCGAACGCAGCGTGAGCGCCTTTCCGAATATCGAGACTTTTCTAAGCTGCCTGCGCGGCAGCGAACTTCGCCGAACGATTTGGAACGGTCAGGTAGGCTTTCTAAGCTGCCTGCGCGGCAGCGAACAAGGTTAACGCATGGACTTTGCCTATGGGTAATTTCTAAGCTGCCTGCGCGGCAGCGAACGACTCATCTAGCATTTGCTGCATGCGCAGATTTTTCTAAGCTGCCTGCGCGGCAGCGAACCACCGGCAGACTCGATCACCTCGGCAAAGATTTTTCTAAGCTGCCTGCGCGGCAGCGAACGGCCCGATGCCGGCATTCCTGAGCATGATGTATTTCTAAGCTGCCTGCGCGGCAGCGAACTTCCAGCGGCACGGCCCGCACATTGTAAACAGTTTCTAAGCTGCCTGCGCGGCAGCGAACCCGAGCACGTTTTCGCTGGATGATCCGATCCATTTCTAAGCTGCCTGCGCGGCAGCGAACATACAATGTCGCTGACCGACTCTGCCGGGAATTTTCTAAGCTGCCTGCGCGGCAGCGAACATCATTCTGTTAAGCATGGTCTTCTCTACTGTTTTCTAAGCTGCCTGCGCGGCAGCGAACTTGCTGCCAGAGTATTAACGGCGCTAGGCATATTTCTAAGCTGCCTGCGCGGCAGCGAACGGGCGCTTCAATCCTTACCGTGGTGAGCTGGTTTTCTAAGCTGCCTGCGCGGCAGCGAACTCCTTCGGATACGCTAGCAATACGCTCGGAAATTTCTAAGCTGCCTGCGCGGCAGCGAACTTGGTCGTATGCGGGGTATTTTGTTTTTCTTTTTTCTAAGCTGCCTGCGCGGCAGCGAACGAAAATCCGCTGGCCGAAGTGGATTTCATCAATTTCTAAGCTGCCTGCGCGGCAGCGAACTGGAGCGATGGCGTCAATATTTATGATCTGCTTTTCTAAGCTGCCTGCGCGGCAGCGAACTTCCACTTCCCGACCTCGGAAATTTACGCGATTTTCTAAGCTGCCTGCGCGGCAGCGAACAGGAACAACCAAGATTTAATAAACCACCATCATTTCTAAGCTGCCTGCGCGGCAGCGAACGAGAAGACCAAGCCTGATTGAGAAACGCGCTTATTTCTAAGCTGCCTGCGCGGCAGCGAACTAGCTCATTCTGCCTGCAAAGATGCTCGTGGCTTTCTAAGCTGCCTGCGCGGCAGCGAACGTGCGTGTCCTGCTGGCACCACATTTTATAATTTTCTAAGCTGCCTGCGCGGCAGCGAACAGGAACAACCAAGATTTAATAAACCACCATCATTTCTAAGCTGCCTGCGCGGCAGCGAACTCAAATAATCAGTCGTATCTCGATTCTGTTGCTTTCTAAGCTGCCTGCGCGGCAGCGAACGAGAAGACCAAGCCTGATTGAGAAACGCGCTTATTTCTAAGCTGCCTGCGCGGCAGCGAACTAGCTCATTCTGCCTGCAAAGATGCTCGTGGCTTTCTAAGCTGCCTGCGCGGCAGCGAACGTGCGTGTCCTGCTGGCACCACATTTTATAATTTTCTAAGCTGCCTGCGCGGCAGCGAACCGATGAATTTGCGTCACCCGACGCTGAAGGATTTTCTAAGCTGCCTGCGCGGCAGCGAACGTCGGCAAAACGGTGCCGTTTATCCGTGATGTTTTCTAAGCTGCCTGCGCGGCAGCGAACCCAGAGATTGTCGAGGTTAACGCTCAGACTGTTTTCTAAGCTGCCTGCGCGGCAGCGAACGTTGTCCGTAATGCGGTACGCGGCGGCTTCCATTTCTAAGCTGCCTGCGCGGCAGCGAACGAATTCAACCGCGAGCCGCACGAATTGATCCATTTCTAAGCTGCCTGCGCGGCAGCGAACATCGACAAACCGTTTAGCCTGGCCGACTACATTTTCTAAGCTGCCTGCGCGGCAGCGAACAAAGCAACGGATTCGGCTTTATCTGTCATAATTTTCTAAGCTGCCTGCGCGGCAGCGAACTAATATGGGCGAGTCTCGCTTCTATTTTATGTTTTCTAAGCTGCCTGCGCGGCAGCGAACGATGTCGCCGGCGGCAGGCATCGCCTCGATCCTTTCTAAGCTGCCTGCGCGGCAGCGAACGCTGGCCGTGTGCTTGCCGGTGGCAGTGGATTTTTCTAAGCTGCCTGCGCGGCAGCGAACCGATAGAGCTGGTAATGCGCGCTGCTTTGGTATTTCTAAGCTGCCTGCGCGGCAGCGAACGCAACGACAAATACGCCGTCTGGCAACAAACATTTCTAAGCTGCCTGCGCGGCAGCGAACCTCGACCGGCAGATTGCGCAGCAGCTCGGAAATTTCTAAGCTGCCTGCGCGGCAGCGAACAATTTTCGATGGCAACCATTAAACAGATAGTCTTTCTAAGCTGCCTGCGCGGCAGCGAACTCAACGTTTTACACCAAACAATTGGCCCCAATTTTCTAAGCTGCCTGCGCGGCAGCGAACCGATTCGCTATTCCAATCTATTTTTAGCTTGTTTTCTAAGCTGCCTGCGCGGCAGCGAACAACCACCCGGCCCGCCTCGGTTCGCCGCTGATTTTCTAAGCTGCCTGCGCGGCAGCGAACGCGAAACCCGACGCCGAACCCTTCATGCTGATTTTCTAAGCTGCCTGCGCGGCAGCGAACTTCCTGACTGCAATAAAAATACATCTGTTGGCTTTCTAAGCTGCCTGCGCGGCAGCGAACTGTGGATAAGGTTGTGATGAAAACAGCTAGAATTTCTAAGCTGCCTGCGCGGCAGCGAACGATCCGGCTGAGGTACTGATAGCGGCGGCAATTTTCTAAGCTGCCTGCGCGGCAGCGAACGAGAAGTGCAAGTAACACTCACACTTTAGTATTTTCTAAGCTGCCTGCGCGGCAGCGAACAAATGGTAAATTGGCATATTCAACGCCCGGTTTTTCTAAGCTGCCTGCGCGGCAGCGAACTAAATTCCGAATGAAGAACTGAAACCGTGTAATTTCTAAGCTGCCTGCGCGGCAGCGAACGGCTATACCGTCGAAATCGTGAAGAACCAAGGTTTCTAAGCTGCCTGCGCGGCAGCGAACTCCGTGACGCGACATTAACTCTCTACGATAGTTTTCTAAGCTGCCTGCGCGGCAGCGAACAAACAATGGGCGTTTCAGACGCAACATTCTGGATTTCTAAGCTGCCTGCGCGGCAGCGAACAACCAGCGGTTTTTTGCTCTTTGGTGTGATGGTTTCTAAGCTGCCTGCGCGGCAGCGAACTGATTATAAAAAACTTCGAAGCCAGTTGCGTAGCGGTTTTAAGAAGATTTAACCCGATTTACCCATCCCGAAAACTGCATCACGCAACTGACTGACTTTTATCACATTTTTAAAGAACGCAAAAAATTGGGTCAAAATTCCGGGACAGCAGTCGTGGCGCTTAGGCCGTAACTGCTGAAACAGGTTCCCGAGGATTCCGAGACCAAGGTTTTTTTAATCCACAAACAAAAGGTTTGCTCGCTGCTCAAGCTTTTCAGACGAATAAATGGCGTGGGAATGCGAATCGGAGCCATGTCGCCATAGTGCCGCAAAGCCTCGTCGTAGCTGACCTTATGCCGAACCGCATAACGTCGAGCCAAACGCTCTTTGTTGGTTTTGGGTTGCTGGCGTTGGTAAATCGCGTAACCCGCAAGCTTCTCCGGCACCGGGCGAATGCGCGTGCAATGCACGTAATCGCTCAGCCGATCCAGCCACTTTGCGGCGTCAAACCGATCCAGCGTGGTTTCGTCTTGAGCAAACAGCCGGCACTTGCCGCCCAGCGCGCTATTTTTTTCACCTGTCACATATTCGGGAAAGCTAATCCCAATCGGCACCTGCTTACGGTCATCCTGCATTTCCACGAGTCCCAAGTGGATTTGTTGGAAGACTTTGGACCAGAGGAAGTTGAGATTGACCTCGGGGTTTGGCAGTAACGTAATTTCACAATAAAAGCGCATAGCCTAATCCTTGCCGCTTTGCCCGAATACTCCGCCGCGTACTAACACCGCCATGACGTAGTGTTCCTGGTTTTTGTCTGCCAGTTTTTCACCCAAGGCAAAACGATCAAATAGCGTGTAAAAATCGGCTTTTTCTTTTGGGG
The DNA here is from genome assembly GCF_000527095.1 of Methylomicrobium lacus LW14. Taxonomy (NCBI): domain Bacteria; kingdom Pseudomonadati; phylum Pseudomonadota; class Gammaproteobacteria; order Methylococcales; family Methylococcaceae; genus Methylomicrobium; species Methylomicrobium lacus. The sequence continues at coordinate 640,368 of NZ_AZUN01000001.1, read as the reverse complement.
TGCGGAAGGCTTTTCCTAAATTGGTCACTGCACCGTAAGGCTCTATGGCAATTGGGCCAATTTCCGCTTCGTCAAAATCGGGATACCAGGTGTCGATGGTACGAAGGGCATTGCCGATTTTTTGCGAATGCATGGCGGCAACGTCGTTTACGTGATACAAAATTTTGCTTTTGTCGCCCTTGCCTTTATCCAACACCAATTCTTCGCTGGGATAGACTTCTTGGGCTTTACCGACCAAGGCGTAGGCATCCACCGTAATGAGCAAATACGCTAATTTACCGCTAAGGGCATCGGCGATTTTATTTGTCAGGGTTTGCAGTTCCGGATTGGAAGAGTCGAAGTTACGTAACGAAAATTGTTTCGCATCGAAGGTTAAGGGCGTGTCATCACCGGTATTCACAATGACTTCAATTTTTTCCGCCCCGACGCGGTTACGCCACAAATAGCGGCCATTGGCAATGTTGCTGGCGTAGCGTTTTGCCAGTTCGTTAAAGCCTTCTTGTTCGATATACGCTTGCGCCACTTTCGGATAGGATTCGTTAAAATTGGGGCCGTTGCTGGCAGAAGGTTTATCGACGCCGCCTAATACTTTAAGCGTGAAAGAAAGGCGCAGCGTGTCTTGACCCTCACCGAGGGCACACGCATCCACTTTTTGCAGATTGGGTTTTTCGACTTCGGCGTTTAGTTTCAACGGGTCATTTTGGACAGCCGGTTTCAAGCGATTTGAAATCGTGCCGCGAACCGATTTTTCAATCAGTTTTAGGGGCATTGAATTGGATGTGCTGCGTTCATTCCAGTTAGTACCGTATAAGTAACCGTCCGAAGGCACTAATTTTTTCTCGAAAGCCAATACGGTTGCATCGTTTTTAATCGCCATTTGTTAATCTCCGAGGATATTTGAGGTTGTAAGGGTTTGGCAAAGGTACAAATTCTGTTCGGCGTCGACACGGTATTGCCAAAGCATGTCGTCCAAGGCCTTGATGCGGTAAGGCATAACAAATTCTCCAAGCGTGACCACGCTTTCGGCAAAGCGGTGCGGCGTTTGGGTATCGCGTTGATGCTTGGCGGTTCCAAGCTCAGAAATGCCCTGAAATCCAGTAGCAATCGGCACCAACCAACCCGTCGTTTTGCGGGCACTCGTCCATGTCACCTTGCCATCATCATCCTGACTGGCTCGGTGCATGACTTTCAGGTGATCGAGCAAGGCGTCCAATGCGTCTTTGCCCTCCTCCTGCATGGTTTGCATCATCAAATCGCGCCGCTCGATCAGCACATGACCTAACATCAGCTTTGTTATTACTTTCTTGATGTCTTGATCGTTGTCTTCATCGACCGCAAGCGTCTCAACCGGTTTAGCGGATAACACATCGCCCCCGGCGAATTTCATGCGCAGCAATTGGGTATTGACCTCGTTATTAAACTGGTCCAAGTCGTCGCTATCGAGCCCTTGGTATTCGACCAACAGCGATACTTCCAAGTGGCAACGGGCTTCTTCGATAAACGCTGGCCGGCTGCCGTCTTTATCTAGCGGATTCGCAGTACCGACGATGGAATGGACAAAATCGCCTGAACCTTTGTAGGTCTGTAAATCGAACTGATGGCAGCTCACCGCCACGCCGGTAAGCTGGACATCACGCAAACCGTGTTGATGCAAATGCCGCTGCAACGCATGCACCGCGCCAAGCCATGCGGTCATGGCCGGAAAGCCGATGGTGTAGGGACTGCTCATGGCGTTGGCGTTGTGGATTTTGATGTGCGGCAGTAATAAAAATCGTCTCATTTGAAAAACTCCCGGTCGCTGGCGACGGCTTGTTCCACGATCCCCCTAATCTCGCGCAACTCGTGGTCGCTCAGTTTGATATAGGTTTCTTTGAAAAGATATTCGTAGGTATCGAGTATCCAGCGCGTAAAACTACCGACCACATCTTCAAGCCAGTCGTCCTGGTTTTCCCGCTGACCTATATAGGCATCGTCCAGCCAAATACGCTGGGCAAGCGGTAATGATTGGTAGTGTTCTGTGGATGACCAACCTGTGCCGTATGCCCTCACTCTAAAAGCGCGTTGCAAAACTTGGTCGATGATGTATTTAAGGCAATTCTGGATGCCTTCACGGACATGAACGTTGTTTACGCCGGTTCTAATGAGTTTATCTAACGGCTGAAAATAATCCTTGAACAGCCTGATACCCAAACTGTTCCGGAAAAAACTCCGGGTAGGCAAACGAATCTGACGCTGTTTGATTGTTGGTGGAGCGCTTGTCAGCAAATAGGCTCGACCTGCATTTTGGCTATTTAACACACTGACGTTTTGCGGCTGCGTGCCGCCGAATGCGGTAATTGTCAAATCGAATAAGTCATCGTATCCCGTCGCATCGTATTCGTTCTTTCTGCGGCAGTCCTTAGCTTGTTTGGTTTGTTCGGAAAAACGTATCGCATCGATGCGGCTTTTAACCTGGGTTAGCAAGCCGGAAGGAGTTAATAGCGAAAGCAGGTGGTAATCGTCGCCTACAGGGAAATACACCTGCTTGACTAAATGATCGGTTTTATTCGAATCATCCAGTTGTTTAATACTGGTTAAACCTAGTTTTAAACTTTCATAGCTTGCTGTCGGCAAGGTGAATATCGATTTGATCGCCGCACTATCTTCCTCCAAGTGCGTTAAAACAGTTTTGCCGTCATCCAATAATAAACTGAGAAATTTATACACATCCATTGCCGCCGCATTGCCGAAAACGTCTAATTCATAGTCGACATTGCCACTACGCAAATACCCGTCATCAGCTTGGCTGCTTTTGGCAATAACCGAAGAGGTTTTGGCGCTGGGATGGCTGAATTTGCTGGGATGGCTGACCATCGTGAGCTGGCCAGCCCGCTTTGCCGCATCGGGCAGCCAATTGGCTAGGGCAAATTTTTCTTTCGCTTCTTGCTGGAGTTGAGCTTGCTCTTCCGCAGTTATGGATGGCTTTAACTTGGCCTTGAGCCAAGTTGCTTTTCGATCAGCGAAAAAATCAGAGATGTTTTGATTCATAAACTATGTCTTCCATATAGTGATTATGCGATTCGGTTAAATAGCCCAAACTGATCCGAATAAACCAGTGATTGACTTTCTCGGTCAGGCACAGTGATTTCGCCAAATCGCCTTGATTTTATTTCCATCATTTTCTCCTCTTGAATTTCTTCGTTACCGTTATCCAGTAGCTGACGAAGGCCGGCTTCATAGCTTCTTTCCAGCCATAACTTGCGGCGCAACGCCTCTGCGATTGGCTCTGCCAGCTGAATGTTGTTGATCTGCTCGCGCGGAATAAACGCGCCTCTCTCGTTTTTTTCACAAAATACCGCCTTGCCATCCTGCCAAACCAAATACAGCGTTATATCGGGATTGCTTTCACGGAAACGGTTTAACTGTTGCGGCACAGCCGTTAGCCACCAACATTCACTTAGCCATGCTTGTAAACCTTGCGGGCCCTTGCCTTGGTATTGGGTCAGGCTGATATGCATGGCCTGATGCTCCAGGTCTGCCAATTGCTGTTTGGGCCGTAGGTTTTCGGGTTGCTGTATCCGTGGAATGGCGTTGATAGCGGCGTTTAACGCCGCCTCATCGACCAACTGACGCAAATCGTGCGAAACCAGCCTTAAGCTATTAACTTCATAGCCTGGACGGCAATAAGCCGGCTTGCCTTCGTGACGTAACGCTCTCAGGTTATATTGCATGATCGCGATATTGTGCCGCTCGACGCCGGTTTGCCGGTGACGGCGTACCCGACCTGCAAGCTGGATAATCGAACGATAGGAGGACGGCTCGATAACTGCCCAATCAAAATCATGGTCTCGCCCTACTTCTTCGACCGGCGTTGCTATCAGGATGAATAGCACATGCTGGGCTGCCGTTGTGGCAAGATGCTCTCGAATCACCGGATTGTTGAATGCAGCCGGCATTACGCCAGGTTGTTCTTTGCGCTTTAGCACCGCATCCAAATGTTGTTCTTGCTGATGACGCAACAGCAGCACTTGACGACTGTGGTAAGCCATGATTTTGGGCGCAATCGCCTCGTCCCAGTCGGCCTGAAGTAAAAAATGGCTTAGTTGGATGCAGGGCGGGATATTGGCCATGCGTATGACGCCGAACGACACCTGCTTGCCGGTTTTTTCGTCAACCGTATAGTGTTGTTGGTGTAGCTCGATAGCCGTTTGTTTTATCTTTTCAAAATAGTGCAGTTGTAGAGAGGCTTGATCGGTTTTCTCTGCTAACAAATCGTCGCAACGGACGATGTAGGCTTTGCGCTTGACGGATTGTTTTTGTAAATTGGCTACCCTCTGTCCGATGAATTGTCGATGAAGCTCCCGATAGCTTTGGCAGCGTGTTATTGCGTCGTTTTTCTCCAGGCTGTGAACCTCGGTACCAAATTCATCGACCCAGGCACAGGCGATATGGGGATGAGCTTCCTTAAAATGGCTGTGTAGTGTCCAGCCTGCCTGGTAGGCGTTGAAAAAACCTTCGGCTAATGCCGGCGGAATTGTGGCAGATGAAATCATCACTTTGCGCCCCAACATGCCGGCCAGATGAATCAAGCGGCCAATGGCGATTAAATCCTTGCCGTCAAAATCATCGACTTCATCAATCACCAAGTCGGAAGACAGCAAGCGCAAACAGGGCAAAATGTATTTGCCTCCGCGGATGGTTTCTGTTGCCGCAATGATATGGTCTATGGTGCAAGCTAAAACCGGCTTGTACAGAAAGGCTTTGTTTTTCTCGGCCAGTTTGGGGTTATGTTTCGGAATCACCGCATCCAAAAATTCGGCGGTGGGAGCCTCGGCGTAATCCAAATCTTCTTCCAACAATGTTTCCATCGACTCGGAGCCGGATTCTTCATAGGTCGGCAGCTCTTCGTGTTGCTGCCTGGCTTTTTCGTGCAACTCCTTAACGGCTGACGAACCGATTAAAACCGCCAGTTCGTCGCTTTTCAGGCCGATACGATCACGGTATTCATCTCCAGTTTGCAAGGTCAAGGTACGCAAGCCCAACGCCAAGATAAAGCGTAAACTTTCACCATCGCTGGATAACGCCCTCATGATTTTGGCGTTGGCAACGGTTTTTCCGCATCCGGTGCTGGCCATATTGACCACAAACCAACCATAGCCTTTATCGTTGAATGCCTGCTGCTCGTTTTTAAAGCCGGTGATTTTTTCGACGGCTTTGTCTTGCCATTCGTAGCCTTTTGGGCTTTTCTGTTTTAGATTTTTTATGTCGTAAGCCGCAGCCATATCGGTAGTGAACCGCGACAGTGTTTGGCTGATATGTAAGGCATGATCGCTGACATGAACCAAATGCTCATCCAGCTTTTGCTTGAGATTGTGTTGCTTGTCGGTGTTAGCGAAGAGCGAAATCTCGCTTTTCCAGCTCTTATCGGCATCGCAAGAGGAATAGTAATGATCGCCCAGCATCAGGCTGAGTCGGGCATGATGCAGCAGCAGTCGGTAAGCGCCGTTATCCAATAGCTGCTGGATTTGCGGCTGGGTTTGCAGTAATTTAGTCGACCATTTTTTGAGTTGCTTGAGCCATGGCGTTGACTGGCTAAGTAGGCCTTCGGGAAACTCGAAACAGGCTTTTAGTCTTTTTTCATCATCGTTTTTATTTTGATAATTCCAAGCCGAAGTGATGCTTTTCAGCATTCTTTGCCGGCTTTCTCTAGTTTGTCCTGCGTCCTCCTTTGGATTATCCCGATAAGGCAAACGGTGGTGGGTCAGAATAAGCCAACCCACCAGCTGAGCAATAGGAGGTAAAGCGTCTAATGGCTTGGGGTTGTTACCAATAACAACTTGTTTTAGTGCTTGCTCGTTGAGTTCTCCGCCAGCCAATAACTGCAACCAGCCTTCATCCGTGTCTCCGGCATGTTGAACCAGAGCGTTTAATAGCAAACAGGAAATCCATTCATGGCGTAATGGATCACCCAGTTTGGTAGAGGCTTTAAGCTTGCTTTGAAAGAGTGCCGTAGCTTTGCCCCAATCATGCAGCAATGCCGCAATCGCCACCAAGGCTTTGATAGCAGGCAAATATTGCCAATCATTCTCCCATTGGCTATTCATCAAGTTTTTCTGGGTGCTATTCACCGGCACTATCCCTTCGGCATTAAACCGCCTCCGATTCCCCACAATCCAAACCAACTCACTCCTGCTCCTTGACCGTATCCAATGACAGGCCACGGCGGTATTTTTGGTCGCGGTCTTACGTAGCAGGGTTTTGACGGCGATCAGGCCGTCTTCGGTAATCACGGTTTGCCAAGTGTTGTCGCCGATGCGGTTGGCGAAGGCGTCGAGTACGCGGCGGGTGCGGTTTAGGGCTTTTTTCTGGCATTGGCTGACGAAGGTCACCATCATGGTTGGGTTTCCCGCAGCGCTTGTTGTTTAACTTGCTCGAACATGAAATCCAGCGCCTTGTGTTCGGTGAACTTTTGCAGGCATTGCTGGCGAAACTCCTGTTCGCTGGTCTTTTCCTTGGCGCTGATAAACGCCCAGGGCAGGATGATGGCATCTTTGACCAGGTCGGCGACATCGAACACCAGGGCACCGCGCCGGGTTTTGCCGTGCATGACCGCAAAGCCGTGCGGGATACCCAGCACCCACAGCGTGGTGGCGGCCAGGCCATAGGCCAGGTAGTTGCCGTGATTCAAAAAGCCGTTGGCAAGATCGGTGGCTTGATGGTCGCGGGTAAACTCGCTTTGCTGGGTGGTTTTGGCGGCGTAGCGGTAGAGTTGTTTGGCCAGCAGGGCTTCGCGTTGCAGCAGATCGCCGACTTTTTCGGCGCTTTCGATGTTGTTGGCATAACTGTCCAAGGCGTTAGCGATGGCGCTATCGTCGATGAAGATATTCTCCGCTTTGAGTTCTCGGTCTTTGTCCCAGACGCGCCGGATGTATTCAATGCGGGCTTGTTGAAAGGCTTTGCCGACAGCCAGGCGTTGGGCGTCGTCGAACCAGAATTTAAGCCAGCCCTGGATATATTCGGTGGGCCGGTATTCGCTTTGCGGCGTTAGCCATTCGATTTCGCAGCCGGAGAACAACGGCGTGCCGCCGCCTCCGCAAAAGCCGACCAGTACGCCGGCGCTGGCCAGCATGCGCATCGCCGCTTGGGTGATGGAGGTGCCGGTGCCGAGCAGGATGACCGTGGTATTGGCTATGGGGATGTTCCAGTAGAGATTCTCGTCCTTGGACTCTGTCAGGTAGAGTACGCGGCCATCTTTTTGCATCACCCGGCATTTTTCCAGGTAATAAATGTTGGCACGTTTGGAGTGTAAGATTGCTTTTAAGTCTGTTAATTGCTCCATCAACTTCAAATCCTTATACGATTACCATAATTTTTTCAGTTCTATTCAGAAATGCTCATCAGGCCATTTCCTTACGTGATGAAAAACGGCCAAGACTTGAATTAGGTCACCTTTCAATCGGCATTGCAGAAGGTATGGCCCTCGTAATGACTAATCCACCTGTTCTGTTGACTCGACCCATGTTGCCTCTGTGGGGGTATCTTGCATTAACACAGCGCATTTTTTAAGTTGCGAAAGTCATTTGCCTTCCGCTATGCACGCAAAGACCTGCCGTGAATGTTAGCGTGCCGGTTCTGTCCAGATTATTTTCCCATGTTACCGCTGGCTTTGCACGCGAACACGTGGATTCGCTCCGGCAGGTGAAATCAAATGCGACAGATTTTTAATACTTGTCAATTCCAAAATCCGAACTACCTTAATTAAAGATCAATCATTAAATTATTCTTAATAAGGTGCCGCCATGTCTACGACTCAAATAGAACGCAATCTCGATCCGTATTCTCTGGGAATACAGCGTTGGTACAAGATTCGCCAATTTTGGAACGACTGGAACCCTCTCGGCGTTGCCTGTGAAGACATTCAGAATGAATACGATGAGTTTGTCATGTCAACGCTTAAACTGTTGGAACATGACTATTCACGGGAAGATATCGAAGTCTTTCTCATCCACCTAGTCAGAGATTATATGGGGCTTGGAGACGAGGGCGTCAGGAAAAGCAATCCTGGCGCTTTCGTTCAGAAAATTATGGAATGGAATCAGGGCAATCGTTGACGCAGGAATGGTCATGAGCCAGATCAAAACCGATTACCGTAGGACTCGGCGAGGAGCGTAGCGTAGCGCTCGCTCCTCGTTTTAAGAACCAATCCACGTCGGAAATGCTTATTAGGCAACGTTTTTATGTTTTTTGACTAAAGCAAGTCTCAAAAAGCCTGAAACCGACCCCATTTTTACCAGCATTCGGGATCATAGATCCGTAGCGATCGATAACGAGTCACGGAGGGCAAAACTCGTGCGAGCATCTTGCCTTCGCGAAAAATTCGGATGCGCTCAAAAACTTGAAACCGAATTTCAATTACCAGAAATCAATCATCGAGGACATGATATTCATCATAGGGTGACTCCATCATTGAGGGCTTGGATGCAGCAGAAAAGTGTAGAAATTACCGCTGGTGTCGTTGTAGCCGGTCAAGACCGTGCCGGCATCGTTGATGTCGGTCGAGTGCACATTCCAGGCGATTCCGTTTGCTGATGCGGGCGCGAAAGCCTGGTTCGCGTTCAGATCGATGGGGATCGTATCCACGGTGCTGCTTGCCGGCCACAGGATGGCCGTATAGCCATCCGGCGCAAAGGCGCCCGGCTTGACAGCGGTGCCGACCGCTACGCCCTGGCTATTGACCGACACGACGCTCAGGTTGCTGCTGCCGGGGTAGCGAAGTTCAATCAGGCTGCGGTTAGTGTGCTCATAGAGGAAAGTGCGATTTCCCGCGCAATTGCCCGCCACCCACATTTGGCCGGTTGCAGCATTGACTTGGCTGATGCGTACTGGACGGCAGTTAATTTCAGCGCCGGAATTATCCCTCAGGTTGGGGATATCAATCACATCAATCCCATCCGCGACGAAGCTCTTCTGGATCTGAACGTTGCTAGAGTTCGTGTACGTATACCAGCCGGTGATCATGCCCGCGTCATTGATGTCGACCGCGGTCTTTCCAGGTAAATTGGCAGATGCTATGCTGGCGTTGTTCGTGTAGGTGACAGGCTGGTAAGCCCCATTGATCGTGGACATCCCCACTGCCACGTGATTATTGTTGACTGCAAAGAGCCGGGTGTTGGTTCCGCCCGGACGGGTGACGGCGCCACCGGTATAAAACCAAGCCCCATTGACATCGGCGCCGACCAGTTCGAGCGAGTCGTTGATGGCCACCGCCTGTGCGTTCGCGGTGCTGCCAAACTTACTGGTCAGCTTGGTGATGCTTTTGCCGTCGAAGAGCCAGGGGGCATTGTAGCAATAGGTGAACCTCTCATATCCGTTGATCGTCGAGCACTTGGCGACGAAATAACCCGTTACGGCGTCATTGCCGCTCATGCGGATGGCCGGTCCTGGGGAGTTGATCGATTGCACGGTAAATCCGGCGGCATGGGTGGGGCCTGCAAGCCCCGCGAGCAGGGTCGCAGCCGTGGCGGCCAAGAGTATGTTTTTCATGATTTTCCTGTTTCTCATTGATATTGAATCCGAATATTGAAGTCGGATTGTTATTGGCTGTATCCGGAGACGTAGATTTGGGTGCCGGATTTTGCCGACTTCCAGATCGCCCGGGCTTGGGCCTGAGTTTTAAGCGGATCGGTATCGGATCCTGCATCCAGAGCCAAAACTTCCTGGAAAGAAGAAAAGGCGGTCGATTTGCCGATCGTGGTCGCTTTGCCCCAGAGGCTGCCGGTCAATTTCGAGACTTGCGCAACGCCATGGTAATGATCGATCCAGCCGACCAAGGCCGGGTTGCCATTCGGCGAAATGGCAACCCGGGTGGCGTAGGCGTCGACGGGGACCGTTGGATCAGTAAGGCGCTCAGCCTGGCTCCAGGTGCGATCGAGAGAGCCCCGGCTAACCCAGACGGAAGCCCTGTCGACACCGGGTGTCGGGTCAAAGATTGAAACCGCGACGACAGCATTGCCGCGCGCATCAACCGCAAGGTCCGGGCTCAGGAAAGATGCCCCTAAAATAGTCGATCCGATGATGGATGCCGGCGATGTCCACACGCCCGAAGCGTCCTGGCGTGTCGCCTCAAGGCCATAACCCATATAGACGACGGTCGCCAGACCCGCCGTATCGAGCGCGACTTGCGGGTCCGTGATGTAGCCCTGACTCGATAGCATGGTTTCGGATATCCGCACCGGCGCTGACCAAACAGAGCTAGACCTGCTCCGATAAACATATTCGACGCCGGTTCCGGTAACGTAACTGGTATAGGGCGACAACGAATAAGCAACCGCCGCATCGCCATCAGCGTTGACGGCGAGACTCAAATAAAGTCCGTCGTCCGTGGGTCCGGAAAGCACCGCTTTGTCCCAGGATGTGCTGTTCTTTCGCAGCGTTCCGGCCTGCACTACATGGCGTGCGCCATCCCAAAGGGTCCAGGTGGCGGTCACGTTGCCGTCCTTATCAATGGCCACGGGCACCGGCGGCGTGATTGCGACACCGCCGACCGGAGCGCTGGCCAGTTCGTATCTTGTCCAATTTTGAGAACCCGCCGGCCTCACCGCGACCTGGATTTTCTGCAGCGGGTTGGTGGCAGTCGCCGGATCCTGGTAAGTCCACGAAACCGCCATCGTGCCGTCCGCACCGACAGCCACTTTGGGCCTCATCGAAAAACCGGTGTTGTCTGAAATGGTCAACGGCGCGCCCCAGCGGCCGGCCGTTTGCACCGCAACGCCGATTGTCGCGCTGCCGCCAATGTCATAGCGGTATTGATCCCAGGCTGCCAGGGTCAGTCCGCTCGCATTCACCGCCACATCGTTCAATTGCGAGCCTCGGGTCGGGTCGGGATGTCCCACCGGCGAGATCGCGGTCGACCCCGACCAGCCGCTTGCCGCCGCCAGTACCGGGGCAACCGGAACGCTCACAAGCATTAATGAAAGCGCCGCATGGCCCACGGCAGAGCCGACGTGGCGGCTTGTCTTATCCAACAATTTCTTTTTCACCAATATAATCCCCACACTTACAAAAAGGATGGCGGTTCGCGTCCTAATCAACGGACTGGAAGGTTCCAGTTTACGTGGTTTATACAGCCTTAAGATAAAATAAACCTTAAAAAGTGTAAGTTTGTTGCCCGGACCGTTATCTCAGCGAAAGGGATTGGCTGGATGTTTATGCCGGACGGATGCTGCGGCGCCGAATCAAAAGTAAACCCAGGCAGGACCTATGGGCTCCCAGTCATGGTAAACTTCGGTTTTAAATGAGCACCGGAAGATAGTTTGATGCGCCTCTTGTTGGTGGAAGATGATCGGGATCTGGCCCGGCTTCTGAAAAAAAATCTGGAAAAAGCCGGTTACGCGGTCGACGTGTCGCACGACGGAGTGGAAGGCGAATATCTCGGCAACGAAGCGGTTTACGAGCTGGCGATACTCGATCTCGGTTTGCCGCAGCGCAGCGGCATCAGCATACTGCAAAACTGGCGGGCGCAACAAAACACCCTGCCGGTGTTGATCCTGACCGCGCGCGACGCCTGGTACGAAAAGGTCGATGGCTTCAAGGCCGGCGCCGACGATTATCTGGCCAAGCCTTTTCATATCGAGGAACTCTTGGCCCGCATCAACGCCCTGTTGCACCGCTTTCATCAACTGCCCGGCGGCCATCAGCTACAAGTCGGCGGTTTGACGCTGGATGAAGACCATCAGCAAGTGATTACCGAAAACGGCGAACGCATCGATTTAACCGGCGTCGAGTTCAAACTGCTGCGCTATTTTCTGCTGCACCGAGGCCAGGTGATCAGTAAATCCACGCTGAACGACCAGCTTTACGACTTCGATTCGGACAAGGACAGCAATGTGATCGAGGTGTATATCAATCATCTGCGCCGAAAACTCGGCAAGGACCGCTTCGAAACCCGCCGCGGCCAGGGTTACGTTTTCAAGGAAGAACTGCCGTGAAATCCCTGCAACTGCGTCTGGGGATCGCGCTGTTTATCAGCCTGCTTTGCGCGGTCTCTTTGTTATGGTGGCAAACCCAGCTCTCGATCCGGCAACTGGCCGAAGATAATGTCGCCGAACACCTCGAACATGACGCGGAAGCCATACTTGCCGGTGTTCATGCCGACAGCCCGGCAACCATCGCCCTGAACGACACAGGAATGGAGCCGGTCTACGCGAAACTTCATTCCGGCCAATACTACTGGGTCGCCAGCGGCCGCCATATCATCAAATCGCCCTCGTTGGGAGAAGACCATTTGGCCATACCGACGGTCGCAACAGGAAGCGGTCAGCGCCTTTATCTGAGGGGCCCGCGGCAACAGCCGCTGCTGATCATGGCCTTCGGCTATCAGAAAGACGGCCGTCCGATCACGGTCGCGATCGGCGAGGATTTGTCGCCGACCCTCCTGCTGATCGATGCATTTCAACACCGATTTTCGATGATTGCGGCCGTCTTGCTGTTGGTTTTGATGTGCGTGCAAATCGTGATCCTGCGCAATGGATTTCGCCCACTGGCGCGCCTGCAAACACAGCTGAGGGGCTTGGAGCGCGGCGAACTGAGGCAGATCGACACCGATGTACCGCTGGAAGTCTCTGCCCTGGTCGGCGAATTCAACCGCTTATTGACGGTGCTGGAGCAACGCCTGCAGCGCAAGCGCAACGCCCTTGCCGACCTGGCTCATGCGCTGAAGACACCACTGACGGTGCTCCAACAATTGCCCCGCGAAGACGCCTTCCGGCAGCATCCGGAGCTCAGCGAAATTTTGACCGCGCAAACCACCCATATGCAGCGCTTGATGGACCGCGTACTGAAACGCGCGCGCCTGGCAGGCACAGGGCCGGCCGCGGCAAGATTCGACATGCATCAGGAAATCCCGGCCTTGATCCAGGTGCTGAAAAAAATGTACCGGGAGAAAAATCTGGCTATCCGCTTTTCCGCCCAGCCAATCTGCATGCTGCCGATCGACCGGGAAGACATGCTGGAACTGGCCGGCAATCTGCTCGACAATGCCTGCAAATGGGCCAAGTCGACGGTCAGCATTAGGATCGAATGCAATCAGGCGATCCACTTGATCATCGAGGACGACGGGCCGGGCGTCGAAGCATCCTCTCTCGAAACCTTAATGCAGCGCGGCACCCGCCTGGATGAGTCGGTCAACGGCCATGGGCTGGGCCTATCGATCGCCAAACTGATCGTGGAGCAATATGGCGGGCGACTATTGCTCAACCGCTCGAAAGACTTGGGGGGATTTTGCGCGGAAGCGGTTCTGTTTACGGCGGATGCAGGATCAAAACCCTAAGCGTTTATTTGCTCGATGCGAACGCGAATCTTTCATTGCCACAGTTCGCATTTTTGCAGAGTGAGGCCACCGCATGGTTCGCATTGATGCCGGAAAACCCACCGGTCTTTTCGGCACCCCCGGCTTGCAGCAATGATTCTTGCTGCGATTTTAGCAAAAGCGCCTTGATGTTCTGAGGACTCAGCCCCGGCTTCAGTTCCAGCAATAACGCGACAATGCCCGAAACTTCCGCCGCGGCGATCGAACTGCCGGAAATGAAATCATAGGCGCCGTGCGGCAGCGTGGTCAGCACATTTTCTGCAGACGCTTCCACCCTCCCGCCCGAATTGTCCGCAGGATCTTTGGAGCGGGATAAAGCCTGGACCGGGATCACATGATTTAGCGTGGCCGGAAAATTATCTTGCGCCTGCGTCCCTCCGGTATCGGCCGCCACGACGATAATCCCTTGCTCGATCGCCTTGTTCAACAGCAATTCCAGCAAAGGGTCTTCAGGACCGGTCAGGCTCATATTCAGAATGTCGACGCCCGCTTTGATCGCCGTATTGACCGCCAGCGCCAGCGTGTAGCTGTTGCATGCCGCCGCCATCGCATCGGCTTTCGCCGGCCAGCAGGCTTTCAGCGCCACCAGATTGGCGTCGGGCGCGATGCCGGCGATGCCGACGCCATTGTCTTTCCGGGCGATCATCACCCCCGCGACCGCAGTGCCGTGGATGTCGCCCGCGAATTCCGGCGAAACCCTGGACGCGAAATTTTCCTGCCGGCTGATTTGCCCGGAAAGATCGGGGTGCCCGGAATCGACGCCGGTGTCGATCATGCCGATCGTGACGTTGCGTCCTGTAGCCAGATCGTGCACGCGGTCGAGTTGCATCGCGTGCAGATTGGACTGCAGCTTGAAATACGGGTCGTTGTATTCGTGCCGACCCTGCGTAATAAACCAATGCATCTTTTGCACGATTTTGATCCGGCTGTCCTTGGCCATCCGCGCCAGCGTGTCCGCAACCGGGCCGGCGCTCAGGACTTTATAGACCACGCATTGCACGCCGACCTCGGTCATCGGCCATTCTTCGAGCTTTTGCAAATGATAGTCTTCGGCGATTTGCGCGGATGTCCGCCGGCTCCAGGTGGAACTCTGGTAGTCGCCGCGGCGGCGGTAACCGGATAGAGGCATCGGAGCGGAAGTCCGCTCGATGGACTGATCGGAAAAACCGACCAGTATCATGCGCTCCGCCTCGGCCGGGCTGAACTGTTCGGGAAATGCAGAAACGGCGGGGTCCACGCCGCCCTGTTCGGCGGCAAACGAAAGACTCGCAAAGCATAACAATAACCACCCCAGTTTCATTGCGCTTTTCCCTCGGCCGAAAGCGCGGACGATAACGCATATGCCGGCTCGGCAAAAATGACTTGCGAATTTTTTCTGAGCAATGCCAGGGTTTCGAGAACTTGCCCTGGGGCGAACGCCTGCTTCAGACGGATCAGATATACGCCCGTCGCATTCGGGCCTTCGACGGTTTCTCCGGCAATCGAGTCGATCACCGACTGTCTTTGGCCGCCATCGGCGCTTTCGGAAAACACGACTCGAATTTCATTGCTCTGCGCCGCAGGGATTTCGGAATTGGCGAGGGTCCGGTAGTTGCTTTCAAATTCCCGATTCACGATCAAATAAGCAGGAATCAGCAAAAGACAAAGCCCCAGCGCCGCAATCGCCTGGTACGGGAAGCTCGGCATCGTGAAGCCGAACTTTCGCTGTCCCTTCAGTTTTCGCGAACGGGCCTCGACTAGGGGCGGCGCCGGCTCCCCATTATCGCCGCGCCGATGCATGCGCGCCTGCAAGCGGGCAAAAGACGCCTGGGCGACCGCGTCGATGGTATCGGCTTGTTTTATCGCCATGGACAGCTTTTGCTGTTCGACGAGCTCGCGCCTGCAGGTGAGGCAGACCTTCAGATGATTTTCGACCCTCTTCAGCTCGGCATCCTCCAAGGTTTTATTGACGTACCACGGCAACGACAACAGGATGTCGTGATGCTCGGAGTATGGGTTTGCGTTATCGTCTTTCATTGGATAATCCTGATTAATGCCCTTTGTCGTTCAAAAAGGCGGCCAGTTTTTTGCGCGCGTAGTGTATTCTCGTTTTAACCGTATTTTCCGAACATCCCATCAACTCGGCAATTTCGCTGTAATGCAGTTCCTGGTAGTAGGTCAGTTCAATCACCGCACGCTGCTCGGCCGAGAGGCAGCCCATCGCAAACTCCAGCCAGTTGTCCAATTCTATTCGCAGCGGTCCGTCGTCTTCAATCGCTGGAACCCAGGCGTCGTCTTCCATATCGTCAAGCCATACTGTGCCGTCCTGAGCCGCGTTGCGCAACGCCTGCCGCGCCTTGTTGAAGGCAATGCCGAATATCCAGGTCGACAGCCGGCATTGCCCATTATAGGTAGGCGCCTTATCCCAAACCACATACAGGGTATCGTTAATGATTTCCTCGATCAGCTCGGGCCTGCGCGTCATGCGCGCAACGAAACGGAACAAACGGCTGTAAAACCGGCTGTAGAGCCGTTCGAACGCCTGCTCGTCACCCTGGACGATCAAGCCCATCAGCTCGGCATCGGGGTTTTCCGAGGGTGTTGGGTTTTCGATTTTCAATGATTTGCCTGAATACATGCATCGCCGACGGTAGTGTTTACCGATTTATTGCAATGCAGACGAAAAAGGTTCAATGGTTTGTAAAAAAAGTAAATCGGATCTCAAAAGCCGGCGGAAATGCTGAACAAAAAAGTCGGGTCGATGGGCGGCGGATAATAATCCGAGTGATTATCGACCCTCGAATTCGCATTATTAGCCGTATCCACCGCATGCACGTAGCGCAGATCGAGGGTGACAAACTTGTAAAACCCGCTCACCCCGGCATTCCAATACAAATAATCGTATTCCAGGGCTTGCTTTGCTTGGGTGTAGCCGACACCGCTGGAAAGCTCCAGAAAGTCGGTAACGGGGTAGCGTCCGGTCAGTTCGTAATTCGCGGCGGCATGTCCGCGTTGATAATAATCCTCGGAGAAGGAAACGCTGGCGCTCAGCACGTCCCGAAAATGCAAAAACAGGCTCATGTCATTGTAGTCCGACGGCAGCCCGAAAATTTTCCCGTCGTAGAGATACCGCGACCATTGACCGTCAAGCCGCCAGTCATCCGACAGCTTGAAAGTCCAGCCGGCATAGGGAGTGATTTCGACATGGGCGGCATCGGAGTTGCTGTCGCCAAAATTGACGTAGGCCGTATTGGCGCCCAAATAAAAACCGGAATCATGCTGATAATCGAGATTGACCTGTCCGGAAAAATCGCCGGCGCTTTTGGAAAAGCCTTTGCCGATGTTCTCGCTCATCGCCGTCACCGTTACATGCACATCGGCGCCCGCATGCTGGAAGTGCAACAAGAGGATCGCCGCAGTGAGAAATCGCAGAAATCCGGGTAGGGTGTAGGGGATGTCCATGCCGAAAGTATACCAAACCCTTCGTTTTTTATGGCTAAAGCTTCAACACTGCGGTGAATTTTGTTTGCGGCATCGAATGACTGACATGAACCTTTTTTCGAGCCGCAGGAATTCAGTAACCAAAGCTTTTAAAATTTTTCTGCCCCCCCAGCAAGCAGCACGCGGCCGTCACGGTTAACGGCCGCGTTTTTTTTTGCCTGCCGAAAGGACGTTTTCTTGGTGCTTAAGCATGATTGCGGTTGCCTTGCATGTGTTCGGCGTAATCCTGTCCAGCCGGCTGCACAAGGAGCATCTGATTAAAGCCACGCTGACGGGCAATAAAAACCGGCAATAACCCGCAGTCACGGGAATGCTTAGGATTCCTCGTAAAACATGCGCCTCCTAAAAATTTTCACGCCGCTTGAACCTTTTTTCGAATATCGGGAATTTATTAACCGAAGCTTACATGACCTATGCGGTGAAAGCTTTCTTAAATATATCCAGATAACTCAACTTTCTGTTCTTGAGGGTAAAACGATGAAAATAACCAAACACAAAGAATTGGCCATTTTATTGGTAGGCAGCCTGGCGGTAGCGTCCCCGGCTTTTGCAAAAAATGGCGCGGACGACGCTAATTCGTCCAGTTCGTCAAGCTCTTCAAGCGTTTCGGATTCATCCAAATCTTCATGCTCATCTTCGAGCTCTTCCGGCAAATGCAAAAGAGCCTTTACGGTCAGCGGGGTCATATCAGCGCCAGGACTGGAAACCGCTTTTACCTGTACGAATATGGAAAAATCCAAATCCGCCCTCTTGCGCGTCGAAATCTTTTCGGCAGGGGGCGCACGCGTGAATGACAATACGCCCGACAATGGCACCGTGGTCGTCGATGCGGGCGAAACGGCGACGATTGCGACGGGCGATATCGGCAGCATCACCGGTGAGTCGATCATTCTACTGACAGGACCTGTGAATCCGCCGGGCGCGGCCTCTGTCACCGGCACCACGTCCAAGGTGGTTTGCAACGCGTATTTGGCGGGCAACGGCGCAACACCCACCGTCTTCATGCCATTGCCGCTGGTCAAAGGCACCACGCAGAAGGGCAACTAACGCCGGCAAATCGTAAAAAATCGCGCCCCGGCATCGGGGCGCGGCTTCTGATAGCCGTTGCGTTAAACGCGAGCAGGCCGTCAAACAAAGGGAGAAATGGCTTCGATGACCTGACGCCCGCTGATACGGCGAGTACACTCGAACCTGCGAGGCGTCCCCCGATGATCGGGACACCAGTGCCAATCGCTGGCGTCCAGGCGATAACGATTGAAACAACCGCTGCAGACGTTTCCGTCCGGAAAAATCCGGATACAGTCCTGCATCTCCGTATAGGGATACGAAAAGCCGCTGATCAGACAGGTTTTGCAACCGGTTGCCCAGGCAAGCCAGCTCAATCCGCTGCCGACGCCGATAAACATTTTCGCATGCCGGAGATAGTTGATCACCGTCTCCAACGGCCCTTCTTCCAGGTATTTGACGCCTTGCGGGACGCTGTTGCCCATGTGTTCCTTACCTTCTTTTGACAACAATACGACCGTGTAGCCCTTGTAGCGCAGAAAGCGCACGACTTCATCCCAGCCTTTGGGATTGTTCCAGTATTTCGCCTGGCACGTGGCGTGTAAGCCGATACAGACATAGGGTTTATCCAACGGACTCGGCAAATCGGGGATCTTGATCAGCGGTTTGATTTCGCGAAACGGCAGACCCAAAATATCGAAAGCCGGCTGAGCCAGCGGTTGTTCGCGAAAATCCGAAGGATTTTTGCCGTAATCGTACGCGCCGTCTTCCTTATAAAACAAACCGATCCGATACATCGCATAAAGATCGTGGGCCGTTTCTCCCGGTTCGATGAATTCGATATCCGGGTAGTTGTCCTTGAACAGCCGGTTTAAAAATGTCGAACAAATCACCCGGCAGCCGTGCCGTTTGCGGAACGCCTCCACCGCCGGCAGCCAGGCCAGCGTATCGCCCAACGAGCCCGACTCAAAAGCGATATAGACGCGTTTGCCGGTGCAATCGAAGACATGCCTGTACACCAGCTCGTTATCCCTTTGCCGATAAACATCGACTCGCCAGCGCACAAAATAGCGATGCGGCGTTCGCACCCAACCGCCGGAAGCAAGCTCGCACTGCATCGCAAGCGCCGGATCGTCAAGGTCCTCGATGAGCACCCGATAACGTTCCCTTCCCTCGCCGGCCACTTCCAGATAGGCGCCGTCGATAAAGTTGCAATGCAACATTTGTGCAGTCTCCATGCTTTGTCCAGGCAGCGATGGGTCGGATTTGAATGTAGCCATGTTACGCGAATCTTTTGACGATGACTCTTAGTAAAGAGCCGTCATGATGCCATAGATTGGAGCGACCGCGATACTCTGCGCTGTCGTGCTAGTCAGGTTGGCTAACGGTATGAACCAGAGAAGATATATTGGCTTTCGAGACGGAACAGCGCGCAAGCATTCAAAGTCAACAGAATCAATAAGCCGCTTATTGAAATGCCATCCAATCCCGGCATAGACTTTTATTCCGGTTTTCAGCTTGGTTTCATATTGCCGATGTACATTATCCCCAATCCTGTTCAACCGCCACTTACGAGGAAACTTCAATGCACAATCAAACCACCGTGCGAGTCTGGGACATTTTGATTCGCCTCTTCCACTGGTCGCTGGTCGCGAGTTTTATTGTCGCTTATCTGACCAGCGAGGAAGAAAACCTCTGGCACATCTATTCCGGCTACACCGTCCTCGGCCTGATCATTTTCCGGCTGATCTGGGGTTTTATCGGCAGCAAATACGCGCGCTTCAGCGATTTTGTCCGCTCCCCGGCCGTGGTTTTCCAATATGTCAAAGACCTCCGCGCCGGTCATCCCCCGCATTATCTCGGCCACAACCCGCTCGGCGGCTGGATGGCCATGGCGCTGCTGTTGACCTTGTTCGCCGTCACCCTCAGCGGACTCAAAGTCTATGCGATCGAAGAAGGCAAAGGCCCTTTTGCCAGCATGCAGTCTATCGAATTGACGCCGATTGCCGCGGCTTATGCCGAAGATGAGGATGAGGACGACGAAGATCGCGGGCAAAAGCCGAACGAGGCCGATGAAGAATTCTGGGAAGAAATCCACGAAGCCTCCACGAACCTGATGTTGCTGCTGATTGCCTTGCATGTGTTCGGCGTGATCCTGTCCAGCCGACTGCACAAGGAGAATCTGGTTAAGGCGATGCTGACGGGCAACAAAACCCGGCAATAACCCGCATCCCGGCGGGTATCACGACGAATGCTCTGCGTGGTAACCCGCCTAAGGACGTTCTGCGTCCCGAACTGCGGCGCGGTTCAGACTGCATTCCAACACAGCGCGTTGGAACGAGGAAATAAAATTTTTCGTGCCTTTCGTGCTTTTCGTGGCTATTGATCGTCCGTAAAATCCGTTACGAAGGCGGATTCGAACTGGAAGGCGTCCCTCCCCCGAAAAATCCCGCAATCGCCCGAAAAACCTTCTTGATCCCGACCCATAGCTTCGGCAACAGCCAGATCATCAAGCCGATAAACAGCGCCAGCGCGATCAGAAAAAAGAACGGGTGCCGGACCGCGGCCCAGACGCCGGTGATCACCGCCACGTCTTCGCCGATCGACGCCATCCAGTTGCTGAACGGTTCCGGCGAAGTATTGATCAGCACGCGGCTGCCGGCCTTGGTCATATGCGAACCGGCCGCGAGGCCGCCGCCGACGATCGCGGCGGCGAGTTCGACGGCCGGATTCAGCTCGCCGACCGCGCCGGCGGCCAGCATCGCGCCGGCCGGGATGCGGATGAAGGTATGGATCGCATCCCAGCCGGTATCGACGCCCGGCGTCTTGTCGGCAAAGAATTCGACGCAATACATCAAGCCGGCCGCGACCATCACCGCCGGATTCGCGACGATCTGCAAATCCGGAGGCAGCGCGATGTTGCCGCTGTTCGCGAGAAAACCGAGCGTCAGCAAGGTTGCATAAAGATTGATGCCGCTGGCCCACGCCAGGCCCATCGTCAACGCCAGCGTCGTGGAGATTTGATTCAGTGCGTCCATAAAGGCACCTCAAGGATGATTGATTTGCTGATGGTAGCATAGCGCCATGAATGCCAACTTAATAAATCCGCCGCCACCGTGGCGGCATTTTTTCGCACATGCAGGCTTCAGACCATGTAAAATGAGCGCTATTACTACACAGTTTTAACTTTGGATTTTATAAAGTGAATTTGAGAGGAACCACCATATTATCCGTGCGCCGCGGCAACAAAGTCGTGATCGGCGGAGACGGCCAAGTGACCCTGGGCAATACGGTCATGAAAGGCAATGCCCGCAAGGTGCGCCGTCTGTATCATGACAAGGTGATCGCCGGTTTTGCCGGCTCGACCGCGGACGCCTTTACCTTGTTCGAGCATTTCGAAGGCAAACTCGAAAAACATCGCGGCCACCTGATGCGCGCGGCGGTCGAAATGGCGAAAGACTGGCGCACCGACCGCACCCTCAGGCGCATGGAAGCGATGCTGACGATCGCCGATGCCAAAACCTCATTGATCATCTCCGGCAACGGCGACGTGGTCGAGCCCGAACTGGATTTGATGGCGATCGGCTCCGGCGGCGCCTTCGCGCAGGCCGCCGCGCGCGCCTTGCTCGAAAATACCGAGTTGAGCGCCCGCGAGATCGTCGAAAAAGCGCTGTCGATCGCGGCCGATATCTGCATTTATACGAATCACAACTTGCGCATCGAAGAACTGGACGCGGAACCGAACGAGTAAAGCATGACCCAAATGACCCCAAAAGAAATCGTCCATGAACTGGACAAGCACATCGTCGGCCAATCCGATGCGAAACGCTCGGTCGCGATCGCCTTGCGCAACCGTTGGCGCCGGCAGCAGGTCGATGCCTCGCTGCGCGAAGAAATCACCCCGAAAAACATCCTGATGATCGGCCCGACCGGCGTCGGCAAAACCGAAATCGCGCGCCGCCTGGCGCGGCTGGCGAATGCGCCGTTCATCAAGATCGAGGCGACCAAATTCACCGAAGTCGGCTATGTCGGCCGCGACGTCGAATCGATCATCCGCGATCTGGCCGATACCGCGGTCAAGATGATGCGCCAGTCCGAAATGGAAAAGGTGCAGATCAAGGCTTACGACGCGGCCGAAGACAAGATTCTCGACCTGCTCCTGCCCGAAGCGGACGGCGGCATGCGCTCGGAATCCCACGAATCGACCCGGCAAAAAATGCGCAAGAAACTGCGCGAAGGCGACCTCGACGACAAGGACATCGAGATCGACGTGCAGCTCGCGCCGATGGGCGTCGAGATCATGGCGCCGCCGGGCATGGAAGAAATGACCAATCAATTGCAGGGCCTGTTCCAGAACATGGGCACCGGCCGGACGCGTTCCCGCAAGATGAAGATCAAGCAGGCCTTCAAGGTCTTGCAGGAAGAGGAAGCCGCACGTCTGGTCAACGACGAGGAGATCAAGCTGAAGGCGGTCGAAGCGGTCGAACAGAACGGCATCGTGTTTCTCGATGAAATCGACAAAATCTGCAAACGCTCCGATTCGGGCGGTTCAGGCGGCGAAGTCTCGCGCGAAGGCGTGCAGCGCGATCTGCTGCCGATCGTTGAAGGCAGCACGGTCAGCACGAAGTATGGCGCGATCAAGACCGATCATATCCTGTTTATCGCCTCGGGCGCGTTCCATCTGACCAAGCCGTCCGACCTGATCCCGGAATTGCAGGGCCGCTTCCCGATCCGTGTCGAACTCGGCGCCTTATCCGCCGACGACTTTTTCCGGATTCTGACCGAACCGAATGCCTCGCTGACCGAACAATACTCGGCGCTGCTCGCGACCGAAGGCGTCAATCTGAGCTTCGCGACCGACGGCATCCGCCGGATCGCCGAGCTCGGCTGGGAAGTCAACGAAAAAACCGAAAACATCGGCGCCCGGCGTCTGCATACGATCCTGGAACGCCTGCTCGAAGAGATTTCGTTCAGCGCACCGGACCTGCTCGAAAAGAACATCGTGATCGATGCGGCTTATGTCGACCGCCACTTGGGCGAATTCGTCCAGGATGAGGATTTGAGCCGCTATATCTTGTAGGCGAAAGATTGTAGGGTGGGCAAACGGCTTTATCGTTTGCCCACCTGACTTCCTCATGGCGGGCGGAAAAACGCCGCCCATCCAACATATTCTGATTCGATATGCGACTTCATACCCAACCCTGCAACGCGCTGCCGACCGAAATCAAACTGCATCAGGTTTCCAGGATTCTGGAAATCCATTTCGATGACGGCAAGGTCTTCATGCTGCCGTGCGAATACCTGCGCGTCTATACGCCGTCCGCGGAAGCCCTGGGCCATGCGCCGGGACAGGAAACCCTGCAGACCGGCAAGGAAGATGTCACGATACGGGAGATTCATCCGATCGGCAATTATGCGATCTGTCCGGTGTTCAGCGACGGCCATAACAGCGGTCTTTACACCTGGGACTTTCTCTACCAACTCGGCGCCGAATACGACAGCCTTTGGGCCAGCTATCTGGAACGCCTTAAGGCCGCAGGCTACACACGCATTGACCCCGAACATTTACAATAAAATATGACTCATCACAAAACGACCCATTTCGGCTTCAAGCAAGTCGCCACCGAAGACAAGGTCAATCTGGTGCGCGGCGTTTTCGACTCGGTCGCCGAAAAGTACGACATCATGAACGACTTAATGTCGCTCGGCATTCATCGCATCTGGAAACGGATTGCGATCCAGCTTTGCAATGTCCGCAGCGGCGAGAAAGTGCTCGATCTGGCCGGCGGTACCGGCGATTTGACGACGCTGCTCGAAAAACGCGTCGGCAAGGACGGACTGTGCGTGCTCGCCGACATCAATTCGGAAATGCTGCGCACCGGTCGCAACCGACTGATCGACCGCGGCCTGACCGGCAATATCGAATATTCCCAGGTGAATGCCGAATGCCTGCCGTTCGCGGACAACACCTTCGACTGCGTGATCATCGGCTTCGGCCTCCGCAACGTAACCGACAAGGATGCCGCTTTGCGCTCGATGCATCGCGTACTGAAACCGGGCGGACGCTGCCTCGTGCTCGAATTTTCGCATCCGATCGACCCGGTCACCGAAAAGGTTTACGATTTCTATTCGTTCAAGCTGCTGCCGAAAATCGGCAAATTCGTCGCCAAGGACGAAGACAGCTACCGCTATCTGGCCGAATCGATAAGGATGCACCCGAAGCAGAGCGAACTGAAGGCGATGATGGAAAACGCCGGCTTCGAACGCTGCGAGTTTTACAACATGACGCAAGGCATCGTCGCGGTGCATCGCGGCTACAAGATCTGACATGGCGCTCAAACCGTTGTTGACCGTCGCGCTCGAAAGCGCGCTGAACCGCTATATCAAGCTGGACCTGGACGTCGGCGAATTGCTGGCGCCGATCGCCGGCAAGGTGATCGAACTGACCGTCGAACCGTTCGGCGAAACCCTTTATTTGTGCCCGACGCACGATGCGGTTCAGGTGCTGGACGCCTACCCCGGCGAGCCCGACACCCGGATCTCAGGCTCGCTCTGGTCCCTGGGCCTGATGGGAATCAGTGCCAAGCCGATGCGTTCGGTGTTTTCGGGCGAGGTCAAGATCGAGGGCGACATGACGACCGGGCGCAAATTCCAGGCGCTGTTCGACAAACTGAACATCGATCTCGAAGAAAAGCTGTCGCAGGTCACCGGCGACGTGATCGCGCATCAAATCGGCAATCTCTTCCGCGCAGGCTCGCGCTGGACGCGGCAATCGCTCAGGACTTTCGAACTGAATTTGAGCGAGTTTCTGCAGGAAGAAACGCGCGATCTGCCCGCAGGCCCCGAAGCCGATATTTTTTACCGCCATGTCGACGAACTGCGCACCGATTTCGACCGCCTGAACAGCCGGATCGAACGCCTCGAAGACGCACTCACCCGTAAACCTCTTGCGCAAAGCGAATGATGCCGTGCCTGCGCCCTCACCTGCCCGCGACTAAGCCAACGTGATCAATCCTAGAATCATATTCCGCTTGATCCATATTAATTGGGTCCTGGTGTTTCACGGCCTCGATGAAATCGTGCTGAAAACGCACCTGTTCCGTCCGATCCGCTTTCTGGCCGCGCTGTCGCCCTATTATTGGCTCAGAAGGCGCAATGAGCCGCGCGGCGTGCGCATCCGCAAGACGCTCGAAGACCTGGGGCCGATCTATGTCAAATTCGGCCAGGCGCTGTCCACCCGCAAAGACCTGTTGCCGGACGATATCGCCGACGAACTGGTCAAACTGCAGGACCGGGTGCCGCCGTTCCCGAACGAGGTCGCCCGGCGGATCATCGAATCAGAACTGGGCATGTCGATCGACGCGGCGTTCGTCGACTTCGATCCATCGCCTTTGGCTTCGGCCTCGGTCGCGCAGGTGCATACCGCAAAACTGCATACCGGCGAAGACGTCGTGGTCAAGGTGCTCAGGCCCGACATCGAAGACCGTATTCATTCCGATATTGCGCTGCTCTATGAACTGGCCCGCTTTGCCGAGCGCTTCTGGTCCGATGCGCGCCGCCTGCGGCCGCTCGAAGTGGTCGCCGAATTCGAAAAAACCACGCTCGACGAACTCGATCTGGTCCGGGAAGCGGCGAACGCGGCCAAACTGCGGCGCAACTTCGAAAACTCCGACATCATCTATGTCCCCGAAATCCATTGGCCGCTGTCTCGGCAGAAGGTGATGGTGATGGAAAGGATTCAGGGCATTCCGGTCGGCGAGATCGAACAATTGCGCGCCGGCGGCGCCGATTTCAAATTGCTGGCCGAACGCGGTGTCGAGATTTTCTTCACCCAGGTATTCCGGGACAATTTTTTCCATGCGGACATGCATCCCGGCAATATTTTCGTCGACCTGCCAGCCAAATATATCGCGGTCGATTTCGGCATCGTAGGTTCCTTGTCATTGTCCGACCAGCATTATCTGGCCGAAAACTTCCTGGCGTTTTTCAATCGCGATTACCGCAAGGTCGCGAGAATGCACGTCGAATCGGGCTGGGTGCCGAGTTCGACCCGGATCGAGGAATTCGAATCGGCGATCCGCGGCGTCTGCGAACCGATCTTCGAAAAACCGCTGCGCGACATCTCGTTCGGCCAGTTATTGCTGCGCCTGTTCCAGACCGCGCGCCGCTTCGACATGCATGTGCAGCCGCAGCTGGTGCTCTTGCAGAAAACCTTGCTGAATATCGAAGGCCTAGGCCGGCAGCTCTATCCGGAACTGGATTTATGGCAGACCGCAAAGCCCTTCCTCGAAAAATGGTTTCAGGAAAGGATGGGCCCGAAGGCCAAATTGAACCAACTCTTCGCGCACTTTCCGGAACTCGCCCAACAGCTTCCCGAAGTGCCGACGCTGCTGTACAAGGCGCTCGACAATGCCGCCTACGCGAAACAGTCCAGCGAGGCGCAGACACGCGAACTGGCAGAACTGCGCAAGCAGATGGAAGCCCATCATCAATCGACGCAGTGGATGATCTTCGTCAGCGCGGCATTGATCAGCGCGGCGATCTTTTTCGGCTAAATCCCCCCCTCGGCATCGTATTGCGCAGGCACCGCCCAGCGCAATACGATGCCGAAAACTCGCGCCACAGTCCCATGGTTTTTTTCAGGGTCAGCCCTGAATATCCCGGTTGACAATATACGCTCTAGCTGCTAATTTGCTCTGTTGGCACTCACCTCGCTAGAGTGCTAAAAATCGATTTCCGTTAGGGGTTAGTGTGAGTCATCCGCATCTATTAAATGAACGCTCGCTGCAGTTATTGAAGACGCTGATCGAGCGTTATATCAGCGACGGGCAGCCGGTCGGGTCGCGCGTGCTGTCGAAAGATTCCGATTTGAAGCTGAGCCCGGCCACGATTCGCAACGTGATGGCCGATCTCGAAGACCTGGGTCTGATCCATTCGCCGCATACGTCCGCGGGCCGGGTGCCGACGGTCAGCGGTTACCGGTTGTTCGTCGACAGCTTGTTGACGGTCAAGCCGCTCGAACTGCGCGAAGTGAACCGCCTGCAGGAAAGCCTGTCCGCGATCGGCGATCAGAGCCAGGCGCTCGGCACGGCTTCGCGGCTGCTCTCCGAACTGACCCAGATGGCCGGCGTCGTGACTCTGCCGAAGCGTGAAATATTGTTCCTGCGCCATATCGAATTCCTGCCGTTGTCGCATTCGCGCGTGCTGGTGATTTTCGTGACCAATGAACAGGAAGTGCATAACAAGATCATTCATACCTCGCGCCTGTTCAGCCCCGCCGAATTGCAGCAGGCGGCCAATTATCTGAATTCGATCTATTCGGGACGGAGCCTCTCGTCGGTACGCGATGCGGTGCTGCAAGAATTGCAGGACGACCGCGAACAGATGAATCAACTGATGCTCGATGCGATCCGGATGGCGCAACTGGCATTCGAACCGGACGACAAGAAAGAAGATTTCGTGCTGAGCGGCGAAACCAATCTGATGGGATTTTCCGAATTGTCCGACCGCGACCGCCTCCGCACCCTGTTCGAGGCGTTCAGCCAGAAACAGGGCGTGATCCATCTGCTCGATCAATGCATGAAGGCCGACGGCGTGCAGATCTTCATCGGCGAGGAATCCGGCTATCAGGCCTTCGATCATTGCAGCCTGGTCACTTCGTCCTATTCGGTCAGCGATGAAGTGGTCGGCGTGCTGGGCGTGATCGGGCCGACCCGGATGGCGTATGAAAAAATCATTCCGTATGTCGATGTGACCGCAAAATTGTTGGGCGCCGCCTTGAATCCGAAATCCGCATCCCCATCATAACAACCATGATGATTTTGGGTGCGCAAGCATGCGCGAGACTAATTATTTTTTCAGGAAATTTTTTGCATGAGTAAAGATCAGGAAAACACCGAAGCCCAGGTACAGACCGAGGCGACGGAAAACACCGAAAATCAGGCTGCGCCGGAAACCGAAGCGCCGGACCTCGAACTGGCCGAAAAGGAGCCGACGGTAGAAGCCTTGCAGGCCAAACTGGCCGAGGCCGAGAAGAAGGCGCAGGAAAACTGGGACAAGGCGGTCAGAACGGTCGCCGAAATGGATAACCTGCGTAAAAGAACGCAGCGCGACCTCGAAAGCGCGCACAAATTTGCGCTGGAAAATTTCGCGAAAGCCCTGTTGCCGGTGCTGGACAGCCTGGTGTTGGGCCTTCAAGCTGCGACCGGCGACAGCCCGGAAGTGCAAAAATTCCGCGAAGGCAGCGAACTGACCTTGAAGCAGTTCGAAGCGGCATTCGACAAATTCCACATCGAAGCGATCGACCCGCTCGGCCAGCCTTTCAACGCCGAACAGCATCAGGCGATGATGGTACAGGAAATCGAAGGCGCCGCGCCGAATTCGGTCGTGAACGTCTTCCAAAAAGGCTATAGCTTGAACGGACGCCTGCTGCGGCCGGCAATGGTGGTGGTCGCAAAAGCGCCGCAAAAACCGGAAACAACGCCCCCGATTATCGACGAACAGGCTTGAACTCGAATAAACAGGCCCCATATACCAAAACAAATTCAACCCTAATAAACAAATTCAAGTCTGGAGCATTCAATGGCTAAAATTATCGGCATAGATTTAGGCACGACCAACTCTTGCGTCGCGGTCCTCGAAAACGGCGTCGCGAAAGTGATCGAAAACAGCGAAGGCGCGCGCACCACGCCGTCGATCATCGCGTTCACCAGTGACGACGAAGTCTTGGTCGGCCAATCGGCCAAACGGCAGGCGGTCACCAATCCGAAGAATACCCTGTTCGCGATCAAACGTCTGATCGGCCGCCGTTTCAAGGACGATGTCGTACAAAAAGACATCAAGATGGTGCCGTATAAGATCGCCGAAGCCGAAAACGGCGACGCCTGGGTCGAAGTGCACGGCAAGAAAATGGCGGCGCCGGAAATCTCCGCCCGCGTATTGATGAAGCTGAAAAAAGACGCCGAAGCCTATTTGGGCGAAGAAGTCAAAGAAGCGGTGATCACCGTGCCGGCTTACTTCAACGACTCCCAACGTCAGGCGACCAAGGACGCCGGCCGTATCGCGGGCCTCGAAGTCAAGCGGATCATCAACGAGCCGACCGCATCGGCGCTGGCTTTCGGCATGGACAAGCCGAAAGGCGACACCAAGATCGCGGTCTATGACCTCGGCGGCGGTACCTTCGATATCTCGATCATCGAAATCGCCGAAATCGAAGGCGAGCACCAGTTCGAAGTGTTGTCGACCAACGGCGACACCTTCCTCGGCGGCGAAGACTTCGACGCGCGCATCATCGAATATCTGGCGTCCGAATTCAAAAAGGAAAGCGGCGTCGATGTGCATAACGACCCGCTGGCGCTGCAACGTCTGAAAGAAGCGGCCGAAAAAGCCAAGATCGAGCTGTCTTCAGCCCAGCAAACCGACGTGAACCTGCCGTACATTACGGCCGATGCGAGCGGTCCGAAACACTTGAACGTTAAACTGACCCGCGCGAAACTGGAGTCACTGGTCGAGGAATTGATCAATCGCACCAAAGGCCCCTGCGAAGTTGCGCTAAAAGACGCCGGTTTGAAAGCCTCCGAGATCGACGACGTGATTCTGGTCGGCGGCCAAACCCGGATGCCGAAGGTGCAGGACATGGTCAAAGCCATTTTCGGCAAGGAACCGCGTAAAGACGTGAACCCTGACGAAGCGGTCGCGCTCGGCGCGGCGATCCAGGCCGGCGTTCTCGGCGGCGAAGTCAAGGACGTGCTGCTGCTCGACGTAATTCCATTGTCCCTGGGCATCGAAACCCTGGGCGGCGTGATGACCAAGCTGATCGAGAAGAACACCACGATTCCGACCAATGCATCGCAGGTGTTCTCGACCGCCGACGACAGCCAAACCGCGGTCACCGTGCATGTGTTGCAGGGCGAGCGTGAAGTCGCTGCCGCGAACAAATCGCTGGGCCGTTTCGACCTGAGCGACATTCCGCCTGCGCCGCGCGGCATTCCGCAAATCGAAGTGTCGTTCGACATCGATGCGAACGGTATCCTGAACGTATCGGCGAAAGACAAGGCGACCGGCAAGAAGCAATCGATCGTTATCAAGGCTTCCAGCGGTCTGTCCGACGCCGAAGTCGACCGCATGATCAAGGACGCCGAAGCACATGCGGAAGAAGATCGCAAACTGACCGAACTGGTCGGCGCGCGCAACCATGCGGACGGCCTGATCCATGCGACCGAAAAGTCGATCAAGGAACTGGGCGATCAGGTCGGCGGCGACGAAAAAGCCGCGATCGAAAAAGCGATCGAAGCACTGAAACAAGCTTGCAAAGGCGATAGCAAGTCCGAAATCGAAAGCAAGACCAACGACCTGACCGAACTTTCGGGCAAGATGGCCGAACGCGTGTATGCGCAAAAGTCGGCGTCCGAAGGCGGCGAGCAAGCCGGTGCGCATTCCGCCTCAAGCCATGCCGATGACGGTGTGGTCGATGCCGAATTTGAAGAAGTCAAGGACGACAAGAAAGGCTAACGGTTGACAATAGTGTAGGGGGATGAGCGTTAGCGCTTATCCCCTTGCCAGCGTCATTAATTTTTGCAGGAACCCGGTATTTGCCGGTTCCTGCAATTTTGTTTAAAGCCACTTAATAACAACACATGGCAAAAGAAGATTATTACAAGCTTCTCGGTGTGGACAAAAACGCCAGCGATGAAGAAATCAAGAAAAGCTATCGCAAGATGGCGATGAAGTATCATCCTGACCGTAACAAGGATAATCCCGAACAGGCCGAAGCCAAATTCAAGCAGATCAAGGAAGCCTACGAGATCCTGTCCGATGCGAAGAAACGCGCCGCGTATGACCAGTTCGGCCATGCCGGCGTCGATTCGTCGATGGGCGGCGGCCGCCACGGCGGCTTCGGCGCGGACAGTTTCAGCGACGTATTCGGCGACATGTTCGGCGATATTTTCGGCGGAGGCGGCCGCCAGCGCGGCGGCGCGCAGCGCGGTTCCGACCTGCGCTACAATCTGGAGCTGACGCTCGAGGAAGCGGTCGCCGGCACCGAAGCGAAGATTCGCGTCCAGGTGCTGACGACCTGCGGCGAATGCTCCGGCAGCGGCGCGAAGAAAGGCTCTTCGCCGGTGATCTGTTCGACCTGTCATGGTCACGGCCAGGTCCGGATGCAGCAAGGCTTCTTTGCGGTGCAGCAAGCCTGTCCGACCTGCCGCGGCACCGGC
Organism: Methylomicrobium lacus LW14; assembly: GCF_000527095.1. Taxonomy (NCBI): domain Bacteria; kingdom Pseudomonadati; phylum Pseudomonadota; class Gammaproteobacteria; order Methylococcales; family Methylococcaceae; genus Methylomicrobium; species Methylomicrobium lacus. The sequence goes on along the minus strand of NZ_AZUN01000001.1, from coordinate 609,324 downwards.
AAGCAGATCAAGGACCCATGCGGCAAATGCTACGGCCAGGGCCGCGTGCAGGATACCAAAACGTTGTCGGCCAAGATTCCGGCCGGTGTTGATACCGGCGACCGCATTCGGCTGTCCGGCGAAGGCGAAGCCGGCGAACTGGGCGGGCCTCCGGGCGATCTGTATGTGCAGATTCAGGTAAAGGAGCATTCGATCTTTACCCGCGACGGCGCGAATCTGTTTTGCGAAGTGCCGATCAGTTTCCCGACCGCCTGTCTCGGCGGCGACCTGGAAGTGCCGACCCTGGACGGCAAGGTCAGTCTGAAAATTCCGGCCGAAACCCAAACCGGCAAGATGTTCCGCCTGCGCGGCAAAGGCGTGAAGCCGGTGCGCGGCGGCCCGGTCGGCGATTTGTTGTGCCGGGTGCAGGTCGAAACGCCGGTGCATCTGACCAAGGAACAAAAAGAGCTGATCGCGCAGTTGAATGAATCGCTGATGGGCGGCGGCAAGCATCACAGTCCGCAGGAGCATTCGTTCATCGACGGCGTGAAAAGTTTTTTCGATAAATTGACAGGATGAGCACAATGCTTCGAATTGCAGTAGCGGGCGTCTCCGGCCGCATGGGATCTTGTTTGGTCAGGGCGGCCGATGCGGCAAGCCATGCGGAATTTACCGCCGCGGTATCGCGCCTCGGCAGTCTTGCGGTCGGCAAGGATGCGGGCGAATTGGCGGGGCTGGGAACGATCGGCGTGCAGGTGGTCGACGATCTGTCGGCGGTGCTCGATAAATTCGACGTACTGATCGATTTTACTCGTCCCGACACTTCGATGACGCTGATCGAACAATGCCGGGCGGCCGGTAAAAAGATCGTGATCGGCACGACCGGCTACACGCCGGAACAAAAACGGACGATCGAGCAAGCCGCCCGGGATGTCGCGATCGTATTGTCACCGAACATGAGCGTCGGCGTTAACCTGTCGCTGAAACTGCTCGAAATGACCGCCCGCGTGATGGGCGACGACAGTGACATCGAAATCATCGAAGCGCATCACCGCCACAAGGTCGATGCGCCATCCGGCACCGCGCTCAGAATGGGCGAAGTGATCGCGGCGACGCTGGACCGCGACCTGAAAGACTGCGCGATCTACGGCCGCGAAGGCCACACCGGCGCACGCGACCGCAAAACGATCGGTTTTTCGACGATTCGCGCCGGCGACATCGTCGGCGATCATACCGTGATGTTTGCGGACGACGGCGAACGCGTCGAAATCACCCACAAGGCGACCAGCCGGATGACCTTTGCGAACGGCGCGGTGCGCGCGGCGTTGTGGCTGAAGGACATACCGAACGGCCTATATGACATGCAGGACGTCTTGGGCTTGAAAGCGCTCGGCTGAAGCCGGAGTCTTCTTCGACGACACGGGTGATATGGACACCCTGCGGACGTCTGTAGGCCGCAAAATAAGGGCTGTTGTCTTAGAATGGACTGCCCCTATAACTTTCAACTTTATGGACAGTTTTGCGCAGGCTGTCCATATCCCATTTTAGTGGCTTCCTCGAATCTCCGAGGAACTCTCAAAGTCCAGACGAACATCACCACATCTACGGTACTAGCGATTTCGGAAAAGCGGTTCCACACCACTTAACATCAATCCAATGACCGTATCGGATTAACCATTCTGTTTTATCTTGCATTGCGGAATTAATAGTTGAATCTTTTATCATATTGCTTATATTTCATGATTTCTTTGGAACATTTTAAGCATTGACGGCAATAGCGGATGAACTTTACGCGATTCAAAACTCAATCGATTATCCTTTATTTTGACGAGCAACCTTATTTGTTGCGCTACGGATTGGCAGTGCTGGCAGTCGCGATCGCCGCTATGGCGACCCACACTATTCCGGTGATCGGCGAACGGGCAGCATTCTTGTTATTTTTTTTCGCGATTATCCAGACCGCTTTCTGGCTAGGACTGAATCCGGGTATTCTCGCGATGGCTTTATCCTTGATTGCAGTTAATGCGCTTGTTTTGTTTCCGGCCAGGATTGGGCCTTACGCTGTTTTTATTTTAAACGCAGGCTTTTGCTTTGTGTCTGCCGTTATGATCGTCACAACCAACTTCCATCGGAGGTCAACTGCGGCGCTACAGGAAAGCCGGCAGCGCTATGCCGGGATTGTCGAGTCGGCTTTAGATGCGATTATCACTATCGATGCCGATCAACGTATGACTCTATTCAACGCGGCGGCGGAAAAAATGTTCGGTTGTACGGCGGAGGAAGCCATCGGGGAATCTATCGAACGATTTATTCCCGAACGCTTTCGCCCCGCCCATGACGCGCATATTCGCGCTTTCGGGAGTTTCGGCGTCACCAGCCGTAAAATGGGCGAGTCGGCTTCTATTTCGGGCCTGCGCGCCAATGGCAAAGAGTTCCCTGTCGAGGCGACCATTTCCCAGTGCGAGATAAATGGCGAGAAATCGTTTACCGCCATCCTGCGGGATGTTACGGAGCTGAAACGATTCGAAGACTCGTTAACGAAGAGCCAGGCTCAGCTTCGGACTTTCATCGAGCAGGCACCACTCAGCATTGCGATGTTCGACCGTGAGATGAATTATCTGGTCACCAGCCGACGCTGGATCGAAGAGTTTGGACGGGGGTACGATGATCTGACAGGGCATAACCATTATTGGGTTAATCCGGATATCTCCGCCGAGTGGAGAGAGATTCATGTTAAAGCACAAGCCGGGGAGTTTCTGAAAAACGACGACGACTTATGGATCCAAGCAGACGGAAGCCGGCATTGGTTGCGTTGGGCGGCTTATCCCTGGACAAACCAGGAAGGAAAGATCGGCGGCATTATTATTTCCTGCGAGGATATCACGGCACGCCGAATAGCCGAGGAAGAATTGCGCACTGCCCAGAAGCGGCTCACGCTTGTCGTCGAAGAGGTGAAAGCGGGTTATTGGGATTGGGATCTGAATACGGGCACCGTCTACTTATCGCCTGAATGGAAGCGGCAAATCGGCTTTGATGAGGACGAATTGCTCAACCGCTGGGAAGAATGGGAATCCCGCTTGCATCCCGACGACCGGGCATTGGTCTTGGCGGCAACAGAGAACTATATCGCCGGCCTTCTGCCGGTCTTCGAATTGGAGTTCCGTCTGCGTCACAAGGATGGCTTGTACCGCTGGATTCACTCTCGTGGCGGATTGTTGCGTGACCCCAATAACCGTCCTTATCGTATGCTGGGAATAAATTTAGACATTACCGACTACAAGAAGCAAAAGGAATTGAGAGATCGGCGCGATAAGATGGAGCAATCCGTCCGCTTATGTGTTGTCACCCAGACGGCGGCAGCCATAGCTCACGAACTGCACCAGCCACTGGCTGCGATCTCATCTTATTCCGAAGTGGCATTACATATGCTGCGATCCGGCAACCAGAATCCGGAAAAGCTCTCTCCTCTTATGGAAATTTGCGCCCAGCAAGCGCAGCGTGCCGGGGGCGTTATACGGCAATTAATGACGGTATTGCATAAAGACGAGACCCTCAGTGAGTCGATAGATATCAATCATTTGGCCCAGGAAGCACTCGAGCTAGTCAAGGCGGACGGACATTTAGGGGCTTTTAGCATAGAACTGAATCTCGCCGCGGCCTTGCCGCCGATCAGAGCCAATAGTCTGCAAATCGAAATGGTGCTGGTCAACTTGTTGCGCAACGGTCTGGAGTCCATGCAAGAAAGTGGATTAAGCGCCGGAACGATCACCATAACAACGCGTAGCACCGATGACACGCCGGCCATGGTGCAGGTGACGGTGCGCGACGGCGGAAAATGTGTGACGGACATCGCCACCTTGAAAACCATGTTCCAACCCTTCTACACGATCAAACCCCAAGGTTTAGGCATGGACCTTGCTATCAGCCACGCCTTGATCGAAGCTCACGGAGGAAAAATGTGGGCTGAACAAAACGCCGGTAACGGCATCAGTGTCCACTTTACCTTACCCTTCGTGATATGAGCACTCAATTCTGTGTTTTTATTGTCGATGACGAATATGTAATACGCCATAGTCTTGGGCTGGTTATGGAAACCGCAGGTTTTGCTTACCAGACTTTCGAGAGCGCCGAGGAGTAAGTGTTCACCTCCCCCTTTGAAAAAGGGGGATAGAGGGGGATAGAGGGGGATTTATTTAAAAAATCTCCCCTAGCCCCTCTTTTTCAAAGAGGGGAACTGAACGAGAGCGCCGAGGACTTTCTGCAAAACTATTGCCCGGGCAATCCCGGCTGCCTGCTGCTCGACTTCAACTTGCCGGGCTTGAACGGTCACGAATTGCAAGCCGAACTCATCCGCCGCAAGATACATTTGCCGATTATTTTCTTCACCGCTTATGGCGATATACCCATGACGGTCCGCGCAATCAAGGCCGGAGCGGTCGATTTTCTGACGAAGCCGGTGCCAAGGAACCTGTTGATCGAACGGATACAGGCAGTGCTGCAGCACGAAACACAAATATCCGAACAGACTCTGGCGGAACAAGCTCTCTGTATGCGCCTATACGGTCTTACCTCACGCGAAATGGAAATCATGTCTTGGGTTGTGGCGGGCCATTCCAATAAGGAAATCGCCCGTCAACTCGGCATCAGCTATCGTACCGTCGAAATTCACCGTGCACGGATCTTAAAAAAAACAGGCACAACGAATCCCCTGGAACTGGCTCGCCTGTGCGAAGCCAGCAATTTTCCAACCTGACCCATCCACTTGTATGTGTACCGGCCAATGTAGGAATGAACCCTATTCCCTTTGCTGGTATTGAATACGTGATCCTACGTACGCGCACGCACGTATTTCATCTTTCACTGATATACGTTTTAATTTACCCCAATGGCGAAGCTCACTCGCCCCAACCGTGCCCAAAAAAGGAGCTGGCTGATCGTTAAGGTCGAATACACTTCTTAGCTAGGTAGGGGGATGCCTCGAGTTGCTTTTCCTGTGATGTGGATCATCCTGTATAGGTTACATCCGGTTTTTATTCATTCTATTACAAGGGGAACTACTCAATGGATGCGGATTATGATATTTTCGAGACTGTCGCAGTGATACGTGATTTCTGGCTCGTCGATGCGGAGTCTTATCAGCGAAAGTATTGCACCAGCCATGGTCAGGCCTTGGCGCCCGGCTATTATGTCGTCAACTGGCCGGAACACATTCGGGCAAGGCGATTTAACGATCACGCTGCATTTCATGGACCGTTCAAATTACGCAAGGAGGCGCAAGAAGCCCTCGCGTGGATGCATAAGGAAAGGGAACTCGTTTTGACAAGATCAGCCGAGATATCGTCTGTTGCCACTTTAAACGTTACCCCACTGGAAGTGAAGAAAGCCGATTCGCAAAGGCTACATCTGCTAAAGCCGCAAAAGCTATGCAAAGCGGTTGCGGCTTAAAGCCAGCAACTTAAAATTCTGAAGAGTTTAATATACCTGTACACCTTCAGTCATTGAGTAACAAGACCGCGCCAGGGATTAGTTAATTCGCAAGACTTTATCCGACTCCTTATTTTGCTCTGAAACATCACTCATTACTTACCTTGCTTTATCTTTCCCTTTGATAATACAGGCAGCTGTTTCAGCCGTATACTTTATTAATTTGATACTCGATGAACCGTGACCACAATTTAAAAAATACCACCAAGCTAGCCTCTCAAGAAGTTAGCAGGAAAATAGCTGTCCATGAAGCAGGACATGCAGCCGCTATTTATCTTGGCAACCAACAAAAAGGACTGCCGCCGGTTTGTTTTCAGATTTTTATCAATCCGTTGAATAATGGAGTTAAAGCATCCGAATTTTTAGGCAAACCCTCTGATCACTATAGCGCTAAAGTAGAAGGCGGTCGCTTAATTCATACCCTACCCTCATCGCTTGATGAGGCCACCAAAGATTTTTCTACTGCACAAAAGCATACTTATCAACATGCCTTCGAAGCCGATATCATCAATCTACTCGCTGGGCCTTTAGCCGAAGCGAGATATGTCGCACTGCGTGACAACGAACCCATTACCCCGGAACTGGTGCATGTCAATGCCCTGCAGTATTATGGCGGCTCATCCGATTTGGAGATTGTCAACGAGTATCTTGAGTGCTTTATCGACAGTGATGAATTGAGGGCAAGGAAAATGACTGAGTTATTTCTGGCGGCATTCAATTTTGTCAGTGAGCGGCCGAATTGGCTCGCAATTACGGCGTTGGCTGACTTTATTTTGGCGAATGAGAAAAATATCATTGAATGCAATGATATTATTGACGCAATTGAATCCGGCGTCCGCCGGATCGCTACTTCGCAAAGCCTATGAAACATTTCTGACGTTTGTTTAATCTCATTCCTTAATTAAGACCTCCTCGCAAATCCTCTGGTTTTGGCCTGAAATTTACTTTACCATGCCCGGCATCAGCCTACGTTCGACAGAGCACATCTCAATTGATTGATATCACAACAAAAGAAAATCAACTGCAGGGCGCGCCTAAACTGGGCAAATTCATCGTTACCGAAAAACTGGGAGAAAGCTTGCAGGCCGTGGTATTCAAGGGTTACCACAAACACGTCCCTGACCAACCGTTGATCATCAAACTGCTGAAACTGCTGTCAAGCTGGGACGACCAGTCCCGACATCTGCGCCAGAAAATTGAACGCCTAAAAGTGCTGCACGATCCGCGGGTTTCTACTCCGATCGCCCTGGAGTCCTATGGCGACCAGCACTTTATCGTTCAGCCCTGGTTTGCCGGACAACCGCTGAACTGTTGGACGAAACAGCAAGACAAACTCGATCTCAACGATTTTTTTACGCTGGCCTGCACACTGGCCGATACGCTGCAAGCGGTACACGATGCCGGCATTACCCACGGCGGCATCAAGCCCCACAACATTCTGCTACAACCGGGGACACTGACCCTGCGGCTGACCGATTTCATCACCCCGCTCGACATTCGTGATGTCAGCCATTTTATCTACGACCCGGAATTTGTACGCCATACCTTGGCCTACACCTCCCCGGAACAGACTGGCCGCATCAACTATAGAGTCGATTTTTCCACCGATTTGTATTCATTAGGGATAGTATTCTATGAATTACTGACCGGCCGGCTACCGTTTTTTTCCAACGATCCGCTGGAACTGATTCACTCGCACCTGGCCGAGGAAACGCCTAAAGTCAATCAGCTCAAGCCGCAGATTCCCCAAGCCTTGGCCGATATTATTGCCAAACTCACCGTCAAGCAGCCGGAGAAGCGTTATCAGAGCACGGCGGGGTTGCTGGCTGACTTGACCCGATGCCGGCAAGAATACGCCGACACGGGCAGCGTATCGGCATTTACAGTCGGTCAGCACGATCGTAGCCGCCGGGTCATCTTTATTTCGAAAATGGTGGGCCGTCAGGCCGAAAGCCAGCTGATACAACAACAATACAATGAGGTCATCAGCGGCAAATTTCGCTCGGTATTTATTTCCGGTCTGTCCGGCATCGGCAAAACCCGGCTCATTCAAGAGTTGCAAAAACCCCTCGTCAAAAATCGCGGCTACTTCACCTCCGGCAAATTCGACCAATACCAGAAAAACATCCCCTACAGTTCTCTGATTCAGGCCCTGCGCAATCTGATCTGCATCTTTTTGACCGAAAGCGATAGTCAGGTTCAGCAGTGGCGGGCCAAAATACTCGACGTCGTGGAAAACAACGGCAGCGTCATCATCGATGTGTTGCCGGAACTGGAATTCATCATCGGCCGCCAGCCGGAAGTGCCGCATCTGCCGCCGGTGGAAGCCCGCAACCGTTTTAATAACTTGTTCGGCCGATTTCTGGCCTGTCTGGCCAGCGAGGACAATCCGCTGGTGCTGTTTATCGATGACCTGCAATGGTGCGACAGCGCAACCTTCGATTTTCTGCAAAATCTGTTCGACAACCATCATGAGCATCCCTTCCTATTTTTCATGGGCGCCTATCGGCATAATGAAGTCGACAACAGCCATCCGCTCAGTAAGCTGATCCGCAGGATTCAGGAAACCGACAGCCCGTTCGCGGAAGTTCGCGTAGAGGCCCTGACCGACGCCGACTGTCACGAGATGGTGGCCTACATCCTCGATTCCTCGCTGGAGGCCACGGCCAATCTGGCAGAATTTATCGCCCATCTCACCGAAGGCAACCCGCTGTTCGTCAGCGAAAGCCTGGCCTGGCTGTATAACGAGGAATTGCTGAATACCGACGACGAACATCACTGGCACTGGGACATCAAGCGGATTCGCGACACGCAGATGCCGACCTCGGTGGTGGAATTGTTCAGTTCCAAGGTGGGCAAGCTGCCCTTCAAAACCCTGCATATCCTCGATCACTGCGCCTGCATGGGCAACCGTTTCCGTGTCGAAGATGTGGCGCTGGTGCTGGATATCCGCATCGAACAACTGTTTGAAGATTTGAAGCCGGTACTGAACCTGGGCATGCTGCTGGAAAACAAATCCGATCTGCAGTTCGTCCACGACCGGGTTCAGGAAGCGGTGCTGCGCCAGGTCGACTCCCAAGCCAAGCCTGCGATCCACTGGCGCATCGGCAACCGGCTGCTGCAGTCGGTGCCGGCAGGAACCCATCTGGAAACCCTTGACAACCTGTTTACCATTGCTGCCCACCTCAATCTGGGCCGTCCGGCGGACATGGATCAGGAACTGGCGTATCGGCTGGTCAATATCAACTTCCATGCCGGCAACAAGGCACTGGATGCCCTAGCCGGCGATGCCGCCAAAGATTTTTTTCAGAAAGCCCACGACTATCTGCCGGACGATTGCTGGCAACAGGCTTACGATCTGACTTTTCGCATTTACCAGCGTCTGGCCAAGACCGAGCTGATGTGTGGCCGTTACGAAAGATCGGAAGTGCTGCTCAATTATCTCATCGAACACGCCGTCAGCGATCTGGACAAAGCCGAAGCCCTGGCGGAACAGACCACGTCATTGTCTTCATTCGGCAACTTCAACAAGGCCATCGCTACCGCCAACCGCGGCCTTGCCTATTTCGACAAGTCGATTCCCGAACAACCCGAGATAGCCAAACGGCAGATGTTGTCTTTAATGGCGGAAATCGAACAGCAAGGAAATGTCTGGTCGACTATTTTGCATATGCCTTTTACCCAGGACCGCAAAAGCAAGATCGAGCTGGCATTCTACAGCGAGCTAATCCCCGACCTCTATATGTCCGGACTGGTGCCGCAGCTGTATCTGTCAGCGGCGCAATCTACCTTGCATTGCCTGCAGGGCGGCATGGATGAATCCGTGATTTATTCGTTCTCGATCATGGGCCTCAACCTCGG